>NZ_CAKTGT010000001.1 GCF_934561735.1 uncultured Eubacterium sp.
GGATCAATGGTACATTAATCCCGAAATATATAATGAACCGGATTTTCATGAACCGAAATTGAATAGTCTTGATGATTTTGATAATCAAAAGGTATTATCACGAGAATTATTAATTGATTATTTTGAAACAATCAAAGAAAAAATAATGGAATATTTAAATTCGTTAAGTGATGAGGATTTATATGAAAAACCCGAAGGATGTGAGTATAACAGATTATCGTTAATTTTAGGTCAATTTAGACACTTTCATTGCCATATGGGTAATATAAACGCAACAACTATCTACAATACAAACAAATGGCCACGAGTGCTTGGTATGTATTGGTTAGATAAAATTAATGATTTTAGAGATATGGATAACTTATATGAATGAGTTCATATATTAGAATCAGTACAGTTCTATGCAAAAACTGCCTACTCAATGAGTAAGCAGTTTTTATATATTTTAGCAATTTACTTTTTTATGAATTATGATTAATAATCGTCATCGTCATCATCGTCGTCATCCAAGAATGAGCTTTCTCTTTCGTCATCCTCTTCCAAGCCGTCAAGAATCAAAGAATCAATAACAGTGTCCTTGTAGTCAATATTTCCGTCGTTGTTCCAATCAATATCAAATATGCTCATATCAAAATCTCCTCATCAGCATAAAAAGATTGTTTGTGTTTCTGTACCTTGATAATAACATTATTTTTTTAGGATTACAATACTTAGACAGATTAAGTCCTGTTTTTCGTACTATTGTGACAAAATTGTTTACTATATTTATTATAGTTTAATTATAACAAGGCCATGTATCCTAAAATCGTACTCCTTTGAATAAACACATTATTCTAATAGGAGCTTTATAATAATGTTAAAGTAGAAAACATGTAATTCGATGAACAAAAAGCTGCAAACAGCAAAAATGTTCGGAATGAAGCCTAACTTTTTGCCATATTGAACAAATTTATATAATATGCTATAATCATACATATTAATTATAAGAGGTTGAATTATGGGAGAAAACAGCACGCCTTTGCAAAAGCCGCGGTATGACTGGCTCGACGCAATCAAAGCCGTTGCGATGGCATTTGTAATTTTTGTTCATTTGGGGCTGAACGGGTTTACAACATTTGTAATGTACACAAGTTTTTTGAAGCTGCCGCTGTTTTTTGCGGCTTCGGGATTTGTGTTTAATCCGAAAAAGCAAATGAGCGTTAAAGAATTTTTGATTACCCGCTCAAAGCGAATACTTGTGCCCTACCTTTGCCTGTCGGTAATATTGTGCATATTCGATTTATTCACATACCAAGGCACATTCACCGAATGGATAAAATACTCGCTCGATTTGATATGTATGGGCAAAATAATGTGGTTTTTCCCTACATTGTTTCTGTGCAACTTTTTGATGTTCATAATCTTTAAAATTACAAAAAACAACGATGCAACAGTGATAATAAGTGCCGTGATTTCGCTTGTTTTAGGCTACTTCTGCATCACCGGCAAGCATATATTTATGGCGGTAAACGCCGTTTTTGTGGCATATCCGATATGCGTTTTCGGTTACTACCTAAAATCTTTTCTTGCTCTTGTAAAAAAGAACTACCTTATTATAATCGCAACAATTTCCATGATAGTTTTTCTTGCACTGCCTGCCCTGTACAAATACCACACGGGCAAGTTCAACTACATAAACCTTTTTTCATCGCTCTACTGCTCATATTTTTACGATATGCTGGTTGTGTACAGCGGCGTGCTTGCATTTTTCATATTCTTCAGCTTTATGAAATTCCCGAAATTTGTGGTTAAATTCGGTCAAAACACTATTTTTTACTACGCATTTCACATTCCGGCTTGCAAGCTGATAATGTTCTTGCTGAGCACCTTTGTGTCCCCTAAATTTGATGCAAAACTCCTTGGTAACACGCACAAAGGCATACTGATTTATTCGGCTGTAACGCTGTTTACTTTGATTGTACTTGCACCGATTTGCACACTTGTAAACAAATACATCCCGTTCATCGTAGGGTCAAAGAAGCGAAAAGCATAACAAAAAGAACTGTGATAAATGAATTTAATTCATATCACAGTTCTTATATTTTATACCTGCTTTTTTAATTTAAGTGTTTTTAGTTTCATTAATCCGTAGGACATAAGCAGAGTGCACAGAATTATCATTAAGCCGTATAGCAAGCTGTTATTATATATCGGTTTGATTTCTTTAAATACAAACTGAAATACACCGTGCAACAAATATATTTCAAGTGACATCTTTCCGCACAATTCAAACACGGGGTTTTTAAACCGAACATATCTTCCGACCGATAATGCAACTATTGCCAAAGATAAAACCGAAACATTATAAATTAATGCCCAAAGCACTATAATCTTTGGTTTGTCACTCAAAACATATTCTGCACCGGTTGCAACAACGGCAAGTGCACCAAAGCCAAATATTAACGGTAAAGTCTTTTTTTCGTTCAAATTAACAACACTGTAAATCATACCGCCGCTGAAGCATAGCAAGCTTAAATACCAAAACTCATCTACTCCGAATGCCGATAAAGCTATTATTAGAGCCAATTCAAAAATTGTTACAAATATAATTAATCCCTTCAAATTATCTTTAAACAATTTATATCCAATGTAAAACACAATATACAGCACTTCAATCATGATAATAAACCATGAATGAGGAGTAATTATTTCTTTAAGGAAATTAAAATTTCCCGATACTAAAAACATACAAACGAAATTGAAAATCCACACAAAAATATATTCAACAAACAGCGGTACACAACGTTTTAATATAAATCCGTTCATATAGTTATCAATGCCGATTTGCTTTATTCTTGTCAGCATACCATAGCCGGATAAGAAAAAGAATATGCCGACAATGGGATTGCCTAAATAATTAAAAACATTCAGCGGAGCAAAATTTGTTATTCTGATATGACACAACATAATTGCCAAGGCACAAACTCCTCGAAGAGAAGTTGTATAATCCTTAGACATAAATTCATCGCTGACTCCGAATTTAATTTTGTACAAAAACAGCAAAAAGAAAACTGCAAATAACAATTCCATAAAACAATTTCTCCAATATTTAATGCAATTTTATAGTATCATATTTAACAACATAAAGCAATATAAAAAGCGACTTGGAAAATCAAATCCAAGTCGCTTTAATTATGCAATGTTCAAATTACGGCTTATGCCATAATCTTTTTGTAAAGCTCTTTAAGCTCTGCTTCGTTTGTATCTCTTGGGTTACCCGGACGGCAAGCGTCTGCGTAAGCGTCTGCAGCCAATGTGTCAAGGTCTTCTTCTCTTACCTTTTCATTAACAGCCGGAATACCTACATCGGCAGAAAGCTTTTTAACTGCGTCAACGGCAGCCTTTCTGTATTCTTCCTGTGACATTTCGTCAACGCCTTCAACACCCATAGCACGAGCAATTTCTCTGTACTTTTCGCCTGTGAAGTCCTCGTTGTATTCCATAACGATAGGAAGCATCATAGCACAAGCAACACCGTGAGGTGTGTCATAGTGAGCACCGAGTGTGTGAGCGATTGAGTGAGCAATGCCAAGACCTACATTTGAGAAGCCCATACCTGCGATATACTGTGCAAGTGCCATGCCCTCTCTGTCCTCAGGCTTGTTTTCAACTGCACCACGGAGATGCTTTGCGATAAGTTTGATTGCCTCAAGGTGGAACATATCAGACATTTCCCAAGCGCCCTTTGTTGTGTAGCCCTCGATAGCGTGTGTGAGTGCATCCATACCTGTTGAAGCTGTAAGACCCTTTGGCATTGATGACATCATATCAGGGTCAACAACCGCATATTCAGGAATATCGTTTTCGTCAACGCAAACAAACTTTCTTTCCTTTTGAACATCTGTGATTACATAGTTGATTGTAACCTCGGCAGCTGTGCCTGCTGTTGTTGGAACTGCGATTGTAGGAACAGCGTGATTCTTTGTAGGAGCAACGCCCTCAAGTGAACGAACATCTGCGAATTCAGGGTTTGCAATAATGATACCGATAGCCTTTGCTGTATCCATTGAAGAACCGCCGCCGATAGCGATGATTGAATCTGCACCGCAAGCCTTGAAGCTTTCTACACCGTCAACAACATTTTCGATTGTTGGGTTTGGTTTGATACCCGAATAAACTGTGTATGGAATTTTTGCTTCGTCAAGAAGGTCTGTTACCTTTGAAGTAACGCCGAACTTGATAAGGTCAGGGTCGGAACATACAAAAATGTGCTTCCATCCCTTTGATTGAGCAATAGGAGCAATTTCCTTGATTGCACCCTTGCCGTGATATGAAACTGTGTTAAGTACTATTCTGTTTGCCATAGTGAAAACCTCCGTTTTTTCTTTTCATTTTTCTATATTATACCACAAAATTTTAAATAAGTATTGTTAAATTTTTAACAATTATTTAAGAATTTTTACTATTTTGATATATAAAAGAATTTTTTAACGAAAATCGGAGCTTTTACGACCAAAACCAATCGCAAAAACCCCGATATTTTAATGCCTGATTAAATTTGATACCATTTTATCTCATTGGCTTCAAGGTGAAGTTCAAAGCTTGTGCCGTCACCGACATAAACAGTTGTGTCCTGAGGCTCATAAGTGTTGTTTACAACACAGTACTTGCCGTTTTTAACATAAGCGTGAACCTCAACATTGTAGTTTGTTGAATACCAACGATGAAGCTCGTCCTCTGCCGAAGCACTCCACAAAACCGCACGGTAAAGCACACGGCTGTTCTCGAACGAATACGGAAGTCCGCTGATGTAAACGCCTCTGCCCTTGCCGAATTCTTTAACAGCCATCTGAACTTCTTCTGCGTGTCTTACGGCAAACGGAAGCTCGGTTGCATTTTGAACAAGAACGGTTGTGCCGTCAAGAGCAACGATATTTTTCTTGCCCTCGCCGAAATCGACATTGCCGCCCTCGGTGTCTGCAAGGATAAAGTGATCTCTGTGCTCCTCGGTGTTGTATCTGCGAGTGTTGAGAGTGAAGCCGTTTTCTTCTTCAACGCCCAAAATATCATTGAGCTGGAAGAACTTGCCCTGCCAATGATGAGCGGCAGGCTCGCCGACACCGATAAATCCGCCGCCGTTGAACACGAACTTCTTAACGGCTGTGATGATTTGCTCATCTGCCCAATATTCGCCGCCCGACTGTGCCGTGTCTGCATCGCCGACATTGATGACAACATCAAACTTGTCAAGGAAGTTGTTGTCATTTTTAATATCATCAAAGCTGATGAACGAAACATCAAACGGAGCACCGCTCAAAGCCTCGATAACACCGAAATAGGAATAGTTCTGTCTGTAATAAAGACCGTGGTGAACCATATGATTTGACCAAGAACGCATCTTGCCCCAACAGTTAAGCACTGCAACTTTCTTTACGCAATAAGGAGTTACGCCCTGAATGTTATCGTAAAGTGTGCGGAACTCATCGCAAACGCCCTTGATATAATCAACAAACTCAGGGAATTTGAGTGCAAGTTTGAGATAACCGCCGTAGCCGATACGCTGGATAGGACTTCTCAAAATTGCTCGTCTTGCCGTTACCCAATTTACCTTTGCTTCGTAAATAGGGTCGCCGCCCTCACAAAAAACATCAGGGAAGAAGTACGGCAAAAATCTGCCCTCGGTATATTTTACATTTTTAATATCGCTGAAAAGACGAAGTGTTGCACCGTTGCCGACACTGCCCACAACAGCATCAAGACCGATTGATGCAAAGTCATCCATAAACGGCTCCATACCAATCCAGTGGTCGCCCATAAACATCATTGCTTCCTTGCCGTACTCGTGAACAATATCCACCATTTCTTTGGCAAGTTTGGCAACCTCACGCATTTGGAACTTTTGGAAATCCTTAAATTCCTTTGACGGAATACGATATGTATTGTTCATATAGCCCTGGTCAATGATGAACTCGGGACGGAACTTGTAGCCGACTTCTTTTTCGAATTGTTCAAGGATATACGGGCTTACAGACGCCGAATAGCCGAACCAATCAACAAACTTTTCTCTTGCAAATTCATCAAACACAAGTGTGAACTGATGGAAAAATGTTGTGAATCTGACAACATCAACATAATCGTGAGTGTCAAGGAATCTGCGAAGTCTGTCGAGCGAGTGTGCTCTTGTCTTTGGCTGACGAACATCAAAGGTAATCTGCGGTTCAACATCTTTCCACTCGTTGACAACTGCGTTGTACATATGAACCGGGTCCCACATAATGTAAGCAAGGAAGCTTACCGTGTACTCGTGGAACGGTGTGCACTTGTTAATCTTTACATTGCCCGTTGCCTCGTCATATTCCCAATCGGTCGGAGCAACAACCTCACCTGTTGTACGGTCGATAACCTCCCACCATCTTGTGATGTCATCACGGTTGTTGACCTTGAGCATATCGGGATAAAGATGATTCATAAGATGAATTTCAAGAGTTGACTCGGTTGCTGTGTAAAACGGAGTCATAATGTACATCTGCTGAATTTCATCAGGATTTGCCTTTGCCCATTCGTTATCTTTTCTTGTGGTGTAATAGGTTGCATAAATCTTTGCACCTGTGTCTTTAAGTTCCTGCGGGAACTCTGTGCCGTCACAGTCACGGATTGCGTCTGCACCCCATTCGTCCATAATTTCAAGGGTTTCCTTAACCACATCCATATCGGTTGGAATGGTTACTCTGCCTTTGTTTTGTGCCATAGTTGTACCTCGTTAATCTATAATCTCAATTTTATTATTTTTAAGCGTCATTTTGCCGTGATTTCTCTTGCGTTTGAGCGGAACACTTTTACGCATATAGAATTCGTTATCCGCAACATAAGCGTCAGGATTGCCCGACGGACTTAAAATTCCGCCCAAATCGTCATAACTTACATTATTGACAAATGTATTATGCACGGCTTCGCCGAGGCAGAACATCATGCAGCCGCCCTCGTTGAGCCTTGAATAATTGTACTTATATGTAGTTCCGTCACCCGAATCGGCATCCCACGGCATACCGTCTTGATTGAGCTTTGTGTCTACACCCTCGTTGTATTGAAGCAAAGCATTTTTGCACTTCCACGGCCAAATTGCCGCCGCAACCTTGCCCATTCTCTTGCCCGGCTTGGTATAAACACGGTCGTTCATCTCGGTTGCACAAGTGTCCGAAACATTATGTTCAACAAGCGGAGTGAGTGCATACATAGGCGTGATTGCGTCACCGCCGATATTCTTTGTGTAATTGCCGGTAATCAAAATATTGAGGTTGCCGTATTTTTCAAAGGTTTCCTCGCTGAGTTCCTTGCCTGCAAAATCTGCGTGGCGATAGGAATAACCCACCGCTATGCCCCATCTGCTGACATTCTTTACAAAACAGCCTTCAACGGTTACGCCGTCATATCTTGCAACGCCTGTTTTGCTTTCGTCTGCAGGCTTAAATGCGGTCATATAAATACCGCCGTTGTTCATATGCTTGTTGTAAACATTGCCGTTTACATCGTGAACAAAAAGATTTTTGAGCGTAATTGAATGAAGCGTGCCTCTGTTTTGAGCAACAACGGCAACGCCTGTTCTGTCCCTCTTGTCAGGGTCGCTGTACGCCTCGGGAGTTGTGAACTCCTCTTTGTTTGCAATTTCTATATCATGAATAACAATATTTTCCACATCGTAAAGAAGAACGGAGGAACTTACATCACCCTTGTAAACATGACCGCCGAAATCAAGCTTTGTGCCGTAATCCTGATGCCAAACGCCCTCACCGTTTGTGTTAATGAAAGGCATTCTGCCCTCCTTGCCGTAAGGAGCAATTTCAATAGCCTCGCCGTCGATACTGCCGCAGTTTTTGAGGTGCAAAAACTGATTGTTAAACACCGAGCCGTATTCAAGCAAAATCTTATCGCCCGGATTTATTTGAAGCGAATTGACCTTGTCAAGAGTTAAAAATGCGGTTTCGGGTGTGAGTCCGTCATTATTGTCGTTGCCGTTAAGAGAGCTTGCGTAATATGTTGTTGACTTCATTTTCATACTCCTCCTCTCTTATCTTCTTGTAAACTACATCCCTCGATTCCTTAAATCTGAACTTGTCGCCGTTATAACGGGTGAACAAGTCCTTGTTTGATTTGTAAAAATCTTTAAGCTGAGCTTTTTCAATAGGCTTGTAATTGTAATTAATGCCTTTTTTTTCGGAAACAAAATCCAGCTTGAAGCGTGTAAGCTCCCAATCAAGATAAACGGGAAGCGTAAATTGCTTTAAGCCGTAAACAATCTCGCCGTTTGCAAGAGCGGTTTTACGCTTTTCGTTTTCCTTTTCGCATCTTGATTTAAGAGCGTCAAGGCTGCTGTCATCAATAAGTCCGAGTTTTTCGGCAAAGGCAAGGCACGCTTTTGCGTACTTTTCCTCCTTTTCGCTCGTGAAAAAAATTGTATTCATAATTTTTCTCCAATCTCATTTATGTTTTTGATGAAGTTCTTTCATTCCCTCAACTTCATCACAAATAGGCTTTAGATTGCAGGTTGAACAGTCAAACATAACATTGTCAAGAATGTGGTTGAGGGCAGAGGTAGTTTCCTTGATTTTTTCGGCAACGGAATTAAGTTCTTTATAACCGTCAAAATCGGTGAGAAAAACGACCTCAACGCTTTTGACCTTTTCGTTTTGCAAAAAAGTATCAATCAACTTTTGACCGTAATCGGCAAAAGAAACACCGCTTTTTACGGCATTTTTGCCGACTCTTATCTGTTCACGCATATTAAGAGCGGACGCTCTTGTCATAAAATCACGAACATAAAATTTGTACTTTACCTGCTCAAGTTCCTTAACGGTGTTAAATGCGGTATCGTCGTCCGTTTGCTCGTCAATCTCAACAAGCACGATTTTGCCAAACGGAGAATCCCCCGTTATCTGCGGCAAATCCCTGCCCACAAGATACGCCTTGTTTGAAAAGTGCATATCGCTGCTCACGGCAAGGGTTGAAACGCAGGGCTTTTGACTTCCGCCGAATTCAAACGCCGTGTCCCTGCCAAAGATAATATCATTTTTACTGCCGTTTTGCAATTCTTTTGTTGAACGGGGCAGTTCTTTTTTATCTTTAACAAGCTCGCTCAGCCTATTTATAAAGCCGTCATAAAGCACCATTACAGTTTTCTGTCCTTTTCCAAATTATCATAGTGAACCTGAAGTTTGTCGTAAATCACCCTTACAAGCTTCATATCCAAATTGAAATAGTACACCGAAAATGTTGCAACAAAAAGTGCCAAAAATACACATACAAATATAAATGCAGATTTCATCATTATGCCATCCCTTTCTGTCTTGCATATTCTGCCGCACCGAGAGCACCCATAAGCTGAGGGTCGGTTTTGAGATTGACAACCTTGATTTTAAGCACCTTTTCGATAGCTTTTTTAAGCCCTTCGTTCTTTGCACAACCGCCCGTAAGAGTAATGCTGTCGGTAGCACCTGCCTTTTTTGCCATAACAAAACATCTCTTTGCAACGGCAAGCTGAATGCCTGCGGCAATTTCGTCCATAGGTTTGCCCTCGCCTACAAGAGAGATAACCTCACTCTCGGCAAAAACGGTGCATTGTGCGGTAATCGGAATAGTGTTTTTAGCCTTGAGCGAAAGCTGACAGAACTCGGGAAGGCTCATTTCAAACGCATTTGCCATAGCCTCGAAAAATCTGCCCGTACCTGCCGCACACTTGTCGTTCATTGCAAAGTTTTTAACCGTACCGTCGGAGTCAATGGCAATGCCCTTAACATCCTGACCGCCGATATCTATAATAGCCTTTACGCTTGGGTCGGTTACATGAACGCCCATAGCGTGACAGCTGATTTCCGAAATGTTTTCATCTGCAAACGGCACCTTGTTTCTGCCGTAGCCGGTACCGATGAGATAAGTTAAATCCTGTGCGGAATTAAGTCCCTCAACCTTACCGATTGCCTCACCGAGTGCAAGTTCGGCACTTGCAACCGGATTAATCTTGCTTCTTACGGTTGCGTCTGCAACCATTTTTCCGTTTTCGTCCAAAATAACGCATTTTGCATATGTAGAGCCTACATCGCATCCGCCAAAATATTTCATAATCTGTTATCCTTTCTGCTTACCACGCCAATGTATCGTCAAAGTCAACCAATGTAGGGTCAACCGGTTCTTCGTGCATAACTGTTGTCATATACTTGTTGATGTTTTCACGCATATCTCGGCGTGATACGGTACGAGGGTCCATAAGGTCCTGCGGAACCCAAATAAAGTGAATTCCTCTTTCTCTTGCCTGGTCGTCAAATATACCTACAAGACCGTCCATACCCTTGCACGAAATTTGGTCGTACATAATTACCATATCGGCATTGTACTCGTCAACAATGTTCCAAAGTTCATCAACAACATTTTGATAGCCGCCCTTTGTGTGCTTACGCATTGTGGTACGCTGAAGAGTTTTTGCAAAAGTGGTAAGAGCCGCGTCCTTGTCCTCGGTGTCGTACATAATGTAGGAAATCATTGTTTCCATATCCATTACAACATTTACACCCCAGCAGTTTTCAAGCCAATTTGCAAGAGAAGTGTAATAGTTAGCCGGGCAAGACCAAACGATTGCTCTGTGACGCATTTCCTTTGAGCACATCTCTCTTTTTTCATAGCCCTTCATCATAAGCTTGTTAACTTTTTTGTCTATCTTCAAAAATCTGTCGTCCATACCGCCGGAGATGTGGAAGTAGAAAAGACGGTAAAGCCAAAATGTTGCACCGGTCATTTGAGGATAATCGGTTTTGTTGATGTCCCACTTTTGAATTTCGTATTCAAGCTGCTTATTGTACTTCTTCATTGCGGAGAAAAAAGCGTTCCAATCAAACTTTTCACCCGTCTGCTCTTCAATAAAGGTGATAACATCCTTAACCTCCTGCAATGCGTATTCCTGAACATCTTCACCGTTGTAGCGAAGCGGAACATTACACACATGGGTTGGAATGTTAAATCTTCTGTCGATATAAGCGGAGTTCATAACCGAGCCGTCGCAAGGCATATTACATGTTATTGAACATTTACCGAGCATAGGATAATCGTCATTGATTGCAACGCCGGCTTCGGCAGACGGAAGCGGACAAACATCGGCAGGAACGCCGTAGCTTTCTGTAATATCAAGGTAAGGCGGAGTAATGTTTTGGTCTACCATTGACGACAGAAAGATAGGCACGGTTGTAACATGGTTGTCTTTAAGATTAGGGAAGCCTGCCATAATCTCGGACGAGAAAATCTCATCAACATTTACCGTTCTGTCGGACATTTTTGAATGCTTGTGAAAATGCTTGTCGTTTGCAAGGAGGTAATTAATCATATCCGTTGTAGGACGAACAAGACCGTTGAAATGAAGGTGAGTGATACGAAGCTGTGTGCCTCGAAGGCCCTCGGTGTGTCTGTCTATCCAATCGGGTGCGGCAAGATAGCTTGCCATCCAGCGATAATTATAAATGCCCTTAACCGTGGAAACGGGAGCTTTTGCAACCATAACCGCCATATCTTTCCATGTGATAAGCCAGCGGTAATAGTCGTACAGCGTGTCGGAAATTCCACGCCACTCTCTGTGCTTTAATATACCTGTTTTGTCCCGATGAAGGTTGCCGAGATTTTTCGGCTTATTACGCCAAATGCTCATTACTTGCCCTCCTTTGCTTTTTGAATTCTCTTAATTTCAAGGCTTTCAACAAAAGCCTGAATTCTTGTACGGAGCTGTCCCGAAGCGTTAGCCGTGTACTGCCTGTCAACGGTAACGGACGGAATGCCCATTTCGTTTGTAATGATGTGAGAAGCGAGTGCCCTCTCATATCCCCAATATTCACAGAATTTAAGTTGCTCGTAAACAACGCCGTCTGCATGATATTCTTCTACCAAATACTTAACATAATCTCGTCTGCCCTGAACCTTATCCTGCGACATATAGCGAGGACATTGGCAGGTTTTCATATAGTGAAGAATGATTTGCTCAAGCACATCGCCGTCATCGGTAAGATGAATTTCTTCTCTGCCCGGAAGCGAACCGAAGCAAAATCTGTCCGCAACAACAAGTGCACCGGCTTCTTCAAACAGCTTTGTAAAGTCGGGATCGTCCATTTCCGAGCCGACAACAACAACCTTTGCCCTAAAGTTCTTTTTCTCGTCAGGCTCTCTTGTTTTGAGTTCTTCAGCCGTTTCGCGAAGTTTGTCAAGAATCAAATACTTAGGGCAGCAATATGTAACAAGATTGATAACATGAAACTCATAGCCCGTAATTCTCGGATTGTCCTCTTTTCTGTACTCGCCGATTTCCGTAATAAGGCGGCAAACCTCGTTGTGTTCCTCAACCGCCTTGCGGAGCGAAGCCTCGCTGATATCAACTCCGTACACCTCGTGAAGTCGGTCGAGCACCTTTGTTTGCATTTGATTTTTGTAATGCTTAACGGTGTGCGGTGCAATCTTGAACGGAACATCCGAAATGCTTACAAAAAAATCGGGATTGTTAACCAAATTGAGAACCTCAAAATGCTCATATGCTCTGTTCATCTCGGAGCACGACTCAGAACCGATGAATGCGGACAAAAAGTTGTAACCGCCCTCAATGCCTCTTTCAACAAGTGCCTTTGAATAGCCGCAAAGATAGGAACTCATATAGTAGGTTGCAATATCGAGCGAGCCTGTTCTCGGAGCACGAAGCCTGACCGAAAAGCAATCGCCGACATTAAGCAAAACCTCCGGGATGTGATAACAGGTGTAGGCAACAGCTTTTTTGCCGTCCTTAACAGCCTGCTGTACAAGCTCATTGTTTGCTTCCTGAAGCAAATTTTCAAAATAAATAAGGTGTTTTAAATCTCTCATTACAGTACCTCAATTTTTTCAAGTGCTTGTTTAACTCCGACAACCACATTTGACTCCTCGGGAAGATTAAATATGTTCTCGCCCTGAATGTCAAACATAGAAAGATTTTTGTCATCACCGATATACGACAAAACCTCAATGCCGTTTGTGTCGATATAATCTTTGAGCGACTCGTCTGCCATACGGTTGACGATTGCTCCGATTTTTTCATACATAACCAAATCATCGGCAACGCTCTTGATTGTGTTGATAACCTGACAGCCCTTTTTGCTCGGGTCGGTTATAAGAAGAAGATGAGTAACCTTTTCCATAACACGGCGGTTAATCTGCTCAATACCTGCCTCACCGTCGATTACAACATAATCAAACTGCTCTGCCAAAATAGAAATTACTTCCTTGAGATACGAATTAATCTTGCAATAACAACCCGCAGTTTCGGGTCTGCCGACTGCAATAAACGAAAATCCGTTTGTTTCCACGAGTGCGTCAAAAATTCTGAACTTTGCTTCTCCCAAAAGTTCAACCGCACTTCTTGTATCGCCCTCGTCAACGGAAGCGATAATTTCTTTTCTGATGTCATCGATTGTCATTTTGACATCAATACCGAGTGCCGTGGAAAGACCGACAGCCGGGTCGGCATCAATAGCCAAAATTTTTTTGTCCGGATACCTTTCTACAAGACATCTGACAATAGTTGCAGACAGTGAAGTTTTACCTACTCCGCCCTTGCCTGCTACCGCAATGATTGCTTTACTCATAATTTCCTCCAAATCGCAAAAATTTGCAGACTGTCGATAAAGCCTCTGAAACACGCCTATAAAGAAAACTAACCGTTTACTGCCTCCCTTGTAAAGGGAGGTGGCAACACAAAGTGTTGACGGAGGGATTGTAAAAGTGTCACAAACATCGAGTTTGCAACACTTTTGGCGTTTTTCGTTTTTTGCTCACAAGCGGTACCATCGTACAGCAAAGTTCGCAAGAAAACGAAATTCAGAACCTTTCTCAACAGCCTTAAGTTTGTTTTTCATTCGTTTGTTAAAATCTTAACACACCATATTAATTATAATATATAATATAGGCAATATTCAAGGCACAATCAAAATCAGGTAATAGAAAAACTCTCTGTTTTTTTAGTTAATATTACCAAAAATCTCGGCATTAAATTTTCTTGAAACAACCGAATTTTTTTGGTAAACTGAATATATCACACAAAAAAGGATGTAAATATGGATATTGCAAAACAATTAGAGCTTGAATTTTCGCTCAAGCCGTGGCAGGTGGAAAACACCTTGAAACTTATTGATGACGGAAACACAATTCCGTTCATTGCACGATACAGAAAGGAAGCGACGGGTTCGCTTGACGACCAACTTTTAAGAGAGCTTAACGACAGACTCGATTATCTCCGCTCACTTGAAGAGCAAAAAGAAAAAATCATTGCGTCAATCACCGAACAGGAAAAAATGACGGATGACATAGCCAAATCTATTGAAAATGCAAAAACAATGACAGAACTTGAGGACATCTACCGTCCGTTCCGTCCAAAGAGAAAAACAAGGGCTTCCGTTGCAAAAGCACTCGGACTTGAACCATTGGCAAATGCAATTTACGCACAGGAAAAAGGCACTCCCGCTCCCGAAATTTTGGCAGAGGACTACCTAACCGATGAAGTGCCTGATATTGAAAGTGCACTTCAAGGTGCAAAGGACATCATTGCAGAACTTGTATCGGACGACCCGAACGGCAGAAAACTCATCCGCTATGCAGTGCATAACAACGGCGTACTCACATCAAAGGGAGCGGATGACGACCTCGGCGTGTACGAAATGTACAAAGAATACAGTGAGCCTGTAAAATCCATTGCGGGGCACAGGGTTTTGGCTGTTAACAGAGGTGAAAAAGAGGGCAAACTCAAGGTTTCAATCGACTTTGACAAAACAATTGCCACCGACCTTTTGTTCAACATTCACTGCAAAAACAACACAAAGGCGACCGACCTTGTAATTGAAGCGGTGGAGGATTCGTTCAGCCGTCTTATATTCCCGTCAATCGAGCGAGAAATCCGCAACGAACTGACCGACAAAGCCTGCGAAGCTTCCATAAAAGTTTTTGGCGAAAACACACGCCAACTTCTTATGCAACCGCCTGTAAAGGGCAATGTCACAATCGGGCTTGACCCGGGCTATCGCACAGGCTGTAAGGTTGCAGTTATCAGCGAAACGGGCAAGGTGCTCGACACGGGCGTTATCTACCCTGCACCGCCGCACAACAAAATTGCCGAAGCGAAAAAGGCAATCACGGCACTTGTTAAAAAATATAATGTAAAAATGTTTGCAATAGGCAACGGCACGGCGTCGCACGAAACCGAGGTGTTTGCCGCCGAGCTCATCAAAGAACTTGACTGCGGCATAACATATATGGTTGTAAGCGAGGCAGGTGCTTCCGTTTACAGTGCGTCAAAACTTGCGGCGGAAGAATTCCCTCAATTTGATGTCAGCTTGCGAAGTGCCGTGAGCATTGCAAGACGACTTCAGGACCCGCTTGCCGAACTTGTAAAAATCGACCCTAAAGCAATCGGAGTAGGTCAATATCAGCACGATATGCCGCAAAAAGAACTAACCGCCGCACTTGACGGTGTGGTTGAAAGCTGTGTAAACAGCGTAGGCGTTGATCTCAACACCGCATCGCCGCAATTGCTTTCAAGAGTTGCCGGTGTGTCAAATGCCATTGCAAAAAATATTGTTGCGTACCGTGAAGAAAACGGCTCGTTCACATCAAGAAGCGAGCTGAAAAAAGTATCAAAATTAGGGCCTAAAGCATTTGAACAATGTGCAGGATTTTTGCGTGTTGCCGAAAGCAAAAATGTGCTTGACAACACAGCCGTTCACCCTGAAAGCTATGCCGCCGCAAAAGAACTTTTGAGCGTTTGTGATGTGTCGGAAAACGACATCAAATCGGGCAACATCAAAAAACTTCAGTCACAGGTGCAGGTAATCGGAACATCGGCACTTGCACAAAAGCTTGACATCGGTGAGCCGACTCTCGTTGACATAGTAAACGAGCTTTCAAAACCGGGCCGTGACCCAAGAGATGAACTGCCAAAACCGCTTTTACGCACAGATGTTATGGGCATGGAGGACCTGAAGGCAGGAATGGAACTCAACGGCACGGTCAGAAATGTTATCGATTTTGGTGCTTTTGTTGACATCGGCGTGCATCAAGACGGACTTGTGCACATCAGCCAAATCACAAACCGCTACATCAAACATCCGTCGGATGTGCTTAAAGTAGGCGACATTGTGACGGTTTGGGTACTCTCCGTTGATGTTGACAAAAAGCGAATTTCGCTCACAATGAAAGACCCGAATGAAAAAAAGGACAAAAATAAAACACAGCGTTAAGCCGTGTTTAAAAGCATTTTGTATTAATATGATTTTATAATCGCCAACACATAATCGCCGAGGAATTGAAGCTCGGCGGTTATTTTTTTGCCGTTAAGTATAATTGATTTACCTCTTGTAAGCGGCAAAACATCAATGCCGTCATACAGCATTTTTACACCGTCGCCCGTAAGTTTTGACAGTGCTTCTTTAAGCGTCCACAAAACCGTGAGCCTTATTTCGTCATCTCCTGCCCACTCTTGTTCGTTTTCGGTAAAAAAACGGTTTGCCACACTTTTTGCAACCCTGCCGACTCTTTCAATATCCACGCCGACAGGAATGTCAAACACCGCCAAAACGCAGTATTTTCCGCTGTGTGACACGGATAAAAATCTACCGTCTTTGAGGTACGGTTTGCCGTTTTCGGTATAAAAAATCTCGTACTCTTTTATTCCTGCATTGTCAAAAAGCACACCGACGCAAAGGCAGAGAGCGGCATCATTTTCGTCCTTAAATTCAAGAGATTTTTTGTACCTTTTAGGATAGTTTTGCTTAATATAATCAACCGCCGCCGAAGTAAGTTCGGCAACGGTCATTGAATAAATTTTGTTCATTACAAATAAAAATACCTTTGTATAAATTCTTCAACCTTTGGGCCGTAAACGCTGTTGTAGCCCGCCTTTGTAGGCGATGAATCGTCAACCAAATACAGCCTTTTTTCTTTTTTGTCAAAAGAAATTTCGTCGTTATTATAAAAATTAATTACCTTAGTGCCCCACTTTTCGGCAACGGCATTTGCCGCATTAACAACCTCGGCATATTTCTTTTCATCATCGCTCGGGCAAGTGATAAAAACCACCTTGCAGCCCCAATTAAGTTCCGCACTTGCACAAATATATTCCATTGCTCCGTAAAGGGTGGTGGTATCGTAATCGCCGATATAATAGCTGTTTGTAAGTTCGCCGTTTTTCTGTCTGCCGCTTGCGTTGCAAACAGGCACCTCACAAAAAACGACCTTTGGATTTACGCTCTTTTTTACCGCCTTGTTAAAAGTATAAACAAGCGTGTTTTCGTCCTTGCCGTTGAGTTTGTAATCCTCGCCGCCGTACTTTTTGACTTTGATACCGTCAACGGCTTTGAGATAATCAACAAAGGATTGACCTCCGGATTTTGCACCAAAGGTAAAATCAGAGCCTAAAAACACATAGGTGTCGCCCTGCATAACGGAATCATCGTTTTTCTGCAAAGTTTCGGCATTATATTGCTTATTATTTCCCTTGCTGATTGCACCCGTTTGCCTACCTGCCGTCAAAAAAATCAACACGCCGACAACAATTACAACCAAAATTGCAACTATGATTTTTATAATTTGGTTTTTGGATATTTTTTTTGCCATATTAAATCCTCAAATTTTACATAACAAAGCAAAAACGACAACATTACATCATCGTTTTTGCCTATTATTTTAATTTATGTCTTGCTCGGCACCGTTGCCCGTTTGAGAACCTTTGTTGAGAATATCTCGGTCGAAGAACAAGTGTGCTCCGCCGTCGGTTTCATCTTGGGTGTTACCGCTTGTCATAAACTCTTCATCAACATTGTTGACCTGCTTATCATACTCTTCTTTGGAAATCATATAAACATTGCCCGATTCGGCAATTTTGAGATCCATAGTTCTCCAGTTGTTAAATCTGTGGAAATTGATGTAGAAGGTATCAATAGATACGGTATCGCCTATACATGAGCCCCAAATTTCCTGATAATAGCCGTCAAGTTTGATGTTGCCGACCTTTTTATCTGTGGTTGAATTAGGTGACGGTGCATAGAACAACGCCGCAATCTTGCCGTACATGGTTGCATAAGTGATGTTGCCGTTGTACGAAGCAATAGCGTTTGGCAACTGATAAAGGTTTCTGTCATCATAAGTATTGCTTGCATACGGATCCGAAATAGTTACATCACCGTTGCATGCAACAGCATAACACATACTCATATCGGTTGATGTTGCAAGAACTATATCGTTGTTTGCATAAATCGTTACCGGACAGGTTACGCCTTCCTTAACCGTTCTCTTGCTGAGCGATGCACCGCACTTGTCACACTTATAATTTATCGAAGGGTCATAGCTCTTTGTATACATTGTGTAACCGTTAGGATGCTTTGCCTTGTTTGTGCACTTCATGGTTGTGTAAACATCACCTGCCGCCTTAAATCCGGTAAAGCTGCCCGAGAAGATACCGCTCAAATCAAGGCTCGGTCCGTAGAACTTAATATCATGACCGAAATACATAAGCGAATCGTGGCAAAGAATTGCCTGACCAAAGCTGTAACTGTCATATGTACCCATAAGAGATGCGTTTTTATTAAGAGTTAAGTCGCCCATTGTGTAAACAGAACCGTTCTTAAACGACATCTTATCCTTTATATCATATGCCTTTTTCCTGATATAAGCAATAATTTTTCCGAGAACAGTACCGTCACTTTCAAAGGTCTTGTCAACATGCCTGTATGTTTCGCTGTTAAACGCTTCAGGAAGAACCCAAATATCCGAGTTACTTCTTAATGTGAGGTATTTATTTGCAAATACATACTGTCCTACTGCGGTGCTTGAAAATCCGTATTGTCTGATATAACTTGTATACGATGCAAGCTTTTTACCGATATAGAATTCACCACCGTCTGCAGGGTCGGTATAATCTTTTGTTATATCATTTTCAAGAGTTTGTTCCTCTTGGTTAACCTCACACTTGCTGTAATCATACTTACATACTTCACAACTGTCATTCTTAGAAGTACACTTTGTTGTACATGTACATTCCTGAGGTGTTTGGTTGTCAGGATCGGTAGCCTCACAATTATGCCAATCTCCGCCGTCGCTCTTACAAACAGGGCAATCCTCAGTCTTTGAATTTTCCGTACAAGGAGTTGAACAAATACATTCAAGCGGTGCTTTACACTTTGAGTAATCGTCCTTACATATAGGGCAACTTGCGTCAGGGTCATCCTTTGTACATCTGCCCGTACAGGTACATACATTACCGGATGACGGGTCTTCCGCCTTACGGAGAGTATCAACATATTTTTCATCGTACTTGCCGAGTTCAATATAGCTGAGCGCCGTCATATTACCGCTGCAGAAAAGCTTAACTCTGTCACGAATCTTAATGTTGCTGAGAGTTGCTTTGATAGAACCGCACGAATAAATTGTTGACGCTGTTTTTGCCTCAAACGAGGTGCCGCACTTGACATCTCCGCCGCTGTAAAGAATACCGTGCTCACGAACACAAATATAATTCCAAGCGTTAATATTTTCTCTTGCAAAGAGATTTGCATACTGACCCACATCAATATATCTGTGTGTGGAAATCTTACCGCCCGAATATACACTTGAATCGTGCGAAAGCTTAACCATACCGCGAGGAGAATAATCCTTGCCGGTTTTAACCGTTGTGCCCGGATAAATATTTACCTTTCTGTCAAGGTCGAGTTTGCCCTGAACATACAGATAGCAAGCGTTTGCATAATTGTAATCATAGTTAGGATTTTGAACATAGTTTCCGCTCTTGTCCCTGATTGTACGAGGCTCATCGTTTTCATCCATAAATGTTCCCTTTGACGCCCAAGTGTCGCCGTCATTTTTAACATCAATGGCTCTGCCTATTTCAAACGCCGTAATCTTGCCGATAAGGTCCGTCTTATTTACAAAGTCACCGTAAACATAGAACTTTGTCATATCCGAAATCTTTGCTCTGCCGTTTAAGAACACACTGCCGTGAACATAAAATCTGTTGAGCATCGAAATTGTTCTGCCCTCACGAAGAGTTTGCTGAACATCAAATCTGTTGTTTACGATAAATTTAAAGTCATCAGGGTTATATCCGTTGAGCGAAAGTGTAACATTATTCGCAATCGTCTGCAACCATGTAATGAAATTGGTCTTGGTGTTAACCTTGCCTTTATCCTGACCGTCTACAACAAGAGTAACATTCATATGCGGTGTGAAAATACTGTTTGTAAAGAACGAACCGCCTACATAAACACTTGCATTTGAGAAAATGTCAAGATAGTTCCAGGTGGAAACACCGCCCCAGCTACCGGCAATATCGCCGGCTCCGCCTGTGCCGTTGGTACTTGTTGCCATATTTCCGCCGATGTAAAGATATGAGCTTGAATTAAGGTCGTCTTCACTGTTTACCAATTCGGAAATACCGAGTCTTGAGCAACGCCTTGAGATAAAGTCGCCGTCGCACATAAAGAGTGAATTACGCATTGTTACAGTACCGCCGCTTGAATAGCAATCACCTGCAATAACGGTCTTTGAATTAAGCTGTGCCGAAAGAGCAATGTAGTTGATTGCATAAGTATCGCTTGAATAAACATTAAGCGAGCCGTTAACATACATACTGCCGTAGTTTTGAACGGTACCGCCGACATCGTTTGCGTCTGCGTTTTTGCTTGTGCCGACTTGTATTCCGCCTCCGGAATAGAAAACGGCATTTCTGTTTTCAGGGCAATAATTTCCGTTTCGGCTGCCGTTATAAACATAACCGTTTACGATTGAGAACGAGCCCTTGAAATCACCTTTGAGATTAGCGGAACTGAAATAAATAAGTTCAAGATGATGAATATAGTAATCGCTGAATACATCGTAACCGTTAAGTTTACTGTTATCAAGGGTATGGCCCACATCACCTGTGTAGCCGACCTTACCTTTGGCGTAGAAAATACCGCCGTTGATAATACACATACCGTAAGTAGCGTCGCCCTCGCTGGAGAAAACAGGCATTTTGCTCTTGTCGTCCGACGAAGTGTTGAAGCAAAGGTATCCGCCGAGCATTGCCACATCGCTGCCGAAGTTGGCAACCGAACTTTCCTGAGCAAGAAGCGAACCTCTCGGAGCTACTTCGTAACTCCAGCCGCCGTCATAATATGCACGGGTTGCATATACGGCATTTGTATTTTCACCGACTACCCTGAACCACATTGTACTTGTTACGCTGTGACCCTTGATATAAGTAGGCTGCATAATATTGATTTTGCCGTAATTATGAACATAGCCCTCAAATATAATTGTTTCGGTTGAAATTTTGCCGTTTTTATCTACGCCGCCTACAAAGAAGCGTGCGTCCTTTGCATTATCGGAACCGTTAAGGAGAGAAATGCCTTCATAAAGTTTGCTCAAATCTTCTCTGTCGGTAGACCATTTTCTCGAATTTTCGGCTTCGGTTCCGTCCGACTTTTTGTAATTTACAAGCTTGCCCATAATAAAGGTTGTGCCGAAATTGTAAATAGTCGAATCGGCATAAAGTGAGCCGCCGCTTGAAATTGAAGAACCTTTTGTAACATACACACCGTTGCCGGTATTGTTATCCAATCCGTTTGAATAAATATCACCGGATACGCAAAGGGTTGAGCTGTTTTCAAGAATAACGCTTTCGCCTCGGTTTGGAATGAGGTCGCTGCCCTTAGTTCCTGCCTTACTGTAGCTCTTTTGACCAAGGTTACCGGTAACAACAAGGTCGTTATCAATATAAACCTTTTGGTTGCCGTAAGTATTAAAGGAATTCTTATACTTTAATGCACCCGACTTTGTTTTGCCTACAAACAAGTCTGCGTTTTGCCCGCCGAGAGTAACAAAGTCATCAAACGAATTGTTTGCAGCCTTGTCATATCTGTCTGAAAGTTCTTCAAAATTACCGTAAGTAATTGTTGCCAATGCATTTGAACTGTAATACATCTTGCCCATGATATAAAGATTACCGTTGTTTACAATGCTTGCCGAAGCACCGCAAAAGTAAATATTACCGCCTACGCAAAGAGTTGAACCTTCAGGAATTGTAAGCCTACTTGTAATCTTGATATTACCAATAGTAACAATAGTCGAGTTTTTAGCCGCAAAGTTACTGTCATAAATAGGGAATACGCTGCCCGGATCGGACATAATAACCGAATCTTCGCTCTTCGTAAGATTTGCAAGTGTAGTTGAATTTGGATAATAAATCAAGCTGACATTGCTGAGTTGAACACTGCCGATACCCGAATATGTACCTGACGGCAATTTCATAAGATAAACTCTTGAAAAGTCCGAAATAATCGCCTTGAGTATTACCTCACTTCCGAAGCAATAGAAGCCCGATTGATTTTTGAGATAAATCGTTGTTTTCGGTGCATTTACATCGCCATTGATATAAAGTGTAGCCGAATTGTCGATATTAAAGTTAGCATCGGCAGAACATTCATATTTACCGTAAACAAACATATTACCGTAAAGATTTTGAGTGTTATTATCCGGAGTAACTTTTACATCATTGCCAAAGAAAATATTTGCACCCTTTTGTTCACAGTTGATTCTGCCCGTTTCAATCTTTGAAGAGAACAAAGAATCTTTCTTTCCGTAAATGCCGACTCTTGCCTTAACTGCGTTTTCATCAGCATTTGCCTTGATGAACAAGCCGTTGCCGTAAGCGTTTACAGGAAGTGAGCCGTAAATATATACCTCGGCTGAATTTTCAACACAAAGTGCCGAAGCGTCATACGAAACTGAATTTGCAACATCCGCATCGCCGTTGATATAAATCTCTCCTGCGGTGGTTCTGATTGAGCCGTAGCCGTATACATCACCGTTTACATACATATTACCTTCGTTAAAGATAGAAATATTGTCACGGTGATTGATAACTTCAAGTGCTCCGCCGCCGTCCAAAGCAAAGTTTGCGCCCGGCATATTGATGAAGTATCTTATAGTAAAGTTTTTGCTTGATTCAACATAAAGAGTACCGTAGTTTTGAATTCTTTCTGCCGTAATGCCTTTGAGCGAAAGATTTGTTCTGTTTACAAGATAACCGTTAATTGTAAGTTTACCGTTGTACTTAAACGAACAATTTTCAAAAATCTCGATATGATTTGTTGTAATATCGCCCTTGTTTACATAAAGAGCACTGTTTTCACGGCAGGATAACATAGAACCTACCTTAAGGGTTCCGCCGTCAACAAAAATATTTGCATAGTTGTTGATTCTATCCGCCTCAAGAGAATATGATGCCGCATTGCCGACATAAATTATTGAGTTATCTGCACCGCTGTTGCCGTTTGAATTGTTATTAATCGTAGCGGTTACAACAAGACTGCCGTGACTGTAAACCTTGCCTGTATTGGTAAGATTGCCTGCTGTTGATTTGCCGAAGCACTCAAACTTGCCGCTGTTTGTCATATCGCCCGAAACATTGATTTCCTTGTTTGAAACAAAGTCACCGCTGTTGTCAAGAGTTGTGATATTTGATACAGCCGAATTGTTTCCGCCAAATACTTCAATAACACCGTTTGCCTTGTTTACAACAGCCGAAGATGTTCCCGTAGAAAGGAACGAAACGCTGACAACGCCGCTGTTAACAAGTTCTGCAAACTTACCGTCATTATTTGAGCAAATAAAGTTGCTGTTTGTAACGGTACCTTTTGAAGCGATTGTGCCCGCAACGCTGATTTCACCGCTGTTTTCAACTTCATTAAATGTTGCACCGTATGATGTAACCTGAAGCTTGCCGGTGTTTGTAACTTTTCCCGTAAATTCGGCAGTACCGTTGAGTTTAAGATCAGCGGCATTTGTAATTGCTTCAATCTGCGAATTACCGTTAACCTCAACAAAACCGTTGTTGTTTGCACTGCCATTTAATGTAAGATAATTGTCAACCTTAACGGTTGCATCGGCATTGTTTGTAAATGATGTCTTTACAGTCATATTGTTTAGCTGAATATTACCTGTATTTACAACATTGTCCGCCTTAAAATTACCCTTACAAATAACAACACTTTCTTTTTCATTGGTAACGCTGTTCAAATTGCCGTCTATACTTATATAAGTTGTCGAACCGCGTGATTTTGCCGTGTTGTACTTATTGTTAATTGTAACACTGTCTGCCGAGCCGTAAACCTGAAGAATATTGTAATTGTTAACAGCTCCCGTGCCTGAAAGTGTACCTGTTGTACCCGGATTTGACTCCTTAGGAGCAAGACCGAGCAAGACTGTACCGTAGTTATCAAATGTGCCGTTTACGGTCAATTTTTTTGTTACAAGCAATTCACTTTTGTTTGTAATATCTTTGGCTGTACAGTTTTTCTCAATCAAAAGGCGTTTGGATTCATTAACAACAATTTTGTTTGCCGAAGCAATTTCCTCAATCTTTACATTTGAATTGATTGTTAAGGTATCCTTGATATTAAGCAATCCGATATAAGTTGACGAGCCGTCATTGATTGTAAGATTGTTAGCGGTAATACTGCTGTCCTTAGGAATGCAGAAGCCGCCGCCCTTTTCAACCGTAAGATTGTTAATGCTGAGTCCCGGAGCAGAAAGGAAGCTGCCGTCATAAAGAGTATAGTTGCCGTTGCCGCTTTGCAAGCCTGTAACCGTACCTGTTGCACCGAGGGCAAATACTCTGTTGGTTGAACTTCTGTTAAAATTAATTTGACCGCAGTTTGAAATTGACTCATTCTTTGTATTTTTACCGAGAAGGAGCTTTGTGCCAGGATTAAATGTAATTTGCTTTGAATCCTGAACATAAATTTCATCCGATACAAAAACATGAGCGTTTTCATTAAATTCGGTTGTTCTGACATCCATTTTTTTACAAATTACATTGCCGAATTTTGAAGTGTACTCCTTGTTTTTATCATACTGACTCTTAATCATATCGGTAACAATAAGCGAACCGGAGGCACAATCGTACCTCATTGCGCTTATTCTGTGATACTTGTCACCGTGAGTAACAAGTACGGAACCTGTATCCATAGTTAATGTGCATACACCGCCGACATTAACAACGCCTTGTTCGGCATCATTTTCCCACTCGGAAGGCATATTGGCAATAACATACGCATTTTTACCGATATTGATATTACCGTCTTTTGTTGAGAGATCTCTGCCAAGGTAAACCTTTGAATTATCCGCTATATTGATATTTCCGCTGCCTTTACGACAATAAAGTGCACCTGTACTGTACAAGTCACCGCCTAAACTTATAGGACCTGAGCCGTCATGTTTATAAAAATCTCCCTTGCAATAAATCTGTGTGTTGGATTTAGATTCAAACTCGCTGAAGAAAATATGAGATTTGCTAACAACAACAGAATTCTTATCAACCGACATTCTTCCGTCTTCAACTTCGATATCGCCGCCTACAATGAGTGTTGAGTTTTCACCGATTGTAAGCCACTTATCGCTCCAAACATGAAGATTTCCCTCACAAATAACCGTTGTGTTATTACCGATGTTAAGGTCGCCTCTGTTTATGTCGATATTTCCCGATACATACAGATAAGTAGGCTTATCGTTTTCGTTATTGCCTATTCTTGACCTTGCCGAACCTTTGCTGTCATTTACATACAGATTTCCGTTTATTACTACAGAATAGCCCGACTTCAAAGTTGCACCGTAGAATTTTGCGGTAGGTCGCCAAGGATTTTCGATATTACCGTTGTAAATGGTTTTATCCTTAAAATACCATTCCCAGTTATCGCCCTCAGAATAATCCGAGCCTATTCTATTGATACCGCCTGATGTGTTCCAACCGTTTGCAGTTGATGCCGATTTTTTAAGCGAATTATAAAGTTCGTTATACTTTGCGTCAACCTTTTGACCGATTTCGTCCGCCGTTACTTCAAAATCCTCACGGGTTTCTTCCAAAATGCCCTTAACATCTTCTCCGTCAACCGTGGTTTCTCCCGAAACTTTCTTTTTTACAACTCCGTCCTGACCCGGAAGCAAATCTTCATACGAATACTTTTCGCTGACCTTTGTGCCGTCAGCCTTGGTGTAATCTTTTGTAATACCTGCGGTATTCTTTGCTTCAACCGTTTCGCTGTTTTTAATGTCATAGCCGAGGTCGGCAAGAGTTGCGTCAATCAGAGTTTTATAACGCGGCTCCACAGGGTCGAGTCTTAAATCGGCAGGAACCGACAATTCTTGATTGCTGAGTTCCTTTGAAGCTTCTTTAACACTCTTTATTTTGCCGTTCAGATATTCTTTTTTTGTTCCTTTGCTCATAAGGAACACATCGTTTTCTGCCGGTGCGGAATCCGAAAACTCACTTTGGTCCGAAAGCATAAGTGTATTTTCAATGTAATGCTTTTTCTTTTCTACTGCGTCATCGCCGTAGTGGTTTTCGTAATCGTGAACAGTGGCATCGTCATGATCCGAATCAACAAGAACATCGGATTTGTTAAACTTTTCAACAGCGTTTTTGCCGTATTTTGACGAATTCTTTGCAGAATAATCCTTTATTACATTTTCAGCACTGTTGAGTTCACCGTCTGAATCAAACACATTTATGCCGTTATATGTGGTGTGCTCGCTGCTTTTTGCACTGTATTTTTTGAATGTATAAGGCGATTTGCCGTTATCGTTATTTGCGATAAGTTTGCTCTTGTCATTGGTTGTGGAAGAAAGTCTGTACTTCAAAATAGGTGAAGTTTTTACATCCGTAAGGGTTGAAGTTGACATATAAGAATTGTCAACATATGTATCGGCTTTGCCCTCATCAACCTTCAAATAATCGTTTGTGGCGTCTGCCGCACCTTTTTTAAATGTACCGTCAAGATTTTCAACCGTAGCCAAGCTGTCTTTTGACTTGATGGTTTTTTCAAGTTTTGTTTGAGTCTTTTTAACAGCGTCTTTTACCGAAGTTGCGTCTGAAGTTTCAAGGTCGGTGCTGTCGCTGCTCTTTGAAGTTGTTGCATTCTTTACCGAACGGTTAATCGCTCTGATAAAGTACGGCTTCATATTAGGAACTTCAATATGATTTGAATATTGCTGAAAACTTTTTGCAAGTGCAAATCTGTAGCCGGCTTCTGCCTGAGGTGTCAAACCGCTTTTGCTTGTCATATCCATAATACTTCTGTTTGTATTTTCGGAATCAACAATAGAAAGCTCGGCAGTTGAGTCGCTGTCAGGCTTTGTGAATGTAATAACGCTGCTTTCTTTATCTATTGTTGTGCCGTCATAAAGAAGCAGGCTTTCAGGTGTTGCCGTGGTGTCAATACCGTTTGCTGTAACGGGTTGCAAGAAGTTTGTAAGCGTTTTGCCGCCCTGAACCTCGGTCATTACCTGATTTGCCATTGCGTTTGTAGCCGCATAAACAATGGATTTTTGATTTACAAGCTTGTATTTGTTTGGCGAAACATATTCAAGATTGTTTGCCTGATTAAGCACAGCCGACTTTTGAGGAGCTGTGAGAGTAATGCTCTTTTCAAAATATTTTTCTGCAGTTTGAGTATAAGCATTTCTGAGTGATTCCGTGCTTGTAATCATATCAAAGTTAAGCTTATTGATGATATAAAGTGCAACCTGAGTTTGCTCAACATACTGATAATTTCTTACAAACACTCTTGTATTTATATCGTTTTCGGAACCTATAAGCGAACCGATAAGACTGCCATTTGCAATTTTTCCGGCAGAAAAGTCAATTTTGTTTACAGCGGTAAATATTACCTGATTATAGTCATCATCCGTTTGTTCGTCACCGTCACATTTTCTGTAATCACCCTGACAAACGGTGCAATATTGGTTTACGGAATCTTTTTTACACAAAATCTGGCATATACATTCGTCGTCTTTGCCGTCAAAATCTCTGTCCTTGGAACGGCTTGCCTGAAGATTGTTTACACCGATGCTGATATCGGAATTTGAGTGAACATCACCGTTAATTACAGCGTGCGACAAACTTGCATTTACAAGAGTGTTATAGTTTGGCGTACCGCCGAAAATGCCGATAAGAGGCTGAATCAATTTTTCGTTGAGTCCGTTAATTATATTAACAAAAACATTAGCCGCCGCCTGAGCGTTGTTTGTTCTGCCGTTGATGCCTACCGTCATCTTATCGTAATCATTGGCTTGATTTGTTGAATTACCGAAAATTGTATACTTGAGTGCTTCCGGCATTTCATTGTACTGCATATCGCACTTGGCATAGCCGCTTTTAGCAATCTGCTTATTGTCAAGACCCGAAAAAGCCGCCCAATATCCCTTACAATTAATGGCAACCGTAACTTTAAGATAACCCGCCGTGATGTATTTATCTTCATCATCCGTGCCGTCGGTTTCCTCTGTTTTGAGTCCTTTTTTATCAATAATTACAATAGCGTCGTTATCACCGTAAGTGATTTTGGTTCTTAATTTACCCGGAGTGATTGTGCCGCTGCCCTTTTCCGTAATATCAACGCCGTTGTCTTTCATATATTTTTCAACAGTTGCTTTAACGGTGGAATCCTCCGCCATAAGATTGTGCGCAACAGCAACAGTCGTAGAATCAACTGCATTCTGCAACCTTGCCGATTGAAAATATATTAAGCCGAAATCAACGATAAATGCTACAATAGTCAATATTACAATAGTTGCAAATATGGCTATAAGAGCAATATCACCTTTTTCTTTTCTTTTCAGTATTTTTTTCAAGGCAATCACTCCCCTTGCTAAAATATATAATACTTACAAACCGATTAATTACTGGATATCTTCCGCTTTTGAATGAGCAAGCGACAATTCCGTTTGAAGCCTGAAAATCAGGTCCTCACATTTGTCAATTGCTTCTTCATATATTCTTGAAACCTGAATAAAGCGTTCGTCGGTAACATTTGTGTAGTTACCTTCCGCACTTGTTCTGAGATTATTGATTTCCGAACGGTTTTTGTCAATTTTCTTTGTAAGATGAGCAACATCACGCTTCAATCCCTCGTTTTCCTTTACGAGTTTGCGATTTTCTTCGCCCATCAATCTGTGCTTACTTACAAGAGAGTCATATTTTTCCTGAAGTTCTTTTAATTGAGAATTGTCAACAACCTTTACCTCACGCGGAGCCTCGTTGATTTTTTTCATCAATCTTTCTTTTTCTTCAACAGCATATTCGTTTTTTTCGGTAAGGCTTTTAACTTTTTCTTTAAGCTCTTTAACCTCATATTCAAGCATTGAATTTGCGTTTCTGAGGTCTTTTACCTGACTGTCAAAAACTTCGGATGCGTTTTTTTGCACATTGATAAGATTTGAAATATATTCGTCAACCTGTGCCGTGTCATATCCTCTTAAAGATTTGTCAAATTCAACCTTGTTTTTTCCCAAAATTTGATTTCTGTCTACAATTTCATTATTACTCATTTTATATAACTCTCCAAAAAGTTTATTTTTTATTTAAAAGCCAAAACATCCCCGACGGTTATACCGAGTTTTTCGGCTGTGCCCGCATTGAGTTCAAGAATTTTTTTAGAATTTTTCACTCTTTTTCTCACCTTATGCGGAGGAACGGCGGGGTCGATAAACAAAACCCTGTTGTCCTTATCAAGTGCAACGGTGTCTATGGCAAAACGCATACCAAAAGTATGAATTTCATCACACGGGGTAAGCAGAAGCCCATGATTTTCAGCCATACTTTTGCGATACATAAGTCCCATAAACCTGCGTACAAAATGATTTGCGTTTTCAACTTCTTCAACAAGAAGTTCATCGCCTTTATATGCTTTTAACATTTTCATTGATTAACCCAATCCGCCCTTGAAGTTATCCATAACCTGAATAATTACAGGGCCCATAATAATACAAATAATAGCAGGCAAAATCAAAAGTACCGTAGGAATTGTCATCTTTGTAGGAACCTTTGCCGCTTTTTCTCTGATTTCCTCTCTCTTTGCAACACGGAGTTGTTCAGACTGAGCCGAAAGTACATTTGTAATCGGAATACCAAGTGTGTTTGCCTGAATAACGGCAGACACAAAAGTTTTAAGCTCGTCAACATCGGTTGAATCCGAAAGACCTTTAAGTGCATCGTTTCTGCTCTTACCGAGTTGAATTTGCTTAAACACGGTTACAAGCTCATCAATAAGCGGACCTTCCATACGCTCGGACACTTTAAGAAGCGAAGCGTCGAAGCTGAGTCCGGCTTCCATACAAACGCTGAGAAGGTCAAGTGTATCCGGAAGCTGTGACCTGATAGCCTGCTGATGACTTTTTATTTTTGAATTAAGAACGAATGTAGGTGCAAGCACCGACAACATACTTCCGACTATAATAATCAACCAAAAGTAATTTGTTACATTCATAAGCAAAATGCCTATGCCGGCAAACACGATTATGCCCACAATGGCAACAGCGGTTTTAAGATATGTAAAGCTGCCTGTCGACATATGTATACCTGCTTTTCTGAGTTGAAGGGCAAGTTTTTCGGTTTCCTGCCTTTTACGGGCAGACTTTGTTTGCTTGTTACCTTGACTGTCAAGATTTGACAACTTTGTAACAAACGGCTTAATGTTTCGGTCATAAAATGACGATTCAATATTTTTATATTCGGCAGTAACAACTTCCTTGCCGATTGATTTCATTCTTTTAAGATTGTTATCCTCTTCCTTGCCTTTTTTACCAAAGACGGCAATGCACAAAATCAAAACAAGCAAAGAATACGCAATTACCAAAAAAGCAACCATATGTTTTCTCCTACATCTTAATGTTGATAATCTTCTTAACCGCTACGAAGCAAAGGAATTCAAGTCCTGCTGCAATGCCTAAAAATACATGGCCTAAATTTGTTGTAAAAAGCGGCATAATAAATTCTCTGTTAATCAAGAAAAACAACAGACAAAGAATAACAGGCATTGAACCAACCATAATAGCGGTTGACCTACCGGACGAGGTGGAAGCCTTAAGTTCTTGCTTCAACTTCATTTTTTCCTTAATGGAATTTGCGATGCCTTCCAAAATAGATGACAAATTACCGCCGGTTTGCCTTTGAATAAGAACGGATGATACCATAAGCGGCAAATACTGACTGTTAATTCTTTTGTTAAGTCGTTCAAGTGCCTCATCCATAGGCATACCCATTGACATTTCTTCCAATACTATGCTGAATTCCGAAGCAATAGGGTCCGGCATATCTTTGGAAATAGCTTCCATAGCCTGAGTAAAGCTAAGGCCGGCACGAAGAGAACTGCACGAAAGCATAAGTGCATCCGAAAGCTGAACATCAAACTTTTTTACTCTTTGCTTTTGCTTAATTTTTATAACCATATAAGGAATTATTGAACCGACAACAGCAGCTGCGGCGGCTACCACTCCGAGTGAATCGGAAATAAGAAGAATAAACAATGCAGGCAAAACCGCAACTATTACCCAAATGAGCAAAAACTCCTCAGGACGCATTTTTATATCCGCACTTTGAAGCTGACTGTAAAGAGCCGAGGCGAATTTTACAAAAAATCCGTTTTGATTTTCTCTCTTTTTACGGGTTTTCTTTTTATTCTTAACAAGAGAAACTTCTGAATATCCCTCCTGTTTTTTGAGTTCTTCCATTCTTTTGTCTGCGGCAATTTTTGAAGAGCCGAGAGCATAAGACAAAATAAACGCAAGAATAAATGCAAGCAGGGCAAATGCCGCCGTTATTATGATTACGCTAATCGTTGAACCAGTCATTGTTTACCACTACTCCGTTTTCTCTGATTTTTTCAACACATTTAGGAATGATACCGGTAGGCTTGAACACACCCTTAAACTTACCGTTTGAGTCGTATTCACCCTCGGTTTCATAAGTGAATATATCCTGCATTCTTACAACATCGCCCTCCATACCGACAATTTCGGAAACAGAGGTTACTTTTCTTGAACCGTCACGCAAACGAGCCTGCTGAACAATAAGATTGATAGCAGATGAAACCTGATCTCTGATAGCCTTTGACGGCAATTCCGAACCGGACATCATAACCATTGTTTCAATACGGGAAATTGAGTCTCTCGGCGAGTTGGCGTGGATTGTTGTAAGTGAGCCGTCGTGACCTGTGTTCATTGCCTGAAGCATATCCAATGTTTCTTCGCTACGAACCTCACCTACGATGATACGGTCGGGTCTCATACGAAGGGAGTTAACTACCAAGTCACGGATACTGATTCTACCCTTGCCCTCCATGTTAGCCGGGCGGGCTTCAAGAGTGAGTACATGCTCCTGGTGAAGCTGAACTTCGGCAGAGTCTTCGATTGTAATAATTCTTTCATCCGCAGGAATGTAAGACGAAAGTACATTAAGAAGTGTTGTTTTACCTGAACCTGTACCGCCGGATACGATAATATTAAGCTTGCCTTTTACGGCAGCCTCCAAAAATTCAAGCATTTTAGGCGATACAGAACCCCATTTTACAAGGTTATCGGCGGTAATGGGAGTTTTACCGAACTTACGAATTGTAAGAATAGGACCGATAAGTGAAAGAGGCGGGATAATTACATTTACACGGGAACCGTCAAGCAAACGGGCGTCACACATCGGGCTTGATTCGTCAACATGTCTGCCTACCTTTGATACGATTCTGTCAACAATCTGCATAAGGTGGTCGTTATCCTTAAACTGAATGTCGGTGAGAACAAGCTTACCTTTTGATTCAACATAAACATGGTCATAACCGTTTACCATAATTTCGGAATATTTGTCGCTGTCGATAAGCGGCTGAATAGGACCGAAACCCATAATGTCATCAAACAGTTCTTTTTTAACCATTTCTCTGTCAACTCTCGGAATGTTAAAATCCGGTCGTTCAACATATTCGTCAATGAGTTTTTTCATTCCCTCATCGGACACATCGGCGTTGTCTGCACCGAGCTGTTGCTCGATAATCATTGCGTGAATACGCTGTTTTACATCCGAATATCTGTCATCAAGAGCAGGTCTGATTCTGTCCGACGACTCATGCGTGCCGCCTATTGACGGTGTTTGAGGTGTATTTTCCTCGGGTGTGCTTGTTCCGTATCTGTCAAGTAATCCCATTTATGTATCTTCTTTCATTAAAAATTATTTAGCAAAAAGTCCTTTTTTCTTTTCCTTACCTTTTGCTTTTGTAAGTCCCTCTTTGCCCTCTCTTTCAAGGATTACCTTTTCGGTAAAAGCATTGAGTTCCTTTGAAAATGCGGCTCTCGGCTTGTACGAAACAGCCGGCTGACCGCTGTTAAGAGAATCGTTGATTGTTTTTAGGTCGCTTGAGAATATTGCATAAGCGTCCATATTCAAAATGTTTTCATAATCGCTGATTTTAACATTGTTTTTCTTGGTATTTTTATTGATAATAAGCTTTATTTTGTCGCTTTGGTTAATTTGATACAAAACATTTTGGCAAAGTTTTGCACGCTTAAGTGACAAAATGTTGACATCGTTTACCATAAAGATTGTGTCGCTTGATTCAAGTGCCGTAATAACCGGGTCGGTAAGATTACAGCCGCAATCAAGAATGATGTATTCATAATAATTTCTTGCAACATCAATAATAGCCTTTACATGGCCTGACTGAACATATTCGGCAAGCTCCGGAGATGAAGGAGAAGCAAGCACCGAAAGACCCGAAGCGTGTGTAACCGTGCAGTTTGTAAGGTTGTCAATAGAAATACCGAGCGTATCTCTTACAACATCAACGATGGTTTCGGTTGGATTAAGGTCAAGAGCCATATCCGAATCGCCAAACTGCAAATCAAGGTCAACAAGGAGTGTTTTTTTGCCACGGCTTGCAAGATTTACGGCAAGGTTTGTAGAAATTGTTGTTTTGCCTACGCCGCCTTTACCGCTGAAAAACGAGTAAACATGCGACCTTGTTTTACGCTCAACATTAATTTTTTTACTAAGCTTTCGCTCACTGTTGATAACGCCCTCAAGATTGCGTGTAAGTTCGTCAGTCGAGATTTCCATATTCATAACCTGACGAACACCGTAACGGGCAGCACTGTTTACAAGGTCAACCGTTACTTCATCGGTCATTACAACAGGCGAACAACCGTTTGAAGCAAGTTCCATATCTTCAATGAAACCAAAGAAGTCATCATCAATATCCGCACTTTCTGCGGCAAAAATTACAACATCGGGCGAATAACCCAAAATTCTTGTTTTTGCTTCGGCATTAAAATCACTGTAGCCGATAATATCAATCTTTTCGGGATCGATTTTATTTTTGATGTTTACTTTAAATTCTGTTTGCTCGGCGCAAACAACAATGTTTATTAAATCAGCCATATGTATTCTCCGTTATATAAAATTCTGTTTTGATTTATTCGGCTTTGTCGGCAGCCTTTGTTGTTGAAGGCATATTGCTTCTGTGCTTCAAAACAAGCTTAAATGTACTTTCGTTTTCAATTTTATAAAGCTTCAAAGCCTGCTTTTCGGTTACCGATACGGTAAGGGTATTGTAATCGGTAACTGCCTTGCCCGATTCCGAAGCGGTTTTGCTTGCGGTAGCGGTTGATACTCTCAAAATTTCAAGGTCTTTATAAGCTATTTTTGAAGTTTTCTTTTGGGAATCATAAACCAAAACATCTACGGTGTCGCCCTCGCTGATGTAACCGTCGGCACCTGTTACGCTTCCGGCGGTAAACGAATAAGCAACCTTACCCTTTGGAAGTTTAATTGAAAGTGCAACATCCGAACCGTCTATTGATTCAAGACGCTTTGTATTAATCGGCTCATTTGCGTAAAGCGGGTCAACCGTTACTTGATTAATAAGCTGTTCCTTATCTGTTGCAACATCGCCTGTTACATCGTCGGCAACAACGGTTTTTGTTTCAAACACGCCTGCATCTTCGGCAAACATTTCCTCTGTAATGGTCGAATTTTTAGGCATATCCGCAACAGGAACGATAACCGCAACCGTGTCGGCATCCTTGATGGTTGTTTTTTTATCGATTTCGGTTGCAAAGAAATATGTGGCAAATCCTGCGATTAATGCAAAAATAACTGCAATCAAATAAACTTTTTTCATTTTGTTCTCCTTTTAGATAAAGCTTTGACTTGACAAAACTTTTTAATTATTTTTTAGAGAGCATATAGCTCTCATTGTTTAAATAAATACTAAGCGCTGAAATTTCCGTTATCATCCGTTATCTTGGTCGGCAAAGCTGTTTGCCTCAACCTTGTAAACGGACTTGCACTTGAGCGTACGGGTCATACGGCTTTGTCCCGGTTCTACATCCCAGTTTACAAGCGGAGTGATGGCATGGTGCGTACCTGTTACGATAACCACAACATCGCCGTTTGAGCGGTTTGTCACCTTGTACTCATATGCGCTCGGCGAGGTGAGATATTCCTTGTCGTATGTATAAGCAATAGAAACAGACACATCGCTGACATTTACCGGAATTGTGTTTTTTACCTGCATAAGCACTCTTTTTTCCTGCTCGGACAGTACGCTTTCACCATCCGGAACTTCGGAAGAAGCCTCGTCTTTAAGTTGATCTTCATAATCATCAAGATTATAAGTTTTTTTATAAGCGGTTACCATACCGGCAGGGCTGTATTCAACATCCGGGCGTTTGTTGCCCTTGTCATAAGCAACATCGGTGTATTCAACGCAAGCCACACGGGCGGCATTTCGTGCGGAATTTTCCACACCCAACTGGGTATAAAAAAGCCAGCCATAATCCAAGATCATAGCCAAAAGCAACATAAATATCGGGAGGACAAGTACAAATTCAAGCATTGACTGACCGTCCTCGGCTTTTCCTTTTTGCCTTATTCGACGATAAAACTTTTTCAAGAGATTTCACCTCTTAATATTCACTTACATAAATTTAACATTATGCCCAATTATGAATAGTGGGGCAGGAAATCCTGCCCCAGATTCATTTTAAATTTTTACGAGACTAATATTAGTCAACATCACCAACGATGCCGTTAATTTTTTCGTTAGTCTTGTTGCCGATTTCCTTAGATCTGCTCTTAACTACCAAGAGAACACCGATAAGTACAAGTGCTACAAGAGCAATGATAAGTACATATTCAAGCATGCCCTGACCGTTTTCGTCTTTGATAAACTTCATCATAATAATTTACTCCTTTATATAATTTTTATTTATGATTTTTATTCAAATCTCTATTTGCCCAACGATTTTTTCCAAAAACGGGAAGCAAAGAGAAATTACCGAAGCCAACGAGATCAGCGGACCGAGTGGAATCAATGTTTTGATACCGCCCTTTTTGGTTACCTTCAAATATATGAGGCAAACCACAGCCAGCAATCCCACAATTACCATTGACTGGAGGAACAACTGAAAATATATACACAAGCCAAGGCAAGCGCAATATTTTGTGTCCCCGGCGCCAACCGGTACTTTGAGCAAGGTGGTGAACGCACAGGAAGCAAATCCTATGAAAAAACCGAACCCTGCGGTAAGCAATATACTCACATCGTTTGTTATACTGTAATATGTAAGGTACACTGCTTGAATTATTATCATTAACAGCAAGAGCGGATTTGGAATTTTCCTAACCAGTGAATCCACAACTGCTATTGATGCTATCGGAATGAGGAGCAACTCGTTTCTGATTGCGAGTGCCGTATCCGTTGCGGTCAGCATAATTGCCACGGAAGCAATTATTCCGACAACAATCGACATCACCTTAAATATCGGTGTGTCTATCGGTGCTGCCTTTACCGGGTCCTCCGTTCTTTTGAGCGTCAATTTTTTTGAAGCAAAAATTGTAACAACTCCGAGAATGATTCCCCAAGCAACTCCGATCAATATCTTAATCCAAATTGAACTTGTAAACATCTAATCTCCTGCGGAACCTCTTGTGTTCCTTTAACATAAGAATAATACTTTTCTCACACTTTTTCAATAAAAAATTCACAGATTTTTCATTTTTGTAGGAATGAGTAATTTGAAAAAGTGATTTTGTGCAATTTGCACAAAGAATTTAATTTTTGTTTAATTTTTAGTTAAGATTTTACGCTGTAAACTTTAATTTCGAACTCATCTTTATTATACAATGCAAGCTTTCTGTCAAAGTCCTCATCTGCTTTTATCTTCTTTTTTTCGTTGCAATATTTGAGTTTTCTGTAATCAAGGTCAGCTTCGTAAAACATATACTTACCGCCTTTTGATACGGCTTTTGCAAATTGATGAATGAGTTTTTCGCCTTTATACACATCCGTAAACTCTATTTCGTCCGAGTCAAAATAGAGAGCAAACTCGGCATCGGCACCCGATACACCGGCTCCGCTTTTAAATGTTTTCTCCATAACATAATTATATGCTTCAATAGGCGAAGCGTTGCAATTTTTTTGTGCAAAAGTAACAGAATAATCTTTTGCGGAAGAAATATCCTGTGCCACCATTCGTGCACATTGCTCAACGAGAGGACAAATGCCGTTTTGTGCAAGAGCCTGCATCCATCCGAGCCAACCGTACATAGCCGTGTAACGCTCTACGCTGATTACGGTTCCGCCGTCTTTAAGATTATTGCCGATGGCAGTTGCAAGAGGCAGGAAGGCTTGCTGATACGCACCCTCTCTTGCACCCCTTTCGCCGATAACGCTGACACCGCTTGTTTGACGCTGAGCAATATCGAGAAGTCCCCTGAATGAAATGGCAACATCTGCCTTTTCATCAAGATTAAAATCATAAATGTCCGCAGTTACAAATTCGGTATTTGCAAGTCCGAGTCTTTCGGCAAGTTCCTTTGCGTTGTTAACAGCCGCCTCATTTTTGTCTACGCCGACAACTTTACACTCCGGATATTGCTGTGCGATAAAGCAGCTTACAAGTCCGCAATCGCAGCCTATATCAAGAACCGTGCCGTGAAAATACTCTTTGCCGTCAATAATCATATTGCCGAGATGTCTGAAAAGTCCGCTGTCAAATGCGGCAGAAACACAAAGTGAGCCGTCAAGAGTTCTGTTTTTCAATTTGTAAAAATATTCATTGTCCGAATTTTGACCCTGTGCTCTTGAATTGAGAGTGTCGGCAAGTTCTTTAACATATCCCTTGTCGGTTTTGAGCATAAGATTTGCCAAAAATTCATTTGTGCCCTTGTAATACTTCAAATCAAGTGCTTTCATATAATTATCTACTTGTTCGTAAGTTTGCATAACATAACCTCTTATTATAAATATGTATATATATTACCAATAATGATACAACCGTGTCAAGTTTTGGGCTGTTGTCAATTACGACAAAATTCACACGAAAAATTTGTACAAATGCTTGTTTTGGTATATTATATATGATATATTAGATATAATCGAATACAAATTTTAAGATGCTGATTTAAAAAGGGGTTAAATAATGGTATCAAAGCTTGAAAATCTGCTCGGCAAAAGCAAAAATAAAGGCGAAAGTTTGCAATCGGCAATTCAAAGCAAAAACAATCTGATTTCGTTTTCTTTTGACGGCAAAGAATATTATGTGGCAATCAGGGATTCCGTGCTTGTTTTTGACGAAAATATGGCACTTCTCTACAACTTTGAAATGAACGAACTTGCCACATCCGACAATGAATTTATCAAAAAAGTAAATGCAATAGTTAACGAAAATTCAAACGACCTTGTTCACCTTTATATCAACAAGGTGACGGGAGTTGAGCACATCACATTTTCAAGTTTGTTTGACGCAACCTATATTTTTTGGAAACTGAAAAGAATTATGGGCAGAGATTCCGAGGGCATAACCTCGCTTATTATTGAAAAAGACTCAAAGGTTGTCCGCACGGTAAACAACGAAAAACTTGCTTTTAAAGAAAGTATGGACGACACTTTTGCCGGAGATGTTGAGGACAGAACCGCAAGGGACGAGGAAAAAACCGACTACATTGCCACACTTTCCAGAGTTGAAGATTTGGTGGATATGGTAATCGGCAAAAATGTGAGCGAACTCGGCATACAAAAAGACGACGAAAAAGTCAAAAAAGCAATAGAACTTCTTTCAACCCTCGTTGAAGAAGACACAGAAGAATAATACATAAAAAAATAAGAGGCGAACGCAATTTCTTCGACACGCCGAAGGCTGTTGAGAAAGTTTCTGAATTTCGTTTTCTTGCGAAGGAAGATGTATATAAATACCTCGACTGAGCAAAAAACGAAAAACGCCGAAAGTGCCGCAAACTCGATGTTTGCGGCACTTTTCTTTAAATAGTATTATTGAAACAATAATATTTCGGGATAGGCAAGCCTATCCCCTACAAAATCACGCTGAAATAATTTTGGCGTGGTTCAGGAGCTTTATCGACAGTCTATTATTTGCTCATTTCTGCACGAGCTTCTTTAATTCTTTGAACAAAGAGCTTGCCTGTTTCGGTAATCTTGTCGTAATCGCCTGTTTTAGCACCTGCGATAAGTGATGAGCCTGCACCGCAAGCAACAGCACCTGCCTTAATCCATTCCTTAACATTGTCTACATCAACTCCGCCCGACGGCATCATAACAGCGTTTGGAATAGGACCGTGAATATCTTTGATGAAACGAGGACCTGCAATGTCACCCGGGAACACTTTGAGGACATCGGCACCGCATTCCATAGCGTGAACAGCCTCGGTAGGAGTGTAAATGCCCGGCATTGACGGAATACCGTATCTGTTGCAGCACTTAACGGTTTCAGGGTCAAAGTATGGCGAAACAATATATTCGGCACCTGCAAGAATTGCGATTCTTGCCGTTGCGGCATCCATAACGGTGCCTGCACCGATGATGATTTCACCCGAATTGTACTTTGCTCTCATTGCTTCAATAAGTTTGTCTGCATGAGGAACGGTGAAAGTAAGTTCAATAGCGGCAACACCGCCGGCGATACAAGCGTCGGTGATTTTTTCAGCCTGTTCAATAGATGTTGCACGAACAACGGCAACAATACCAACCTCTTGAATTTTTGCAAGAGTTTCAATTTTATTTGACATAGTTAATATCTCCTATTTTTATTTTACGGGCGGATAATATCCGCCCCTACATATATATTTATCTTTGAACACGGGCACCTGCACCGTTAACCTTAGCCTCAACCTCTTTGAGTGAAGCCATTGAAGTGTCGCCCGGAGTGGTCATTGCAAGCGCACCGTGAACAACACCGTAGTTAACAGCCTTTTGTGCGTCCTCATATGTCATCAAGCCATAGATAAGACCCGAAGCAAAGCTGTCGCCGCCGCCTACACGGTCAAGAATTTCAAGTCCCGGATACTCAAGAGAATTGTAAATTTTGCCGTCAGCCCAGCAAATAGCCTTCCAGTCGTTTACTGTGGCTGTTTTTACTGTGCGGAGTGTTGTTGCGATAACCTTGAAGTTTGGATAAGCCTTTGTAACGGTTTCAATCATCTTGTAGTAGCCGTCCATATTCAATTCCTTGAGGTCGGCGTCGTTGCCCTCAACCTCAAAGCCGAGAGAAGCGGTGAAGTCCTCCTCGTTGCCTATCATAACATCAACATATTTTGCAATTTCTTTGTTAACTTCTTGAGCCTTTACCTGACCGCCGATACCTTTCCAAAGTGACGGACGATAGTTAAGGTCGTAAGAAACAACCGTGCCGTATTCCTTTGCTTTTTTAACAGCTGTGATAACTGTTTGAGCGGCTGTTTCGGACAAAGCAGCATAAATTCCGCCTGTGTGAAGCCAACGAACACCGAGGGTGCCAAAAATATAGTCCCAATCAATATCCTCAGGTTTGAGCTGTGAAGCGGCTGTGTTGCCTCTGTCAGATGCACCGACAGCACCACGGATGCCAAAGCCTCTTTCGGTAAAGTTAATGCCGTTTCTTACGGTTCTGCCGATACCGTCATAAGGTACCCACTTGATGAGTGATGTATCCACACCGCCCTGAAGAATAAGATCTTCCATAAGATAGCCGATCTCGTTTTCCGCAAATGCGGTAACAACCGATGTTTTCATACCAAAGCATCTGCGAAGTCCACGGGCAACATTGTATTCGCCGCCGCCTTCCCAAGCTCTGAATGAGCGTGCAGTTTTTATTCTGCCTTCGCCCGGGTCAAGTCTGAGCATAATTTCGCCGAGAGAAATCTCGTCAAACATACACTCTTCTTTAGGTCTTAAATTAAGATTCATAATAATCACCTAAGCCTTTCAATGTTATGTTAAAATCCAAAATATTTTATAGCGTTATTATAAGAAATGCCGCAAACAATTTCCTTGAGTACATCCTCGTCATAAGCATACCAGCCGTCCTCAACCCATCTGCCGAGCAAACGGCACATAATTCTTCTGAAATACTCGTGTCTGCCGTATGAAGTGAATGAACGAGAATCCGTTTCCATACCAACAAATTTGCCGAGTACACCGAGGTTGCCGAGCGACTTCATCTGTGCGGTCATACCGTCCATTGTGTCAAGGAACCACCACGCAGGGCCGTACTGAATTTTGCTCTCTGCCTCTGTGCCTTGGAAGTTGCCGAGCATAGTTGCAAGCACGGTGTTGTCTTTGTCGTTAAGATTGAACAAAATCGTTTTAGGCAGCACATTGTTTACATCAAGTGCATCCAAAAATCTTGAAAGAGTGATTGCAACCTCGCAGTCGCCTACGCTGTCAAATCCTGTGTCCGCACCGATTGCCTTGAACATTCTTGTGGAGTTGTTGCGAATTGCACCGATGTGGATTTCCATAGCCCAATCAAGTTCGTGATACTTTTCGCCGAGTGCAAGAAGCACCGCCGTTCTGTATTTGTCGCCGTCTGCCTGTGACGGAACATCGCCGCTCATAGCCTGACGGAACACTTTTTCAATTTCTTCATCGCTTGCTTTGTCAAACGGAACATATTCAAACGCCTGGTCCGAAACCTTGCAACCGACTTCGTTGAAATAATCGCATCTTTTAAAAAGTGCGGCAATTACATCCTTGTATGATTTAATTTCAACGCCTGCCGCTTCGCCCAAATTCTTAATGTAATCGGCAAAACCGTCAAGGTGAATGTTAAGTGCCTTATCCGGTCTGAATGACGGAAGCACCTTGCAGTCAAAATCGTCAACTTCTTTAAGAAGCTTGTGATATTCAAGGTCGTCAATCGGGTCATCCGTTGTGCAAACAACCTTTACATTGCTGTTTGTAATAAGGCTTTGCGGACGAAAATCGCCGTTTTTGATTGCCTCGTTGGCTCTTTTGTAAATATCCCTTGCGGTTTTTGCGTTGAGCGGTGTGTCAATTCCGAAATATCTTTGAAGCTCAATATGTGCCCAGTGATAAAGCGGATTGCCGATGCAATATTGCAACGCTTCGCCAAACTTAACAAACTTTTCTTCGCCCGAAGCGTCACCCGTGCAGTACTTTTCATCAATACCGGCACTTCTCATTGCACGCCATTTGTAGTGGTCGCCCGACAGCCATAGCTGTGAAATATCGGACGGCTCTTTGTTTTCATAAATCTCTTTAGGGCTCAAGTGACAATGATAATCGCAAATAGGCATATTTTCCGCAAAATCGTGGAACAGCTTTTTTGCACACTCGGTGTCAAGCAAGAAGTCCTTACCCATAAACTCTGTCATAGCAGTTCTCCTATATTTTAATCAAAAATATTATATAACTAATCTTTTTGTAATTCAATATTAATTAATTACATTTTTATATTTTTTTATAACCATAAAATAAAAATTACGGTCGCCGCCTGCCGATGTTTACAAAAAATATAAGATTTGTTAATCAAATAAAATTGACTTTAAGCCGAAATTGTCATAATATATACCCATAGACAATAAAGTTATTTGAAAGGAGATATAACTATGAAATGTCCTAATTGCGGCAGAGATTTGCTTGAAGGTGAAATTTGCACCTGCACAACCGTTGAACAAGATGCTCAAACAACAGCACAGGCACAGCCTGAAAACGAGGTTCAGCCGGAAACAGAGGCTCCTGTTGAAGTTCAGGAAGTTGAACAGCAAAACGAACAACCGCAGCCTGAAAACACATATTATCAGCCAAGCGAGCCTGCTCCTCAGCAAGGCGAATATCAAAATATTTATCAAGAGCAAGGCTTCAATCAGCCGATGTACGGTGCTCCTCAGCAGAATTATTACGACCCTAATCAGCAAGTGCCGTATTACAATCCTGTAATGGCAAAGCCGGAGCCGTCAACCGATTATCCGGAGGATTACAAGCCGAAGAAAAAATATGTTGCCGTAATTCTTGCCGCAACTCTCGGTGCGTTCGGTATTCACAATTTTTATCTTGGAAATAACAGCAAGGCAACCGCACAGCTTCTCATTGCACTCATCGGTTCACTTTTCTTTGGGCTCGGTCTTGTAGTTGCTGAAATCTGGGCACTTGTTGAAACCGTTCAACTCCTCACCGACAAAATCGACGCAGACGCAAACAACTTCAAAATTATGACCTTTGCCGAAGAACTTGCAAAAGCACAAAGCAAAGAATAAAACAAAACACACAAACAAAAACGGCTTCTCTTCGTTTTACCGAGGAGGAGCCGAATTAAATTAATTTTCAAAAAACTATTGTTTTTTTCATTTTATGTGCTATAATACACAAGTAACAAATCAATATCGAGGTGTGGCTCAGTTTGGTAGAGCACCACGTTCGGGACGTGGGGGTCGCAAGTTCGAATCTTGTCACCTCGACCAAAAAAGTAACTGCAATGTAAAAACAGTGCAGTTACTTTATTTTTTGACAATTTGACATTTATCATTATAGTGTTAAAAGATAAAAGTTACGCAACGATGATATTGCATTTTGCAAGCATTGACGGATCGGCTTGCAAAACACTGAGAAATCTTCGTGCCGAGCCAATCGGCTTATTTGTGCCGGCTTCCCATGCTTCAACGGTTTTTTGAGATACGCCGACAACTTCGGCAAATGTTGATTGTGTCATTCCGAGAGAAAGTCTTAATTCCTTTATTTGGGCAGGTTCATAATTCGGAGCAGGGTTAACCGTACATTTTGTTACCTTTGCGGTTCCTTGACCCTTTTCGTAATCAATAGCCTCATTAAGGCCTTTAATAATGCTTTCATAAACGCTCATATAATCAACTCCTATCAACAGTTTTCTTAAGTAATTCGACTAATTGTTTAACCTCGTTTCTTTCTTCCTTGGTTAAATTATCTTTGTCGTTTTTAGTATATGCAGTAATTAAATATATTTTCTCGTAAACAGCAAAATCAACATAACAGGCTCTTGCACTTGAGCTTTTACCTCGACCGTCAAATGCAACTCGTATTTTTCTGAGTCCGCCTGTGCCTTGCATTAAATCGCCCTTGTTAGGATTTATTGTTAATTCCTCTTGCAGTGATTTAAGTTCTTTGTCTGTTAAACCTATGTTTTTCCATTGCTTATCAAATTCAGGAAGCATAATAAACTCTCGGGTCATAACATCCCTCTTTTCATCTATCATTATACCCTATTAAATAGGGTAAGTCAATCAAAAATATGAAAATAAGTAAACAAAACCTCTCATTCGCACAACGGCAATGAGAGGTTTTTGTTGTCTTTTAGCTACTCGATGCTTTGTATTATATCACCTGAAAAATCAAAAAGTCAAATGTTTTTTAACAGAATACCGAATTAATCATTTTTAACGGCTGATTGATTTAGTCTTTTATATTCAGGGTCATCTTTAATATTTCCGATAAAAACAGGTCTGCATTCAAGACGAGGATATTTTTCAATCAAATAATTATATAATTCCAAAGAAATTATGACCGTATATGAGCCAATTTCACCGTCAAGGCAGTTTATATGTTCCATTTTGTCAAACGCTTCTTTAGAAATGTATACAGGACAGCCCAAACGGTTATATGTATCAAAATAGCTGTCATCAACTTCGAACTTTTTGGTTTTGCAATGCTCGCAGTAAAATATTTGCTTTTCTGCATTATTTTCGGTTATTGAAGGCAACATATTTTTAGGTGTAACCTGATATCCTAAAATCTCATTATGCTTTCTTGAATAAATCGGTCTGAAATTGCTTTCCTCAATTCCAAATTCAAGCATATCATTTTTTAGTTTTTCGGATACCCCGCTGTCATAAGTATCTAAAAGATAATAATCCTTGTTTTTCGGAAATGAAGATTTCGGATATTCATAGTCTTTTTTCTGCTCAACTTCATTTTTGCACTTAGGACACAGATAGAAATAATCATCATAACAATCGGTGGGATATCCATATACTAATTTAACGAAGTTGAATTGATATGCGACCGCCTTACTGCAATCGCCCCACTTCTTTTCTGCATAAGTCATAATTAAACCTTAACTTTCTCCTTTAATCAAAACATTCAAATTGCGGTCTGCATTCGGGCCAAATAATCTCGTCATCATTTTTAAACAACGGTGAGAAATCAAATGATGTTACTTCGTTGAATTCCAAAGTGAAATAAGTGCTGCAGTCATCAAAGTAAACCGTATCAAAATAATCGTAGCTGTCGACTTCGTAGTCTTCATATCCGTTCTTTTTCATAAAAGACAGCAATTCGTCAAACGACATTCCGATAACTTCGGTTGACAGAAAAGTGACTTCTTTTTTGAAAACTTCGATGGAATAAAGCCGATTGCCTTCTTCAGAATCGAAAATCAATTTTAGTTTAAACAAATTATACAAGAACTCTTTGTTGTCATCAATGCCTGCAATAACCCTATCAGGTTTGCCGAGTGTTTCAATTACTTCGTTTTCCGTCATACCGAATATAATATTTGACAATCCTTTTCCGATTTCAACATTCATTTTTATGTTTTCTCCTTTCTGTGCATTGCGTAAGGATCAAGCTGTTTATTTAGGCCAAATAATTTCATCATTAATAAATAACGGTGAAAATTCAAACGATATAACTTCGTTGAATTTTACAGTAAATGAAGTGTCGCATTCGTCAAAGAAAATTGTATCAAAATCTTCAAAATCATTGATTTTGTATTTTTCATATCCGTTATCTTTCATAAATGACAAAAGTTTTTCAAGCAACATCCCAATAACTTCGGTTGACAAAAAAGTGACTTCCTTTTTAAAAACTTCGATGGAATAAAGTCGATTGCCCTCTTCAAAACCGAAAAACAGTTTTAATTTTAGAGAATTATATAAAAACTCTTTACCGTCTTCTCTGCATGTGATAATTCTATCAGGTTTGCCGAGTGTTGCAATTACTTCGTTTTCCGTCATACCGAATATAATATTTGACATCCCTTTTCCGATTTCAATATTCATATGCTTAACTTTCTCCTTTAATAAACCGTGTGGATGATTTTGCCGTTAACCGTATTAATAAAACACAAGGTTTGTGTCGTTTTCGGTGATGTTGAGGACTGTGCCGTTGTTTGAAATGTGAAGTCTGCTGAAGATGTAGTCGTTGAAATCCTGCGATGAAAAGCTGTAAAAATCGGTGTAGTCCTCGTCAATCGGAATTGAAGCGGTGAGGGTGCAGGTGTAGTATCTGTCGTTGTATTCCGAATTCTTTGCAGTCAAGCCGTATTTGCTTGCAAATTGCTCTGCACCTTTTTTGCTGTTAAACACAAAGTATATTTCGCCGTCGATAAACCACGATTTTTTGCTGTTTTTATCCTCTGTGTATTTGATTGCGTGCTGACCCTCAATGAACTCAACACTTAAAACCCTGTGGTCGTTTGCCATCTCTGCCAAATCATTGTTGACCTGCGGGATGTCGATTTTTTCAAAAAGTATAAGTTCATCCTCAACTTTTGTGTCGTTGTCGCCATCGGTGCACGAATATCTGCAATAACCGTCTTTGCCGTAAAATGTGTTGCCCACAAGATTGAATTTTTCGCCGTCATATTGGTATTCTGCAATTTTCGGAAAATCGCTGTCATACTTCTTTTGCGAAGTGATGTATATGTCATTTGCACCGTATTTTGCACTGCCGTCAAGCTTGTTGTAAGAGATTGTGTAGTCCTCGCATTCGGCATTTACACCAATTGTTTTGCCGTCTTCCAAAATATATTTAACGGTTAAGCTCTTGCCGGAATTCGACTTGATGTAATAATCAAAAGAATCCTCGCCGTATCCGATATACTTTTTGTATACAATCTCGCCGTTTCTGTCGTAATAATCGATTGTTCCTGTGGCTGATTCGTCATCTTTTTCCTCAACTTTTTTCAGCCCCTCAACCTCCATATAGTGATTCAAATCAACGGTTGATGCGTCATTCATAATCTCATCGGGCGTCATAAGTCCCTCGGTGTCGGTGTTGAAGCCCGATTGAGCGGCAGTTGGTGCTTCGGTGGTCGGTTCGTCGTTTTCAGTCGGCTTTGAGCAGGCTGAAAAGACGGTGAAAATCATTGCCGTTGCCATAAGTACGCATAATAATTTTTTCATAAAAACATCTCCTTTTTTAGGCGAACACAGTTCGCCCCTACGAAAATTGTTTGGCGGGCGGATGGTATCCGCCCCTACGATTTTAAAACAAATTAAGTAATGCCCCTACATTATTTTGTTTCGGTATTGTGACGGTGTCATATTTTTTCTGCGTTTGAACATTCGGTTGAAGTAGCTCAAATCGTTGAAACCGCACGACAACGCAATTTCCGTTATCGACAAATCGGGCAGTCTGAGTTGCTCCGCCGCACATTCAATGCGGTAATAGTTGAGGTAATCAATCGGTGATTTGCCCGTAAGTTCCTTGAACGCTCGGCAAAAATATTGCGAATTGAGGTGAGCCTCTCTTGCCAAATCGTCAAGGGTGAGCGGCTTTGAATAGTCGTTTCTGATTTTTGTCAGCACCCGTTTTATCTGCTTGTTTTTGCGGTAAACCGTGTCAAAATCGTCCGTTCGGCAGGGAGATTTTTGCTCAAGCACTTCTCCGATGAACTGCCACAAAAGTCCTGTTGTTGTAAAAGTATAAGTTGAGCCTTCCTTTTCCATATTAACAAAAAGTTCGTCAATGATTTTTCCGCATTTTGATGTGCCGTCAAATATCATTTCACCCACGCCGCCGTTGTCAAGCGACGAATTATATTTTTCAAGGCATTGCGGAGATTGAGCCAAAAACCGCTCAATATCAAAAACAACACATTCGTATATGCAGTTTTGGGGCGTTCCGCCGTGGATAAACTCACCGGGGATAAACGCACTCTGCCCTTTTTGCAAGGTATATACCGTGCCGTTGATTGTCAGATGAAGTTTGCCGTCAAGCACAAGAATAAGCTCACATTCCATATGCCAGTGAAACGGCATTTCGTATTGCGGATGTTTGATGTCTACATAATATAATTGTATGGGAAATCCAAAAGTGCCGCGCGCCTGATTTTCCTGATAGCCTAAATATCGCATAATTTCACCTAAAATGTCAATATTGTCCTACTACTTATCATTATACACCTTGTTTTAGATAAAAATCAACTATATAATAAAAATATAGTATTATTGAAAGGAATATTTAACTATGGATATTGAAACAATCAAAGAGCAAATCTGTGATGTGTGCCATAAGATGTGGCAACTCGGCTGGGTTGCTGCCAACGACGGCAATGTAAGTACATTGCTTGAGGACGGCACAATCCTTGCAACACCTACGGGTATGAGCAAGTCGTTCATCACTCCCGACAAGCTCATCAGAATCGACAGAGAGGGTAATGTGCTTGAAGCGGCAGAGGGACTTCGTCCGTCAAGCGAAATCAAAATGCACCTTCGTTGCTACGACAAAAGACCCGATGTAACAAGCGTAATCCACGCACACCCACCGGGAGCAACAGGCTTTGCAGTGGCTCACAAAGCAATGGATATGTACAATATGATTGAGGATGTAGCGGCAATCGGTGCAGTTCCTCTCACACCGTACGGCACTCCGTCAACAACGGAAGTTCCCGATGCAATCGAGCCATATCTTGAGGAGCACGATGTTATGCTTCTTGAAAACCACGGTGCTCTTGCAGTAGGCAGTGATGTAATCACAGCTTTTTACAGAATGGAAAGCCTTGAACTTTGGGCAAAAATCACAATCAATGCCGTTATTCTCGGCGGAAGCCACGACATCGACCACAAAAACATCCAAAAGCTCATCGACCTCAGAAGCTATTACAGAATCACAGGTCGTCATCCTGGCTATAAGGTATTCAATCCTGAGGACGAAATGCTCCACAAAAAGGAGGACTGATTATGCTCAAAGGTATCAATCCTATCGTTTCACCCGAACTCCTCAAGGCTCTTTGCGAGATGGGACACGGTGACGAACTTGTAATTGCAGACGGCAATTTCCCTTGCGAAAGCGTTGGCAAAAACGCAATCGTTGTTCGTGCGGACGGTCATTCAACAACCGATGTTTTGGACGCTGTTTTGTCGCTTATTCCGCTTGATACATACACCGAAAAGCCTGTTGCGCTTATGGAAGTTGTTAAGGGTGACAACACGCCGACTCCTGCAATTTGGGCAGAGTACGACAAGCTTTTAAACAAATACGAGCCTGACCATCACGATATTGAAATGACAGAGCGTTTTGCTTTTTATGAAAGAGCAAAGAACGCTTATCTCATCATCGCAACAGGCGAAACCGCAATTTACGCAAATGTTTTGCTCAAAAAAGGAGTAGTAACAGTATGAGCCGAGTATTAGCATTCGACTTTGGTGCGTCAACGGGCAGGGCAATCCTTGCCGAATACAAAAACGGCAAAATCGAGTACAACGAGGTTCACCGTTTTGACAATGTTCTCACCGAAAAAGACGGGCATCTCCGCTGGGATTTTCCGTATCTGCTCGGCGAAGTAAAAAAGGCGATAGAACTTGCCGACAATGCGGACTCTCTTGCTTTTGACACTTGGGGCGTTGACTACGGACTTGTAAACGCCGACGGCGAAATTGCCGATTTACCGATTTGCTACCGTGACGGCAGAACAACGGACGCACCGCAAAAAATATTTGAGAGCATTTTTCAAACGGATTTGTACGAAAAAACAGGCAATCAGATTATGCCGATTAACACCCTCTTTCAGCTTTTGACAGAGGAAAACGACAGCGCCGATATGTTCCTGTTTATGCCCGACCTGTTTGCTTATGCACTTTGCGGAGCAAAAACGGCGGAGCAAACAATCGCCTCAACATCCCAAATGCTTGATTTGAATAATGTTGAGTGGCAAAAGGATGTTTTTGCACTCACGGGCAAGAGCAAAAATATGCTTCCGCCTATCGTTGAAAGTGCAACAGTTGCAGGCGAATACAACGGCATAAAGGTCATCAAAGTTGCAGGCCACGACACGCAGTGTGCCGTTTGTGCAATGCCGAGCGTTGACGGCGAAGAGCCGGCGTTCCTCTCTTGCGGAACTTGGTCGCTCATCGGTTGTGAATGTGACGAGCCGATTCTCACTCAAAAGAGTATGGAAGACGAACTTTCAAACGAACTCGGTGCAAACGGCAAAATCAATTATCTAAAAAATATCAGCGGTTTGTGGCTGATTCAGGAAATCAGACGCAATTTCAGAGAAGATGGCAAAGACTATTCCTATAACGATATGGAACAGCTTGCAAGGAACGAAAAACCGTTTGAATTTTTCATTGACCCGGACGAAGACATCTTTGCTTCTCCAAAGGATATGCCTAAAAAAATCCGTGATTATTGCAAAAAGACGGGTCAGGGCGAGCCTCAATCGGACGGTGCGTTGGTTAGATGTATCTACGAGAGCCTTGCAATGAAATACCGTTTTGCAATCAAGCAGATTGAAGAAAACACGGGCAAACGCTTTGATGTGCTTCATCTCCTCGGCGGCGGCACAAAGGACAGCTTCCTTTGTCAGATGACAGCCGACAGCCTCAATTTGCCTGTTGTTGCAGGTCCGACAGAGGCGACCGCTCTCGGCAACATCATTCTTCAGCTTATCGCACTCGGCGATATTGAGGATGTCAATGCCGGCAGAGCAATCATAAAATCACAGGAAAATCTAAAAGAGTACAAGCCAATCAATCCTCAAAGTTTTGAGGAGGCTTACGAAAAATTTTTAAACGCTATAAAATAAATTTGTAAAGGAGTAAATTTTTATGAATTATCCTAAAATCGGTATCCGTCCTGTAATCGACGGCAGATGGGGCGGCGTGCGTGAAAGCCTTGAAGAGCAAACAATGGGTATGGCAACTTCTGCCGCAAAACTCATTGAAGAAAATCTTTGCTATCCTGACGGAACACCTGTTCAGTGCGTAGTATCCAACACAACTATCGGCGGCGGAGCAGAAGCTGCTGCTTGCGAGGAGCAGTTCTCAACAGAAAATGTTGTTGCAACTCTTTCCGTAACTCCTTGCTGGTGCTACGGTATGGAAACATACGACAACAATCCAAAAACAATCAAGGCTGTTTGGGGCTTCAACGGCACAGAAAGACCGGGTGCGGTTTATCTTGCCGCCGTTATGGCTGCTTATGCACAAAAGGGTATGCCTGCATTCTCAATTTACGGCCACGATGTTCAGGATATGGACGACAAATCAATCCCTGCCGATGTTGCGGAAAAGATTTTGCGTTTTGCAAAATGTGCCGTATCTGTTGGCTGGATGAAGAACAAGTCATATGTAAACCTCGGCGGTATCGCAATGGGTATCGCAGGCTCATATTGTGATGCTGATTTCTTCCAGAAGTATCTCGGCATCCGTCCTGAGTGGGTTGATATGACAGAAATCGTACGCAGAATTACACTTGAAATCTACGACCACGACGAATACGACAAGGCTATTGCTTGGGTAAAGGCCAACTGCAAGGAAGGCTTTGATGTAAACGCAGGCAAGGACTTGCCTGAAATCATCAGAAAGTCAAAAGTTGTTTCTCCTGACAAGGATTGGGAGTTCATCACAAAGATGACGCTTATCGTTCGTGACATTCTTTTCGGCAACAAAAAGCTTGACGAAATGGGCTGGCACGAGGAAGCACTCGGCAAAAACGCTGTTGCAGGCGGTTTCCAGGGACAGAGAAACTGGACAGACTGGCTTCCTAACGCAGACTTTACAGAGGCTATTATGGCTTCAACATTCGACTGGAACGGCAAGAAGATGCCTACTCCTTTCGCAACAGAAAACGACACACTCAACGGTGCTTCAATGATTCTCGGCACTCTTGTTTCGGACACGGCTCCTTGCTTCCACGATGTTCGTACATATTGGAGCCCTGACGCTTGCGAGCGTGTAACAGGTATGCGTCCTGACGGCGTTGCAAAAGACGGCTTTATCCACCTCATCAACTCGGGTGCAACTGCTCTTGACGGCTGCGGTGCTTCAAAGAACGAAAACGGCGAAGGCTGTATGAAACCGTTCTGGAAGATGACAGAGGACGACATCAAGGCTTGCATTGATGCAACAGATTGGTGCAGAGCAAACTACGAATATTTCCGTGGCGGCGGATTTTCATCACACTTCCGTTGCAAGGCAGAAATGCCTGTAACAATGCTCCGTATCAACATTGTTGACGGTATCGGTCCTGTTCTTCAACTTGCAGAAGGTTACACGGTTGACCTCCCTGACCAAATCCACAACACTATTGATCAGCGTACAGACAAGACTTGGCCTACAACTTGGTTTGCTCCGACCCTCACAGGCAAGGGTGCATTCAAGGATGTTTACAGCGTTATGGCAAATTGGGGTGCTAACCACGGCGTAACAATCTACGGTCATGTAGGCGACAAGCTCATTACGCTCGCTTCAATGCTTCGCATTCCTGTAAATATGCACAATGTTTCTGACGACAGAATTTTCCGTCCGCAATGCTGGGCAGCATTCGGCACAGACGATGTTCAGTCAGCAGATTACGAAGCTTGCAAAACATACGGTCCGCTTTATAAATAAAACATTATTGCAAAACAGAAAAAAGGTTGGGATTTCCCAACCTTTTTTGTTTTGCAAAAATCCGAATTTGACCGTTTTTAAACGCCTGAATATGCGTTGAAGCCGCCGTCAACGGGTATATTTACACCTGTGATAAATCCGCTGTATGCCTCGTCGCAAAGGAACAGAAGTGTTCCGTCAAGTTCTTCGGGCTCGCCGAAGCGGTCCATAGGAGTTGCGGCAAGAATTTTGCCTGTACGGGCGGTAGGAGTGCCGTCCTCATTCCAAAGAAGAGCGGCATTTTGCTTTGTTGAGAAGAAGCCCGGAGCGATTGCGTTTACTCTGATACCCATAGGGGCAAAGTGAACAGCCATCCACTCTGTAAAGTTCTTTACAGCAGCTTTAGCCGCAGAATATGCAGGAATACGGGTGAGAGGTCTGAACGCATTCATTGATGTTATCATAACGATGCAAGCGTGCTCTTTTTCCACCATATCTCTTGCAAAAACCTGGGTAGGAATAAGAGTGCCGAGGAAGTTGAGATTGAATACAAACGAAATTCCGTCTGCATCAAGGTCAAAGAAAGTTTTTACATTCTCGTCCTTTTGAACAAGGTCGATTTGCTCCAAAGTGTCCTTTGTTGTTGTGCCCTTTGGATTGTTGCCGCCGGCACCGTTGAGAAGAATATCGCAGGTACCGAGCTTTTCGTTAATCGTTTTTCTTGCGGCTTGCATTGACTCCTGATTGAGTACATTGCAGCCTACGGCAATGGCAACGCCGCCGTCTGCGGTGATTTCATCGGCACACTTTTGTGCTGCCTCTTCGTTTAAATCAAGAACGGCAACCTTGCAGCCCTGTTTTGCCAAAGTTTTTGCAAACTGTCCGCAAAGAACTCCGCCGCCGCCTGTTACAACCGCAACTCTGCCTTTTAAATTTTCATGTGTCATTTTATTGTCCTCTGTATTTGAATTGATGTTTATTTTCTCGACTTCTCCACAGCTTCCCAAAGACCGTTGAGATAGCATGCGCCGAGTGCTCTGTCATAAAGTCCGTAACCCGGACGGGCAACTTCGCCCCAAATCATTCTGCCGTGGTCAGGGCGGATATATCCGTCAAAGCCGACCTCCTGCAAAGCCTTTACAATCTCGTACATATCAAGCGAACCTGCATTGCTTTCGTGTGCGGTTTCGTTGAACCATTGATTGTTGATTTGAACATTGCGAAGATGAGCAAAATAAATTCTGTCGCCTGCCGCCTTGATAATTTCAACCATGTCATTGTTTGGGCTTGCACCGAGTGAGCCTGTGCAAAGAGTTAAGCCGTTGTACTTTGACGGCACCATTGCAAGCAACTTTTCAACAGCCGCCTTGTCTGTGATAATTCTCGGAAGGCCGAAAATGCTCCACGGCGGGTCATCCGGATGTATTGCCATTTTGACATCACATTCCTCGCAGGTAGGCATAATCGCTTCAAGAAAATACTTGAGGTTTGCCCACAAATCGTCCGCAGTGACATCCTTGTATTTTTCAAAAAGCTCTTTGATTTCGCCCATACGCTCGGTTTCCCAACCCGGCATTGCATAGCCGTTTGAGTTGTCGTCAATCTCTTTAAACATATCCTCGGGTGACTTGCCCTCTACCTGCTTGCCGTCATAGCAAAGGCAGGTTGAGCCGTCAGGCAAAGGCATATAAAGGTCTGTTCTCGTCCAGTCAAAAACAGGCATAAAGTTGTAGCAAATTACCTTTACGCCAACCTTTGAAAGATTGCGAATAGACTCTTTGTAATTTTCGATATACTTATCTCTTGTCGGCAGACCGATTTTAATATCCTCGTGCACATTTACACTTTCTATGCACTCCATAGTAAGCCCGGCAGCGGTGATTTCATCATACATTGCCTGAACCCTGTCCATGGTCCACGCTTCACCGGCAGGCAAATCGTGAAGTGCAGGCACAACGCCGACTACATTTGGTATTTGCTTGATTTGTTCAAGAGAAACAGTATCCTTCTCTTTACCAAACCAGCGAAATGTCATTTGCATACGCTAATCCTCCGTTGTTTTAATTCCCTTTAATTTTAGCACAACACAAAAGCATATTCAACCGCTAATTGGCGGTTTTTTTACTTTGTTTCGGCTTTTTTGAAATTAAGCGTACTTCTTCTCCTATATTCTCCAAAACATCAACTCTGCCGCTTGCAACCGCCGAATTTGAATTCAAAGCGACCTTTATATCCTTTGAAACAACATTATTTTTGCCGTAATTTGCACTAAGCTTTTGTTCAATCAAACTGTCTGTAAGCTTTAACAACTCATTATCCGACAGCGTAACGGTGTAAATATTGCAAGCCTTGACATAGGTTTTGACCGTACCTATCGGAATAGGCTTTTTATTAATCGTTAAATAAATATTATGCCGTTCGATTTCCGTATTTTCTTTGGGAATTTTGCCGATATAAAGCGGAAGATACAAACCGAAAAAAGATATTGCCCTGTACTCCTTTTCGGCGGTGTATTCTTTTCGGCATTGCTCACGGCTGACAGTTAAGGTGAACTTTTCGTTTACCCTTGCAATAAAATCTCCGCTTGCATGGGCAAAAAAGTTTTCTTTTTTCTTTTCGGGGGTATAAACACCCGACACAAGAACCGTGCCCTTTGTAACGCTGTCGCCGACAAAAGCCTGCTGCCATCCGTCACGCACCATAGCAGACACAATAACGCCGTCTTTTGTTGCCGTAAGGTTTGTATATGTTTTGCTTTCAATATCGGGCTTTGGCGTTGCCTCCTGAATTTCCACACGGGCAGTTGTGCCCACACGATTGATGTGCACCCACGCAATTTCATCAAAAGACGCAAGCATCAAATCCTCAATTTTCTGCTTTTCCTTAACATTCCAATGAGTGCCGATACGAAAATCCTGCTTATCCAAAAACGCTTCTATTCTGCTGTCCTCAATAGTTTTGTTGCCGACACATTCAATATTCCACACAAAGCCCGACAAAAAGCAAAAAAGTGCAACAAACAGCACGCAACCTACTGCCAAACCCGGGCGGACAAGAATTTTTGAAAAACAAAACGGCAAACCGCACTTTTTAGATATTTTGATTTTTCCGCCGTGACGGTGAGCGATTTTGTACAAATATTTATATGCCGCAACAGGGCAACGGGCAACAAGCACATCTTTGTACCTAATGTCATAAATATTAAGATGCAAGCGATAACATTCGTCCAAAAAATCGCTTGCAAAGCCGCCCGAAAAAGAGAACTCAACATAACCCGTAAGCCAATTAACGACTTGATTAATCACTGCAATACTCCACGGATAAAATATCACCCTCGATTACCGCACCCTCGGGCGAAAACTCGTTTATGCAAAGATTTGAGCCGACAATCTCAAGGCAGTATTTGCCGAGATTGATTTTTATTTTGTCACGGCTGTACTCGCATATGCCCTTTAAGCCGTCAACAACGCACTGTGACGAGCCGACAAGATGAATATGCGGACATTCGCAATAGCCTACAACAGTGCCGTTAAATTTCTCTTTTTTCTTCATAAAATCACCGTAAAATTTTATGCCGAGAGAACACCGAATATCACCTTTTGAATTTGAGCCACAAAATCATACCGACCGTTACGGCAACCGAAATAACACCTGCAACCGCCACACCGTAAGGTGAGGACACAAGAGGCATATTTTTAAAATTCATACCGAACCAGCCGGTAATAAATCCGAGCGGTGCAAATATAACCGTAACTACGGTGAACAGCTTCATAGTGTTGTTGAGCTTTAAATCTATTGCGGATTGATAAGCATCACGCAAATGTACAATGCTGTCTATAATCGTCCTGACATCATCACGAAGCCTTGTGATTTTATTAGACAAATTATCAAAATATTTCATCTCATCATCGTCAAAAAGGTCAAAATCGTTATCTTTGAGTTCCTCAATTATATTTTGCACCTTAGAATAGTAATTGCTTTTTGAAATACATTTTTGTTTTTCGCAATACAAAACACGGTTTAGGTTTTCACTCTGTCTGTCATCAAGAATTTGCTTTTCGAGGACCGCAAGCGTTTTTTGAAATTCGGCGTGAATACCCGCCTCCTCGGTAAGCAATTCATCAATAAAGGTATAAATAATTTTTGCTCTGCCGGCATCCGTGCTGTCAAGTTTTGAGAGAACATTGTGAAAAATCGGAAGTTTTTCCTTTGGATTGTCGCACACAATAATAACAAAACCGTGGCGAATATATATTTTGATTTTGTCAAGGCACACGCAAACACATTCGCCGTATTTGTAATAACCCAAAGTTTCCACTCGGTTTTTAGGCAAATCAAAAGCATTGCATACATTGTCAAATTCATACGAGCTTATATAACCGAGTACAAAATCGCAAATTTTCGCTTCGTCAAGCGAGATGTTTTTTATTTCATCATAAAAAGCGTAAAACATAAAAACCACCCGTTTTATTTTTCCGATAAAACAGGTGATTATTTATTTTAAAATATATTTGCGTTTAATCAGTACTTTCTGATCATATCCGAAAGGGCTGCAAAAATAATATCCTTATTATTTTTTACATCCGCATTGAGCACCACGCCCGTAACAGCATAAACAGAGAGAGAAACTCTTGCAAAATCAACCGTACCGGGCTGAATATTGTTGTTGACGCAAATTGTTTCGATAGCGGTTTTTTGCAATCTTTCGGTTATAGGACCGGCAAGTCTGCTGTGCTTAAACTTTTCGATAATATCTTGATTTGTTGTAATTTGATTAATAATATCGTTTACAACCGTACTCGGATTGATGTGTGCTTGCTGACAATTAACCGTTGCTGCAAAATTTGCCACAGACAACACCAAATTTTCCAAAATAGCTTTTACACATTCATCAATGCTTTTGTAATGAAGATAAAATGTACTTTTGTTAATTCCTGCATCCTCGCATACTTTTACAACACGAACCTCATTTAAATCTTTATCTTTTGTTTGTTCCAAAACAGATACTAAAATTGCTCGTCTGGTTCTCACAATTCTTTTATCCATCTGACTCTTTCCTCCTTGTGAAAACATTTATTCCTTTTTTGCTATGTTATCACACTTTTTGCCGTATTTCAACAAAAAAATCAATTAATTAACATCCAAAAAACAAAAAACCCCGTATGCCGACAGCATACAGGATTTTTAAATACAAGCGGTACTCAACCGTCTTTTGTTTATTTAATTTTTTAAGTGCTTTTTTGTGGTCAGATTACCAACCGAGGCGAACAATCTCTATTGTGCATGAACCGACGCCGAGCTTGTAGCACTCGCTGTGACCTTCCGGAGTGAATATATCGATTCTGCCCTTTCGTGACAAGCCGCTTCCGCCACGGTCTGCTACCGTGTAAAGTGTACCGTCCACGCTGATAACCGTACCGAGCGGCAACCAGTTGCAAGCAACATAATACGGATTTTCCATTCCGTTGGAAATCTTTTTGCCCGATGAGGTTACGCCTCTTGAATTGCCGTTGCATACGGCACAGGCACAATAATGGCTGTATCTGCCTTCAATTACCTGACCTACTTTGTAGCCCTTTGCACTCTTGACGCCGTTGGACTTAACAGCTTCTTTGGCTGCCTGTTCCTTTGTCTTTGTGCCTACGGCAACTTCTTTGTCCGTAACAAATTTTGTATCTTCTCTTGATACTTCGGTTTTTTCCTTTTTCTTGCCGTTAACATATTTAACTGAATATGTTACCTTGGCTTCACCGTTTTCACCGTCTTTGAGAACCTTTGTTTTGCCCTCTTCAATGGTGTTGTCTTTAATTTTTATTGTTTTATATTCAACCGTTTCGGTTGCTGTTTCTGTTTTGTACTCAACTCTTTTAACCTTTACAACAAGGTCTTTTTCAAGCTTTGTATCGAGTGACGGCTCGGTGTAATCATCCTTGCCGAGTTTTACGCCTGCTGTTTTGATAAGGTCTGCAACAGTACCGTCTGTCAAGGCATACTTTGTTTCGTTGCCGTCTGCTTCAAGCGTTACATACTGAGCCTCATTAATCTTAATTACCATACCGTCGGTAATTTCGGTATTAAGGCTGTAATTGAGTTGGTCATTGCTTTTAATGCTTAATCCGATTTGTGAAAAAGCGTCGCCGATTGTGTGCGAATAAACTTGATACGCTGTAATGTTGCCGTCAAATTCAACATAAATAGTGCTCAATCTGTTTACTACAATACTACCGCCTTCCGATTCTTTAAAATCGGTAATGTCCAGCTTATCGCCGGCAGATAATGTAATACCTGCGGATTTGAGAATCTCGATAGGTTCCGTCTCAGTTGTAGTAACGGCAATGCTTCTTGAACCGTCTGTAATGTCAACACTGTATTCGTCCGAAGTTTGTGCAAATGCTGTGCCGGCAAACGTTGTAATAAGAAGTACAAGCGCAATTACTATTGTCAGGATTGTTCTTAAAGAACGATTACCTGCAAATGATTGGTTAGTCATCTTAAATCTCCTTTTATCTTAACAAGTGAATTGGCAGTTGTGCCGAATATTTCCGCACCGCCTAATATCAGTTTGTCACGAACGTTGCCTATTATAGCAGTTTTTCACAATGAGTCAAGTTTGAACTATATAATTTTTTGTGCAACATCAACAAATAGTTACAGCCGTAATATTATTGTAACCTTTAAAATGTCCATATATTGTGGTTTTGAACTTTTACGCTTTACCATACTAAATTGAATATTTGGGAAAGGTGACGAACTTTTTACAAAACCTTACGATTTTGTAACATTTTTGCGTTTCCAAAATTTGGCAACTTCTATATATGGTATAGTTTTTGAATTTTTAAGGTTTTTATGTCCATATATAGAATTGCGCAAAACATCCGCTTGATAACTTTTTCACAAACTTTTCGCTTTTTTCGCCTTGTTTTTTAACCGACTTTTTGCCCTATATATTATAATATATAAATTATATACATTAATAAGAAAAACCCGTTCGACACAATTCGTCAAACGGGAATTATATATCATTCTTCAAAAATCAATTATAATTTTTGCAATTTTGCATAATTTGCCATAAGTTTTTTGGTGCCTGCCTTATCAAACGCAATTTCCATAAGAATATCATTGCCCATAGGCTTTGCAGAAATAACAACGCCTGTGCCGAATGAAGCGTGACGAACCGTATCGCCCACCGCATAAGAAACACCGCTTGCCTGCGGCTTTGCACCGCCTACCTGACCGAATGCGTGAGCTGCCGTAGAACTGCGTTTTGCGTCACCGATAGGAGTTGACCTGCTGTACTTGTGCGGCTTTGCCGGTGAGCCGAAATGGTCGCCGTAACCGCCGGCGGAAGTGCCGAAGGTCGATTGCATTCTTACCGTCTTATCCTCGCAAATATCGGTCGGGATTTCTCCCACGAAGCGAGAAAGCATATTTCTGTTTGTTGTACCGTAAAGCATACGCTGACGGGCAGATACAAGATAAAGCTTCTCTCTCGCACGGGTAATGCCGACATAAGCAAGGCGGCGTTCTTCCTCCAAATCCTCATCGCTGTACATACTTTGGTTGCCCGGGAAGATACCTTCCTCCATACCCGGAATGAAAACAACAGGAAATTCAAGTCCCTTTGCCGAGTGCAAAGTCATAAGCACAACGCTGTCCTCATCCTCATTGTACGAATCAATGTCCGACACAAGGGCAACATCCTCAAGGAAGGTTTGGAGAGTGAAGTTTTCGTCCTCCTCCTGATACTTGACAAACATTGACGAAAGTTCCTGAACATTTGCTTTTCTGTCGTCTGACTTTGTAGGGTCATCCTCCTCAAGATATGCAAAATACTCGGTCTGCTCCAAAATTTCCTGAAGCAAATCGTTAACGCTCATTCCGTCCTCTAAATCCTCACGGAAGCCGTTAATCATATTGCAAAACGCCTTGAGCTTGTTTGCACTTCTCTGTGTCTTTGCAAACTCGTCCGCCTGCTCGCACACCTCAAAAGCCGTCATTTTGTTTGCGGCAGCAATTTCCAAAATATAATTGAACATAGTATCGCCTATGCCACGCTTTGGTGTGTTGATAATACGCTGAAGTCGAACATTGTCCGCTGTGTTGTTGATGAGTGCAAAATACGACACAATATCCTTGATTTCCTTGCGGTCAAAGAAACGGTTGCCACCGATAATTCGATAAGAAATACCTGATTTTGCCATCATAATTTCTATGTTTCGGCTCTGTGCATTCATACGGTAAAGCACCGCATGGTCCTTGTAGCTCATTCCGTTTTTAACATTTTCGTTGATTTGGTCGATGATAAACTGTGCCTCGTCAAGCTCGTTATTTGCGGTATAAAGCACAATTTTGTCGCCGTCTTTGCCTGCATATGAGCGAAGTCGCTTGTCGGCAAGCCTTGTTTTGTTGTTGGCAATAACAGCATTTGCGGCGTCAAGAATATTTTGCTTTGAGCGATAATTTTCGGCAAGTTGAAGCTGAATTACCTTTACGCCCTCGTCCTCATATCTTTCCTTAAAACGCATAATATTTTCGATTGTAGCACCTCTGAAGCGGTAAATGCTTTGGTCATCGTCACCTACAACGCAAATATTGTGATATTTGCCGGCAAGAAGATAAGTAAGCACATACTGTGCATAAGAAGTGTCCTGATACTCGTCAACAATTATGTACTTGAATTGGTGCTGATAAGTTTCCAAAACATCGGGATTTTCCTTGAGAAGTCGAACCGTGTTGAAAATCATATCGTCAAAATCCATTGCGTCCGAACGCAAAAGTTCCTGCTGATAATCACGGTAACATTCGGCAATCTTTGATTTTCTGAAATCGTTTTGATTGGTGTGCTTGTATTCTCTCGGGTCGATAAGACTGTCCTTTGCACGGCTTATCTCCGTCAAAATCGCACGGTGATTTAGGAACTTGTCATCAATGCCGAGATTTTTTTGCACACGCTTCATAACACGCTTTTGGTCGTCGGTGTCGTAAATTGTAAAGTGCTGGGTATAACCGAGCCTGTCACCGAAGCGGCGAAGCATACGGCTGCACATACTGTGAAAAGTTTGTGCCCAAATGTCGTTTGCCTCAGGTCCGATAGTGTTTTCAAGTCTTTCTTTGAGTTCGCCTGCCGCCTTGTTGGTAAAGGTGATTGCAAGCACCTGCCACGGACGGGCATAGCCGTCTTTGATTATATGTTCAATTCGCTTTACAACAGTTGCTGTTTTGCCCGTACCGGCACCTGCAACAACAAGCACAGGTCCGTCAACAGTGTCGATAACCTGCTGTTGCTCACGATTTGGCTTTACTGCGTCTTTGTTCATAATAAATATCCTTTTACTGTTAAAAACAGAGGTGGAACATATGCGCCACCTCTATTTATAATCATTGTATTGTGTTTAATTTAACCGAGAAGGGTAAGCAAAATACCTGCGGCAACGGCTGAACCGATAACGCCCGATACATTTGGACCCATAGCGTGCATAAGAAGGAAGTTTGAAGGATTTTCTGCCTGACCGACCTTTTGTGACACACGAGCCGCCATAGGAACCGCAGATACACCTGCCGAACCGATAAGCGGATTAATCTTGCCCTTGGTGATAACATACATCAACTTACCGAAGAGTACGCCGCCGGCTGTACCGAATGCAAATGCGATAAGACCGAGAAGTACAATCTTCAAAGTATTGAGGTTGAGGAATGACTGAGCAGATGTTGTTGCACCTACCGAAAGACCCAAGAGAATTGTTACGATATTCATAAGTTCGTTTTGAGCCGCCTTTGCGATACGCTCTGTCTGTCCGCTCTCTTTAAGAAGGTTACCGAGCATAAGCATACCTACAAGAACTGCGGCATCCGGAAGAAGAAGCGAAACGATAACCGTTACCATAATCGGGAACAAAATCTTTTCAAGCTTTGAAACCGGACGAAGTGTGCCCATAACAACGCTACGCTCTTTTTTGGTTGTAAGTGCCTTCATAATAGGCGGTTGAATAACAGGTACAAGCGCCATATAACTGTATGCCGCCACAGCGATTGTACCCAACATTGCCGGAGCAAGTTTTGATGTAACGAAAATAGCCGTAGGTCCGTCTGCACCGCCGATGATAGCGATTGAGCCTGCCTGCTGAGGGTCGAAGCCCAAAACAATGGCAATAACATAAGCAACGAAGATACCGAGCTGAGCCGCAGCACCGAGAATAAATGATGACGGGTTTGCGATAAGTGAGCTGAAGTCGGTCATAGCACCGATACCGAGGAAGATAAGCGGAGGATAAATACCCGCTTTAACACCAAAGTAAAGGAAGTCCATAAGACCCGGCGTCAGCGTGTTGCCTGCCGCATCTGTCATTCTGCCGGCTACCAAATCAATAAATCCCTGCAAATCGTGATACTGTACGGCAAGGTTTGCGCCCGGCAGGTTTGCAAGGAGCATACCGAATGCGATAGGTATCATCAAAAGAGGTTCAAAGCCTTTCTTAATTCCCAACCAAAGGAAGAAGAAAGCAACAATAAGCATAATTAAGTTTTTGTATCCGCCGTCTGCGGTAAAGAAGTAAGCGTATCCGCTGTTAACAAGGATACTTTTAACTACTTCCCATACACCTTGTAATATTTCCATAAAGCCTGTTTGTCCTCCTTAAAACGGTCTGGTATTGTCCGCAACAGCCGCCTGTGCCCAAGGGTTACGGGTGGTAATAGGACTTGTTTTTCTTGTTACGCTGCGAATAACCGCAGAACTGCCCTCCATTGAATAAACGGCTGCGCTGATTGCCGCAACAACTTCACCGCTTATACCTTCTTCAACAACGGGAGCAGGTGCACTTACGGGAGCAGGAGCCGCCGGTTTTGCCTTTGACAAATCCGCCTCCATGGCACTTTGCATTTTTTTAGCTTCATTTTTCTTTGTCTTTGCCTGCGACTTCGACACGATTGCACCGAATGCATAGAAAACACCGATTAATACAAGAAGTGTGCAAAGAACAATTCCGATTCCGGCAACGATAACAGTTACGGTAAAGGTTACAGACCTGTCCGCAACAATGCCTGTTGCCAATGTTATAGTATCCATACAACAATATCCTCCGTATAAAATTTCATACATCACTCATTATATAGCATTGCCAAACTTTTTTCAACAATTATTTTATATAAAAATATTAAAAATACTTAAAATTACTATTGATTTTCTCATCAAAAGTGTATATAATAATATTATCGATCCTTTGGAGGTGGGTTATGAGCAAAGAAGCACTTATAATTGCAATCCTTATAGCGCTTATCATCCTTTGGTTTACAGAAACTTTAGGGATGCAAAAAACCTCACGAATTCTCGCCGGAGCGATTGATCTTGGTTTCGCAGTATTGCGTTGACAATACTATATTTAATAATTAATAAAAAAACGCATTCTTCCCAAATCGGATGCGTTTTTTTATTTTGCCCGAAAGCAACGTAAGCTGTTGAGAAAGGTTCTGAATTTCGTTTTCTTGCGAAGGAAGATGTACGATGGTACCTCGACTGAGCAAAAAACGAAAAACGCCAAAAGTGCCGCAAATTCGATGTTTGTGGCACTTTTACAATCCCTCCGTCAACACTTTGTGTTGCCACCGTCTCACCTGCCGGTTCGGTCAGTGCTTCTGCATTAAAATGCAGAGGTCTCCACAGGAGACCCGCACCCTTTACACAAGGGAGGCATTAAGCGGTTAGTTTATTTTATTGGCGTGGTTCAGGGGCTTTATCGACAGTCTGAGAGGCGAACACAGTTCGCCCCTACGATAATTTTGATACGGTTCAAAAATGTCATCTTGTCCTGACAGTGATTTCGCCCGAGCGGAGAACATCGTGAGTGCCGTCGGAGAGAACAACCTCAAGTCCGCCGACATCATCAATGCCTACCGCAGTTGCAGGAGTGACAATTCCGTTTTTGATAAAATTAATATCCTTGCCGACAATCATACTGTGAGAACGGTAGTAATCAATAAACGCACTGTAATCACCCGTTACGATTCCGTTGAGCTCGTTTGCAACGGTTGCAATAAACTCGGCTCTTTTGACCGGTGCTTCAAGGCACGCCGCATTTTGCACATCCGACGGAAAGCTGTGAGTTTTGAGATTAACCCCTATGCCTATCACAACCGACTCAACCGTTTGCGTTTCAAAATTTGTTACGGCTTCGGTCAATATGCCGCAAATCTTTTTGCCGTCAACATAAACATCATTCACCCACTTGATTTGCGGAGTGATATCGGTCAGCTTTTCAATAGCCTTGCACACGGCAACCGAAGCGGCGGTTGTAGCCGTTACGGCATTTTGGAGTTTTGCCATAGGGTGAACGACAAGGCTCATATAAATCCCCGTTTTTGCCGGAGAATAAAAACTCTTGCCCTGTCTGCCCCTGCCTGCCGTTTGCTCCTCGCCCACAACAAGAAGCGGCTTTGTGTCACCGTCGGTGATAATACGCTTTGCCTCGTTGTTTGTGGAATCTATGCTTTTGTAAAAAGCCACATTGCAATCAAAATCTATATGCTTTTTAAGTTCGTTTTCATTTAAAATATCGTTATTTGCATCAAACATATATCCACGATTTGTAACTGCTGTAATCGTGTAACCGTCCGCCTGAAGTGCCTTGACGGCTTTCCACACGCCTGCACGGCTTTTGCCGAGATTTTGTGCAAGCTCCTCGCCGCTGACATAATCTCCGCTGTGTTCGGACAAATAATTCAAAATTTCTTCTTTAAGTGCCATAATATTAATTACATTATATATAATAAGTGTTTACAATCATTTTTTGATATAAAATATTGCAAATGTTTTAGGTCCGCAATGAGATGAAATAGTACAGCCCGCATCTGCCACAATCACTTGATTGAACTTGTCCTTGCCCTCGATTACGCCCTTTGCAAAAGCTATTGTTTGCGGCGACACTCCGCCGCTCTCTGCAATAACAACACGGTCGGGCTGAATCCGTTTTATCTCGTTCATACGGTCGGCGATATACTGCTTGTAAACAAGTTCGATTTTGCCTCGGTATTTTTTTGAAACCTCAAGTTTGCCGGTTTGATTGTCAACGGCGATTGACGGCTTAATTCCGAGAACATTTGCACCGAACCTTGCAACAGACGAACATCTGCCGCCCTTGTGAAGATATTCAAGTCCGTCAAGAACAAAAGTTGCACTTACTTTTGGCACAAGTTTTGTAACCCTGTCGGCTATTTTTTTTGCATCCATACCCTTTGCACGGTAATCGCAAGCCTTGAGAACCAAAAGTCCCTGTGCTGCACAAAGTGTTTTTGAATCAACGCAAAAAACATTGTCAAACTCACTTGCCGCTACGCAAGCATTTTGGAACGAGGACGAAAGTCCCGAAGAAAATCCGATGTGCACCACCTTTTTGCCCTCATCGGTCAGCTGTTTAAAAACCTCAAAGTATTCTGCAGGAGTTACTGCCGAAGTTTTTGGAAGTTTGCCCGTTTTTTCAACAAACGAATAAACATCATCGGGTTTAATATCAACACCGTCACGATACACCGTATCACCCAAAAGAACGGTAAGAGGCACAACGGTTATATCATTTTCATCTATAAGCCTCTGCGGCAAATCACAAGTGGAATCGGTTGTAATTGCAATATCTTTAACATTATTCATATTACCTAACTCCGAAATTAATTTTTATCTTATCTATATTATCCCTCTTATAAGGCTGATCAAACTTAACGGTTAAAATTTCCGCACCATTTGAACTATGCGAAAGTGTAGCCGTATATGAAACATCAAAGTTGTTTGACTCACCATCCGTAATTGTCATAGGAACAGAAAATTCATTGCTCTTGATAAGCGACTTTTTAAATTTAAAGCCCTGTTTTGCATAAAGAACAACCCCGTCCTGCTGCACGGTAATTTTTGACAATTTATTCAAATCACTTGTATTTTTTGAAAAATCATCGGTATCCAGGTCTGATTTAACTTCCATATCATACTGAATATAATCTATAACCTTGTCGCCGTCTGTGGAAGAATTGGCGTTTTTGCACACCGACTTCCATTCCTTATCGTCATAGTCATAGTTATATGCACCGTATTCCATATTAGGCTTAAAAGTCATTGTTTTGTTAACAACATATGTTTGGTTAGTACTGCTTACCGAAAGCATACATTTTACATATCCGGCATCTTGCACAACATCGGTATTTTTATATTTTATTGTTATCGGGAACGAAACAAATATACCGTTGTCCTCAACCGTATATTCGGCAGCACCTCTTTCCCAAGTATCAACAGTGAGATAATCGCCGTTTTCATCCTGCAAAGTTTTAAACGAGCGATAATATCCCTGCGGAACACCTGTTTCACGGTCATATTCCATCTCGTTGTAAACATAATAAAGAGCAACATAACCGATTTTTTTGCATACAGGTGACTGGCTAATTTCTATATTAACCTTGTCATCAATAATTTGCTTTGTCGTTGAACGGGTCATTGCGTTGACGGTGTACTTAATTGTGCCGTCTTCTCTTGCAATTTCATTGATAACATAAACACCGTAAACATAAGTGCCGTCGTCGTTGACATCACTTACAAGCTTTATAATCATTTCAAGAGGCTCATCCTTATCAAGCTGCCTGAAATAAAGCTTTGGCTTTTCAACATCGATATAAGAACTCCAATTTTCAAATGTGTACTCCACACCGTTATGTACCATAATAACATCGTTGTCCTGCTTGTAAAAGTGATAATCCCTTTTGTTATTTTCAACAAGCAGAGTTCTGTCGCTGCCTTTTTCTGTAACGGCAAGCTTTGTTGCAGTGGTTTGCACGGCAGAGCTTCTGTCATGTTTTACCGCCTTTTCGGACACTAAATATGAAGAAAACACCGCACAAACAACAAGCAAAAATACCAAAAATATATCTGCAAATTTTTTCATTAACAACTCTCGTTTCTATTTTGAATAAACTTCTTCGTAATCAAACGGAACCTTTTCTCCGTGTTCTATATGATAGCATTGATTTTTTGCAAGTGCAAAAATGTACTTATCGTGCCTGTAAGAATCGGAATAAACATCCTCAATTTCCAAATCCTCCGGCTTATGTATCTCATAAAGTCGGCGTACCTTTTCCTCGCCCCTGCAATTTTCGCCTATTATAACACCTGTTTTAGGATTGTGGCGTGTGCATATCAATTCATCAAAATTGAGCCTTTTTGCAATTTCGCCAAGCAGAAAATCAGGGCTTGCACTGATGACAATGCTGTATCTTTTTCTGTCATAAAACCACGGGTGTACTTTTTTTATATACTTGTCCCAAAACTTTTTGACTGCCTTTTCCTTTGGAATAAGCGGCAAAAAAAGGTAACAAGTGCGTTTGAACAGCGTAAATCTGATTATACCGAGCCCCATAAGAAGTCCTGAAATCGCAACAAGCGGCAAAATAATCATACACCACGGATAATGCACCATGCAATACACAAAAAACAGCGTACCGCTGTCAAACGGCACTATTGTTTTGTCAAAATCATAAATATCAATTTGCATATTATACATCACTTTCGTCAAATGAGATTTCCAAATTTTTATGTGTCGGAGTGAATTTTGTAAGCTTTACACCTGCAGACAAAAACATTTTTTTGCTGGCAAGAGTGCTTTCTGTTTCGGCATATTTATCCGACATATAAACAACCTCTTTTATGCCGCTCTGGATAATGGCCTTTGCACACTCGTTGCACGGAAAAAGCGCAACATAAATCCTTGAACCGCTGAGATTGTGACCGCCCGAATTCAAAATAGCATTAAGTTCTGCGTGGCAAACAAACGGATATTTTGTATCGTTTGACTTGTCGCCCGAACGCTCCCACGGGTATTCGTCATCACTGCAACCGCGAGGGAAGCCGTTGTAGCCCACCGACATAATTTTGTTGTCATCGCTTACGATACAGGCACCGACCTGCGTGCTGGGGTCCTTGCTTCTCATAGAAGAAAGAAGTGCAATACCCATAAAGTATTCGTCCCACGAAATATAATTCTCTCTTTTCGGCATAATTTTTCTCCTTAATCAAGTGCAGAAACAAATTCGTCAAGCTGCGGACATTCCACATCCTCAACTCTGCCCTCATCAACAAGCTTTGCAACCTCGGGGTCAATCGGCAACTTTGCAAGAACGGGAACACCGAGTTCCTTTGCGGTTTCGTCAATTTGGCTTTCGCCGAAAATGTTATGCTTTTTGCCGCAATCCGGACATTGATAATAGCTCATATTTTCAACAAGACCGAGAACAGGAACATTCATAATCTTTGCCATATTAAACGCTTTATTTACAATCATCTTTACCAAATCCTGCGGAGTTGACACAATTACTATTCCGTCAACAGGGAGGCTCTGGAACACTGTAAGTGCCACATCGCCAGTTCCCGGAGGCATATCAACAAAAAGATAATCAAGTTCGCCCCAATTAACATCGGTCCAAAACTGCTCGATAACACCCGAAATAACAGGTCCTCTCCAAACAACAGGGGAGTTGACATCTTCAAGAAGAAGGTTGATTGACATCATCTTTACGCCTGTTTTTGTAACCGTTGGCAAAAGACCCGTGTCGTCCTGCATTGCTCTTGAAGTTATGCCAAAGGATTTTGGCACGGAAGGGCCGGTAATATCGGCATCAAGAACGCCGACTTTGAGCCCTGCCTTTTGACATTTTGCGGCAAGAAGACAGCTTACAAGGCTTTTGCCTACGCCGCCCTTACCGGATACAATACCTATAACTTTTTTGATATTTGAATTTTTGTTCATAGGTTTAAGAAAGCTCTGCGGCTCTTTTCTCTCTCCGCAGTTGCTCGAACAAGTCGAGCAATCGTGTGTACATTCGCTCATATTTCCACTCCTAAGTGATATTAGTATTTTCTGATTACCATATTGACCTTGCCCAAAATCATCACTTCTTTTACAATAATAGGCTCGTAAATATCGTTTTCGGGTTGAAGCCTGAAATGGCCTTTTTCTTTGTAAAATCTTTTTACGGTTGCCTCATCGCCGATAAGTGCAACAACTATTTCGCCGTTTGACGCAACCGGAGTTTTTTCAACTATAACCGTGTCGCCGTCCAAAATTCCGGCATTAATCATTGAATCGCCCCTGACTTTAAGAGCAAACATATTTTTGCCTTTATTCTTTACAGGCACCGGAATATAATCCTCAATGCTCTCAACCGCCAAAATAGGCTGACCTGCCGTAACCGTGCCTACAAGCGGCACATGATAAGCCTTTGTGTCAAAACCTTTTATGCGAACCGTTCTTTTCATCAAAGGGTCACGCTCAATATACCCTGCTTTTTCAAGCGAGTTGAGCATATACTGTGCGGATGACGGCGAATGGTAATCCATAGCCGTTTCTATTTCCCTTACTGTAGGAGCAACTCCTCTTTCATCAAAGTACTCTTTGATAAACTCGAGGCATTGCTGCTGCTTGAGATCCATCTTTTTCATTTGGCCCTCCGTTACTATAATTATAATATAGTTATTTTTATACATCTTATATATTCAATATACTATCACCGAGAAGTGCCAAAGTCAAACAAATGTACCCTTTTTAATAAAAAGTTCAAAAAAGATAATCATAAAGGGACGAATTTTACACTTTTAAAAAATTTTTTAAAAAAAGTGTTGACAAATGCCTCGTTTTACGCTATACTCTTGCTTGCAAGTCTAAATGGCTTTATAGCTCAGTTGGCTAGAGCACGCGGTTCATACCCGCGGTGTCACTGGTTCGAATCCAGTTAAAGCCACCAATTTGGCCCGGTGGTCAAGCGGTTAAGACACCGCCCTTTCACGGCGGTAACACGGGTTCGATTCCCGTCCGGGTCACCATAAAAGGAACATCAAATTTGATGTTCTTTTTTATTTTATAAAAAGCATATAACAAAAAGCGAACGACATAGCCGTTCGCTTTCTGTTTATTGGATTAGGAGTAGAGAAATGTGAACAATTTACTTTTGAGCTAAGTTTAAACTGTTCCGAATATCCTCAACCTTAATTAAAAACATTCGGAGCAATTTAAGCCGAAGCTTAAATTGTTCATCGGGCACTAAGCAAGTGCTTTACCTAAATCTTCGCATTTAGCAACCGCTTCATCATCCGGTGCGTCATTGCAAATTACGCTGTCGCATACCAAATCGGCACCAAAAGATTTGCAATCATTCTCCCATGTTTGCATCCACTCGCCGTCACCCCATCCGTATGAACCGAAAAGGGCTATTTTTTTGCCTTTTAACTTGCTTTTGCAAGAGTCAAACATAGGCTCAAATTCTGTATCTTCAAGCTGTTCGCAACCCATTGATGGGCAACCGAACGCTATAAAATCATAATTGTCAATCATATTGGAGTTGAATGAATCCGCCGTAAACAATTCAGGCTGTCCGCCTGCCGATTTTACACCGTCAACAACAGCGTCTGCCATAGCCGCCGTGTTGCCTGTTCCGCTCCAATATACAACTGCTGTTTTGCTCATAAATCCACCGTCTTTCTTAAACCGCTCTTACAGTAAGTTTCGTTATACTTCTGCCGCCGAGCCATAATTTTGTATATATTTCCTTGCATTTGTTGAATTTTGCAAAGGTTTTTATTGCTTCACACTCGTTACAATACACCTTCCAACAACCCGTGCACTTGCTGTTTTGCCCCGCATTGTCGATAAATCCTTTGACATCCTCAAGCGGATAGCCGAGGAAAATTCCGATTTCGTGCGGAAACTCATCCGTGTACATCAGTCGACTTTTAAGCCTTTCAAGGCACGCTTCAACATCGGTATTGCCGTAACCGTATTGCATCAAAAATTCCGCAACGCCGTCCTTTTGCAAATCGGACGCAAGTTTTGATTTCCTCACGGCATAAACAAGAGCACACTTTTGGCTTTTCTTCAGCACCAAAATGCAAACTCCCGTGCCTTGCAACTCCTTGTTTATTCTTTCAACCGACGATATGAGAAGTGCATCGTTGTCAAACGAAATGTTCACAAGATTTGCTGTTTTAAGCGACGCAAGGGTCGGCGAGCAATGCTCTATCAGGTACTTTTCAAGCATATGTGTTCTTCCTGTATTGTGTGCGAATATTTTATGTTTATCAGTTAGCATATGCTAACTTCATTACCAAAAAATAAAAGCATTTAGCTTTATAAATTCCGGCGTTTCAAATTGTCTCAATGAGTTAGCTGTTGCTAACCACAAACACATAATACCATCTCTCCAAGTATTTGTCAACACTTTTTTCAAAAAAAATTAAGAACAACAAAATGTCCCAAATCAGTTCATAATATTTTAGCATATTTACTACATATTTTCAATTCGCAAATAAATCATAAAAACCATCAATTAAGTATCGGGTAATCTTTAAGTACAAATACAGCATAAACACAATGTATAAATCTTTAAAGATTCAAGAAGCGAATATTATGCGTTTCTAAAACGAATGGATATGCCCGACAAAGATTTACCCCGCCTTGACATTGACAGCGTTATGCCGTATGATTGTATTAGATTGAAGTATGCGTGGGCTGAACAATCCGAGAAATATCACAACGGCAACAGAAAGTGCCGTCACAGAATTTCAGCGACGCTATGGTTGAAGCGTTTAAGGATAAGTTAAAAGATTAAACATAATTTAGGGGTAAATAAATGACTGATATAGAATTATTACATCCTTTAAATCACGTCGGAACTAATACGATAAAAACCGCAAGGTTAATTTTAAGGCGTTTTCAATTAAACGATAGTGTCGATATGTTTAAGTGGGCAAGTAATCATGATGTGGTAAAGTATCTTTCTTATGAGCCACACAAAACGATAAATGAAACAAAGACCGTCCTGAAAAGCTGGATAAAAAATTACAGTAAAACGACAACTTATAACTGGGCTATTGAATTTCAAGGAGTTGTTATCGGCAATATTGCTGTCGTTACTCAAGACGACGAATGTTTTACCTGTCATCTCGGATGGCAAATTGATAAGCCATATTGGAATAAAGGAATAATGACAGAAGCGGCAAGTGCAGTGGTGGATTATTTATTTGACGAAGTGCATTATGATAGGATTACATCCGGTTGCGATACACGAAATATCGGTTCAAGTAAGGTTATGCAAAAGATAGGTATGACTCTTGAGGGAACATTCAGAAGATACTGCTATCAAAAAGACGGAAGCATCGGGGATAAATTCTATTACGCTATACTCGAATCAGACCGATATTAATATCCAATTTACCGGTTCACATTTTATTTGGCATAATTTAAACAAAAGAACTATCGGACTTAATGTCTGATAGCTCTTAATCTTTTGTGAATATTTTGTTGTTGCCAAAATGTTGCCATTTGGAGTTGCAAAACCCTCGAAAGCCTTATAAATAGGGCATTTATCGAAATTGCGGAGTTACTCTCACTCGACTGTGGGTTTGCTATTCCTCACTGTTTACCGTTAAAAACAACGGTATTTCGCTGTTTTTAGCATAGCGCACTCGCTACATTCTTCACCGTTTTCAAATTTTGTACTCAATTTTTACTCATGAGCATAAAGATTATATCATCAATATTGTTATAATAGTTTGTAATATTTCTCAAAATATTCAGATAGCAAATCATTGTGAACCTGCTCAATATCATCGATTGGCTCTTCTGATATTGTCAAAATATCTGCAAACGGCATATACTCACTTGGAACCTCGTTTGTATAAACCGAAACACATTTATCATCTTCTGAAATTTTTCCGTTTATTGCACACAATCCAATTATTTCACTATTATCAAATATAGGTGCAAGAGAAAACAAGTATTTAAAAGTAAGATTTGGGAAATACCAGTTTTTTACGGTGTTTTGATTTGAGTATTTACTGTCAAGAATTAAATACTTATCAATTCCATTTTTAGAAAACTTAATTATATAATCAGGCAAATAAAACTTACCTTCAATTTCTTTTTGATTAATATGATTTGCCATTGATAATTTTGTATTTCTAATTATGTTAATTTGATTTGAAGCCATACTCTTTTTGAAAAAAATTACTGGTTGATAATACATAGTGATAGAAACATCACCTTTTTGGAAACAATAAGTATTAGCATACATTGTATTCTTGAAGTACTTAGAGTTAGGAACTTTATAGGTAAATCTATCCTTTCGAGATAACTCATAATCTGCTCCATCAAAATAATTATACAATTTTAATAGTACATAATACTCATATAATTGGCTATTAGCCAAAAATGGTAATAAGAATTCATCTTGTTTTAAATCATAAATTCCAAATTCATACCATTTTTTAATACACTTATAAATTCTGTTATACTGCTTTATAGACAGAAAAGTGTGTGTAGGTTTTGGTACATCAGCGACAATAAATTGTGATACTGGTAAAATATGTTTATATTGTTTTAGTAACGCTACCAATTCATCGACACATTTTAACAATTCCAAGCTAAAATTTTCCAATTTCTTTTTTGTTGCACCATAAATCATAAATGCAGATGCTTGATAACCATCTTCCGTTATCTGTTCTTCAGAAAAATCGATAACTCTCTTATTAATCTCTTTTCTCAAAGTAACGACATTATTGATTAAAGAACTTAAAAAGCCCACAACAATTTGGTTTTCATAAATATCAAAAGAAACCTTATTGTTAATTATTAAAGTATTTTTAGGAATAAAATTTCTTCTCCCAACCTTTATTCCACTCTCACCTAAAGTTTCGCGCAATTCTTCTGGATGTTGAGTTATATATGAAATTGTATCAGATGATACATAATTAAGCTTTTCAAACTTATCAATTGTATTATTACTTTTCAAAGTGAACTTACTGTTAGTTTTAAAGTATCTAAATGACTGTCTATATTCACTGATTATTTCTTTGATAATGGCCACTTGCGATTCAATTGTTTTCTTTTCACTTTCTTTTAATGATGATGTGTCAAGAGATTTCATTGTTCCATCAAACAAAAGTTTTTCTTGATTTGAGTAAACATATTCTGCCATTCTTCGGATACATTTCGATTCTTCATTCTCCTTAATCATAACATTGAAATAATCCGAATTTAATGTTATTTCGATGTTATTATAAAATGAAATAAGCAATGAAATCTGAACAAAACCGAAATTGTCTATAAATATTCGATTGTCTTTAAAGTAAAACTTTCCATTATTAAATTTTGAATCTACTTCAAATCCATTAATAAATAATGTAACATTTCTTATGTCACCAAGTTCACCATTCAGATATACGTCATAGGTTCTATCCGAATACACCTTATTAAACAATGTTTTCTCAATATTGTCAAAATCGAAATCGAAAATATCATCAAATAAAGGTGTCTCTAAAGCATCCATATTATATGGTTTAAGTTTTAGTGTAAACTTATCCATAGATATATGCTCCTAAATTAATTAAAGAATTGATAATATTGCATAGAATTATCACCATCAGAAATGATTTTATCTAATTGTGATGCAGTCATTGTAAGGAATTGACCCTCACAATAAGTCTTTAATTCTTCTAACCATTCTCTGTATTCAAGCCCATTACCAGAAATTTTAGTGATTGCTTTTTGACACATTGCATAATCCAAAGCAACTATAGAAGGTTCAGCAGATCTTTCTTTTTCTAACAAGTTTTGAGCTACTGAACAATAATTAATTACATCTTCTTCAATTCTTGGACTTAATGGTTGCTTAATACGTCTAAATCTATCCTTAATGTTTTCAAAGATAGAATTTGCTGTTTCTTCCATACTTGAACGATGTGATTCTATACACGAATTAATCTTTTCGATAGATATGGGTGAATTAAATCCATCAAATTCCTTAAGTGCTTCATCGTTATAGCTATAGCTCGACGAAGGTAATGAAACAACAAATGCTCTATCAATAAGTCGAGGAGATATTGTTTCAGTTGTATGGTCATTATTTATAGTTGCTAGGAAACGTAATGTTTTTGGAATTCTTAAAACTTCGTTTTCACCAAGATTAATTGAATTGTTAACATTTCTGCTTCCTCTATTAAATGTATCACATATATTAACAAAATCGCCCCAATAATATTCCATTGGACTCAAGTTTGCTTCATCAAGCAATATTATCATAGGAAATTTAGAATCTTGAGACTCAAAATGCAATAATTTCATAGCGTCATACAAATTACAATTATTTTTCTCAATTCTCTTTGATAATGGATTATAATATCCAATCAAATCACGTTTTGAGTTCCATCCTCTACCAACTGCAACAAGTAAATAACGTTCCGTAAACACATTTGTATCTTGAACAATTGGATGATCTAATCCTAATGAATGAGCAAGTATTCTACAAATTGAAGTTTTACCTGTTCCGGGTGCCCCAGAAAAGATTGTTAAGAATCCTAATGATGTACATAATACTAGATTTACAATCGTATTCTTTGAATACTTTGGTCTATACAACTGAATTTCACTTATAACATAATCAATCAGTTTTTCTTCTGTTATTCCACTATCAGAATAATTAATGATGGATGCCGCAATGTTTTTGTATTTTGTTTCCTCATCATCTCGCTCATATTTCGCAAGAGCATTAGATAAGGTTTTAGAAATCATTTTATCAAACTGTTCATCAAAAATAATTTTTGATGCCTTGTCTGTGACCTCTGTCACTTTATTTTCAATTTCTGTTTGTAATAAACTAAATCGTTTTTGATAGTGTTCTTCTAAAAACTGTAGTTCTTGAATATCTGTACTCAATTTAGTTTTTTGAACAATTTCATTAAATTCAGCATGAGCCTCTTCTATTTGAGCTTCTAATTGAATTTTTTCATTCTTTAAAGATTCTATTTCTCCAATAGCATCTTCTTTGCTACCTGCTTTAATTTCATCAATATCAGCAATAGTTTTCTCTTTTTCCTCTCTAACTCGTTCTAATTCTTCACGTTCTTCATCTAACTTACTCTTAAATACCTTATGTGATTGGAAACTATCGAGCAGTTCAGGATCAGAAACTATTTTCTCAACTAATTCGTCTAAATTAGAATCTCCATTTAACAATACAGCCAACATATCTGTTGTACTTGTCATTAATTCATGAAAATCTGTTGTATTGGAAATCAATTCCTTTAGCCTATTTACTCTTGATTGAGTTATTTTTTCATTACCATTTACAGCAATAAAAGGCGATGAATTAATCGTTTCAACTGCTTCCCCAAGTTTGTTAATAGGAATACTCGAATTGTCAAGATGCATACTTGATAAAGCTTTTATAAAAGCCTCTAACAAATCATCATCCGACATAACATCTTCAGTAACAACCTTAAAATTGGAATCTAAATGTATAAAATCAATCATTCTCTCTGAACGATAAAATTGACAGTAAATAATAGGATCATTCTCACCATCTTCATCAAGAGAATACTTATTAACAACATATCCATTTTGTTCTATTCTTGGATTAACATACATTTTTTCGTCGATATCTCTAATGGCAGTGTCAAAAGGACCATAATAGTATCCTTGATAATACAAAAATGATTTTGTCATAAACTTGTTAATAGGAAAACTGTCTTCTACAAAAATAACCTTCTTATTTTTGAAATCAACAGCGCTTTCTGCTATAACAGTTGGGTATAGATTATAATCTGATAAAGAATGCAATTTATTATTCTTTACCAAGTCTTTAATATCAATCTTAAAATGAGAGGTGTAAAAATCACCATTATAATTCTTATTCTCTTGTATATCACTTTCATCAAGAGTTAATACGCAAAACTCTCTTTTCATAATTTTGTCTTCTATGTCATAATATCTGCTCTTATAAACTGCAAAATTACCATGCTCGGGGAATCTTTCCTCTGCATCATCAATAGCGACAAACTTGTTATCTATGTATTCATACAGAGGATAAAAGTTATAGTATTGTTCGTCATATACATCCATATAACCTAAAAAAGTATACATATATAAACCTCCAAATGTTAAAAATACCATTGATATAATTATAGCACTTTTAATTTTAAATGACAATAATCGACATCAATTTTATATTATAACGGGTGGCAGATTAGTCTGCCACCCGTTTACATCATTTGAATATCGTCATCGTAATCATTATCATATCCGTAATATTCCTCGTAATTCTGCTTAATGGCTTTTATAGCCAGCTCGTGCAGGGAGTCTAAGATACGGTCACGCCATTGCTTGAATTCTCCAAACAAATCCGTTAAGCTTAACTGATAAAGGAAATCCTTATACCACTCAACCTCTGTTTGAAGATTGTCATTTTCGTTAGATCGCGATACTATCTCCATTTGGAGCTTATTGTTTGCTAAAACTGCGTTTTCACTGATTATCTTCAAATCATATTTTTCTGCTATCTTTGTGAATATTGACACTTTGCTCCCTCCAAATGCAGATTTGTCGCTCTTAATATGTTCAATTATACCACTTCTTTGTAAAATTTTCCACCGCTTAAATTATACTTGCAACTTAGTAACTTTTTGAATACTTGACGATAAAAGAAATCGGAGAATAGCAAAAGAGCTGTCAGACTTGATGTCTGATAGCTCTTAGCTTTATGTGAATATTTTATTGTTGCCAAAACGTTGCCATTTAGGGTTACAAAACTCCCGAATGCCTTGTAAATAGGGCATTTATCGAATCAGCGGAGTTACTCCCACTCTGCAACAAAGATGTGATTCTAAACTTTTTTGTTTAAAAATTTTATCTTCTTTTGCTCCTGATTATTTGATGTATCCATATTATCCAGCGTTGCTGATATATTGTTATCATTTTGTTATCAACCTTGATAACAGCTATAACATTTCACAACCTATTAGCAAGTTTATTATAGCATACACAGTATAGTAACGCAATATTATTCGTATAATCATATAAGGACTCGAGATATAAGGGTAAGCATTTAGGAGTTCTAAAAGCCGCATGAATACTGCATTTAAAAGTTTCAAAATGAGGGTAGCAACGGTATATCATTGCCACCCTCAAAAATTGTCTTCTAAATGCTTTTAATTGTTAATCATTAAACTCAGACAACAATAATTTCCAACTTGAATTATAATACTCTTCTATCATTTCATCTGTAATTTCATCATATCCTATCATTTTTGAAGGAATAAATGCTTCATCTTCTTCAAGCATTCTGGCATCATAAGCGTCGCAATATGCTTTTGATATAACACAAACTTCTGTTTCGGATGTAACTTCTGTTGGTTCCATGTTCATTCCTTGAGTTTCTGTCATCGTTAGACTATTATAAATTCCATCAATAAGATAAATATATTCATCGTCATGATAACTAACTTGAGTTGTTCCTATTTTATCCGGAATGATTTCACCTGCAGGTACTACAACCGCGGCAACATAATCATTATCAGCAACAAATTCATATCCTATATCAATTATTTGATAACGAGGTAACCCATCATGATAACCTTCAAACAATAATTTTGTTCGGAATCCTTGCTCGTTTAAGGTTTTTATTGTTTGGTTACCGTCAAGAATTACTTTAAGATAATCTTTAACGGTTGTATTTATTACCTCTTCATCTGATTTATTGTCTTTCGTGAAAACATGTTCTCCTTCATCAAAAAACAATTTTGATGATTTTGTATTAGTAATAACATTAAAAATAATCTTTTCGTTTTCAAGAGATACAACTATAGTGCCTTGATTGTTTTCCGTGTCGACAAAAGAAAATTCAATTGGAAACTCTACACCTTCTTTGGTCTCAGAAAAAGAATCAGTTTTAACTCCATCTTTCTTTTTTATCTCAATTCCAACATCGTTTTCATTAACAATTATGCGATAACCGGTACTAATGTCTTCATCGTAATAAAAGCCATTGAAACTTTCGTAATATTCATAAATAATTTTTTTGCTATTTTGATAATCGCCTAAAGCATAAAGAATTGGCAAGGCATTTACATAATCATTTTTTTCAACATATATCATTGCCGTTTCATATTTTTTGCTATCAAGTACTTTATCTGTTCCAAACACATAGTATAAAGCACCACTTGCAGCAATTAATAATACAACCAAAACAGAACAAAGGGCAATAATCTTTTTCTTTTTTGCCGCCTTATCATGTATCTTAGCTAACTCTATTTCCTTTTCTCTTCCCAAGAGTTTTAGAACAGCATTAGTTAAATCACTAATCGCACCAATGTTGTCATAATTCATAACCTGAATAGATTTTAACTCTTGTGGTAAGTCGTTGGCATTCATTTTAGAAATAACAGGAATAATTATTTTGTTTAATTCCTTGGCTTTATTCTCCTCTAATAATTGCTCAAAGTGTTCTTTTTGAATGCCTACAAAAATTAACACATCCGAATTGAACATAGCTAAATCGTTGCTAATTTCAAGGTCATCTCCAATTATATCAGCAGAATCTACTCGTGAGAAAAAAGCATTAATATTATTAAACTTTAGCTTTTGATAAACATCTTGAGCAATAATGCTGTCTTGTGTTCGTCTACCCAACTCATCATTTTCAATGCAGCATATACAAACGTCAAAATGCTGAATAACGATTTCAGGATGGAGTACATTACCACAACTCTGACATTTGTAATGCCCATTTACAAAATCTAATACACCACCACAATTCTTACAAATCATAATTTAACCCTCATAATTAATTACTTTTGAATTTAAAGAGCGAACTTCGAAAACCGAATTGTCATCAATATCCGAATAGTTATATTCTCCAATATACAAACTATTCGTATGAGTAGCAAATAAGTTATTACAAATATATCTTACATCACTTAATATTGATTTTGAACCAAAATTGCGGTAGAGCTCTCCTTTTTCGTTTACATAGAACATTTCATCTCCCCAAATGCTTACATCTTTAACATTCTTTATGTTCTTTTTTTCAAACTTATTTTGTTTTAATATACACAGATTATCATCAGTTGTGGCAATAACATTATAATACAATACACTCTCATCATTTTCATTTAATTCTTCTGAATATCCTATATCAAAATCCTTAACATTACTAAACTGCTCTAATCCTTCTATTGATGATGATTCATTATAGTATTCACCCGTGTAACTATCTTGCCATTCCGAATAATAAACACCGACAAGTGTTCCGTCTGATTTTAATCCTACTATACCAGCGTGTTTAAGAGCACCTTTCCAATAATCACTAAAACTTTTTATCTCAATAATGTCTGTCCATTCTTCTACTGATTCGAGCCACGAATCGTTAACATCGGAGAAACCATAACCATAGACAGCATATTCGGCCATATCGTCTGCAAATGAATATAACTTTACCGTACCATCTTTCATCAAGCAAGCAACAGTTGCCTGAAATGCATTTGAAATTTGAATAACATCCTCAAATTTTCCGTCAAATTTTGGGTTTTGATACTCAGTCCAAACAAAACCGTCCTCTTGGAGAATAACAGGATTCAAGCCTCCAGTTATTGATACCGGATATCCGTGACTCTCATCTATTTCCAGACTTTTTCCCTTTTTAACGTCTCCGCAATCTTCAATGTTTCCGTTTGCATTAATACAGTATCTGTATTCAGCACGATTACCGTCTTGAACACTGCAAACAGTATCGGCTAAACTTTTACGCCAACGGACAAGTGATTCATAGGATTTATCACTGCTGTCTTTATAGCCCTCAAGACTGTCAAATTTTTCAATAGCAAGTGCATAATTTCCGCTGTTCATGGTATACAAAGCATCTTCATAAACTTTGTTTTTCTTCATAATAGGAATATAAACAATAGTTCCAACAATGATTGATATAACAAGAATAACCGCAATAATTGAAAGAGCAATTCTTCTCTTTCTGCGTTTTTCCTTTTTGGTAACGGAAACAGGAATAATCTTCTTTATACCGCGAATAAACTCGTCCCAAAAACCTTCATCGTCAGTATTGTAAGAAGTAAGTGCAGACAATTCCGTTGGAAGTTTATCATGAGTCATTCCTATTCTTAACGGAATTAGGTTCTTATCTGCTTTTGACATTGAAGAATACCTAATCCACTCATTTTTTACCCACGGTGCATTAACATATTCTTCATTAGAAGCAATCAAAAGCATGACCTTGCTTGTTGAAAGAGCAGAATAAATATAAGGTTCATATTCAGAGCCAATTTTCGACTCAAGAGTAATTCTTGAATAGAAGACTTTATATCCTAATTCTGTTAATTCGTTATACACTTTTTGAGCAAACAAGCTGTCCGCTGTTCTGTTACCGTTTTTGTCACTCTCTTTGTAGCAGATAAAAACATCAAACGGCTTTTCTTTTTTACAAAGCTCAATTATTCCTCTTTGAATATCATCAATAGTCTTTGCATCTTTTTCGTAAATAGCTTTTTTGCCCTCATCTGCAAATTGTATTGCCTTCTTATAATTCTCGTCTTCGAATATTGAAGACATTGATGTTCTGTTACATGTTGGTACATATTCTGAATTTACGGGATTTTTTACATATGTAACACCATATTTACATAAAACCAAACTCCAGTAAGCATTTGAGTCTTCTGGTGCCACTAACAGAATCTGTCTATACAAATTCTCCGCATTACTAAAGTCGTTGCTTTGAAAGGCATTGTTTGCTAAATCATAAAGCTTTTGTAAATTTTCATCTAAACGTTTTGGTACTGTTTGCTCAGTTCCACAGTACTCACAAACTGCTGTATTTGAACCCTCTATTAGTTCTAACGTACCACCGCAGATTCTACATTTATAAGTGAACATGTTATACCTCTCTCTTAAACCTTATTTTAATAATTTGCACTTATTGTTTCTATCTTCAATAAGTATAAGGAGCTCTTTTTCAAGTGCTTTTGATAACTCATAATCATCATCTATTACAGCATCTGAAAATTCTTTGAATTTTATTGTGATTTGAGCTTCTGCACCTGCAAGAGCCTCTATTGACATTGGGTCTGAATATCTAATAGCCTCATACACTTCATTAGCCAGCGTCTTAACCTTATCAGACTTAGCTTTTGAAACAAGTGTATTAGCATTAACAGATAACATTTTAACAAATTGTGTCTGCTGCTTTACTTCTTCCCCTCGTTGCTCAATTAATTCTCGTGCAACTGTTTTTTTCAACAATTTTCCCAACGCACATGCAAAGATGATAATTGCTACAACGACTTGTAACAGTTGTGATAATCCAAAGAAAAGTGAAACACCACACCAAATTGTAATAGCTATATATGTTACTAATCCACTGTAAACAAAAGGAATTCCATAGAATGTGCCTTCTGCAGTTTTACTCTTCTTGAAGCCAATGAACGTTGAAAGAACGGCAAATAAATAACCAAGAATCATTACCGCCATAACTGTATAGAATTCTTTTGTATAACGAGACGATTTGAAAGTTGAATTAATTTTTGTTACACTCTCTGGTATTTGAACAGATCTAATGCCTTTATTCAACACCTTCATAGAAACAGTTTTTACTGGTAATCCATCAATTGTATTAGGAATAATAACATCAGGCGCCAAGCCTTTATATTCGGTAATATCAACAGATTCGCCATCGTAATTGTATGCAAAATCCATATTTTCTTTTGCTGTGACCGCATATACAACTTCACTGAAGTTGCTATCATCTATTTCTTTATCATCACTTGTTGCCTGAACGGAATAAAAATAAAATTTATTTGAATCAAGATTCTTTACTAGATATGCTGTAGTATCATTTGCCGAAGTAGTAGCTATCTTTTCATAATCACTTGTTATAGTTGCCTGATAAATTTCATAACGATCAGCATTTTCTACACTATCCCATGTTAATGAAATAGAATCAACCGATTTCGTTTGGGCCTTGAGATTTTTGGGCTTGCTTAATTTGTTTTTATTGTTGTTTTTCTTTTCTTTTTTAGCATACTTTGCTTCATCGATTATAGGAATACTTACATCATCATTTTCTGAATCATTTAATTCGATATATTCCAAGCCATTTTCTTCTGCAAATGTTTCGGCATATGAACCAGCAACTGCTTTAACTGAAACCGATTCAGAAGCATCAAATACAACAAATGATACAGCTAAAAACGCTGCTAAAATAATACTTGCTATTGATATAGGCAATACTTTCAAATTCTTCATATAATTCTCTCCTTAAAGAATACTTGAAAGAAGCTGTTGTTTGAGGTTGCTAAACTCTTCTTCTGTTAATAAGCCTGCTTCTTTCATCATTGTAAGCTTGTCGAGTTTTGCTTTAAAAACCGCTGTATCATCCTGAACAGGCGCTGTGTTTGTTTGTTCTGCATCAGAATCCAAGCCATCAAACATGCCTTTAAACTGTTTGCCCACAGCACCTGCTGCTTGAAGCCCTACACCTAGACCAACAATATCACTCATTGCAGAGCCACCGGCACTTCCTCCTGAACCCATATTACCCATTCCTTCTGCATAAGCTTTTTGAACTTCTGCTTGGAGAACATCTTTTTCAGAGTATCCCTTTGCTTTCATAACTTCTGCTTCAGCAAAACCAGTTGCTTTTGCAGCTGCTGCCTTAGCTTGAGCCTCAATAACTGCTCTTTCTGCTTCTCTTTTTGCAACTTCAGTCTGCGTGGTTTGTCTTTCGAGTTCTGCAACTCTCTGTGCAGCCGTGATTTCAGCCTCTGCCTGTGCCTGTGCAGTTTTAACCTGTGCTTCGGCATGAGCCATCTTCTGTTGCAGACCTACAGTGTATAGCTCTCTGAGGTGCTTGAAGTTTGGATCATCTTCAGGAAGAACGACTGTTGTAAGATAGAAATTAGGAATTGTTAATCCGTACTCTTCAAATCCACCAACAATATATGATTTTAATATATCTGATAATTCTGATAGGTGTTCATCAACTTCAAGAATGTTAATATTAAGCTTCTTGATGGCTGCAGTAAGATTAGATTTAACCTCTGTCGAAATAAGTGGGCGAAATGAAGTTTGAAGTGATTTTGTAAATCTTCCATTTTCATTGTTCCACGCAATACCATTAGTTGTTCCAACAAGTTTCATAAGCATCTTTCTGCTATCAGAAACCATGAGATTCATTTCACCGCTTGCTCCAAGTTCAAGTGGCAAGTTGGAATCGGGATCTATGTATCTTACCTTACTGTCTGTACCCCATTTAACTGACATCTGAACGGTTTTATTAATAAAATAGACCTCACAATGAAATGGGTTTTTCCCTCCAGTATGTATCCGCATAAATTTTCCTATAAGAGGGATGTTTTGCGTTTTAAGCGTGTGTCTTCCCGGTCCGAATGTGTCAAGTGCCTGACCGTTCATAAAAAAAATTGCCTCTTGTGACTCATGCACAATAAGCTGAGTGGTTGTATTAAAGTCTTCACAAGGATGCTTCCAAATAAAAGTACTGTTATCCCCCTCATATTGAATTACATCAACAAGTTTTGCCATAATTTTTCTCCTTATCGCTTTGGGTTATATAAATGTAAAACAAACAATAAATAACCCCAGCATAAACTCCTTTTCATTTTATTTTTGTTGGCACATGTTTAGATTATTTAACTAGTTATCGCACTCCTTATCTGTTATTTCTAAATTATCAATCGAAAACTCCAAACATCGTTGCATAATATCATTCCTTGTACGACCTGTTTCTTTAGCTAATTCATCAAGTGTATTGACGAGTTCAATAGGAAGTCGAAGTGATATAACCGATGTTTCGCCTTGATACTTTTTGATAGTTATTTTCAGTTTCTTGTCAGTCATTCTTTCACCTTCTTCAAAACATAATTCATCGACTTTATTGTAATACATTTGTAGTGCTTTGTCAATTGCTTTAATACTTATAATCGACCCTATTGATACAATTATTCGGTAAACTATATTTAAAACGGAGATAGCAATATGGTTGATTTTGATAATAACCTTAAAGAATTGCGGTTAAAACATAAAATGACAAAAAAAGAGTTTGCGGATAAAATCGGCGTTACTAAATCTGTTGTTTCATATTATGAATTGCAAGAGCGCTCACCCTCGCCTGAAATTTTAATTAAACTTTCAAGAATATTTCATGTAACTACCGATTATCTTCTAGGAATAGAGCACACGCATACAATTGATGTTTCAAATTTGTCATCAGAAGAAATAACGGTTGTTGAACAAATGATAAAAATATTAGAAAAAAAATAGTAAAAGAGCTATCGGACTTGATGTCTGATAGCTCTTAGTTTTATGTGAATATTATATTGTTGCCAAAATGTTGCCATTTTGGGTTTCAAAACTCCCGAATGCCTTATAAATAGGGCATTTATCGAATCAGCGAAGTTATTCCCACTCGCTCAATTCAGTTATTTACTAAGCTTTTTTGTTTAGTAAATATTTTGCTTTAATACAGATAATCTAACCGTTTTTTACTAAGTTTTTGTAGCTCAAAATTTACAGTATCAAAACAGTATCACCATCTGCCATATCGTTTGTATTGTATCATAGGTGTATATCAAAGTCAACACTTTAAAGCGATAAAGCTATCTTTTATATCTGTTTAATTGCCGTTTCTATAATTATATCTATGATTGCAGGGCTATTTTTCAAAAAATGTTGTATTTTATTAAAAATATTGCTATAATAAATTTGCGTACAAATTTTGATAACTGTACGCAGAAAGTTGGTGAGCCGTTGTCTAAAGAAAAAATTGCAAAAAATGTTTTTCAAAATGTTGGCGCAATCGCAAAAACTTCCGATTTTAAAAATGTGGGACTTACAAATTATGATATTGCAAAATTGTGCAAAGATGGTGTTATCGAGAGAATACGAAATGGCTTTTACCAACTTCCTAATAATTACAACATAAGTGAAGAACAGCTAATATCAAATTTATTACCTTATGGAACAGTTTGCGTTGAATCGGCTTTGTTTCATTATGGATACAGTGACTTTGCTCCAAGAGAATGGTCAATAGCAGTTCCTCGAACTTACAGAAATCAAATTTCAAATATCCAAGAAGTGCCTATCAAAGCATATTATGTTCAAAAGAATATAATTGAACTCGGAAAAACAATAGGTGATTTTAATGGTGTAACACTCCCTGTTTACGACCGTGAAAGGACTATTTGCGACTGTTTTAAGTATCGCACAAAGCTTGATAGCGAAACATTTAATAAAGCACTTAACGCATATGTTTTGGACGATAAAAAGAATCTTTTAAATCTTTCAAAATATGCTAAAGAAATGCATGTATATACAAAAATGATGAGTGTTATGGAGGTGTTGCTGAATGGCTGATATTGCCGCATCTGTACTTACAAGATTAAAAAACAAATCGAAAGAATCCGGTCGAAGCTATCAGCTGTGTATGCAACTGTTTTGTCAGGAAGAATTTTTACGCCGGTTGCAAAATTCAAAATATGCAGATAATTTCGTACTTAAGGGTGGACTATTTATCTATTCAATAACGGACTTTGACAGCAGGGTTACAGTAGATGTAGATTTTCTTCTGAGAAAATTACCAAACACACCTGAACAACTTCGTGCAATACTTGAAGAAATTATAGCTATAGATACCGGAAATAACTTTATAACCTTTGAAATTAAAAATGTTTCACCTATTTCAGTCGCAAAGAAATATGCCGGAATCAGTGCCTCTCTTGTTGCACACATCAAAAATACTCGAACTCCTTTTAGTATTGATTTCGGTATTGGTGATGTAATTGTACCAAATCAAGAAAAAAGGTCAATTCCTACACAGTTAAAAGATTTTCCTTCACCAATCATAAATACATACTCGCTTGAAACGACCATTGCGGAAAAGATCGATGCAATATTAGACCTTATGGAATTCTCAAGCAGAATGAAGGATTACTACGACATCTATTATCTTGCAAATAAATTTGATTTTAACGGTAAAACATTAACAGAAGCATTAAAAAGAACATTTGAAAATCGTGGTCATAGCTTTACTATTGAACAATTTGATCGGATAACTGCTTTTGCTGATGATGAAGAAATGCAAAAGAAATGGAAAGCATTTACTCATAAAATCAATACTAAGACTGATGATTTTAGCACAGTGCTGAAATCCATCAAAGAATTTTTAGCGGAGCCGTTTACGGCAGCAGTTGAAAATAAAGAATTTGAAGAAAAATGGTCTGCTTTGGAGAGCAAGTGGAAATAAGAGGAGGAATAATAAAATAGTAAAATCAATCAGAAGTTAGTAAAAATATCAAAATTTAATTTTCACATAGTTAAAACCGCTGCCGGTTTAAAAACGGTAGCGGTTTTGTGTTATATTAAGCCAAAATATTTTTCAAAAAAGTCTTTTAGTTTATCGATGACAGTTTGTTTTTTTAAGGTCCTATTAGAGCCGCTTGAAAACCTTGACATCGGAGGTAATATTTTATCAAGATCTGTTCCAGTGGTTTTTATTCCACCATCTCTGAAAGAGTTTTCCATAAATTTTTGAGCCTCATCGTGTTTTAGCTTTTCTTCTTTGATGATAGTATCTAAATCCTGTTCCTTTTGCTTTTTAACAAAGTCTTTCCAGTCCTTTTCAACATCTGTTTTTACTGTCATTTGGGCAACAAATCCCTCAATTAAAGCTTTTTTACTGCGCAGCTCAACACTTGCATCTATTGATTTATTAATATTAACAAGAATCGTTTTATCCTCACAATTTGATTCGTGATATTTGGCAACAAGCATCAAGATATAATCTATATTGACCTCGACCTGCTTAATAAGTTCAATTTCAAAGACAATATCATTGTTGATTCGTTCTTTTTCAATATCGCTTTTTTTAACATAATCTTGATATAAGTCAATATAAATGCTTTGATAATCCTGTAAATCTCTAACGGATACAGAACTGTCGCTTTCAAAATCATCGAAACACCTTAAAATATTTCTCAATTTCAAAATGCGACCAAACAGTTTGACGAATTCTTTTTCGTTATCCTCGCCAATGATTTGACTGCTTATCGGAAATTCATTTACCAGTCTGGCTACAAGCTCGTTATAACCTTCAATATGCTTTCCGTGCTCATCTTCATAGCCATTCATATACTCATTGTAAGTTTTTAGAATAACCATACCTCTTGCGTTTTTATCCCCAAAAAGCGCTAAGGCATTATTAGTGGCCGTCTCAAGATTTCTGAAACAAACAATATTTCCAAATGTTTTAACCGAGTTCAAAATACGATTGGTACGAGAAAACGCTTGTATCAAACCGTGATCTTTTAAATTCTTGTCTACCCACAAAGTGTTTAAAGTGGTTGCATCAAATCCAGTTAGAAACATATTAACTACGATCAGCAAATCAATCTCACGATTTTTCATTCTCAATGATACATCTTTATAGTAGTTTGGAAATTTATCCGCAGATGTATCGTAGCTAACATTAAATAACTCATTATAATCATCAATCGCACTGTCAAGAAAATCCCGTGAAGTCTGATCAAGACCGCTTGTGTCAAAATTCTCATCTTGCAAGATATCATCCGGATCTTCTTCGTTTGGATTAAAACTGAATATCGTAGCAATATTTAATTTATGACCTGTTTCCTCCATTTGCTTTTTAAATTCATTGTAGTATGCAATCGCTGCCGGAATAGATGCGACTGCAAAAATTGAATTAAAACCATTTACTTTTGCAGTCGTTTTTCGCTCTGATACCGTATTATTCTTGGACTTTGCCATTTTTTCTACATTCGTAATCACTTTATAGCCATAATAGGAACGGCTTTGATTGCGATAAGTTTTCTGCTCAAAATGTTCAAGAATGTATTGTGTAATCTCAGATACTCTTTGGGGATCAAGCAAAGCTTTTTCGCGGTCAATTGCTTTTACTTGCTTGTCATATAAAATTTCAGGATTTTTAATCGTATTGATATAATCAATTCTAAAAGGCAAGACATTTCCATCATGAATAGCATCTACAATGGTATATGCGTGCAGTGGTCTTACTTTGTTCCCGTTTTCGTCCGGTTCACCTCCGAAAACCTGTGCCGTAGTACGCATATTAGGTGCATTGGAACTGTTGGAATTTGATGGAAAAATCGGCGTACCCGTAAAACCAAAAATATGATAATTCTTAAAATGCTTTGTAATCGACTTGTGCATATCTCCGAACTGAGAACGATGGCATTCATCAAAAATCATAACAATATGTTTTTTATAAACTTCATGTTCTTTGTTCTTAGATATGAATTTATCTAACTTTTGAATAGTTGTGATGATGATCCTTGCATTATCATCTTCCATTTGTTTTTGCAAAATTTTAGTAGAGGTGTTGCTGTTGGCAGCACCTTTTTCAAACCTGTCATATTCTTTCATTGTCTGGTAGTCAAGATCTTTTCTGTCAACAACAAACAATACTTTGTCAATGAAATTCAATCCTTGAGCAAGCTGTGCAGTTTTAAAACTTGTTAAAGTCTTTCCGCTTCCGGTGGTATGCCAAATGTAACCGCCCGCCTCTTTTCTGCCGGTTTTTTTGAGATTGGTAGAAACGATAATGCGGTTTAGGATTTTTTCAGTTGCCGCAATTTGATAAGGACGCATTACCAATAATAAATCCTCTGAGGTAAATACACAGTAACGAGTCAAAATATTAAGCAGCGTATGTTTTGCAAAAAAGGTTTTTGTAAAGTCCACAAGGTCCGGGATGGTACGATTTTTTTCATCCGCCCAATAACTTGTGAATTCAAAGCTATTAGAAGTCTTTTTCTTTTTTGATATGTTTTTCTCTGCGTTATCTTTGATATGCTGAAATCTTGTTGAGTTAGAATAATACTTTGTATGCGTACCGTTGGAGATTACAAACAGCTGTACATACTGATACAATCCGCTGCCTGCCCAAAAGCTGTCACGCTGGTATCGATTGATTTGGTTAAACGCTTCTCGAATTGCGTTCCCTCGTTTTTTAAGCTCAATATGCACTAACGGCAATCCGTTTACCAAAATCGTTACATCATAACGGGTTTTACGTTCACCCTCATTTTCTTCGTACTGGTTTATTATCTGCAAATGATTGTTATGAATGTTGGTTTTATCTATCAACTTGATGTTCTTCACATAACCGTTATCGAGGGTAAGGTTTTGCAGGTAATCTTCTTGTATTTTGCGGGTTTTCTCAACAATACCATCATTTCCATTGGAAATAACAGTGCTGTAAAAGTCGTTCCATTCTTTATCGAAAAAGGTGTAGTTATTAAGTTTTTCAAGCTGAGTACGGAGGTTGTCAATTAAGTCTTGTTCGCTTTTTATGGAAATGTATTCGTAGCCCTGATCGACAAGGCGATTTATAAAATCTTTTTCAAGTTCCGCTTCGCTTTGATAGTCGGTGCTTTTTCTTTCTTCAGGCGTGTATTCAGCAACAACTGTATTTTCGGTTGAACTTGCCACAATTTCAAAGCTATTCATTTTCCACCGCCTCCTTTTTCTTAAAAGTTAAGAGCTTATCTCGGTAATATTCATATTGCTTTTGTCTTGCTTCGATTTCGGCAGGCAATCCCTCGCTAATATCGTTGCAAAGCCTGTCAAAATGGTCAAGGATATCAACTATGCGTTGTTGTTCTACAAGTGACTTTTCCTTGTCTTCCGGATATGGAATCGGAATAGTTAATTTTTCGAAATCGGTTTTATTAAATTTACTCTGTCCCATATTTGAAGTGACTTTTTTCAATTTTTTTTGGAATTCAAGAGATTCAAATGTGTATTTTAAATATAGCAAATTAACTTTACTGCTACGAATTAGCAACGCGTTTTTAGCAAGAGCATTGTATTTATAAGGTAGCTTTATTGGATTGATATAATATACTTCTCCACAATTTCCTACACTAGGCAAAACAATGCATGGGGTGTCTAATTGAACTCTCCACAAATAATCGTATGAATCTTTAGATATATAAATTGGTGAGCTATTGGTATAGTTGCACTTAATATCAACTGTTCTTATTAATTGAGCATAATCTGGTTTTGATAAATAAGGCACATTTTTTGAAACTTCAGCAAAAGAACCCGCTGCTGCAAAGTTAGTTATTGTGTCACAAACTTCCTTTATCGGATATAATTCACTCTGTTTAATTGAATTTAAAACAGTGTCTCTATAATACTCATACTGTTGCTTTCTCGCAGTGAGTTCCGCAGTGAGTTCCGCAGTGAGTTCCGTAAATTTATCCAATATACGAACGATTTCTTCTTGTACTGGTAAAGGTGGAAAAGGAATTATGAAGTCTTCAGTTACTCGCAAAGAAATTTGAGGTAATGATCCCATTCCTGAAGCTGTTTCTCTGAAGTGTTCAATATTATTTTTCAGAACATAATATAAATATTTTACTTTGATTGGATTATCTGCTGTATATGCCCACATTTCATTTTTAAAAGTAAATGGTTTATCGTAATAAACAGCATCAATTACCCCTCTGGACTGCACTAAAACAGCAGGTACTCTCGTAATATTTGCATTAGGTATATCAGCTTCATGAGCAGTGATGACAGTTTTTCCTCCTGCAAAGATTTTGATTTCACCGTCATCAGATGCAATGTCCTTCATTTTGCCCGCAGTAATAGGAGTACCTTTTATTCTTGTATAACTATTTTTTATTTTCTTAAATTCTACCCCATTTGGGCAAAGTTCATTTATAAGTTGTTCTAATTTACTCATTCTCCTCACCTCCGGTATGCCAACCTAAGGTACCTATCGCATCCATTAGTTCTCTGTTAGTTTTTATTTTTTCCAGTACACCTGTAACTAATCGATAAAAAGCATCAAATTTTTGTAATGCCTCATCTTCGTCATAATCTCCATGAACTACATCACTAAGCTCACCAAATAGTTTATAGCCATCTTCAGCAAATTCCGAAGGGATGATATTACATTGATCTTTTACCGGTGTAAGAATCTGAATAAACGGTTTAAGATTGCCGTTTGCTTTCCTCGTTTCAATGGGCGGATTTGCAGCCTCTGCTGTTTGGGTAATAATTCTTTCAAAAACCTTTCTCAAATAAACAATAGACCCTGCTCCAAATCCTTCTCTGGCCGCCTTTCTGGCTTTTTCCAAAGCATCTGTGAAATCACCGTAAGTTTCAGTATTTAGCGAAACTGCTTCAGAAAATTTTTCACTTCTTTTTGCAATACGCACATAAGGATATTGACTATGTATATTATCTTCCTCTCTGCACTCAAGCAAGAACCACATTTGCACAGAAGCTCCGCAACGAGGACATTCAAGAACACAGTCAATGCTGACAGTCTTTTCGTTTACACCAATACAGAACAAGTCTTCCCCAGAATAGAATGTTCGCTGATCGCCGCAATTATTACAATAATAATTTAATGCAACCTTGCCGACTGCAATTTTTTTAGAATTTCCGGTTTTAAGCTTTCTACTGCCCAAAAAGTTTTCTATTTGTACATAATCTGTTGTTATCGGTTTTGATAACACATCTGACAATCTCATATATTACGCCTCCTCAATATCAGCTATAATCGCATCAATTTCGGCACGCAACGTATTTTCACGCTGAACAATTTCAGATATTTGTTTGTTAAGAACGGCTATATCAATAATTTCTCTTGTATCCTCACTTTCTACATAAGTTGACACAGAAAGATTGTAATCTGCATTTTCAATATCTTTCTGTTTAACAAGAGCAGTAAAATACTTTTCAGTCTTTCGGTTGATATATGCGTTTAATATATTCTGAATGTTATTAGGTTCATTGCTTGCAGTTCCGTCGCCCAATTTATTGCTGTTGGTAGACTTGATAAATTCTTTTGAAGCATCAATAAATAAAGTTTGGTTGTCAACTTTTGATTTTTTGAGAACCATAATGCAAGTTGCAATGCTTGTTCCATAAAAAAGATTATCAGGCAACTGAATGATACATTCAATAAAATTATTATCAATCAAATATTTTCTGATTTTCTGTTCTGCGCCGCTACGATACATAATACCGGGGAAACAAACAATAGCCGCTGTTCCGTCTGTAGCAAGCCAGCTAAGGCAATGCATAATAAAAGCAAAGTCCGCTTTTGATTTAGGTGCCAATACACCGGCAGGAGAAAAACGAGGATCGTTTATCAGTGTTCCATTGTCAGACCCTTCCCATTTAATAGAGTACGGAGGATTTGAAACAATGGCTTCAAACGGTTCTTCATCCCAATGCTTAGGATCAGTCAAAGTATCGCCGTGTTCAATGCTGAATTTATCGTAACCTATATCGTGTAAAAACATATTGATACGGCAAAGGTTATAAGTTGTAATGTTGATTTCCTGACCAAAGAATCCATTACGGACATTGTCTTTACCGAGAATTTTTGCAAACTTCAAAAGTAACGAACCGCTTCCCACAGCAGGGTCGTATACTTTATTTACTTCTGTTTTCATTTTACCGTTATTATCAAGAAGTGAAATTTTAGTTAGAAGATCAGATACCTCTTGTGGTGTGAAAAATTCGCCGCCGCTTTTTCCGGCATTAGAAGCGTACATTCCCATTAAATACTCATAAGTGTCCCCAAAAGCATCAATGGAATTATCTTGATAATTACCAAGATCCATATCTCCAATAACAGTGATTAGTTTTTTTAGTCTTTTGTTTCTTTTGACTACTGTTGGTCCGAGTTTATTGCTGTTTACATCTATATCGTCAAACAAACCTTTGAAGTTTTCTTCGCTTGGACTTCCTATAGCAGATGCTTCAATGTTTTTAAAGTTTGTTTGCAATATTTCATTTAAATTTTCATCCAAATCAGCAATTTCTAATTCTTTGCCGTCTTTTTCTGCTTGATCCTTTGCGTCTTTATCAGCTTTTCTAATTCTGTTTAATAAATTCCCAAACAATTCACCGGGTAAAATAAAGAAGCCTTTTTCTTGCACCATATCATTTTTAACCCTTAAAGCTTCTTTATCGCTGATTTTCGCATAATCAAAATCAGTATTTCCTGCTTCCCATTCACCTTTGTTGAGATAAGTTGTAAGGTTTTCAGATATATATCTATAGAACAGCATACCTAAAACATATTGTTTAAAATCCCAACCATCGACACTTCCTCTAAGTTCATTTGCAAGCGCCCATATTGTACGGTAAAGTTCTGTTCTTTCTTGTTCTCTTTTATTATCGCTCATTTTTGTATTCTCCGTTCTTTAATAATTTTTCGTAATCTATACCATTTCTCAATTTTCTGCACAAATCTTTATTTTCTAAGGCTTTTGCGATATCAGCAGGTACTTCATTTCGTTCTTGTGCAGCTAAATCAAAAAACAACGCTATTTGTTCAGGCTTTGGATTCAATAACCGAAGCATTGCAATTTGTCTATCAGGAGGAGGTGGGTTAACTTTACCGCTTAAAATATCATAAAAGTAAGGTTTCTTTATGCCAAGTGCGGTGTAAAACTTGACATTTGATAATTTTGCCTCTTTTATCATTTGTGCAAGCAAATTACAGAATTTCATAGAATCATCAACAATCAAGTAATCACCACCGTTTCTAAATTAGTATGTAAGTTTACATACTTACATACTATCATATTTTAAAATAAAAGTCAATTTAAAAAGCTTTACAAATTCATAAATGAAATGTATATAATTATAACATTCTTGTACTATCTAAAAATCGGCAGGGATTTCTCCCTGCCGTCGTTGTGTTTATACCGTATAAATCAATTCCGCATTTACAATTTCTGTTGCTCTATTACGAACATTATTCATCTTTTGCACCCAACGCATCATATCGGTTGCTTTGAGTTCCTCGGTTACATTTTCTTTTTCGGCGAGGTCTTTTACTAGCCGGAGAAAAAGGTCTTGCGCCTGCTGTTCAATATCTGCAAGATATGAATTTAGTTTACATTGAGTAAGCAGGGTTGTATAAAACGCCGGTTTATGTTGTTTAATATACTCCTTATGTTTTCTGCCCCAACAGCCGATTTCATAATTTGTATCGGTTGACACAAGATTTGGAATATACACATCGCCTACAAGAGTATAGCTAATGCCTGTAATTTTGTCTGTTATATATTTTTTCATAAAATCACCTATACATTTCTTTATTTCTCGATTGAGATTGTTTTAGAATTTCATCAACATTTTTTGGTCCGATTATTCTGCGAAGTTTACTGTATTGAGCAAGCTTTTTATCTGCTCTGTGAGCCATCTTACTGAATGATTTTGCATCTTTTTTATAAATTTCAACATCATTTTGAAGTCTCCCGACAATTCTGTTTGCATTATAAGCTCGTACCTCTGCTTTGAAGCATCTTACAATCAACGCTTTTACCATTTGCTTTAGCTTATTGAACATCGGTTCAATCAATTTCTTATACGCATTTGCCGACATAAACGGCTTGGGTTCGGGTAAAACGAATTTGTCATCAAAACCACTTTCATCAATTTCTTGCAATTCATTATTGCAATCTTGATAACATTCAATTTCATTTTTAAGCATATCGACCTTTTCTTCAAGCTGTATAACTTCTTTTTGCCGTTCTTTCTTTTTATAATCAAGAACCGATAAATGCTCTCTGTTTGTATGCTGATTTTCCCATTCAATATTAAATTTAAACATAGATTCAGCCAATGATTCTTTTTCGGAATTCACCCATAATACCCATTCTGTTTCTTCTCTGCCGTTGCCGACAAAGCCTTGATTTGCAAGAGCCTGTTTTAACGACACTCTTGTATCAAGTCCACGCTTGCTTCCGGTTGTAAATGGAACAAAATCAATATGCAAATGCGGTGTTGCCTCATCCAAGTGCATATGGGCGGAGAACACACGCAAATACGGATTGCGTTTTTGAAAAGTGCTAACATAATTATCAAGTGCCTTTTCTGCAAGTCCGGTAGTTTGCTTACCAATTCCAAAATCATTTTTATTGCCAATTTGAACTACTATTTCATGAAATGGTTTTTCCTGTTTACCGTTGCAAATTTTTTCATAATAGTTTTTTACTTTTCTGTCATTGCGAGTTTGTTTGGAGTTATAACGCTCAACAGCTTCGTCAAACAATTCGTGATAAACATTTTTTATATCGTCATTTATATACTCTTTGTTCAGGTGCGACCTTTCGGGATTTGTATTCGAGGTATTAAATATCCTGCTGTTATGCTTTAATGCGCCTTTACCAAGTTCAATACTTATGCTTGCTAAATATATAATCGTCACGCCCTTTCTTATAATTTACAAACCTTATTTTTCTGTTACTCTTGCCAAGAGTAACGCAAAAGCACTTTTGACACTTACGCATCACAAGTGCCCTTGCGACCTACGGTGTTTTGAGAAAAGCGTGTCGATTGCGTCGATAATTACACAGCGGTTAAAATATCGACACATCGACGCACCTATTCTATTATCGACAATGATATTATTTTACCTGAATGCTTTCGTTCAAACTTGTATTCAATGTTATAATCGTTTAATAACACAGAATGAAGTGCATTTAAACTACGGCTCAAAACATTTGGAGTAATATCAAATTTCGTTTCTTCTATCAATTGAGTTGCCGTACCTTGCCAAACCTTACAGGCAGAAACAAAAGGCACAATTTTATCGAGTATTTTATCTTTTGGCTTATCGAATAAATCAACATCGGATTTTACAAAATCCCAAGTGCAATTTGCCGAGCGTTCAATTTGAATACATTGTTCGGGCAAATCCCTGCCGGTAACGGAAATAGTAGCTTTGTTCTTGCCTCGTTTTTCCTTTTGCATAACAAATGCTCCGTCAGCAGCACCAAGCAATCCGTTTGTACCTGAAATTGTATCAAACACATCATCGGAATCTTGCTTTCTTGTGTGATGAACAACAAGCAAACACACCTTGAATCTATCAGCAAATCTTTTAAGAATTTCAATAATTCCATAATCACTTGAATAATTCATTTTGTCATTTGAGCTTTCCCTAATCATCTGTAAAGTGTCAATTATAATTAACGATACGCCTTGATTTCTTGCCAAAATATATTCAAGCTGACCTTCAAGACCGTGACCCGCCTTGTTTGAGAATGTTGAAATTATTATATTATCCGGATTTGGCGGAACGCCAAACATATTATAATAACGAGATACTATTCGAGCCTCTCTGTCCTCAAGAGCAAGATAAACTACCTTGCCCTGATTGACCTTTTTATCCCACAAGTCTAAACCGTTGCTGACATGATGTGCTAATTGCAACATTGCAAACGATTTACCGATTTTAGGTGCACCGACAAATAAGTACATTCCCGGATAAAGCAAATCTTTAATTATCGGCTGCTTAATATCATATGATTTATCAAAAAGCTCACCTAAAGTAAAAGTTCTTATAAAATTCGGGTTGCTCTCCTCTCTGAATTCTGCAAACAAATCATCACTATTGCAAAAATCATCTTCATCGGTTATAATATTATTGCTATTTATTAGTGACTGCTTTTCATCTGTACCGGCAGATGTTTCAAAAGCAGTCTTTTTTATTTTCTCGTTCATTATGATTACCCTCCCATTTCCCTTAAAATGGCAGACATATAACAAATAAGACAAAGTGTTTCTTCGCTAATTTCGGAGCCTTTTTCTATTCTGCAAAGTTCGCTGTAAACATTATTTAACTTGTCCCTCAAACCTTTATAAACTCTCGGACTGGGATTAACTGTTATCTCCGTTCTCAGCACCCTATCGATAATATAATCTTGCTTATTAAGTCCCGAAACAGAAACATAATCGTCAAGAAGCTTTGCCTCTTGGGGCGACATACGAAACGATACGATTTTGTTTCGCAATCTGCCTTTTAAGTCAAGATTTTTCGCCGACATTATCAACACCCCTTTCAATATTCAGTTTATTTGCAATTTCGCTTTGCTTGTTAGGAAACATATGGGCATATCTAAAAGTAATATCTATACTTTCGTGACCTACACGATTTGCAATGTCGACTGCACTAAAGCCCATATCAATCAAAAGCGAAACATGAGAATGTCTTAAATCATGAATACGAATTCTTTTTACATCTGCTAGTTTACACCCTCTTTCCATTTCATGGTGCATATAGCTTTTTGTAATTTGAAATATTCTGTCGTCGTCTTCAATACCATAAATACTATGAATATAGTCCTGCATTTCTTCGGCAAGAAATGCAGGCATTTTCACTGTTCGCTTACTTTTCGGTGTCTTTGGGTCTGTAATAACATCCCTACAATCAAATCTTTGATAAGATTTATTTATGCGTACGGTTTCCTTTTGAAAGTCAAAATCAGAAGGAGTTAATGCAAGCATCTCGCCGAGGCGTAAGCCACACCAATACAGCATTTCAAATGCATAAAACGACACAGGTTTATCCATCATCACATCTGCAAATTTAAGATATTCTTCTTTTGTCCAAAAGAGCATTTCTCTGTCACTTTCTTTTTTGCCTATATTTCCTGCCTTTGCCGCCGGATTATTTCTTAAATCATAATATCTTACTGCGTGATTAAAAATTGCACTAAGTTGATTATGAATTGATTTAAGATAAATCGGTGAATAGGCTTTGTCACTCGGGGAACGATAAGCCATCATTTCATTTTGCCACGCTCGTATATCGGACGGTTTTATCTCGTTAATCTTCTTATTTTTGAAATAAGGTAAAATCTTTTTGTCAATAATAGCATTCTTTCCTATCCAGGTATGCTCCTTAATTCTATCCTTCATATCTGCCTTGTATATGTCAACAAAGGTTTCAAAATTCATACTAAGATCGCCTGCTTGCTTCGAGAGAAATTCTCTTTCCCACTCTTGTGCATCACGCTTAGTTTTAAAGCCACGCTTAACCTTACGAGATTGATTGTTTTCCCAATCTTTATAGTAAACAGAAACATACCAAGTACCATTATCTTGATTTTTGTAAACAGGCATAATTTACGCTCCTTTCTCTTCTGCATTTTCATTTATGCCATAAAACTTTTCATTAAAGAATTTACGGCTGACACGACCTGCAAGAGTTTTATAACCCATTTTTTCAAGCTCTTCGTTCAATTCTTTTATAATTTTATAAGCATATGTTTTTGAAATTCCTAATTCTTCTTGAATTTCCTCGGCTTTCATAAAAAGTTTGTTCATTATTTCACCTCCCTTCGATCACTAAACAATATTGTTTAGTGTTCATTTGTATAATACTAAACATTTTTGTTTATGTCAATACTTATGGCACAATTTCATTAAACTTTTTTGTTTAATATGTTGCAAATTTCAAATTTATCGGTTATAATCAAATTATACAAAAATGTTTAGGAGTAAGATATGACAGTTGGCGATAGATTAAAGAGGTTTAGAAAAAGAAAAAATCTCACGCAAAAACAATTAGGCTTAGCCGCAGGCTTTGACAAACTCGGAGCAGATGTTCGCATTGCTCAATATGAAAGCGGCACAAGACGACCAAAGGGTAAATATGTTGAACGGTTAGCCGCTATTGTCGGTGTACAGCCGTCAGCCTTGGAAGTTCCCGACATAAATAATTACGAAGCGTTATTTCAGCTTCTTTTCGCACTTGAAGATGAGTACGATTTACATATTTGCACCGATGAAATAGGTTTACCTTATTTAATGCCGAAAGACCCGACATCTCACGAGTCCGACGGGTTTATGGAATGGAGCAAAAAACATGAGCAGCTTAAAAATGGAGAAATAACGCAAGAGGAATATGATGAGTGGCGTTATAATTACCCTATGAGTGCCGCAAGAGAAAACCATAAAAAACTTATGGAATTATGGGACAAAAAGAAAAACGGCGAATAAAAATAACCCCTAATGTATGAATTGAGTCATACATTAGGGGTTTTCCCTTTGTATTAAATTAGTGAAACAGTATCAAAACAGTATCATTTGAAGTTATCAAACACTCAAAGCCCAGTGTTTAAGCCACTTTCAAGATTTCTGTTAATTATTCCCACTCAACTGTTCCGGGTGGTTTGGAGGTTATATCATAGACCACTCGATTGATATGAGCGCACTCGTTTGTGATGCGGTTGCTGACTTTGGCGAGAATATCATACGGAATTCTTGCCCAGTCGGCAGTCATAAAGTCATCGGTTGTAACGGCTCTGATGACAACCACATTGTCGTATGTTCTGTGGTCGCCCATAACGCCTACGGAGTTGACGCCCGGAAGGACGCAGAAGAACTGCGCAAGGTTGCTCTCGTAACCGTTTTTGCTCATTTCGTCACGGAGTACCCAATCGGCATCCTGCAAAATTCTTACTTTTTCGGCTGTAACTTCGCCGATAATTCTTACACCGAGGCCCGGACCCGGGAACGGCTGACGCCATACAAGCTCGTGAGGAATTCCGAGTTTTTCGCCTACTGCTCTTACTTCGTCCTTAAAGAGGTCGCCGAGCGGCTCGATTGTGTCAATAAACGAAATATCCTTTGGTTTTTCAACCATATTGTGGTGAGTTTTGATAACAGCAGTCTGTGCCTTGCCGTCGCTTTTGCCCTTGCCGGACTCAATTCTGTCAGGATAAATTGTACCCTGTGCAAAGAATCCCTCTGCGGCTCTTGCTCTGACTTCGTCCCAGAATACCTTGTAAAATTCCGTGCCGATAATCTTTCGCTTTTGTTCAGGGTCTGTAACGCCCTTCAAACATTCCATAAAGTGGTCGCCGCAATTTACACGAACAAAATTCATATCAAAAAGCTCTGTAAAAGTCTTTTCTACAAAGTCGCCCTCGTCCTTACGCATAAGGCCTTGATCAACAAAAACGCAGGTGAGTTGCTTGCCGACTGCACGGGAAAGCAAGCCTGCTGCAACGGAGCTGTCTACACCGCCCGACAAGCCCAAAATTACATGCTTGTCGCCGATTTTTTCACGAAGTTCTTTAACAGTATTGTCAATAAAATTATCCATTACCCAGTCGCCCGAGCACTTGCAAACTTCGTAAAGGAAGTTGTAAAGCACCTGCTTGCCGTACTCGGAATGAGTAACCTCAGGGTGGAACTGAACAGCGTAAATATTCTTTGCCTTGTTCTCCATAGCGGCACACGGGCAGTCATCGGTGTAACCGATAATTTCAAATCCCTGCGGCGGAGTTGCAATATAGTCTGTGTGGCTCATCCAAACTACCGACTTTTCAGGTACGCCTTTGAAAAGCACAGAGTCCTTGGCATTGAGTTCAATCTTGCCGTATTCGGAAACAGGAGCGGTTTTAACCTCGCCGTCGCCCATCCAAGCGATAAGCTGACAGCCGTAGCAAATGCCGAGAACCGGCACGCCGAGTTCCAAAATATCCTTTGTATAATGCGGTGACGACATATCAAAAACCGAATTAGGTCCGCCTGTAAAAATAATGCCCTTGTAACCGTTTGCTTTGATGGTTTCAAGCGGGGTGGTATAAGGCAAAATTTCGGCATAAACATGATGGTCACGCACACGACGGGCGATAAGCTGATTGTACTGACCGCCGAAGTCCAAAACTAAAATCTTTTCCATATCTTTCTCGCAATCTAAAAATTTTAAATACACAATTATTATATAGTATATCCCGAATTAATGCAAGGGGATAATAGCCCAAAAGAAAAAGAACTTTGCATTGCTGCAAAATTCTTGTGCTAACCCCTCAGTCGCACATAAAGTGCGACAGCTCCCCTTTAAAGAGGAGCCTTGGTCGGTTATTTGATTTTAGTTCGCCCCTACGGTGTTTAATCAAGCATATTTAGCAATTCGGGAATGTCATTTTTTAAGGTATCATAAACAACATTCAAATCAACATTTCCATAGTCGTGCACAATACGGTTACGCAATCCCGAAATCGAATTCCATGGAACATTTGCTTTTTTCAATTTATAATCGTCAGTTAAACGCTTTGAATTTTCAGATATTTGAATCATTCTAAACATCATAGAATCAAGCAATATATCGTTTTTACCGAATTCCTCCAAAGTCACATCTGCCATATGAAATGAAATAAATCGCAAATCGTTTACTATTTTTTCAATATAATAATTATCATTTTTAATGTTATCCATAAATTTTTATACCGTCCCTCAAAATTTCTCGGAGCAATTCAGGATTATTGTTTAGTTGTTTTATATCTAATGCATCAATTTTTTTATTAAGTGCATTTCTCAAATCTTCAACAAGTCCAAAATATTTCAATCCTCTTTCTTCAGTACAAATCAACAAATCAACATCGCTGGTTTCTGTTGCTCTGCCCTTTGCATATGAGCCGAAAAGATAGCAAAATTCAACATCATAATTCTCAAAAACAGAACTGCATTCATCAATTATATTTTGGATTTCAAGTATTCCGTGCTCCTCATCAACGGGGTTAATTAAATTTAGCTGCTCAACAAAATAATTATACTTTATTGTGTCTTTCTTTGATTCATCATTTTCATACGATTTATAAGAACGCAACGAAACACCAAACATATCGGCAACCTGCTGTTGGGTTAAGTTCTTTGATACTCTCAATTTTTTTAGTTCGCTCATAATTGCACCTCTATTGTATTATAGTGCAAAAATTGCACCCTGTCAATAATGAAAGTGCAAAAATTGCATTTTATGTAAAGTCAGGGTGCAAAAATTATATCAAGTCCTTTTAACCCCTCAGTCGCACATAAAGTGCGACAGCTCCCCTTACAAGTAAGAGGAGCCTTATTGAATTATTATGCTTTTTTGAGGGCGAAAACGAGCCAGCCGTTATTTTCGAGGCGTTCCATAACCTCAAAGCCGTTTTGAGCAAAGGAATAAAGCACTTCGTCCTCTCGGCTTTCGATAATTCCGCCTGTGATGTAAACGCCGTCATCTGTAAGGAATTCGCCAACCTGCGTGTTGAACTGCATAACAATGTCGGCAACGATATTTGCAACAACAACATTGAACTTGCCGCTCACCTTGTCGGACAAATCACCCTGAACGGCGGTGAATCTGTCCTCGCCGAAACCGTTTTGGAGTGCGTTCTCCTTGGCAGTTTTGACAGCAAGTTCGTCAATGTCAACGCCGAATGCCGACTTTGCACCGAGAAGAAGCGTTGCGATAGAAAGAATGCCCGAACCGCAACCGATGTCAAGCACGGTGCTGTTTTCATCAACATATTTTTCGAGCGTTTCAAGGCAAAGTTGAGTTGTCGGGTGAGAGCCCGAACCGAAAGCAAGACCCGGCTCAATATCAAGCACCTTGCGGTCGCCTGCATCATAATTATCTTCCCAAACAGGGCGGATAAGTAACTTCTTACCTATCGGCATAGGGTGAAAATACTGCTTCCAATTGTTCTGCCAATCCTCCACCTTGCAATCGGAAATTGTAATTTCGTGCTCAATTCCGAGTGCGTCAAGGCGTTCCTTGATAAACGAAGTGGACTCAAGCGGATTTTCATCAGGATTGATGTAAATATGGATTATGCCCTTTGTTCTGTCCTTTTCAAGCAAGGATTCCTCAATCAAATCAATGTGGGCAATCTCCATAGTTTCCTCTTCAAGAGCGGAATAATCCTCAATGTAAATGCCGTACGGCACTACCATATTTGCAATGTCGCCTGCGGCGTCTATATCTTTTGTGTCAACAGTAACAGCGATTTCCGTCCAGCTGTCCTGCTCAACTGCGTTAGTCATTCCCATAATTTTAACCTTTCATATATGGCATATTCGTAATTTTCATAAAAGGCGAACACAGTTCGCCCCTACGATATTTGATAATCAGAAATTCACCTTGTGGCTTGGGTCGCCGAGATGGTGATTATATAATTTTCTGTTGTCGAGTGCCCACTGTCTATCGGAAAAACCGCCTTTTTCAACGCCGTCAAGAGCGTTGTTAATCTCATAAATCGTTGCGTCAAGTGAGTCGAGAGTTGACAAAATCTCCGCCTCAAGGAACATTGGGCGAACAGCCGCACCGTAATCCGGAATTCCGTGGTGTGACAAAATCATATGCTCAAGAAGTGTAACCTTTTCGCCCGAAATGCCGAGTTTTTTAGCCGTTTCGTCAACATACATTGCACCTTTTACGAGGTGACCGATAAGTTCGCCCTCGGTGCTGTAACCGCTTGCAAGTCCCGATTGAGAAGTTTCAAGTTCCCAAGTTTTTGCGACATCGTGAAGAATTACACCCGAAAGAAGCAAATCCTTGTTGATATTTGGATAAATTTTGCAGATTTCCTCTGCCATACGCACAATGCTCATTGTGTGATACATAAGGCCGCCGACGATTGCGTGATGAAGTCGAAGTGCGGCAGGATAAGTTACGAGTTTGTCCTTTTTGTCGTCAATAATCGCAAGCACAATCGCCTTCAAATCATTGTCTGCAAAAGCTTCAACCCTTTTGTGAATCATATCAAAAAGCTGTGCACCGCCAACCTCGGCACTCGGCACAAGGTCGGCAAGATTATAGTCATCATTTGCCGATGCAGGACGCATTTGCGAAATTCTGAACTGGTCCCTGCCGTTATATTGTTCTACGCTTCCTCGAATTTTAACAATCATATCTGATGAAAAAATGCCGTTTGGCTGATAATCCCACCATTTGCCGCTCATCTCTCCGTCTTTGTCGCAAATAACGACATCAAGATAAATCGAGCCTGATTTTGTCTTTTTTTCTTCACATTTTTTGAGGAGCACAAAACTCTCAACCATTCCGTTTGGCAATTCGGTAAAATTCATAATATATCTCACTTTCGTTTGTGTTAATAACAAGAATATGTACAATATGTACGGTAGGCGAACACAGTTCGCCTCTACGATATATTGATTATACATTATAATACATTATATATCAAGTTGACGAACAAAAAAATGTACTTTAACATTCCATTTGACATTTGACAACAGCATAATTTTGTAGTATCATTATAGCGTATGAAAACACAAATAATCACTCGGAGGATATACATATGAGTACATGTTGGCTTCAAGGCAAAACCGTAGTTGTTACCGGCGCATCGGGCGGTATGGGTGCAGGTATTGCCGCAACACTTATCAAAAAACACGGCTGCACCGTTATCGGCGTAGCAAGAAACGAAAAGAAAATGCTTCACTTCATTGAAGAACTCGGCGAAACATATGCAAAGCAATTTTCATACGAGCTTTTTGATGTAAGCGTTAAAGAAAATTGGGAGAACTTTGCAAACGAGCTTAACGAAAAGGGCATTAAGGTTGATGTTCTTGTCAACAACGCAGGTATTCTTCCAAAATTCAAGAGATTTGACAAATATTCTTATGACGAAATCGAAAGAGCAATGAACATCAACTTCTACTCTTGCGTATATTCGGTTAAAACAATGTTGCCGATGCTTCTTCAGTCAAGCACACCGGCTATCATCAACATTGACTCATCTGCCGCTCTTATGACTCTTGCAGGCACATCAATGTATTCTGCATCAAAGGCTGCACTCAAGGGCTTTACAGAAGCACTTCGTGTTGAGTTCCAAGGCAAGATGTATGTTGGTCTTGTTTGCCCGGGCTTCACAAAGACAGATATTTTCAGAGGCCAAGGCAATGCCGATATGAGCAGCGGCGCAAAGGTTATGGATATGATTTCAACCGATTGCGACAAGATGGTTAAGATGATTATGTTTGGCATCGAGCACAAGGCTCCTATGCAGGTTCACGGCTTTGATGCACACGCAATGAGCGTTTTCAACCGTCTTATGCCTGTTTACGGTTCAAAGCTTTTCAGCTCGGTTATGAGAATGGCTAATGTAGATATTTTTAAAGAAGTATTTTCGGATTAATCTAAAATTTCTTCTTTGTCATGGCAAAGGCGCCAAGGCAGGATTGCACTATTCTGTCTTGGCTTATTTTATTTAAAAATTTAAAAGTGAGGTAAAAAACAATGGCTGAAGCTACAAAAGATATTGCAAAGCAAAAATATCTTAACTTCAAAGAAATTGCCGCTTATTCTCTCGGTCTGTTCGGCTTTCAGGCAATAGTCGGATTGCTCAACAGTTATCAGGCAGAATTTGACGGCTCGATTTTGGGTGCAAATGTATCGGTGGTTGCAATTCTCATCTTGATTGCAAAAATCGTTTCTGCAGTTGCCGACCCTGTCGTAGGTAATTTGGTTGACCGCTCAAAAAGCAAAATGGGCAAATTCAAAAGTATGATTGTGTATTCAATCGTTCCGCTTCTTATTTTCACGGCGGTTGTGTTTATTGATGTTCCGTTTAAAGACAACAAGGTTGCAACATACATTTGGATTTTCGGCACTTATCTTATTTGGAGCATTGCAATGACAATGGGTGATGTTCCGTCGCAGGGTATCGCCGCCGCACTCACACCAAACCCGACAGAAAGAACAAATGTTGTTTCTATCTCAAACACCTTCAAGCAGGTAGGTTTCAGTGCTTGCGTTGTAATTGTGCCTATTGTTTGCCTCATCATTCCGGGCGGCTCAAAGGTTTTTGTAAAATCGGGCGAAACAGACACCCCGATGATTTCCGGCGAATATCTCGGCACTGCAATTCTCACGGCGATTTTAGGTTGCGTACTTTTTGCACTCATTCCGCTCCTCAACAAAGAGCGTGTTACGGTTGAATCCGGCGAAAAAACAACCGCAAAAGATATGATTTTCGCCCTCAAAGACAACAAGCCGTTTATGCTTGTAATTGTTTCTTACTTCCTCGGCTTCGGCAGACAGATGGCAATGGGCATTCAGGTTCAGGCTGCCACCGTTATTCTCGGAAGCCAAAACCTCGTTGCCGTTTTGGGTATTGTAACCGCCGTAGGTTCTATGATAAGCATGGCACTTTGCCCGTTGCTCATCAAAAAGTTGGATGAAAGAAAGGCTTACATTCTTCTTTCGGTTTACGGTTTTGCCGCTTCGATTTTCTCATTTGCAGTCGGCTACTTCTGGTTCAAATCCCCAAGTAATATGGTGCTTACCGTTTTGTTCTACGCAAGCTTGTTCCTTATCGGCTTGCAATTCGGTGCCGTAACTCTTATGCCAATGATTATGACAGCCGACTGTGTGGATTACTACGAATACAAAACAGGCAAGAGAATGGAGGGCACCTGCTACTCAATCCTCACTCTTACAATCAAGGTTTGCCTTGCTCTCGGCACAGCTGTCGGACTCATCTTTGTTCAGGCTTCGGGCTATTATGACGGCCTTGCAACAGGCACATTTAACCTCAGCACAAAGAACATTATATTCTTTGCATACACCGCCCTTCCGGGTATACTTGCACTTCTCTCAATCATTCCTATGATTAAGTACGATGTTGTAGGTGCCAAGAAAGCCGAAATCAGCGAAACCCTCGCAAAGAAAAGAGAAATTCAGTAAAACAAAACAATTCAATAATCTTGAACCGAACACAAAAATTATAAGGGATTGCTTCACATAACAGTGAAGCAGTCCCTTATTTATTGTGCTGAATTAATTTACTTTGCAGTCTTTGCTTTGATGTTTGACCACGGGCCGTAATATATTCTGCCGCCTGCCTTTTTATAGGCTCTGACTCTTACATAATACTTTCTGCCCTTGGTGAAGTTTTTGCCGGTATAAGACTTGTATCTTCTGCCTGTGATTGTCTTTTTGGCAGAAATCTTTTTAAACTTCTTATCTCTTGCCCAAACAATTTGATAACCTGTAGCGGATGTTGTGCACTTGTTCCACTTTACAACAATCTTGTGACCGCTCTTTTTAGCTATAAGACTTACAAGCTTAACCTTTGCCGGAGTGTAGTTCTTAGTAGTTGTTACAGGCTTTGTTGTGGTTGGCTGAGCTTGAGTTATTGTGGCATTTGTGTAATACAATGTTGTATTTGTCTTTGCCTTCATATATCCTGCGGCAAATGCAAGACCGTCCGATGCAGTGTTGTTTGCACCGATATTAAAGAAATTATAAATACCCTGGAACGGTGCGGTTGTGCCTGTAATTGCAGAACCGTAGTATACACCGTTTTCTTGGCGAATCTTTGTTGCAATGTAATTTACGCCCCAGCCGTTAGTTGTGGAAGCAGCAATTATCGCATCTGTATATGTAGCATTCTTAAGAGTTGTTCCCGAGCCTGTTGTATAATTTGTTATTGAACCCTCTGTAGTGGTGTATGTGATGTCTTTATTCTCCATCCAAGAGCCCTTGAGAATACCGTTTACAAGATTCTTTGGGGCATTTGCATCAGGAGACATTTTATCACAATCTTCCTTTTTCAGGCTTTCAAACTGGAAAACACCGTCTAAAGTTAAGAAATTAAGAGGATTGAGATACTTTTCAACATCTGTTTTTAAAGCTCTAGGATTTGCTTTCATTTCTGCCGCTACCGCCTGATCAAATGTAAGACCGGTATTAACAGCTTTAAAAGTATAATTTGTTCCGCCGTACATTCTTGCAAAATCTGCAATATCATGCGCATATTTACCTGTAAATTCCGGATAACTTGCCGTTGAATAATTACCGTTATCACCCGGAATATTTAAATAAACAGGAATGTAAAATGTATGCGGTGATTCAAGCAAACCTGCATTTTTATATCCGTTATAAAGAATCTTTGCTTCATCAGCTGCACCGCTGATATTTGTCATATATTCATGTGTAAACTGCTTTGTTGAAGTTGTATTAACATTAAACTTCTGGAAATACAATGTAAATTGGTCTGAAAGATAATTGTCGGCAATATACTTTGCACCGTAAACGATTGAATCGTAAGGGTTTGTCCACGGTCTGCCGTAGTTACCGCCAAAAAATGTTGTGTCAACATCTGTTTTGTTGATGTAGCCGATGATTCCGCTTGATGCAGTTGCAGTTTGAGTGCCAAACTTTACCTGTGTTGTAGGTGCATATTTGCCACTGCCTTGCTCTGTATAAAGTCTGACCACATACTGATTTCCGCTGTCACGGATATAAGTCATACGCTGACCGGCAGGAATTGTAATGTTTGTTGTTGCCGCCTGAGCAGTTGAAGCAAAACCAAGCATACTTGTAGCAAGAACTGCAACAGACAAAATACCTGAAATTAATTTTTTCATTTTATTCATCCTTTCATAAATTTTATATAATTTATTCCTTGTATTCAAATTATACCATATGTACATTTAAAATGCAATACAAATCCGAGCACCGCTTTAACGCTCCGTATATTAAGTTATTTAGATGTTTTTGACTTAATATTTGACCAAGGAGCGTAATATTTTTTGCTTCCGACCTTCTTATAAGCTCTTACCTTTACATAATACTTTTTACCCTTTGTAAAGTTTTTGCCGGTGTAAGTTACCTTTGACCTGCCTTTTGTAGTTGTTTTGGCAACAATCTTTTTAAACTTTTTGTCCTTTGCCCAATAGATTTGGTAGCCTGTTGCAGATGTTGAGCACTTGTTCCACTTTGCCTTGATTTTGTGACCTTTAAGTGCGGTAAGGCTTGTTAACTTAACCTTTTTCGGAGTATAATCCTTTGTTGTTGTGGAAACTGACGAGTCTGAATCTGAATCATCATTTGGCATATTGTCAAAAACAGGAATATAGAATGTATGTGCTTTGTCGAGCAAATCCGCTCTTGAATAACCGCTGTAAAGATGATATCCCTCGCTTGCCGCACCGTTGACATTTGTCATATACTCATGCTTGTACAAATTGCCCGACTGCTCGTTAACATTAAACTTTTGCAAATACATTGTGTATTGATATTTAAGATAGCCGTTTGCGATGTACTTTGTGCCGTAGTAAATTGCTTTGTTTGGGTCGGTCCACGGTCTGCCGTAATTGCCGATGTATGTTGTATTCAAATCGGATTTTTTAACATATCCGATATCTTTATCTTCATATTTGCCGTTTCCGAGTTCATCGTAAAGAGTAACCCTGTAAAAATCACCCTTTTGATTAATATAGCACATCCTTTGACCTTTTGATACAGTTGCAATCGCCTCGGAATTTTCATCAGCGGCTTCGTACAAAACCGTATCGGTCTTTGCCTTTAAAAATCCTGCCGCCCAAGCAAGTCCGTCCAAAGCTGATGAGTATGCACCAATGTTAAAATAATTATATATACCCTGAAACGGCGGATTTAACCCACTTACGGCTTTGGCGGAATTTGTTGCACCGCCGTTTTCCTGACGGATTTTTGCCGCAATGTAGTTTGCACTCATTCCGCTGTCGTTTGACGCCTTAATCATTGACTCGGCATAGCTTGAAACTTCGCTTACTTTTTTGCTGACATTTTGTGTGTCAAAATATGTAATTTCACTGTTTGCCATCCAAGTGCCTTTGAGAATAGCATTTACACTTGATACGGACTGAGAAGCATCGCTTTTTTTGATGCTTTCAAACTGAAAAATGTACTTTTCGCTTAACCAATTACGAGGGTCAAGATAATCACGCAGATTTTCTTCTGAAGTAGGAGTGCCTGATTTTTCGCCTTGAACGGCTTCGTCAAAATCCAAACCGGTTTTGAATGCCACAAATTTCCAATTAGGGTGTTCTTTTTGCAATTCAGCCAATCCCACGGAGCCGTGTTCCGAGCTGTAAGAGCCGTCTATGTAACTGTCCGAAAATCCTGCGGCTTTTAAACTTTCTTCAACCGTTGCCGCCTGAACGCTTGCACCGAATGTTGCAAAGCTTGTTACAAGCATTACAGTTGATAATATTACAGATATAATTTTTTTCATAAATTTTCCTTTCAAAATATTACAAATTGTAACTTTCGGAATATATATTATCACAATTTGTAGAAAAATGCAACACACTAAGTTTTGGTACAGATGGAAAATAAACGCAATATGTGGTATAATAACCACAAAGGAAGTGAATAAAATGTTTGATATAGCAATAATCGGAAGCGGTCCGGCAGGAATTTCTGCGGCAATAAATTGCAAAATCAGGAACAAATCATTTGTTCTTTTCGGTCAAAATGAGCTTTCACACAAGGTGGTAATATCGGAAAAAATCAATAACTATCCGGGTTTGCCAAACATAACAGGCGAAGAACTCAACGCAAAAATGCGTGAGCACCTCAACTCAATGCAAATTGAGATTACCGATGAAAGAATAACCGGAATATACAAAATGAAAGACAAATTCACCTTGCTTGCAGACAGAAAAATGTTTGAAGCAAGGGCGGTTATACTTTGCCTCGGTGCGGAAACAATAAAGCCATTGCCAAACGAGCGAGAACTTCTCGGCAGGGGCGTAAGCTACTGTGCAACCTGTGACGGAATGCTGTACAAAGACAAAAAAATCGCCGTATTCTGCGACAATGCAGACAGCGAGGAGGAAGTTGAATATTTGAGCGAACTTGCAAGCGAGGTCTACTATTCGCACAGGTTTGAATCCAGAATAAACAACGAAAATGTTATACATCTTACATCAAAAATTAAAGGGGTTATCGGTGAAAACAAAGTAAGCGGAATTGAGCTTGCAGACGGAACAAAACTTGATGTTGACGGTGTGTTTTTCATCAAGCAGGCTGTTGCCGCCGATGTGCTTTTGAATAAACTCGAAGTTGAGCAGGGAAGAATTGTAGTTGACAGAAATATGCAAACTAGCATTGACGGCTGTTTTGCCGCTGGTGACTGCACAGGCACTCCGTACCAAATTGCAAAAGCCGTAGGCGAAGGAAATGTTGCGGCACACAGTGCAATAAAGTGGTTGAGTTTATGAACAACATTGAATTACCAAAAAGAAAAGCCAACAGATTGCCAAATTATGATTATTCGCAAAACGGTGCATATTTTATAACAATTTGTGTAAAGGATAAAGAACCGATTTTGTCAAAGATCGAATTTAACAGCATTTATCCAAACGAAATTAGGTTATCAAAATTTGGTATCATTGTTGCTAATGAAATTTTAAATATTGAAAAAAGATTTGATAATACTAAAGTTTTGGATTATGTTATTATGCCAAATCATATACATTTAATTATTCAATTAGATGATTGTAGCTGTTCATTAGGTCAAATTATTGGTTCTTTCAAATCAATAGCTACATTACAAAGCAAAAAAATCGGATATTCTAATGATAAATTATTTCAGCGAAATTATTATGACCATATAATTAGAAATGAAGATGATTATTTGACAAAATCAAATTACATCAAGAATAATCCGGAAAAATGGTTAGATGATAAATATTATAAATCGTAGGGGTCAGGCTTGCCTGACCCGTTTTAATTTTCGGGATGGGCAAGCCCATCCCCTACGGTGTTTCTTGTTATATATATAAGAGTAAAACCCGGTGCTCTGTAACAGAGCACCGGGCCACTTTGAGAACTATAATAATTTAATTAAAATTAACACTAAAAACTTACTTAACTTTTACAGTCTTTGCAGCTGAGTATGAGCTATACTTTGTGCCGTTTGAAGTCTTCTTGTAAGCACGAACCTTAACCTTATACTTACCAGCCTTGAGACCCTTAACTGTTGTGTTGAGAGCGCGAGCGTTCTTAACCTTTACAGACTTGCTCTTGCCGTTCTTTGTGAACTTGATCTGGTAACCAGTTTGGCCAGCCATAGCAGAAGCCTTAACTGTGAACTTGCTCTTGCCGCCCTTTACAGATGCCTTAAGAACCTTCTTCTTAAGAACCTCTACCTTAGTAGCGTCGCAAACCTTACATGTGTAAGTCTTTGAACCTGCAGCCCAGATTGTAGCAGCTACAGTCTTTGTAAGAGCATATTGATGCTTACCAGCTGCGCAATCAGCAGCGTTGTAAACTGCAAAGCCTTCAGCCTTAGCATACTTAGCAGCTGTTGAATCAGCGTTTGCTACTACGAAGAAGCCATTGATTTCCTTGTGAATAGTATCATCATACTTCTTGTACTGAGTTGTTGTGTTCATACCGTGTGTATAACCGAATGCACGTTCACCGATTACTGCATCATCATTTGGTACAGTAGCACCGGCAATGTTTGTGCCGTCGAATGACCAAGCACCGATGTAAGCAACTTTCTTGCCGAAGTCAACTCTGTTCTTGAGAGCCATATCTTCTTCAAAAGCATTATCATCTACATATGTGAGGTCTGCAGGCATGTTAACCTTCTTGAGGCTGTGCATGTAATCGCAACCATAGATAGCTGTAACTGTTGAAGGAATTGTCATACCAACGATTCTGATTCTCTTTGATTCAGACATATTTGAGAGGTCTACAGATGTTACATCGTAGCCACCAACTGTCTTAGGCATTGTGAGGTTGATAGATGCGCCATGGTAACCAGTAATTTCTGCACCAACACCTGTTGTGTACCACTGAGCAGGAGTCTTGATCTTGCCATCCTTGTCATAAAGAGCAACATATTCTCTCTTTACATCATACTGATATGAATAACCTGTGTTTTCAACAGCAGAAATTGTTGCATATGACTTTGCAGGAATAACAAGTTTTACAAGATATGTGTAAGCCTTAACGAATGTTTCTGTACCCATACCATTAAGATTGTAGTGAGTTGCATTTGCACCGGCATCATAGTTTACAACTACATCGCCTTCGTTAGCTGTCTTAACAATCTTTACGAATGTTGAAGAATCAAATACCTTATTTCTGATATCTGTAGGATCAGCATTACCTTCTGCATCCTTATGATTTTCATCAAATTGCATCATGTAGTTGCCGGATTTATCCTTAGCCCAGTCATAACGAACACCGTCATATACACCAACTTGTACCTGAGCTGTTGCGCCTGTTTCTTTTGAGCAAGCTACTGAGAATGTATAATCAGCAGTCTTAGCAGGCTTGAACAAATACCAAACTGTTTTTTCAGTATCTGCACTGTTCATTACTGTTTGATTTGCAAAAGCAGCTGCTTTTTGAACAGTTGAACCATCATTTGTTTCAGCAGCGAATGCTGTTGAACTTACAGCAGCAGATGAAACAGCCATAATAGCTGCAAGTGCTACTGAAAGAGTTTTCTTAAATTTTCTCATTTACTTTCTCCTCCTTACTTAACTTTTACAGTCTTTACAGGTGAGAATGCAGAGTATGTCTTCTTAGAACCGCTCTTCTTGTAAGCACGGATCTTAACATATACCTTCTTACCTCTCTTCAAGCCCTTAACTGTCTTGCGGAGGCTGTCTCTTTCCTTAACTGTAACAACCTTAGTTGTCTTCTTTGTGAACTTCTTAGAAGTGCTTACCTTAATCTGGTAACCGCTTACACCTGCAGTCTTGTTTGCATAAACCTTAATCTTGCCCTTGCCTGTTGACTTAACAGCCTTGATAGCCGGCTTTGTCTTTGCAAGAACCTGAGTTGTTGATACGCCGCAGAAACCGCAAGCCTTAACGATAGAACCTGTTGAGAAGAATGTTGGAGCAACCTTTACATATGAAATGTAGTGGTGTGAGCAACCGTTTGTAAGGTCTACATATGGAACGTCATTCTTCTGAGCCCACATCTTAACGAAATCTGTTGTACCGCCAAGAACGAACTTAGGGTTAACGATTGTAAGATAATCATGGTTGTAAGGATCCGGGTAGAAGTCGTTATCAGCTTCGATGAAACCAAAAGCTTCTGTGCCGATTGATGTAACTGTTGAAGGAACCTTAACTGCAAGAGCAGCTGTGTCATAGAAAGCTCTGTTGCCAACTGTCTTGAGGCCTTCGTTAAGTGTGATTGAAGCAAGGTTTACACAATGTGAGAATGCGTCGTCACCGATTGTTTCAATTGACTTAGGAACAACGATTGTCTTGAGAGCTGTACAATTTTTAAATGTACCTGCACCGATTGACTTAACGATATCGTTGTATGTGAATGATACAAGCTTCTTGCAACCTGCAACATTGAGGTTCATGTTTTCACAGTTCTTACCAAGCTTAACAGAAGTTACGTTCTTGTTAGCTGTACCTGTGATTGTAACTGCTTTGTAACCTGCAGGATATTCATCAGGCATAACGATTGAATTGCTGTCGCCAACATATTCAACTGAAGTCTTAAGATCTTTGTATGTAGCTGTTGTTGAAGCAACATTTACATTTGTTGAAACATCTGTGTACTTCCAATCAGCCTTAGAAACTGAAACTGTACCTGTTGTTGAAAGACCCTTTTCCTGTGAACCGATAACGATTGTGCTATCGATTGATCTTTCATAACGGTCATATGGATCTGCTACTGCAGCAATGTAGTATGTCTTGTTCTTTTCAAGAGATACTTGTGTTGTCTGAGCAAGATCTGTGTATGTAAGACCATCTTTTACATTAAAGCCTGTAGCGATGTGCTTGTAAGAACCAGCTTCGTGGTCTTTCTTGCTGCTATCCATTGTGTTAGCAACTGTATCTTTTTTAAATGTAACAACTGAATTAGCAACTGCAGCATTTTGATTTGCCTTGAAAGCATCAGCTACATTTGAAGCAGCCTTATCATCATCAGCCTTGAACATTACCAAGCTGGCATTGTCAAGTCTGTCGCCCTTTGAAAGAACCTTTACAGGAGCTGTTGAAGGGTCGTTATCTGTATCAGCATAAGCATCAGCTGTAAGAATATATGCTTGTGATGAAAGTGTTACATCATACAAACCTGATTCTGATGGCTTGAATGAGTAAAGAGTTAAAGTCTGATCATATTTCTTTGAATCAGCCTTGTTTGCGTCACACTTGAAAGTAGCTGAAGCCTTTGTTGAAGACTTAAGTTCATTAACCTTATTGTCAGCAGCAAATACTGATGTGCCAACAGCCAATGAAGAAACAGCCATAATTCCGGCAAGTGCAACAGAAATAGTTTTCTTTGCAAGTTTCATTATAAAACTCCTCCTTGAATTTTTGTGTGTTTGTGTTTCGCAGATTGTTCTCGTTCTGCAGTCTTTAGTGTTTTAATTCTTAAATTATTACCTCCCAAATCAGATTGCAATCCAAAGTTCTTGATTAGATCACACCATAAGTATAGTATAAGAGTACAAAAAAGTCAACAAAAATTTTCCATTAAATCATTTTTTTGTAAAAAACAATACAACGAACAAGATTTGTGACAAGATAAATTTTGCAACTTGCACACTTTTGGTAAGCTAATCAAGCCGATTACATTTATATATGCCAAACCGACGAAGTCGGGTACAGCCGATGTAAATAATCAAACGCAATGTAGGGGAGGATATTATCCTCCCGATGCAGTCTAAACGGGCGGATGATATCCGCCCCTACGGGTGTATTGTAAACAGGCGAACACAGTTCGCCCCTACGGGTGTAATATAATAGGTATATAATATATATTAATATTTAATAGGGGTAGAGTCAAGATATTTATTAACCATAAGTGCTACTTTGAACACGATTGCATCGTCAAACTCTCTGAGGTCAAGGCCTGTGAGCTTTTTAATCTTTTCAAGACGGTAAACAAGAGTGTTTCTGTGAACAAAGAGCTTCCTTGAAGTTTCGGAAACATTGAGGTTATTGTCAAAAAACTTTTGAATGGTAAACAAAGTTTCCTGGTCGAGCGATTCGATACTGCCTTTTTTGAACACTTCCTTGAGGAACATCTCGCAAAGTGTGGTAGGAAGCTGATAGATAAGGCGGGCGATGCCCAAATTATCGTAGTTGATGATGGTTTTTTCGTTATCAAAAACCTTGGAAACTTCGAGTGCAACCTGTGCTTCCTTGAAAGATTTTGCAAGGTCCTTAATGCCTGTTACGCAAGTGCCGATGCCGACAACAGCCTGGCAATAGAACTCGGTTGAAAGAGTGTCGCAAATAGACTGTGCAAGCTTTTCCAAATCCTTGGAATCAACATTTGGGCGTACTTCTTTGATAAGTGCAATATCGGTTTCGCTGATGCTGATAACGAAATCCTTGGTTTTGTCAGGGAAGAAGTTTTGCACAACATCAAAAACGGAAACATCGGTGTGCTCCGCAATGCGGATGATGAACACAACCCTTGTAGCATCGTTGTTGAAGCGAAGCTCACGGGATTTGATGTAAATATCACCCGGAAGAATATTGTCGAGTATTACATTTTTGATAAAGTTTGAACGGTCAAACTTTTCGTCATTATTTTTCTTAATTTGGTCAAGCGCAACAGCGATAATAGACACATAGCGGCGGCTTGTTTCGTCCGTGCCGTCAACAAAGCAGGCGTACTCCGGATGAACATCGTCACCGAAAGCCTTGTATGTGCAGGTATCCACGCAGACCTGTGCTCCGCTGAAAACTCCGGCGGCAACAACGCCCTTGCGGGATTCGCCGATTAAGCCGAGCTCGCTGCAAGAAATGACAGTGCCGGTATCGTCAACAACGCCGATGATTCTGTCGGTTGCGTCACGCATTTGATTTATGATACTTTGAAATAATCTGTTAGGCATAAAATCTCCTCCACGGTGCAACATACTCAAATACTGCACAAAAAAATATCAAACCTGTTGTATATATTATACAAGAGGTTTGACAAATTTGCAACCTTTTTACCAAATTTTTTTCTTATTTTTGTGACATTTGACCAAGGCTTTACAAAATACACAATATATAGTATTCAAACAATGCAAAACACACTATTTGCTACAAATTAAATCAAGTTCTTCGGCGGTCAAATATCGGCTTTCGCCCGGTTTGAGTGAAGAATCGAGCGAAAGATTGCCCATTTTTGTACGGTCAAGTGCGGTGACGGTTATGCCGTGTTTTTTGAACATACGCTTGACCTGATGATAAAGTCCCTGCCTGAGCACAACTTTGCAGACGGTCAAATTGCCGTCAATCGGGGTGACCTCGGCTTCAAGCAATTTTTCGCCGTTAAGCTCCATTCCACACTTGAAATCCTCAATCACCTGTAAAGTAATCGGCTTGTCAAGGTGAGCAACATAAGTTTTGTCGATATGCCGTGACGGTGACAAAATCGAATGTGCAAAATCGCCGTCATCAGTGATGAGAACGAAGCCGGTTGTGTCCTTATCCAGTCTGCCGGCAGGGAAAAGTCCCCGCCTTTTCATACTGTCGGGGAGCAAGTCAACCACGGTTTTTTCGCCCTTGCCGTCGGAGGCGGAAATCACGCCCTGCGGCTTGTTCATCATAATATAGACAAATTTTGAATACGCAATTTGCTCGCCGTCAACCGTGACAATGTCGCTGTCGGCACACTTGGTATCTGCCGTTTTTGTGACCGTGCCGTTGACCGAAACTCTGCCTTTTTTGAGCATTGTTTTGGCATCCGAGCGTGAAATATTAAGTTGTGTGGATAAAATTTTGTCAAGTCTTGTCATTGAGTGCTACCAAAAATCCGTCGTCGGCAGAGGTGTCGCACAAATCTGCACCGATAAGTTCGCCGTCGAGGACAATCAGGTTGGCAATAACATTGTCGTTATCGCCGTAATTTATAATATGATATGTGTACATCACAGCGGTTTTGCCCTTATAGGCGGTCAAATCAAAGTTCTGCTGTTTTTGAATTTCGTTGTATTTATTGTACACTTCGTTGAATTTTTGCGGAATGATTATCTCCTTGCTCTCCTCGTTTGAATCGGTTTTGTAGCCGAGAGAATTGATGTAATTTACCCGTTCTTCGGCGGTTTTGCACGACACAACCGTTGTTTTTGAGGCAGGTTTTGCCGGATGATTGCCGACAAAGGTTACAAGAATCACGATTACACCCGTCAGGAGAAGAATCAGCCCGAAAATAGTTTTTGGTTTAAGTTTAAAAGTTAACATACGCATAATATCACCAAAGGATTATATGCGAATGTTGAGGTTGTTATGAATTAAGTTGAATAGGTTAAACCCTACCGCCTCGTTTTACTCGGCACCTCCCATTGCAACAAGAGGAGCCTTAATCGGATTTATTCCGACTCAACAAGCTTTGTGAGGACTCGTTTTGCAACGGGGCCTGCCGTTTGTGAGCCTGAATTTCCGTTTTCGATTGCAACAACAAAGGCATACGGGTGCTCGCTGTCATCCATAAAACCAACAAACCACGCAATGTTGTGGCTTTCGTCGCTGTCTATCTGTGCCGTACCCGATTTTGCACAGAGATTAAGCCCTTTATATCTACTTTCGCCGTAATGGTCGGTGACATTGTAACGCATCATTTCCTTGAGTTTTGCCGCAACATCGGAATTCATCATGGAAAGCTGATTGCTTGGCAGTGTAAAGTCAAGTGCCTTGCCGGCCTGATTTGCAAGAGAATCAACAATATTGAACGAAACCGCATTGCCGCCATTGGCAACAGCCGACACGATACGAAGCATGGTTATCGGAGCAATTCGGGTATTGCCCTGACCGATGCCTGTCCAGCCGAGAGCGTCAACGCCAAGTTTGATTTTGTCGGTTGCGTCAAAATATCCTGCGTAAGAATCAATAGTTCCGCTGACGGTTACGACAGAGCCGATACCGAGTTCCTTTGCGGTGGTTGCAAGTTTTTCCTGACCGAGTTCAATGGCAATTTGGGCAAAAGCGGAGTTGCACGACTTTGCAAGTGCGTCCTTAAAATTGATGTGCTTGCCGTGATTTGCGTTGCACTTGATTGCCACGCCGCTTTTTGGCTGATATTCGCCGTTGCACACCCATTCTCTTGAATAAATATCGGGAATATTTTCGATTGCACAGATTGCCGTAACAAGTTTGAAAGTTGAACCGGGAACATAGTGAGCACCCAAAAGGCGATTGATGTAAACGCCCTCGTATCTTTCGCTTGTCAAGAGGCTGTCGGGAACATCCTCTACATCATATGACGGTGACGAAACGGAGCAAACAATATCGCCGGTTTTGTAATTTACAATGCCCACGGTGCCCTTTCTGCCGTCAAGTGCGTTGTACGCTTCATCGCAAATATCACGATCGATAGTGAGTTTGAGGTCGTTGCCCTTGCCGTATTTTTGAATATTATGCACGCCGAAAAGCAGGCTGTATCCCGTGAGCCTTGCGGAATAAACAGACTGAACGCCTGTTGAAATAAAGTTCTTTGGGTCGCCGACAACATGAAGCGTTGACTTTCGGGTTATGGCAGAATCGGAATAAACACGGTCGCCGTCCTTGGTTTCGGCAAGAACATCGCCGTCCTTGTCATAAATCGTGCCTGCACCGATAAGTTCGCCGTTGCTGTAAACATGGTGATTAAAGCGTTTCATAACCCAAGTGTCGCCGTTTTGCACAAGCGAAACGGTCATAAAAACAAGACCGACAACGAATGCAAGCGACATAATCCAGAGGAAAATTCCTCGTTTGGTAATCATTTTCATTTCTTCTTTGCACCTCCAAGATAATTGTAGGTACGGACATCCGAAGCCTTGATGAACGCAAGCACCGCCCAACAGCACATCATACTTGAACCGCCCTGGCTGACGAACGGAAGCGTTACACCCGTGAGCGGCAAAATATCGGTTATGCCGAAAATGTTAAGTGCGGTTTGGAAAAGCAACATTCCCGCACTTGCAATGGAAGCGATTGAATAAAATGTTGAACGGGAAGCGATGGAGTTCATCAGTGCCGACACCGCAATGCACACGAAAGAGAGCACAAGTGCGATACCGAAAAGATAGCCCCATTCCTCGCAAATTACGCCGAAAATAAGGTCGTTTGTTGACTCGCCGATATTGCGAACATTGCCGTTGCCGATGCCGAGACCGAGCAGTCCGCCGCTTGCAAGACCGACAAGCACACGGCTCTGCTGATAGCCTGTTGAATAGTAGAATTCAGGCTCCATAACATGGCGATAAACCGCAAATCTGTTCTTGATATTGCTACGGTATTTGAGCACGATTGCACTGCCCATCACAGCCGAAGCAACTGCCAAAACTATGGTTTTGATGTCGCCCGAATTCATAAACGCAATAATAAGGAAGGTGACAAAGAAAATCAACGCCGTGCCGAAGTCCTTGATGATGATAAGCGAACCGACAACCGCCATTGAGAAGCCGATGAATGCAATGATGTTCTTTGAAGTTTGAATTTTTTCGAGCGTTGCCGAGCCGACAAAAATAAACGCAACCTTGACAAATTCCGACGGCTGAAGCGTTATTCCGCCGATGGTTATCCAATTTCGTGCACCGAGTGTTGTTTTTGCAATAACGAGGTTGACGAGCAAAAGCAAAAGTGCACCGATTGCCACATACAAACGCACTTTCATACAAAAATCAACATAGCCGAGCAGGAACATCAAGAAAATGAAAATCAAAATTCCTGCCAAAATCATAAAATACTGCTTTAGGGCAGCGTCCGCATTTTGGCTGCCGATGGTCACAAGTCCCACTCCCGACAGGAAAAACGCAATGATTTCGAGTTCAAAATTTCGTCTGTGAAAAACGGTGTAAAAGAAAATCAAATACACCCATTCCGTTGCAATGAGAAGTGCCAACGCTATCATAACTTTCGGCTCAAAAGTGTCACCGCAATTTGCACCGGCAAAGCCTGTTACAAGCTGAAACAGCGACAGCACAAGCAGCAACGCAAAGTTATTGACCGGCTTTATTCTGACCGGCTTTTTAATTTTATCTTTCATAATCTTACCTCTCATAGAAGATGAACACCCTGTCGCCGAAGGTTATCATATCTTCATCAAAAATAAGCTGTGACTGTGTCAAAAATCTGCCGTTGAGCTTTGTTCCGTTGTGGCTGTCCAAATCGGAAAGTGCCCAACCTCTCGAAGTTTTGTAAATTCTGGCGTGGTGCGAACTTACGGTTTGCGACATAATGCGAATATCCGCATCCTCGCCCCTGCCTATGAGGACATCCTGCTTTTTAAGGTAAATCGGCTTTTTTGTTTTTATGTCAACAAGAACGCCGTAAGCAACGGTTTTTGATTTTTCGCCGCTCGGCTGAGCCTCGTTTCTTATCTGCTTTTTACTGTTTGACGAAAGAGCCTCTTCACATTCAAATTTGAGCGGAATGTTGCCGATTGTGATAATATCGTTGTTTTCAATTACGCAACTGCCGTCAACCTTTTCGCCGTTTACCAAAATGCCGATTGCACGGGCAGAAGTATCTGTTACCACCCAATCCTTGCGTTTTTTGGCAATAACCGCATGAAAACGGGCAACGGTCGGAAGCGGCAAAACAATATCGTTTGCCTTACTTTTGCCGATTGAAGTTTCCCAATGGGTGATTTCAACTATATTGCCGTCGTTTTGGTCGATGAGGCGAGCAAGTTTGTGCACTCTCGGGCGGTTGCGAAACAGCGATATAATACAGGTTGCCAATATAAGAATTGCGGCAACGGGAGCAACATATCGCAAAATCATAATAAGGTAGTCCATAAAAGTACCTCTTTTCGTTTTTACATAATAATACATTGTAATTTTATTAAGTTTTGCCTAAATTGTCAAGTTACTTGAAAATTATTTACAATTAATCTATAATGAAACAAGGGGAAACCCTGCTGATTTTTACAAAAACAAAGGGGAATTTTGATATGGTAGAAAAATCATTGTTCGGCACACTTGCCGACGGAACAGCTATTAGCCTTTACAAAATTACAAACAAAAGCGGTGCATTTGTAACACTCCAAACTCTCGGTGCAGGTATTCAATCAATCAATGTGCCCGACAAAAACGGCGTGCTTGCAGATGTTGTGCTCGGTTTTGACAATCCGCAGGATTACACAAATCCCGACCTCGGCTATCAAGGTTTGGTTGTAGGCAGATGGGCAAACAGAATCAGAGGTGCAAAGTTCACTTTTAACGGCAAAGAATACACAACACCGATGAATCAGGGACAGTGGACCCTCCACAGCGGCGGACGATTCAGTTTTACACCTTGGGATGTTGAGGAAACGGGCGAAAACTATGTTGTTTTCAAGCGTTTTTCACCTGACGGAGAGGACGGCTTCGGCGGCAACTTCACAATGAGGGTTAAGTACACATTCACCGAGGACAACACACTCCGCCTTGAATACAGCGTACTTTCGGACAAGGACACGGTTGCAAACCCTACAAACCACGCATATTTTAACCTTTCGGGCAATCCTGACGAAACCGTGGAAACTCACTTCCTCAAAATCAACGCCAATTACTTTACCGAAACCGATGACGACCAACTTCCGACAGGCGAGCTTGCAGAGGTTGAGGGCACAATGATGGATTTCAGAGAGAGCAAGCAAATCGGCAGAGATATTGACAAGCCGTTCAGAGCAATAATTGACGGAATCGGATACGACAACAATTTTTGCCTTTACAAAAAGGATTTTACACTTCAGGAAGCTGCCGTGCTTGAGCACAAAGAATCGGGCAGAGTGCTTGAAGTATACACAGATTTACCGGGTATTCAGCTTTACTGCGGCGGCTGGCTTGCAAAACAGGGCAATCCGGGCAAGGCAAACGGCAAGGTAACATACCGCAGAGGTGCGGCACTTGAAACACAGTTTTACCCTGACACCGTGCATTTTGCAGATGTGTTCCCATCACGCTTTGTAAAAGCAAATGAGGAATTTAAAACAACAACAGAATTCAGATTTTCCGTAAAATAAACTTTTGCAGTAACAAAAACAATTCTCCCTCATAGTATGAAGTGAAGTAAAGGATAATATCCTTATCTTACAATACTGTGAAGGAGAATTTTTATGCCCGACAATCCTATTATTAAAAATTGCAACAGACAGATAAGCGAGGCGGTTTGCATTGACACAAAGCGAATTTACGATTCGTGCGTCAGCAAGGACTGCTTGGAAGATTTAAGAGTTACATTTTTTGGTGCAAGCCAACGACTTATTGACGAGGCAACAACCGTAAAATGCCGCAGCTGTACAATCAAAGCGGTGAGCATTGATGTTGACGAAGTGCCGTTTAACAGAGGATTTTACAGTGCAAATGTGCATTTTTACTTTATGCTCTGCTTTGACTGCTATAATGCTCCGTGCTCAACTCCGCAGGTAGCTGTGGGCTACACCGATTTTGAAAAGAAGTGCATACTCTACGGCTCGGAGGGTGATGTTAAAATCTTTACATCAAATCTTTGCGATGAGAGAACGGACTGCCCCGAAGCACCGCAGTACACAAACCCAACCGCAAAGGTGCAAGCCGTTGACCCGGTTGTGCTTTCAAGCGAAGTTGTGGAAACCTGCAACTGTCCCGTTCCGCTTTGCACCTGCTTCCCTCAAAGCATTATGCAAGGCTCAAACGAAGGCGGAATTCCCGTTGCATCAAGCAGAGCCGTGCTTGTAACTCTCGGACTTTTCTCGATTATTCAGATGGAAAGAGATGTGCAAATGACCATTCCTGCATATGATTTCTGTATTCCTGACAGAGAGTGCAACTGCTCAACGCAAGACCCGTGCAGTGCTTTTCAGGGTGTGGAATTCCCTGTGGATGAATTCTTCCCGCCTGAAAAACCCGACGGCTGTTGCTGTCCCGGTGTGATTGAAAAGTAAACAAAAGCGGACGGAAATTCCGTCCGTTTTTTAATTGTAACGGTATAAAAACAAAAACAAAGAGGCGAACACAGTTCGCCCCTACGAAATAACAATATAAAATTTATAAATGGGATGATTTTTGCTTTTCTCGGGAGGAGAGCTGTATGAAGATACCGCCTCCGAGCGAAAAAGTGAAAAGCACCCATTTATGGTTTTATTGCTTTGCACCGTTGATGAACATTTCGCAAGCCTTTACCGTTGCTGCATAGCAGTTGGCAAGACCTTCGGCGTTCATATTGTCATATGTATCACGGCGAGTGTGGTAGTAATCTTCAAGATTATGGTTAAGACCGGTGATACCTGCTGCACGGAAACCTGCCTGTGCAAAAGCAGCCGAGTCGGTTGCACCGCCGAGTGGCGGAACCCAACCTTTTTTACAAGGAACATCTACTGCCTCGGCAGCTTCCATAAAGAGGTCGGAATAATCCTTATCAGCCTTTACGGTACCGTTAAGGTCACGGTAGTTAACCATCAAATATTTAGGGTCGTGGATTGTATCGTAAGAAATAATCATAGTCGGGCAATCCTGGAATTCGCCCTTATGAGCCTCGCACCAAGCCTTTGAACCACGAAGTCCCGCTTCTTCGGAACCTGTGAGAACGCAACCGATTTCTGTATCTTCAAGGTCGATACCCTCGTCCTTGAGTGCCTTCATAACAGCGATGCCCATATAGCAACCCGAAAGGTTATCGTTTGCACCGTCAACTACTCTGCGATAGTTAACCATCCAATAAAGACCGACAAGCGGAATGAGGAAAACAAGACCGATAAGGCTTGCCTTAACGATTGGCTCGGATACAGGAACATTGCCGAAAACACCGAACTTTACGCATTTGATGATTGCGATTACAAGATAATAAATCGCACCTACACCGCAAAGAATAGCGTGACCCTCAAAGCCGACACCGCCGAACTTATAGTTCATAGGCCATTCCCAAGCTGCGTCAGGGTGACCGTTGAAAAGAATTCTTCTCTTTGGTGTGCCGCTTGTGCACTTTTTGATTGCTGTTACATTGTGACCTGTTTTTTCAGGGAATGCCCAGTCAATGAGTTTGAGATAAAAACCGAACTGTGCAAGCACAATTACAAGACCCACAACGATGAGAATAATGCTCAAAATCGGTGCAAAGAATGAAAGTGCAATGCCTGCGATTACGAATGTGATGGTAAAATAAATCCAGCCATAGAATGAGCCCGGATTTTCCTTGAACGGCTCAACATCTGCCTGCTCGCAGCCACAATCCTTTTGAAGAACCTCTGCCATATATTGGCAAGCCTGACGCTCGCCCTTTGAGCCGGGATCTCTTTTATCAAAAGTCTTGATAATATGAGTGATTTCGTCAATCATATATTGAGCGGCTTCGTCTTTTTTGTTGATAATTTTTGTTAAATCCATAAAAAGGCCTCCAAAATGAAAAATTTATACATTCAGTTTATCACAATTATACAAAAGTTGCAATAAGTTAGACCGAATAAAAATAAATTTGTTGAAATATTCCTGTGCAAAGAGGTTTTTAATTCCTATTGACAAAGTGGGGATTGACTAATATAATATAAAATTAGAATTATACACATATTAATATATATGAGGGACAGAATATGAAAATCAGTGAAATACTCAAAAACAACAAGGTGACTGTATCGTTTGAAGTTTTTCCGCCAAAGCAGTGGGACAAGCTTGAAAACACAAAAAATACCGTAAAAGAAATGTGCAAATACAATCCGTCGTTTATGTCTGTAACCTACGGTGCGGCAGGCACAACATCGGGATTTACAACAGAAATTGCGAACGAGATAAAAAAATGCGGCGTATCTCCGCTTTCGCACCTCACTTGCCTGACTTCTACAAGGGACAAAATCCATCAGGTTGTCGGCGAGCTTGAAGAAAACGGAATTGAAAACATTCTTGCACTGCGTGGCGACATTCCGCAGGGATTTGAATTTACGAACAAGCAGTATTTCAAAAACGCATACCAACTTGTAAACGAAATCAAGAGCATTAATCCGAACATCTGCGTAGGCGGTGCGTGCTATCCCGAAATTCATCCGGAGAGCAAAAACAGAGTTGAGGACATTGCCCGACTCAAAGAAAAGGTTGACTGCGGCGTTGAATTTTTGACAACACAGATGTTTTTTGACAACGAAAAATTCTTCAACTTTTACGAAATGTGCCAAATCAAGGGCATAAATGTGCCGATTATTGCAGGCATTATGCCGATTACAAACGCAAACCAAATCAAAAGAAGTATTGAGCTTTCAAACTCGAGCGTGCCGCCAAAGTTCTTCAGAATTATGGACCGCTTCGGCGACGACCCGGACAAGATGAAGCAGGCAGGCATTATCTATGCCACCGAGCAAATCATTGACCTTATGGCAAACGGCTTCAACAACATTCACATTTACACAATGAACAAGCCTGATGTTGCGGCGGCAATTATGGGCGGACTTTCTAACATCATCAATGAATAAAGCAGACATTTTAAGATATATGCGAACCTCGTCCAAAACCGACGATCCGCAGATTTTGGCACTTGTTGACAAGGCGATAGACATCATCAACTCATCTGTTACACCGAAAACGCTGTACAGGATTTTTGACTGCAAGGTGACGGAAAACTCGCTGATTATCGGCGATACGGAATTTTTCAGCACCCGACTTGCACAAAACCTAAAAGGCTGTACAAGAGTGGTTGTGTTTGGCGCAACACTCGGCACGGAATGTGACAGGCAGATAAAAATCGCAACGGCAACCGATGTGGCACTTGCAATGGCATTGCAGGCAACCTCGGCGGACAAAATCGAGGAGGTGTGCGACAATCTTGAACAGGAAATAATCAAAGAGCACAACATAAAATTGCGACAAAGATACTCACCGGGGTACTTTGACCTTGACATAAAGGAGCAAAAAAAATTCTTTTCTCTGCTCGAATTACAAAAACGAATAGGCTTGACGCTCACGGACACATACGAAATGTTGCCGACAAAGAGCGTTACGGCATTTATAGGAATTGACGAATTATGATAAAATATTTTGACGGCGGAATGGGAACAATGCTCAACCTCAAAGCAGGTGAGCTTCCCGAACTTTTGAACCTCTCCGACCCGGAGAGAATTTTTGCCATCCATAAGGCATATGCCGAGGCAGGCTGTGACATCATTTCAGCCAACACCTTCGGCGCAAACAGATTGAAATACGACAACGCAGACGAACTCATCAGGGCTGCCGTGCAAAATGCACGCAGAGCAGGCAAAAAAGTTGCTCTCGACATCGGACCGACAGGCAAACTGTTGAAGCCGATGGGCGACCTTGATTTTGAAGAATGCGTGGATGTTTTTGCCGATATGGTTAAAGCGGGCAAAGACGGTGCAGACCTTGTTCTTTGCGAAACTTTCGGCGATGTTTACGAGCTTAAAGCCGCTATGCTTGCCGTCAAAGAAAACTGCGATTTGCCGCTTGTTGTATCTATGATTTTTGACGACAAGGGCAGACTTCTTACCGGTGCGGATGTAAAAACCGCCTGTGCGGTTGCCGAGGGACTCGGTGCGGACGCAATCGGATTCAACTGCGGATTAGGACCAAAGCAGATGCTTCCGCTTGTTGAGGAACTCGAAAAATGCTGTTCAACCCCTATCATCGTTATGCCGAACGCAGGCTTGCCCGAAAGCGTTGACGGCAAAACAATCTACAATGTTGACCCGGCGGAATTTGCCGACTATATGAAGCAAATTGCCGAAATGGGCGTTTCTGTACTCGGCGGTTGCTGCGGCACAACTCCCGAACACATCAAAGCTATGATTGAGGCAACAAAGGACATTCCCGACAAAGTGCCGAGTTTCAAGACCGACACGCTTGTTACCTCTTATTCTCAATGCGTAGATATTTCCGACATTGTGGTTATCGGCGAGCGAATCAACCCAACGGGTAAAAAACTGCTCAAAGAGGCACTCCGCAACAAGGATATGGACTACATTTTGCGTGAGGGCATCACCCAAAAAGACGCAGGTGCGCACATCCTTGATGTAAATATGGGCTTGCCTGAAATTGACGAAGAAGAGATGCTGTGCAAATCGGTGTTTGAACTTCAATCCGTGCTTCCGACACCGCTTCAGCTTGACTCATCGGACGCAAAAGCTATGGAATCGGCACTCCGCATTTACAACGGCAAGGCAATGATTAACTCCGTAAACGGCAAGGAAAAGTGCATGAAAGAGATTTTTCCGCTTGCCAAAAAATACGGCGGTGTGGTTGTGTGCCTTTGTCTTGACGAGGACGGTATTCCGTCAACCGCAGAGGGCAGAATTGCCATTGCAGAAAAGATAATAAACACTGCAAAAGAATACGGAATTGACAAAAAAGACCTTGTTGTCGACGCTTTGACAATGACGATTTCCACCGACAAAAACAACGCTGTGGAAACCTTGAAAGCCGTTGATTACATCCGTCACACTCTCGGCGTGAACACGGTTTTGGGTGTGTCAAACATCAGCTTCGGCTTGCCTAACAGAGAAGCAATCAACACTGCGTTTTACACGATGGCTATGAACGCAGGCTTATCAGCAGGTATCATCAACCCAAAATCAAAATCGATGATGAACGCCTTTTACAGCTACAAGGCACTTGCGGGGCTTGACGACAACTGCGAGGAATACATCAAATCGGCGACTCCTGTTGAGGTTGTTGCCGAGGGTGCAAAAATCGACTTAAAACAGGCTATCATCAAGGGAATGAAAGACGAAAGTGCAAAGTGTGCAAAAGAGCTTCTTCAAACCACGGACAGCCTTGAAATAATCAACAACTACATCATTCCGGCACTTGACTTTGTGGGTGACGGATTTGAGAAAAACACACTGTTTTTGCCTCAACTTTTGATGAGTGCCGACAGTGCAAAATCAGCATTTGACGAGATAAAAGCCCACATTGTTATGAGCGGAACTCCGCAGGTCAAGGGCGACAAAATCATAATTGCCACCGTTGAGGGCGACATCCACGACATCGGCAAAAACATAGTTAAGGTGCTTTTGCAAAACTACGGTTTTGATGTTATCGACCTCGGCAAAGATGTCAAATGCGAACTTGTGCTTGAGGAGGCAATCAAGCAGAATGTCAAACTTGTCGGCTTGTCGGCACTTATGACAACGACTGTTCCGAATATGGAAAAGACGATTAAACTTTTGCACGACAACACCGACGCAAAGGTATTTGTAGGCGGTGCGGTGCTCACAAGAGATTATGCAAAGATGATAAATGCCGATTGGTACGCAAAGGACGCAATGGAAAGCGTCAGAATTGCACAGGAATTTTTTGACTAAGGAAGCAAAACATTATGATGATTTCAACAAAGGGCAGATACGCCTTGAGCATTATGCTCGACCTTGCCGCACACGATGACGGCAACTACATTTCACTCAAGGACATATCCGAAAGGCTCGAAATTTCTATGAAATACCTCGAAGCGATTATTGCAAAGCTCTCAAAGGGCGGACTTGTTGACAGCGCACGAGGAAAGAGCGGCGGATACAAACTCAACCGCAAAGTTGAGGAATATTCCGTGGGCGAAATTTTGGTTTTGACCGAAAAAACGCTTGCACCCGTTGCGTGCGTTAATTGTGACGCTTGCAAAAAAGAGGAATCCTGCCTCACCAGACCTATGTGGAACGAGCTGAACGAAATCATTATGAACTTTCTCAATTCCAAAACCTTGGCGGATTTGTTGTAAAAACAAAAAAACGGTGATTAAACCGGCAATACGCAAAATAAAAAAGCAGTTCGCAATGAACTGCTTTCTTTATTTGCTTAATCAGTCTGATGTGTAAGGCAAAAGAGCGAGATGTCTTGCTCTCTTGATAGCTGTTGTAAGCATTCTCTGGTGCTTTGCACAAGTGCCTGTTACACGGCGAGGAAGGATCTTTGAACGCTCTGAAATGAACTTCTTGAGCTTTGTTGTGTCCTTGTAATCAATGCTTTCAGCCTTATCTACACAAAATTGACAAACTTTTCTACGGCTCTTTCTTGGGCCCTTAGCGTTATATGCCATTTTGGTTTCCTCCTTAATTAAAATAAGATGTTAGAACGGAAGGTCATCATCATCGTCAACGATTTCTTCAAAATCGCTGTTGTCTGCGCTTGCATAAGACGGTGCAGGCTCGTTGAAACCGCCATTTACGGCAGGTGCGCCTGTGTTCGACTCATTCTTTGAGCCGCAGAATGATACGTTGTTTGCAACAACCTCGACCTGTTTTCTTTGGTTACCGCTTTTGTCTGTATAGCTGCTTGTTTGGATTGAACCTTCAACAGCTATCATTGAACCTTTGTGGAAATATCTGCTGATAAATTCCGCAGTTTGACGCCATGCAACACAGTCGATGAAATCTGCCTGTCTGTCTTGTCCGGAGCGTTGATAATTTCTATCGCACGCAACCTGAAAACGGATAACAGAAACACCGCTCGGAGTTGTACGGAGTTCAGGTTCAAAGGTAAGTCTACCCATAAGGGCTACCATATTAATCATAGTATGCCTCCTAATTATTCGCCTTTAGCGACGATAAGTGAGCGAAGTACACCGTCTGTAATGTTGATTACACGGTCAAGCTCAGCAGGGAAAGACTCTTCTGATGAGAAGTTGATAAGAACATAGTAACCGTCAGCTTCGTAGTTGATTGGATAAGCAAGCTTCTTCTTGCCCCATTCCTCTACTTCGCCGAGAGTGCCATTCTTAGAGATGAGGTCAGTGAACTTTGTCTTGAGAGCGTTTACTGCCTCTTCTCCCTTTGAAAGAGAGAAAACCATTACGATTTCGTAGTCTTTTAATGCCATTCTTCAGCACCTCCTTTTGGACTTTGGCGTATTATCCATACGCAAGGATATTTACTTGCATTAAGACATACTGCAAGTGTTAGTATTATAGCAGTTGGCAAGCAAGATGTCAAGGATTTTTTTAAATGAGTATCGTACGAATCCCTTTTAACCCCTCAGTCGCACATAAAGTGCGACAGCTCCCCTTGATAACATAACAAGGGGAGCCTTAATAGATTAGATTATTTAAATGAATTTGTGTTTTCGTCGTATTCAAAGCCTGCGGCTGAGAGGGTGGAGATAATCTCGTCCTTATTCTCGTCCATATCATTGCAAAAAACGTCAAGCGACGAATAGCTGTCACGCAGTTTCATATTTATCATACTTAAAAGTATAAACGGGTCTTTTGGTAATGCCATAATGTTCGCCTTAACAAATTTTATTTATTCTTCCGCTTCGGAAAGGAGGATTTTATCGTCCTCTAATTCTTCGCCCGATGTGAGTTTGAACTTTGCAAGAAGGTCGGCTGTGGTGAGTTTCTTCTTTTCCTCGCCCTGAACATCATAGATGATTTTACCGTCATTCATCATAACAAGGCGGTTACCGATATTGATAGCGTCCTTCATATTATGAGTAATCATAATTGTTGTAAGATGATTTTCTTCAACGATTTTTTCTGTCAAATCAAGCACCTTTTTTGCAGTTTTTGGGTCAAGTGCGGCTGTATGCTCGTCAAGAAGCAAAAGCTTTGGTTTGCGAAGCGTTGCCATAAGAAGTGTAACAGCCTGACGCTGACCGCCCGAAAGCAAGCCTACCTTTGAAGTAAGTCTGTCTTCAAGACCGAGGTCGAGGTGTTTGAGCACTTCCTTATAATGCTCTTTTTCCTTACGCTTTACGCCTGCACCGAGGCCTCTGCGGCTGCCTCTTCTTGAAGCAAGTGCAAGGTTTTCGATAATCTGCATATTAGCGGCAGTACCTGTCATAGGGTCCTGGAAAACTCTGCCGATATATTTTGCTCTTTTATGCTCCGGAAGTTTTGTAACATCAACGCCGTCAATAACGATTGAGCCGCAATCAACAGGATAAACACCTGCTATCATATTGAGCATTGTTGATTTGCCGGCACCGTTGCCGCCGATTACGGTAACAAAATCGCCCTCGTTGAGAGTTAAATCAATGCCGTTGAGAGCCTTTTTTTCATTAATAGTGCCCGGGTTAAAGGTTTTATGCACATTTTTAATTTCAAGCATTTTCTTTAACCTCCTTTTTTGCAGTCTTAATATGAGTTTCTTGGTATCTGCCCTTGATGTAAGGAATACCGAGGAATACGGCAACTACTGCGGCTGTGAGGAGCTTGAGGTCGTCCGTATTAAGACCGAGGCTGATAACAAACTGCATAACAATGTAATAGATGATACCGCCGATTGCAACGGACAAAAGTTTGAGCGCAAAGTTTTTGAAAATCTTGCCGAAAAGAACTTCGCCGATAATAACGGCGGCAAGACCGATAACGATTGCACCTCTGCCCATATTGATGTCGGCATAGCCCTGATATTGAGCAAGAAGTCCGCCTGCAAGTGCAACCAAACCGTTTGAAAGCACAAGTGCGATAATTTTTGTTGAATTGATATTGATACCGTTTGCACGAGCCATATCCATATTTGTACCGGTTGCACGGATTGCGTGGCCGATTTCCGTTCCGAAAAACCAATAAAGAATTGCAATGATGACCAAAACAAAGATTGTGGCAACAATGAGTGCCTGATTAAGCTTTGTCATTGAGCAAATAAGATCATATTTGTAGCCGGACACAGGCTGATTTGCCTTGCCCAAAATACGCAAGTTAATTGAATACAATGCAAGCTGGGTCAAAATACCTGCCAAAATAGGCGGAATACCGAAAGCCGTGTTGAGTATACCCGTTACAAGTCCTGCCAAGCAGCCTGCAACAAAGGCAATAAGAAGTGCAACATAAACATTGCAACCTGCCATAAGCGACATTGTCATAGCGGCGCCGCCTGTTGCCAAAGTTCCGTCAACGGTAAGGTCGGCAAAGTCAAGCACTCTGAATGTGATATACACACCGATTGCCATAATGCCCCATATAAGTCCCTGACCGACAGCACCCGGCAGAGCGTTTAAGAATCCCATAAATTCTACCTCATTTCTCGGGCTTCTAAACAAAAGCCCAAAATTATCAATTATACTTCATCATTATACTTTAAAGCGTTGAATTAGTCAACTGTTAATTTGCACATAAAAGATTGTATTTGCGTTATTGATGTACCGTAGGGGCGAACTGTGTTCGCCTGCGGAAATACGGGAAGATGATATCTTCCCCTACGATATATTAATACCTTTTAACCCCTCAGTCGCACATAATCATAGGTTAATTCCTTTTATCCCCTCAGTCGCACATAAAGTGCGACAGCTCCCCTTACAAGTAAGAGGAGCCTGATTGGTTTTATTAATTTATTTGCTTATTCCTCTGTGGTTGCTTCGGCTGTTGTAGCTTCTTCGTAACCGTCAGGAATGTTTGCCTTAAACTTCTTAGCCTGTTCTGAATTGTACTTGTATGTAAGACCGTCTGTTTGCTGAATGTTCATTGTTGCAGGGTCTTTGCCGTTTACAAGAATGTCATATGCCATTTGAGCTGTTGTTTCACCGAGTGCATAGTAAGAAATAGAAAGTGTTGCTACGGCTCTGGTGTTTGTAAAGATACCCTCTTCACCTGCAATAATAGGAACATTTGCATTTGAGCAAGCATCATCAATTACCGCACCGTTTGAAGCTGCTGTGTTGTCGGTTGGAATGTAGACTACATCAACCTCTGAAGCGGCTTTCTTTGCAACTGCCGAAATATCGTTTGAGTCGGAGAAAGCAAAATATTCGCAAGTAACGCCCTTTGCTTCAAGTGCCTTTTTAACACCGTCTGCCTGTGGCTTTGAATTTGTTTCTGCCGAGCAGAAGATTACGCCGACTTTCTTTGTTTCAGGGAAAAGATCCATAATCTGGTCTGCCTGCTTGTCGAGCGGTGCAAGGTCGCTTGTGCCGGTTACATTGATGCCTGTTGCGTCTGTCGGGCCCATATCAATGTCGAGTGCAGCCGCATAATCGGTTACGGATGTTCCGACAACAGGTGTTTTTGAGGCAGCTGTTGCTGTCGTGCAAGCCTGAAGTGCCGGTGTTGCGTTTGCCATAATCAAATCATAGCCCGATGAAACGAACTTGTTTGCGATTGTTGTGCAGTTTGCGGAATCGTTTGAAGCATTTTGATAATCAAACTCAAATGTAATTCCGTCTGCCTCGCCAAGCTCCTTGAGTTTGTCCTCAAATCCCTTGGTTGCCGCATCAAGTGCAGTGTGCTGAACAAGCTGGCAAATACCGATTTTGTAAGATGTTTTTTTGTTGGATGTTTGAGCGTCGTCACCGTTTGAAGCGGCTGAACAACCTGCAAACATACCGCCGACCATTGCTACGGAAAGAGCAACTGCCGCAATTTTTTTTGCAAATTTTTTCATTGATAATCTCTCCTATCAAGTATTTTTTATTTGTGTTCAGTTTAGCACCTAAAAGCGTTAAAGTCAACGGGATTTTAGATATTTGCAATGAAACATTTTTGCCCAATTTCAATTATCAATAAAAATTTGTAATGCGAGTCATAAAAAATATTCGTAGGGGCGAACTGTGTCCGCCTGCGGTAATTGCGGTAAGTGCGGGAAGTACGGGAAGATGATATCTTCCCCTACGATATACATTATAAATAATGACGGCTCCCCTTACGATAAGGAGAGCCATAATTGAATATTTATTATGCCGTGTAAATCGGGGAGGTTACGGCGAGGAGCTTTTTCACTCCGTCAACCTTGCCCCAGAGTTCGGCACGGTACCATTGATTGCTTTTGAGATTGATATGTATATGTCGCTCGGACACGGCAGTTTCCATAATACAGGCACCGCCGTTTGTAATGAGTTTGATTGTTTGGTATTCGAGTTCTTCACCGCCTGAATTCTTTTCTCTTGAATGAAGGTCGGTGAAAAAGCTGAAAACAGCACCGCCTTTTTTGAGCGTTTCACCGATAGTGTAAGTTGTGCCTTTTTGATGAACACGGAAGAACATTTTGGCACCCGTTGAAGCAACGGTTTTGCCCATACGCAATGCCTTCAAGGCATTGTGCTGATTAATTTCTCCGTCTATATCAAGATATGTACAGCCGAAATGACCTGTGTTTTCGTCATTTTTCAAATCCTTGCCGTAGGTACACGCAATGTGATAACCCTTGTCAAGCAAAGCCGTCCACATAGCAAGTGCCTTATCGTTTTCGGAATTCTCAAAGGTAAAAGCACCGTGCCAAATTTCCACAAAATCCACATTTCTCGGATTGCGAAGATTATACTTCCACTCCGAACCGTCGGCAAACGGATGAGCAATGCCCACAACTGCACCGCCCTCTTTGAGTGCTTCTATCCTGCTGTCGATGTTTTCGGTTGTTATATCCGCAAAATCGGGAGCAAAATTCACTCCGAGAGCAAGCAAGTTGCCGTTTGGCGTTGCACATTCCACACCTTTAATTGACGGAATAACCCCGTCATTAAGCTCGGCAAAACCGTCCGTTGTATTTTTATCCGTCAATGCAATCAAGGCAAGATGGTCGTTTGTCGCCCTTTGCAAAATTTCGCCTACGGAAAACTTTCCCTCGCCGTTTTTGCTGTTGCAATGAAGTTCGCATGGTAAATAACTCATATGTTTCATCCCTTAAATAAATATATACTATTATAACATTATGACAAGCAATATTCTATTGCTAAACTTTAACAAATATTATATACTATTATTGGTGATAAGTATGAAAATTAATCTCAAAAAATGGATGGCAGACTTTGCCGACGACGAAAACCTCTTTAAAATGACAATTCCCGGCAGTCACGACTGCGTTACGCAGTATGTGCAGTTTCCCCGTCATTTTCAAACGCAAAATCAAAACATATACGAGCAGCTGAACATCGGCATTCGTGCACTTGACATCAGAGTTGAAAGCAAAGACGAAAGGCTGAAAATGGTGCACGGAGTTGTAAAGGCATTTTGCACGCCAAATCATTTCGGCAGACAAATGGACCTTGAAGATGTGCTCAATCACTGCTACAACTTCTTGAACGAAAACCCGAGCGAAACAATTATTTTTCAGTTTAAAAACGACAGCAACAGCGAAAACGAAAAATGCTTTGACAACTTGTTTTACACCTACATAAAGGGCAACGAAGAAAAATGGTACACTCAAAACCGCATACCTACCCTCGGCGAAGCAAGGGGCAAAATCGTGCTTATCCGTAGGTGCAAAATGGATATGCAAAACAAAGATTTTACCGATGACAACACGGGCATTGATTTTTCACGCTGGGTGGAACAGAGAACGGCAGAGCCGCACGCACTTACGCTTGAAACAAAAAGCAAAGACAACGCCGTTTTTATTGTTCAGGACAGATTCAAATACAAACCCGTTGAGCGTTGGAACGAGTGCCTAAAACCGTTTTTAGACAGTATGGCGGAATTTGACGGCAGATATATAATTGACTACACATCAACCGCCGGCGGATTAAAAGGTCCGAGAAAAAATGCAAAAATCATCAACACATTTTTTATGAGCTATCCGCTTGGCAAAGCAAAATATTACGGAACAATCTACCTTGATTTTCCTTATCCGGAACTTACACGCAAAATCATTGAACACAATTACAAAGATTAATTATTGACAAAAATAAATAATACGGATATAATAAAAATGAACAAGGAGCAGTCCGATAGACGGTCAGCCCTTAGTTATGATTAAGTAATCGCCCTAAGTTTGTTAGGCTGTGTGGGCGGTTACTTATTTTTTATAAGAATAATAAGTAATAAAACTACAGTAAGATACAATATTATCATTTCCATAGCATCACCCCCTAACATAAAATTAGAGGGCATTGCCCTCTTTATATCAGAGAGCTAACCGCCTACCGTTTTTCGTGACAAATCTCCTTGCCCGAAAACATTATAAATTAAACACAAGAATATGTCAAACAAAAATCCTTACGGTTACATACCGTAAGGATTTTTTGCTTATTTGTTCAATAAATGCTCGCAAGCGGCTGTTACAAAACCACGGAAAAGCGGATGCGGTTTGTTTGGGCGGGACTTAAATTCGGGATGGAACTGACCTGCAACAAACCACGGGTGATCCGGAATTTCTATCATTTCAACAATATGATTGTTTGGACTTGTGCCGGCAAAAATCATACCGTGGCTGAGAAGTGCCTCGCGATAATCGTTGTTAACCTCATATCTGTGGCGGTGACGCTCCCAAATTTCATCTGCACCGTAAAGTTCGTATGATTTTGACTCCGGATTGAGCACACAAGGATATTTGCCGAGGCGAAGTGTACCGCCGAGGTCGGTCAAATTTTTCTTTTCAGGCAAAATATCGATAACCGGGTATCTTGTATCGGGATTGATTTCAGCCGAGTTTGCACCCTCAAGACCCAAAACATTTCTTGCAAATTCGATAATTGCGATTTGCATACCGAGGCAAATACCGAGATACGGAATTTTGTGAGTTCTTGCGTAATTGCAGGCAAGAATTTTGCCCTCGATACCACGACTGCCGAAGCCGCCCGGAACAAGAATACCGTCAACATCCCTGAACACTTCGTCAAGGTCTACGCCGTCTGCTTCAAGGCTTTCGGAATCAATCCAATTAATATCAACAGCACTTCTTGTGGCAATACCGCCGTGCTTAAGTGCCTCGTTTACGCTGATGTACGAATCGTGAAGTTCAACATATTTGCCGACCATAGCGATTTTTACGGTTTGCTTTGGATTGCGAAGTGCAAAAAGCATATCCTCCCAATCGCTCAAATCCTGATTTGGTGCGTCAATGCCAAGCTTACGCAAAACAACTTCGTCCATTTTTTGCTCTTTGAGCATCATAGGAACGGCATAAAGAATATCGCAGTTGTTGTTTTCGATAACGCAATCCGGACCGACATTGCAGAAAAGGGAAATTTTACGCTTAATATCCTCAGACAACGGATGTTCGGTTCTGCACACAATAATATCCGGCTGAATACCGATGGACAGCATCTCTTTAACCGAGTGCTGAGTAGGCTTGCTCTTCAACTCGTCCGAAGCGGCAAGATAAGGCACAAGCGTTACATGAATAAACACACAGTTTTCTCTGCCGTAATCCGTTGCAAACTGACGGATAGCCTCCAAAAACGGCTGACTTTCAATATCGCCGATAGTGCCGCCGATTTCAACAAGGCAAATATCCGCACCCGTTTCTTCATTGCGGCGGATGTATTTTTTTATTTCATTTGTAATATGCGGAATAATCTGAATTGTCTGTCCGCCGTAAACGCCCTTTCTCTCGTCCGAAATAACCTTCCAGTAAACTCTGCCCGAGGTGAGGTTTGAATTTTGAGTAAGGCTTTCGTCAATAAATCTTTCGTAGTGACCGAGGTCAAGGTCGGTTTCCGCACCGTCGTCGGTAACAAAAACCTCGCCGTGCTGAACGGGGTTCATAGTGCCCGGGTCAACATTAAGGTACGGGTCAAGCTTTTGTGCCGTAACCTTTAAGCCTCTTGATTTAAGAAGTCTGCCGAGGGATGCCGCAGTTATCCCTTTACCGAGTCCCGATACAACACCGCCGGTGATGAATATGTACTTTGGTTTTTTCATTTATATGTCCTCCTAAATTAGTTTTGATATAACAAAAGACGGCAATACACCCTTGGGGTGTACAACCGTCATTGATTGTTGTGCGACCCCTTGTATATAATTACCTGTCGTTACAAGTGAGTCTGATACCAAGCTCCTTGAGCATTTTTTCGTCAACGGAAGAAAGCATAACAGAACAATGCATTTCGCTGTACTTCAATTTGTCAAGCTGTGCAAGAGCCTTTTTGGCATTTTCGTCCGTTACTGCCGATATTGCAAGGGCAATAAGAATTTCGTTGATGTGAAGCTGTGGATTTTTTGCACCTAAGTGCTGTGTTTTAAGATTTTCTATAGGCTTGATAACCTCAGGGTCGATAAGAGTAATATCATCAATCCCTGCAAGAGATTTGAGTGCATTGAGAAGCGTTGCGCTTGCACAACCCATAATAACCGAAGTTTTGCCCGTGATAATCTTGCCGTCGGGAAGTTCAACAGCCGCAGCGGGTGCACCTGTTTTTTCCGACAATTCCTCCGCAAACTTAACGCATTTTCTGTCGTTTACATCAAGGAGAGCGTTGTTGAGAAGAAGTTCAAGTTTGTATATTTCGCTGTCATTCTTTGCACCACGCTTTTTGTTACGCTTTGCATTGAAGTATCTGCGGATAATCTCATTATTCGACGCTTCGCAAACCGCATCATTATCAATAATACAGTTGCCTGCCATATTTACGCCCATATCCGTAGGTGACTTGTACGGGCACTTGCCGTAAATCTTGTCAAATGTTGCTTTAAGAACCGGGAAGATTTCCACATCACGGTTATAGTTAACCGTGGTTTTGCCGTAGGCTTCAAGGTGCCACGGGTCAATCATATTGACATCGTTTAGGTCGGCGGTTGCGGCTTCGTATGCAATGTTAACCGGGTGATTGAGCGGAATGTTCCAAATCGGAAAAGTTTCAAACTTTGCATAGCCGGCTTTAACTCCACGCTTGTTTTCGTGGTAAAGTTGTGAAAGGCAGGTTGCCATTTTTCCGCTGCCCGGACCCGGTGCTGTGATGACTACAAGCTCTCTTTCGGTTTCGATATAATCATTTTTGCCGTAGCCGTCATCCGACACGATTTTTGAAATATTATTCGGATAGCCGTCAATAAGATAGTGATGGTACGACTTAATTCCTGCTTCTTTAAGTTTTTCTTCAAAAGCCAAAACCTTTGGAGTTGCGGTATATTTTGTAAGGCAAACCGAGCCGACAAACAAGCCCTTGTTTTCAAAGGCATCAATAAGGCGGAACACATCAACATCGTATGTAATGCCGAGGTCGCCTCTGATTTTATTCTTTTCAATATCTTCTGCGCTGATTACAACAACAACCTCTGCTTCATCTTTTAGCTGAAGAAGCATTTGGAGCTTGCTGTCGGGCAAAAATCCCGGCAAAACTCTGCTTGCGTGATAATCGTCAAACAATTTGCCGCCAAACTCAAGATAAAGTTTGCCGCCGAACTCCGCAATGCGTTCCTTAATTCTGCTTGACTGCATAGACAGATATTTGTCATTATCAAATCCGATTTTATACATCCTTATATTGTCCCCTCTTACGAACATTTAAAAAAAGAAAAGACAGATGCACAAAACACCTGTCTGTACTTACCTATTATAAAGTATGGAGAGGAACTTTTCAATAGGTAAAAATAAAATTTATGAAAAATTTTATTTTAAGACTGTCGATAAAGCTCCTGAAGCACGCCAAAATATAATCCAACCGAATTATGCCTCCCTTTAAATGTAAGGGGAGGTGGCAACACGAAGTGTTGACGGTGGGGTTTTAAAAATGTTGTCAGTATCAAACTTACAACATTTTTGGCGTTTTCCGTTTTTTGCAAATAAGCAAATATAAGGCTTCCAAAAAATCCGTGGATTTTTTGGAAAGAGGAAAAACATATGTAGTATACTTACAAAACTTTGTTTTGTTCTATACGGAATATGTTTTGACGAGGTACAGCTCCCACTCGCAAGAAAACGAAATTCAGAACCTTTCTCAACAGCCCACAAAAATAAATCTTATAAATTTTTATTTTGTTTTACCTTTTAAAAACGGTCTGAGCGGTTTGTAAATAAGGGCAGAAATTGCAACGCTGATTAATCCCTTGATAAATGTAAACGGCACATTGTAAATCAAAATTGCCATTTCAATGCTGTTAACCTTGAAAAGTGCCTGATAAACACCGAGCACCGCCTCTTTTGGCATAAAGTTGTAATAAAACGGATAAACAACAAAGAGGTTTGACGGATAGCTGACAGCAGCCATAATGAGTGCACCGATTACGCCGCCCAAAATTGCACTTTTCTTTGTCTTGTGTTTTTGATAAATCAAGCCTGCCGTGAGGGTGAAGACCGCACCCAAAATGAAGTTTGACAATTCGCCGACATATCCGCTTTTGCTGACTGCAAGGTGGATAACATTTTTGATAAGCTCAATGAGCACACCTGCTACGGGACCGTAGGCAAACGCACCAAGGAGAGCCGGCAAATCCGAAAAATCAAGTGCAATGAAATTTACCGGACTCGGAATTTCAAGATATTGCAAAGCCGTTGCCGCCGCCGCAAGCACGCCGCAACCTACAATAAGGTGGGTTTTGTTCGGTTTTGATGATGAATTTTGTTTGATAATGTTTTCTTTTGACATAGTCATTCCTTTCCTGCCCGGGTCGGCATAAGAAAAACCCTAACATAAACCATGTTAGGGCGAAAGACAAATCCGTTACCTGCACACTCATCGGATGTGCAAAATGTATTAAGATTTTATATTTCTTTCATCCGGACTTTAACCGTCGGTTTCGGAATTGCACCGAATCAGCTGTCTGCGACAGGTCGTGGACTGTACCACCGGTGAGGAATTGCACCTCGCCCCGAAATATTTGTATATATAATAATACTAATTATATGTGTTGTCAATAGGTAATATTTACATTATTGCGGTTTTCTTATTCCAAATTACCCGTGAGGAGCATAATTGCCGTGAGAGCCGCAACAGGTGCGGTTTGCGTGCGAAGAATTCGTTTGCCGAGAGTTGCACGAACTCCGCCCGAAGCTTCGATTTGCTCAACCTCCTCCTGTTCAAATCCGCCCTCGGGGCCGATAAAAACACTCACGCTTTCGGTATCGGGCTTAACAATGTCGGCAAGTTTTTCGCCGCCGCCCTCATAAAACACAATTTTTACATCGCTTTCATCTTCGGCAATTGCCTGACGGAGCGTTTTCATATTTTCGATTTTAGGCACAATTCCTCTGCCGCTTTGCTGTGCGGCTTCAAGTGCTATTTTTTGATAACGCTGATTTTTTTTGCCTGCCGCCTTGTCATCGGGGCGTGAAACGCAACGCTTTGTAAGGGTCGGCACAATTTCGCATACGCCGAGTTCCACGCATTTTTGGATAATATCCTCCATTTTACTGCTTTTCGGCACGCCCTGATAAATCGTCACCCTGCAACTCGGTTCGCTCTCGCACGCCTGCTTGTAGCAAACCTTGAGCACAACCTCGTCCTTTGTAATTTCTTCGATTTGACAGCCGTAATCATCTCCGCCGCCGTCGGTAACGCAAATAACATCGCCGACCCTCATACGCAGAGATTTTGCAATATGCCTTGCACTTTCGCCGTCAAGTATAATTTTTTCTTCATTTATATTTTCAACAAACAGCTTTTGCATTTTTCACCTCATAAATTTTGTCTTGCCCAGTAAAACAAGTATTGCTGTGCTATGCCCTCAATGCCGTCAAAACATTCGGGCAGTCCGTCGGGATAAAACTTCATAACCCGTTTCATCCACACATCAAGCGGAAAACAGGAATAAAACCGCATACCGAAAAGCAGGGCACAGTTTGCCACCTTTTCGCCCACTCCGTAAATTTTGAGCAGTTCTTTTTTTGCTTCTGCAAGCGGAAGTGATTTTATGTAATCCAAATCTATCTCGCCGTTTGCAACATTTTTTGAGAGTTTTTCAAGATACTTTGCACGATAGCCCGTGCCGAGTGCTTCAAAATCCTCAACGCTCAACTTGCTCAGTCGTTCTGCACTCGGGAACGAATACCAACCGTCTGCAACCTCATCACCGTAAGCCTTGCAAAGCCGTGAAATTATCAGCTTTATCCTTTTTATATTATTCTGCTGACTGATGACAAACGAACACAGTGCTTCCCAGCTGTCCTGATTGAGTATGCGAATACCGTAGTATTCATCAATCGTGGAAGCAAGGAGCTTATCCTCTTTAAGTCTGTTGCAAATACCGTCATAATCTTTGTTCAAATCAAAATAATCAACCCAAAATGAATTAAATGTATCCTCATCGGTATCATAAAAAATAAGAGAGTCGTCCTCTTTTGCGATATGCAAAAAATGACCGCCGGCAACTCCGCAATACGAACCGTCCTCAAGACGCTCCCATCTGAACGCCTGACCGCAATCAAGAGTTAAATCGAGGTCAAGGCAGGTGACATTGTTTACAACTATATTATTTTCGGTAACGGTATAATTCATTTTGTAACCTCAAAAAACTTTCTGTAATATCAAGATTATAACATTTTTTTGTCAAGACCGAAAGTAAAAAACAGCAAATTATACAAAATTTTTAAAAAATATTTTTTGTTGAAAACTATGTGTAAAATGTTGAAAGATATGTATATTTTTAGTTTTCAACACCCTAAAAGTGCTTAAATATAGCGTTTTGGGGGTAAGTTTTACACCTTTTCCACATAGTTTTCCACATTTTAAACATCGGTGGAATAATACGAAATGTTTACCGAAACGAGTTGTCAAGAGAAAAAAACTGTTAAAAATGTAGAAATTGAACACCCTTGTTTATGTATAAAATTTGGGCAATATTCAAACACTATTTGTATAATTCAGTGCCGAAAATTTGGCACACAAAAAGGAAGATGCCTATGCTCAAAGGAGTTAACAAGCAAATACTCGAAATAACAAATCCCGACTCGCCGTATTTTGAAAAAATCATATTTTTTGTGCGACCCTCATCACAAAATACAGACAGCAAAAAGCTACACAAAGAAGCGGAAAAAATCTCGACCTCGACCGCCGTCAAACCGCCGAGGCAAAAACTTGATGTCAAAAAAACGCTTGCTCTTGCAGGCTACTCGGCAATGACGATAATGTCGGGCGTGGGAATAACATTTTTGCTTGACCGCTTAAACATTATATAAATATTTTCGGGAGGATGATATCCTCCCCTACGATACAATGATTTTGCGGGAGGATGGTATCCTCCCCTACGAAATATACGGAGGATTATATGAAAAACAAGGTAATCAAAAACATTGTAAGTTTTGCACTTGCACTTGCGATAATTTTCGGTGTAGGCGGTGCAGGGCTTCTCGTCTACGACACATTCATTAAAGAAACAAGCGTTTATGCGTTGTCAAAGCTCGGTTCAAGCGGAAATGAAGTGAAGAAAATCCAACAAAAACTTCAGTCGCTCGGATATTACAACGGCTCGATTGACGGAATTTACGGCTCGGCAACGAAAAAAGCCGTAACGGCATTTCAAAAAAACTGCGGACTGACGGCTGACGGAATTTGCGGCAAAACAACACTGCTTTATCTCGGACTCGGCGGAAGCTCATCGGGCGGCAGTTCAAACGGTGCGTATTCAAGTGCCGATGTTGAATTGCTTGCAAAAGTGATTTCAGCCGAAGCAAGGGGCGAAAGCTACGAGGGGCAGGTTGCCGTGGGGGCGGTAATTCTCAACAGAGTTGCACACCCGTCGTTTCCCGATACATTATCGGGAGTGGTGTACCAAAAGGGTGCGTTTTCGTGCGTAAACGACAGCAACTGGTACCAACCGGTTGCCGAATCAAGCAAGCGTGCCGCAACGGACGCACTCAACGGCTGGGACCCGTCGGGCGGTGCAATATACTACTTCAACGCAAACAAAACCAACGACAAATTTATGCACTCCAGAACCGTAATCAAGGAAATAGGCAATCACAGATTTTGCATTTAAAGGCTTGAAATTTTACGGGTCAAAATTATGTAAAAAACGGATATTTAAAACATAGGCTGTTGAGAAAGGTTCTGAATTTCGTTTTCTTGCGAAGGAAGATGTACAATGGTACCTCGACTGAGCAAAAAACGAAAAACGCCAAAAGTGGTGCAAACTCGATGTTTGCGGCACTTTTACAATCCCTCCGAGTGCGATAAATCGCACCCACCTCCCTTTACACAAGGGAGGCATTAAGCGGTTAGTTTATTTTATTGGCGTGGTTCAGGAGCTTTATCGACAGTCTGGTAAGAGGGTGACAATATGACAAATTCAGACGCAAGAAAAGTTGCGGTAATCGGTTGCGGCTTTGTGGGCAGTGCGTGTGCGTTTGCACTTATGGAAAGCGGACTTTTCAGCGAAATTGTTTTGCTTGACGCAAACACAGACAGAGCCGAGGGCGAGGCACTCGACATCAGCCACGGTCTGCCTTTTTCTAAGCCTATGCAGATTTACGCAGGCACATACGACGACATAAGCGACGCATCAATCATTATCATAACGGCAGGAACGGGGCAAAAAGAGGGCGAAACCAGACTTGATTTGGTGCACAGAAATGTGGGCATTTACAAATCAATCATTCCGCAAATCGCAGGGCGAAACTTCAAAGGCATATTGCTGATAGTATCAAACCCCGTGGATATTTTGACCTATACGGCACTTAAGTTGTCGGGTTTGCCGTCAAACAGAGTGTTCGGCTCCGGCACGGTGCTTGACACGGCAAGGCTTAAATATCTGCTCGGCGAACACCTCGGAGTTGACCCGAGAAGCGTGCACGCATTTATTTTGGGCGAACACGGCGACAGCGAAATTGCGGCATTCAGCAGTGCAAATGTATCGGGTATTCCGCTGAAACAGTTTTGTGCCGACAACTGCGGCGACATCTGCCACACAGACAAAATGAAAGAAATTGCCGAAGATGTAAAAAATTCGGCATACGAAATCATCAAAAAGAAAAACGCCACCTACTACGGCATTGCGATGAGTGTAAGACGCATATGCGAGGCGGTGGTGCTTGACCAAAAATCGATTTTGCCCGTATCGTGCATACAGACGGGGCAACACGGAATATCAAATGTTGCACTGAGTATGCCTGCCGTTGTGGGCGAAAACGGTGTTGAAAAAAATGTAAAAATATCCCTCAACGCGGAAGAGGAAACGGCGGTAAAAAAATCTGCCGAAATGCTCAAAGACATCATAAGCGAGCTTGATTTGGATTATTAAAACAAAATTCATTTTCTTTTTCTTGACATTATTCGACTTTTGAATTAGAGTAAAGGTAGAATACAGAAAGGAAATTTGCTTTTTTCGGCTTTGCGGGAAGATGGTATCTTCACCTACAAATACAGCCGATATGCAATCCAAACAATATGGCATTTAATCCGATGGCATTGCTTCAAATCAAGGAAAAGGCAGAGGGTTTCAACTCTCGCCACCCAAAGCTTGCAATGTTTTTCAAGGATGTAGGCGGCAGGATAGACACAGGCGCTGTGCTTGAACTTTCGGTCACCACACCCGACGGCAACAAAATACGCACAAATTTCAGAGTGTGTGAGGAAGACAAGGAATTCCTTGCCATGCTCACATCACTTGCAGGACAAAACAAACAGTAGGAGGGATAGTTATGACTGTTGATGTAACGGCAGAAAATTTTGATGAAGAAGTGCTCAATTACAACGGCAAGGTGCTTGTTGACTTTTGGGCAGAATGGTGCGGACCGTGTATGATGCTCGGGCCGATTATAGAAGAAGTTTCGGAAGAGGTTGACGATGTAAAATTTTGCAAGGTCAACTGCGATGTGGCAAGAGATGTTGCACTTCAATTCGGCATTATGACTATTCCAAACCTTATCGTGTTTGAAAACGGCGAGCAGGTCAACCAATCAATCGGCTACATCGAAAAAGAAGATGTGCTCAATTTGATTAAATAAACAGACAAACAAAAAAGGCGACACATTCGGTAACAAGAATGTGCCGTCTTTAATTTTTTACTCAGCAAAACATAATAATCAGTTTTGAAGCCACAACAACGCTGATGAGGGCAACGGGATAGGTTGCCGCATAAGCGGAAGCAACATCCTCTGTGCCGGCAACGCTGATGAGTGTGCCGAGTGCCGGTGTACTTGTCATACCGCCGGTGATAGAGCCAAGGTTGTTGAGAAGCGGCATTTTGAGCACAAATTTTGCAAACACATAGCCGATAACCATAGGCACGAGTGTAAGCAACGCACCGTAAAGGAAGTAAATCGGTTCAAAATACTGCACAAACTTTGCACCGCCCGAAACGCCCGCACCGATGAGGAACATCATAAGTCCGAGTTCTCTTGATGTGCGAAGTACCGACTGTTCCGGCATAATGCTGATTTTACCTATTCTGCCGAAGTGGCCGAACACAAGGGCAACCAAAATGCAACCGCCCGTTGTGGTGAGCGAAAAGCCCTTGACCTTGATTGAGCCAAGCATAACGCCCAAAATTGCCGCAAGCGAAAACGGAGTAAATCCGAGTTCGTCAAGCAAAATAAGTTTTTTGTCATCTTTCTTTTTTGACGATTCGCTTGCCTCAACCGAGATTTTTTTGAGTTCCTCTGCCATATCCGCCTTTGTGATTTTCGGAATAATCTGAACGAAAAGAACAACGCCGATAACACCGAAAAGGTAAGCTATTGCATAGCCTGCCGATACGGCATCCTCATAGTGAGCGCCCATTTCGGCAACCGCCTCTTTTGAAGCGGAAAACGCCGGGGTTGAAGTTAACGCACCCGCAAACAAGCCGACCATTGTTGACTTGAAAGTTTCGTGGTCAACAGATGTGAACTTGCCGCCGATGAACACGCAAAGTGCACACATAATCGAAGCGGAGGCAATGATCACAATGCCCAAAAGCACATAGGACTTAAAGTTCTTTTTCATATTTCTGAAAAACTTTGGCCCTGCGATGAAGCCGACCGAAGTGACAAAGAAAATAAGCCCGAGATTTTCTACAATTTTAAGTGCTTCTTTGGTAAACGAAACCGCTTCGTCGCCAACCAAAAGCTGGTCATCAAGAACAGGGAACAAAAACGCACCGAACAGCAGGGCAACAATGAACACACCTGCCGTGCCGAGATTTACTCCCTTAATGGTAATTCTGCCGAGAGTGTAGCCAACTGCCGCAATAGCCAGCACACTAAAGGTTAAAAACGCTACGCCCGTAACGGACACAATACCGAAATCCATAATTTCTCCTTAAATAACAAAGTGTGCCATTTGACACACCGTATAAACAGGCTCTCCTAAAAGCAAACAAGGAGAGCCTTATTAGATTAATACTTATTTATCATTTACCTTGCGGGTATAATCAGGGAGAAGCTTTGGTGAAACGGTTGTTGTTTCGATGCCTGCGTCCTTGATTTCTGCTTCAAAGCTGTCAACATGCGAAAGAGTGAGGTCTGCAACATCAACACTCTTTGACTTCTCGGAAGCGTGTTTACCTGCATTTCTGCCGAATACGATAACATCAAGAAGTGAGTTACCCATAAGTCGGTTTCTGCCGTGGATACCGCCGACAGCCTCGCCGGCAACATAGAGGTTTTCAACCTCTGTCATGCCGTCAGCCTTGATGTCAAGACCGCCGTTTTGATAGTGAAGTGTAGGATAAACGAGAATAGGCTCTTTGCGAATATCAATTCCGTACTTGCCGAACATTCTCATCATGGCAGGAATTCTCTTTTCGATTGTGCCCTCGCCGCCCTTGAGTTCAATCATAGGGGTATCGAGCCAAACGCCCACGCCGTCATCTGTGTGAACACCGTTGCCGTTTGTTGAGCACTCACGAATGATAGAAGCCGCAGAAACATCACGGGTTTCAAGCGGGTGCATAAATACTTCGCCGTTTACATTGACAAGTTTTGCACCGAGAGAACGAACTTTTTCGGTTACAAGAGCACCGAAAATCTGCTCAGGATAAGCCGCACCCGTTGGGTGATACTGGAGTGTGTCGGCATAAAGAAGCTTTGCACCTGCACGGTAGCCGAGGATAAGTCCGTCGGCTGTTGCACCGTAGTGGTTTGAAGTTGGGAAGCCCTGATAGTGAAGTCTGCCTGCACCGCCTGTTGCTATAATGACAGTCTTTGCCTTTGCAATGAGGATTTCCTCTGTTTCCATATTAACAAGAACAGCACCGGCAACCTTGCCCTCTGTGTCCTTGATAAGTTCAATAGCCGCCGTAAAGTCAACGATAGGGATTTGTCTGTTTTGAACTTCGTCACGGAGAGTTCTCATAATTTCCGCACCCGAATAGTCCTTTGCGGCGTGCATTCTCTTGCGTGATGTACCGCCGCCGTGGGTGGTAATCATTGTGCCGTCAGGTGCTTTGTCAAACTCAACACCGAGGTCGTTAAGCCATTGAATAGCCTCGGGAGCATCGTTTACAAGTTTGTAAAGAAGTTCCGGCTTTGCGGCAAAGTGACCGCCGCCGAAAGCGTCAATATAGTGCTGTGCCGGGGAGTCGTTCTCCTTGTCGGCAGCCTGAATACCGCCCTCTGCCATCATTGTGTTGGCATCGCCGATACGGAGCTTTGTAACTATCATACAAGAAGCGCCGTTGTTGTCTGCCTCGATTGCAGCCGATGCACCTGCACCGCCGCCGCCGATGATAAGAACATCAACATCATAATCAACCTTGTTAAGGTCAATATCCTTTGTGTTGATTCTGCTGTGAGCCTGAAGCAAATCCGCAAGCTCAAGAGGCACTTTTTCGCCTTTATTCGGACCGATTTGAAGTGTTGCAAATTGGTCCTGCTTATAGTCAGGGTGATAGGTTGCAAGGAGGGTGTCCTTTTCCTCGGCTGTCATACGGCGAGGTTCAAGTGCGGCGTTTTCCGCTCTGTTTGCCGCAACCTTTTTCATAGATTCCTGCATTTCTTTGTTGTACATTTCGGTCGCCTCCTTACTTTTCTATCTCTCTGTTATTGTAGAGTTCTTTCATTTCTTCAATCGGCTTTTGCATAAGATTTTGGAGAAGCTCCTCAAATGTGCCGTCCTTGATTTCCTGAACTCTGTTTGTCAAGTGCTTGCTTTCCGGAGCAAGATACTTGCCGTTGATTCTTCTTGCCAAAAGTGCAACCTGCGGATGAGAAATACCGGCAGGGCAACGGGATGAGCAAACACCGCACATAACGCAGTCAAAGCTCTCCTCTGCACACTTTTCAAACTCGCCACGCTGTGCATATGCAATGTACTGCATAACATTGAGCCCCTGTGTGCACGCATTTGTGCAGGCATTACAGCCTACGCAAGCGTAAATTTCGGGATAAAGCTGCATCATAATAGTTTCGTTTGTGCTGATTTTTTCAATATCATAAGGTTCTTTTACAAGAGGGAAGAACGGCAATGTTGCAATGTACATACCCTCCTCAACCTGTGTTTGACAAGCAAGGCAAGCCTTTAAATCCTTATCGCCCGCAACTCTGTAAATTGTTGCACAGGCACCGCAAAAGCCGTTGCGACAGCCGCAGCCTCTTTTGAGCTGATAGCCGGCATATTCCATTGCTTTCATAATTGTTAAATTTGACGGCACGGAATATTTCTTGCCGAACAAATATATATTAACCATATTATTTTCCATAATCCAATATCCTCCCAATCTTTAGTATTCGTCAGGCAATTCGTCAAGTTGGTCACAGCGGAACACCGGACCGTCCTTGCAAACATACTTGTTGCCGATGTTGCATCTGCCGCACTTGCCCACACCGCATTTCATACGAAGTTCCATTGTGGTGTAAACCTGTGTTTTTTCAAATCCGAGTTCAATAAGTCCCTGAAGTGTAAACTTAATCATAATAGGCGGACCGCAGATGACGCAGGTCTTGTTTGTGTCAAAGCCGAGTTCCTTAACATAATTGGGAACAAAGCCTACATGACCGTCCCAGCCCTCTTGCTCACGGTCGATGGTGAGGTAAACATTGATGCCGTCCTCTTTGCACCACTCGTCAATGATTTCCTTGTAGTCAACAAGGTCATCCATACTGCGTGAACCGTAAACAATATCGATTGAGCCGTACTTATCTCTGTTATCTCTGCAATAATTGATTACCGAGCGAAGCGGTGCAAGACCGATACCGCCGGCGATAAAGAGCAAATCTTTGCCTGCAAATTCCGTATCAACCGGGAAGCCGTTGCCGTACGGGCCACGGATTGCGATTTCCTGACCGACATCCATCATATGGAGCCAAGATGTGAGGCAACCGCATTTTTTGATGCTGAATTCCATAAATTCTTCGTTTGTAGGAGAAGATGTGATTGAGAACATACCTTCGCCTGCGCCCGGAATAGAAAGCATTGCACACTGACCCGGAATATGCTCAAACACTTTTCCGCCCTCAAGTGCGTTTACTCTGAATGTTTTTACATCCGGTGTGTCCTGACGAATGTCGGTAACAACGCCGATGTGAGGAATTAAAGTTTCATTATTCATTATGCTTCAACCTCCAATGCTTTTTCTACCTTAACGATATTCATCGAAATAGGGCACTTTGCAATACATCTGCCGCAACCTACGCAACCGAAAATACCGTCGTTGTTATCCGGATAATACACAAGTTTGTGCATAAATCTTTGACGAAAACGCTCAAGCTGTGATGTTCTCGGATTGCCGTGAGCCATTTTTGTAAAATCGCTGTACATACAGCTGTCCCAACATCTGAACTTCTTTACTCCGTTGCCGGTGTCGAATTCTCTGATGTCGTAGCACTGACAGGTTGGGCACACAAAGGTGCAAGTTCCGCAACCGATACAGCTTTCGCTGAGCTGTGCCCACTTTTCGTTTTTGAAATGAGCCAAAAGGTCGTTTTGCTTCATACCCTCAAACGATGTGTTTGCAAGCGGAAGCTTTGACATAACCGTTTTAACCGCACTTTTAACTTCTTCAACAGGGGCAGTGTCCGCATCTTCAAGCACAGTGCTCAATTTTGCGATAAGTGCCTCGCCCTTTTCGGTTTTGGCGTCCATATAAAGGGTGTCGCCGTGCTTCCAAGCGGTGATGTCGCCGTTAGGGTCGGAAGCGTCAATGCCGAAAGCGTTGCAAAAGCAAGTTTCTTCAGGGCGGTTGCACGCAAGCGAAATAATTGTTGCGTGGCTTCTTCTGTTTTTATAATATGTATCAATCGGGTCAACGAGGAACACTCTGTCAAGAATGTCAAACGCTCTGACATCGCAACCTCTTACGCCGAATACCACAAAATCTTCGCACTCCTTACGGGTGTCCTTGATTTCAAGCTTCAAGCCGTTCATACGAATGTCGTACAAATTCTCGGTCTGTGGGAAGAAGAAATCCTTTGCCGAGCGGTTTGTGTTGTACTTTTCGGTAAGTGTCATACCGTCCTCGTACTTTGCAAACTCTGCAATGTCGCCCTTATCGGTCGGGATATAAAGTGCCTCGTTTTGTGCGATAGCCTTAAAAAGAGAGTCGATTTGTGACATAGAAATCTTTTTCATTACTTTTGTCCTCCTCTCTCATAAACAACGCTCGGTTCGCAATCGTCAAAATCAAAGTTAACAAGAGGGAAGCGACTGTCTGCGTCCTCGCCTGCCTGATACTCGCCGTAAAGTTCGTTGGCGTCCTTGATGAATTTGCGATTGAGAAGATGAAGCGGAATATTTTGAGGGCAAACCCTTGAACATTCGCCGCAATCGGTACATCTGCCGGCAACATGGAACGCACGGATGATGTGGAAATTGCTCTCTTCAAAGCTTGTTTGAGCCGCCTTTTGAGCAACGCCGGAATTGTCGTTGTCAAACACGCACTTTTCGCAAGTGCAGGCAGGGCAAACATTTCTGCAAGCGTTGCATCTGATGCACTTTGAAAGTTCGTTTTGCCAGAATTCAAAGCGTTCATCCGGTGTCATTGCCTCAAGTTCGGCAACTTGGTCAAAGCGGTTTGAATCGAGAACCTCGCCGTTTTCGCCGATAAGTTCATCATAGATTACGATTTTCTTGCTCTTGCATGAAAGGCAACGCTCTGCCATAACTTCAAACTTCTTGAAAGTCTTTTTGTCACCGTAAATTGTTTCAACAACGATTGAATCATCAGCTTCGGTAATATCCGAAATACCGCTGAGCCCCGTTGCTTTAATCTTGTTTATGTCGGTTTTGCCAAAACATTCAATGCCGACAATGTAGACTTTTTCACGGTCTACTCTGTGCTCCTTGATGAGCTGTTGGAGGCTGTAAGAATCGCAAGGTTTTACAAAAATTGCGATTTTGCCCTCACCTTTTCTTGTTTGCTTTACAAGATATTTTGAAAGGTTGGCACCCGAAAAAGTGTTGTAAACAAATTCACGGTCAACCTCTTCTGCCGAAGTGAACACGCCCGGAGTGAGGTCGTACTTAAATTCGCCGACTTTCCAGCCGAGAACACGGTTAACAGTGCCGTTTTGGAGGAGTTCCTTTGCTTTTGCAATTATTTGTTCTTGCATCTCAAATCCTCCAATCTCTTATTTTCGCCAAGCTCGTAGATAGTTTCCACAAAGCTGTTCATAGTTTCCGCAAACTTTTGACCCTCTGCGGCGGATACCCATTCAACACGGGTTCTGCCCTTTTCGATGCCGAGATAATCAAGCATTGAGAAAAGGAGAGTCATTCTGCGTCGTGCATAATAGTTACCTGTGGTGTAGTGGCAGTCACCCGGATGGCAGCCGCACATAATTACACCGTCTGCACCTCTTTGGAACGCACGGAGAATAAACATAGGGTTTACTCTGCATGAGCAAGGCACACGGATAATTTTTACATCGGCAGGATAGTTAAGTCTGTTTGTACCTGCCAAGTCAGCCCCTGCATATGAGCACCAGTTACAGCAGAAGGCTACAATTTTTGGCTTGAATTCGTTATTCTCTATTTGCATATTGCATCTACCTCCGCCATAATCTGTTTGTTGGAAAATCCGTTGAGGTCCATTGCACCCGACGGACAGGCAACCGTACAAGCACCGCAACCCTGACAAACGGCAGGATTTACGCTTGCAACTCGTCTGATTTGAGTTGTTCTGTCAGGCATACGGAATTCTTTTTCCTGATATGTAATTGCACCGTAAGGGCAAACCTTTTCGCAAGATGAACAGCCGTTGCACATCATCTCGTCACTATGGGCAACACAAGGGTTGCAAGTGAGTTTGTCTTTTACAAGAAGTCCGATAACCTTTGCCGCACAAGCCGAAGCCTGCGATACGGTTTCCGGAATATCCTTTGGACCCTGGCACATACCCGAAAGGAACACACCTGCGGTAGGTGATTCTACGGGACGGAGTTTTGGGTGAGCCTCTGTGAAGAAATCGTTTGTATCCATAGAAGCCGTGAGCATTGTTGCAAGAGGTCTTGCAGTCTTTGACGGTTCAACAGCCGCCGCAAGAACAACCATATCCGCATCAATGTGAAGCTGTTTGTTGTTGAGCAAATCGGAAGCCTGAACTTTGAGCTTTTTGCCGTCCGGAACAACCTTGCCTACCATACCTTTTACATAATGAACACCGTATTCTTCAACGGCTCTGCGATAGAATTCGTCAAAATTCTTGCCCGGAGTACGAACATCGATGTAGAACACATAAACATCCGTGTCCGGATATTTTTCACGGGTGAGCATTGCGTGCTTTGCTGTGTACATACAGCAAACCTTTGAGCAATACGGCTTGCCCTTTGGGTCTGTTTCGGCACAACGGGAGCCGACGCATTGAACAAATACAATAGTATGCGGATGCTCGTGGTCGGACGGACGGAGAAGTGTGCCGTTTGTAGGACCTGCCGCATTCATAAGTCTTTCGTATTCAAGAGAAGTTACAACATCAGGCGACTGGTTGTATGCAAACTCATCAAACTTATCAACCTTAATCGGTTCAAAGCCTGTTGCAACAACGATTGCACCGTACTGTGCGTCAACAAATTCGTCCTTTGCGTCATAGTTGATAGCCTTTGCCTCGCAAACCGTTGAGCAAAGTCCGCACTTGCCTGTTTTCATCTTAATACAATAATTAGGGTCGATAGTTGCAACCTTAGGTACAGCCTGTGCAAACGGAATATAGATTGCACTGCGGTTATCCATACCGAGATTGAACTCGTTAGGCACTTTTTTCATAGGGCATTTTTCGGTGCAAAGTCCGCAACCTGTGCAAATGTCCTCATTTACAAATCTTGCCTTACGCTTAATTTTTACATTGAAGTTGCCCACGAAGCCTTTAACTTCTTCAACCTCGCTGTAAGAATAAATCTTGATTTTTTCCTGCTGTGCCGCCTCAACCATTTTAGGGGTCAAGATACAAGCCGCACAGTCGAGAGTCGGGAAAGTCTTGTCTATCTGTGCCATTTTACCGCCGATAGTAGGTGACTTTTCAACAATATCAACTTCAAAGCCTGCCTCGGCAATGTCGAGTGCGGTTTGAATACCCGCAATACCGCCGCCGATAACAAGCGCACGCTTTGTAACAGGGCTTTCGCCTGCAACAAGTGGAGTGTTGAGCTGAACCTTTGCGATAGCGGTTCTGCCCAAGATAACAGCCTTTTCGGTTGCCGTTGCCATATCTTTGTGAATCCAAGAGCACTGCTCACGAATGTTTGCAATCTCAACCATATACGGGTTAAGACCAACCGAAGCAGCCGCCTTGCGGAATGTGTTTTCGTGCATACGAGGTGAGCAAGAGCAGATTACAACGCCTGTAAGGTTATATTCCTTGATAGCGTCCTTAACCATATTTTGTCCTGCCTCGGAACACATATATTGATAATCGGTGGAGTAAACTACGCCCGGCTCGTTCTTCAAAGTTTCCGCAACCTTGTGAACATCAACCGTACCGGCGATATTGCTACCGCACCAACAAACGAATACGCCTATTCTGTGCATATTTTTCTACTCCTCCCTGCTTATTTCCAATACTTTCTCATTGCAGACACGATAGCCTGCTGAGGTAAATCCTCATCCCACATATCGGGAATGTCCTGCGGATGCAAATGCTCCTCGCCCTGACGGCGAATTTTGGCAACCCTTACAGCCTCGACAAATCTTGCCGGCTCAACGCCTCTCGGGCAACGCTCCAAGCAAGCAAGGCACGAAAGGCAGGTGTAAAGCGAGTCGCTCTCCAAAAGCGGTTCGATGTTGCCGTTTGCCACCATAGACACAAACTGATGCGGATGATATTCCATATTATCATAAGAAGGACAGGTAGCGGAGCACTTGCCGCAACCCATACATTTGAGCGGATTGATTCCTGCAGAACGGATAACCTGCTCTTTGAGATAATTATTTTCCATTGCAAGCCCTCCTTATTCGCCAATCAAACCGAGTGCCTCTGCAAGCACCTCTGTAAAGTACTTAACAGGCACATCGTAATCCGTTGCGTTCTTATTGAGATTATACATACAAAGCGGACAAGCTGTGATAACCATCTCTGCTCCGTTTTTAACAGCGTTTTCAAGCACTGCGTTGCCCTTTGATTTGGCAATTTCCTTGTTTTCAAGGGTGGTGTAGCCGCCGCAGCATTCGTTACGCATTGAATAAACAACGGGTGTTGCACCGAGAGCCTTAATCAAATCCTCCATAATTGTAGGATTTTCAGGGTCGTCCATTTGCATAACTCTGCTCGGACGAAGAAGCAAGCAACCGTAGTATGCGGCAATCTTTTTACCCTTGAGCGGATTTTTAACAGCCGCCTTTACATTGTCAAAACCCACCTTGTCACGCAAAACCTCAAGGTAATGAATAACATTGGTTTCGCCTCTGTATGGCTCGTCAAGTTTCATATATCTTGCAACCTTGTCGGCGATTTCTTCATCAAGCATATCGTTGTTTACCTGCTTAATTACATTGTGGCAGGCGGAGCACATGGTTACAAGGTCCTGACCGAGTTCTTTTGATTTATTGAGCGCACGGACGGAAGAAAGCTTTGTGGCAATCTCGTCCTTTGCCATAGGATAAACACCGCCGCAACACTGCCAATCAGGAAGTTCCTCAAGTGTAACACCAAGGGCCTCTGCCGACATTCTTGCGTATTTATCCAAATCCTGCGCCTTTGTTTTCAAGGTGCATCCCGGATAATAACTGAAAGTCATTATTCTATTCTCCTTTATCCTAAATCCAAAATTGTAATATTACCTACCGAAAATCAAACCATATTTTCCGGATGGAATACTTCGTCAAACTTTTCCTCTGTAAGGAAGCCGAGTTCTACGCAAGCTTCTTTAAGAGAAATGTTGTTTTTGTATGCAAGCTTTGCTGTCTTTGCCGCATTTTCGTAGCCGATATACGGATTGAGTGCGGTTACAAGCATAAGAGAGTTGTGTAAGTTGGCAGCCATTTTGTCCTCGTTTGCGGTGATACCGACAGCACAGTTGTCGTTGAACGATATCATAACTTCGGAAAGAAGTCTTACGGACTGTGTGAAGTTGTAAATAATTACCGGCATAAATACATTGAGTTCAAAGTTGCCCTGTGAAGCCGCCATACCGATTGCCGTATCGTTGCCGATAACCTGAACTGCTACCATTGTAACAGCCTCGCACTGTGTTGGGTTAACCTTACCCGGCATAATTGATGAGCCCGGCTCGTTTTCAGGAATTTTGATTTCGCCAAGACCGAGACGAGGACCGGAAGCAAGCCAACGAACATCGTTTGCAATCTTCATAAGGTCTGCGGCAAGTGCCTTGAGTGCACCGTGAGCAAACACAATCTCGTCTTTTGAAGTGAGAGCGTGGAACTTGTTTGGTGCTGTGATGAAGTGCTTGCCTGTGATTTCGGTTACAGCCTCGGCAACCTTAACATCAAAGCCCTTTGGTGCGTTAAGTCCCGTACCTACTGCGGTGCCGCCGAGTGCCAATTCCTTGAGTTCCGGAAGTGCGATTTCAAGAAGTCGTCTGTCCTTTTCAAGAGAAGATCTCCAACCGCTGATTTCCTGTGAAAAAGTGATAGGAGTTGCGTCCTGAAGGTGAGTTCTGCCCGACTTTACAATGCCCTGATGCTTTTCTTCAAGCATTTTAAATGTTGCAATGAGCTTGTCAAGAGCAGGGAAAACCTTGTCCTCAATTCCGAGAACAGCGGCAATGCTCATAGCTGTCGGGAATGTATCGTTTGATGACTGCGACATATTGATGTCGTCATTTGGGTGAAGAATTTTTTTGCCTGCAATCTCGTTACCTCTGTTTGCGATAACCTCGTTTGCGTTCATATTTGACTGTGTGCCCGAGCCTGTTTGCCAAACAACAAGCGGAAAATGCTCGTTGAGTGCACCGCTCATAACTTCGTCGCAAGCCTGCGAAACGGCGGCAAGTTTTTCATCCGTCATTTTTTCTGGCTTAAGCTGATTGTTTGCGATTGCGGCAGCCTTTTTGAGCACACCGAATGCGTGAGTGATTTCTCTCGGCATAACCTCGATGCCGACACCGATTTTGAAATTTTCGTGGCTACGCTCGGTTTGTGCTGCCCAATATTTATCGGCAGGCACCTTAACCTCGCCCATTGAATCGTGTTCAATACGGTATTCCATAAATCTTTACCTCCTGATAATTAGGTGATTATAATTTTTTACTTCTATATTATATATTTCTTAAATTCCAATATCAAGAGTTAATTGTTAAAAAAATAACAATTAATACATTTTCAGTTACTTCTACAAAAAAAGCTTTGTGAAAACTTTATTTTTTGTAATTATGCCTGTTGAATGATAAAAAATTGCACAACATTGCTCATTTCTTTTACAATTTGCACGAAAACGGTCAAATGATAGCGGAATTTTCATCCGCCCGTAAAACATTTGTTGTTCCGTAGGGGCGGATACCATCCGCCCGTTTTTGTTATTTCGCAAACCGTAGGGGCGAACTGTGTTCTCCTATGAAAATACGGGAAGATGATATCTTCCCCTACGATGTTAAAGTGCAACAGCTCCTTTTGCAACAAGCGAAAAAGTATTTTTGACACGCTGTAGGCTGTTGAGAAAGGCTCTGAATTTCGTTTTCTTGCGAGCGGGAGCTGTACGATGGTACCGCCCCCGAGCAAAAAACGGAAAACGCCAAAAGTACCGCAAACTCGATGTTTGCGGTACTTTTCTTTAAATAGTATTATTGAAATAATAATGTTTCGGGATAGGCAAGCCTATCCCCTACGAAATCACGCTGAAATAACTTTGGCGTGTTTCAGGGGCTTTATCGACAGTCTAAGCTCCCCTTGATAACAAGAGGAGCCGTAATAGGTTTTATATATTAGATATTTAATCCTTCGTACGATTCTTTAAGGATATTGTACGAATTGTGGAGCTTTTCTATTTCTTCATCGGTGAGGTTGAGAGGAAGAATTTTTCTGACGCCGTTGCGGTTGACATAAGCAGGCAAGCCAAGGTAAACATCACGCATACCGTACTCGCCGTTGAGTCTTGACGAAACCGTGATAACGCTGTTTTCATCACCGAAGATTGCCTTTGTAATTCTTACAAGGCTCATACCGATGCCGTAATAGGTTGCACCTTTAAGCTCGATAACCTCTGCACCGGAATTCTTAACCTTTTCTATAATCTTTTCAATATCCTCACGCTTGTAATCGTTTGCAAATCTTTCGTCATTAAAGAATTCTTCAACATTTTTTGTTGAAAGATTAAGCTGGCTGAACGGTACGAACTCGCTGTCGCCGTGCTCGCCGATTACATAGCCGTGAACCGAGTGCGGATCTGCCTGAAAATAATCGCCGATGAGATAACGAAGTCTTGCAGTGTCAAGCGTTGTGCCCGAACCGATAACTCTGTTTGCCGGGAAGCCCGAAAGCTCATAAGTTATTCTTGTCATAACATCAACCGGGTTTGAAGCAACAAGGAAGATGCCGTTGAAGCCCGAAGCAACAATCTTTGAAATGAAAGACTTAAAGATTTTTACATTTTTGTTAAGCTGGTCAAAACGGGTTTCGCCCGGCTTTCTTGAACCTGCCGAAGCCGTAATAACAACAAGGTCGGCATAAGCGCAATCCTCAAAAGAGCCTGCACGGATTTTCATATGAGAACTTGAAAAGCACAAGCCGTGATTAAGGTCCATTGCCTCACCTTTTGCCTTGTTCTCATTAATATCAATAAGAATTAACTCATTGCACAAATCGGAATTAAGAAGAGCATAAGCATAGCTCATACCTACCATGCCGCATCCGACAAGTGCTACTCGTCTGTTTGCCATATTTATCCCTACTTTCCAATAACATTGTTAATTATCTAACAATTTGATTTGTAATAATTTTATATCATGGCAACGCAATTGTCAATATTTTAACAAGTTTTATTAAAAAATTCTCCCTTTATAACAAAAAGGGAGTTAAAAATCGAAATCCAAATAGTCATCCTTCATAAAACGATGGTAGGTCATACCCAAATCCTCGGTATCTATGCAATACCAAAATTCATCGGGTGTGCCGTCCTCAAAGTAGATGAGATAATCAAATTCGGGGTTGTCGTCTGTTTTTTCGATGTGAACATTGTTGCTGTATTTTTTAAACACAGCAATAACGCTTTCAATAGTTGCCGACGGCGAGCGAACCTCATTGATGAAGTTAACCAAAAAGTCATCGTCACCGATTAAGCCGTGCACATAGTCCGCACCTTTGGGCGAAACATCCAGACGATAGCCGACATCGGTTTTTCTGACGGCAATTTCACCGAAAGTGTCCTCGTTTTGCTTTGCAAAATCAAGGAGAACCTGCTGCAAATCTTCCTCTTTTACGCTCGGCAAAAGGTGCAAAAGCGAGGGCGTAACATAATTTACGCCCATAGTTACACTTTCGTACCCCAATTTGATTTGAGATTCTTTAAGTACGCTGATTAAATTTTTCTTTAATACACCGTAATCCATATTACAACTGCTCTGCAATAGTATAAATAAGTTCCTTGGTCTTGTCCCAACCGAGGCACGGGTCTGTGATTGACTTGCCGTAAACGCCGTCTTCAACCTTTTGAGCACCGTCTTCAATATAAGATTCAATCATAAAGCCCTTAACCATCTTCTTGATGTCATCGCTGTGACGCATTGAATGGAGAACTTCGTTTGCAATACGAACCTGTTCAAGATACTTCTTGCCGGAGTTTGAGTGGTTTGTATCGATGATAACAGCAGGATTTTTGAAACCGCCGTCACAATACTGTGCACAAAGGTTAATCAAATCCTCGTAGTGATAATTTACATGATTAATACCGTGCTTATCAACGCTGCCACGGAGAATAACATGAGCCATATCGTTGCCGGCAGACTCAACTTCCCAACCTCTGTAAAGGAACATATGACCCGACTGTGCGGCTTTGATGGCGTTGAGCATAACGGAAACATCGCCCGATGTAGGATTTTTCATACCAACAGGGATGTTGAGAGCGGAAGAAACAAGTCTGTGCTCCTGATTTTCAACGCTTCTTGCACCTACCGCAACATATGAAAGAAGGTCGGATAAATATCTGTGATTTTCCGGATAAAGCATTTCGTCCGCACAGGTAAGACCTGTTTGCTCAATAGCGTCCTTGTGAAGCTGTCTTACCTCGATAATGCCCTCAAGCATATCCGGCTTCTTTTCAGGGTCCGGCTGATGAAGCATACCCTTGTATCCCGCACCCGTTGTACGAGGCTTACCGGTGTAAATTCTCGGAATGATGAGGATTTTGTCATCAACCTCTTTTTGAACTTCCGCAAGTCTGTGAATATAATCGAGTACAGGTTCAGGCTTGTCCGCAGAACAAGGGCCGATAACCAATACAAGCTTGTCGCTTTCGCCCTTGAAAACCTTTTCTATCTCTTTATCTCTTGCCTCTTTTTTAACGGCTGCTTCTTCGGAAAGCGGATACTGTGCCTTGATGTCCTTTGGTACAGGCAACTTTCTGATGAATTTTGTATTTTTCATATTGTCCATATTTTTCACCTCTCAAAGTTTGTTGTAATTATATGCTGAACATCAATATAATTTGTAACATATATTAACACTGTTTATACCATTAGTCAACTAATAGAACAAATTTTCATTACAGTTGAAAAATCAAGCAATTTTGTTTGTTGAAACAGGATGGTCTATACCTTTTCAAATTCAACAATAACACTTGAAAGCGGATTCCAATCATCAATTACAATACCTTTGTTCATAAGATATGCACCGCTCTTTGTGTACCTCCTGCCGCCAAGAGTGTAGGTATACTCCGCATTTTCGTCAAGTCCGCAAAGCGTTACATCGTGCAAACGCTCTGTGAATAATGCCGAGCCGACTCCGCAAACAAACAAAATCGCACCGTCGCCGTTTGCGTATTCCGTAGCATAGTAGCCGTTTTTGTCGGCGGTCTTTAGCCGATAAAGATTGCCAAACTGAACCAGCGGACGGATTTTTTTGTAAAAAGCAATATTGTCCCTGCATTTTTGCAAATCCTCGGCTGAAAGCCTGTCAAGATTTGCACCGACGGACAAACTGCCCTGCATTGAAGAATTGAAACGGTAATCCATAGGAACGGGACGCTTGTCGCTGTTCCAATCCGTTACCCACGCACGCATACATTTGACCGGATAAAGCTGTGAAAAGCCGTACTGAATTGCAAGGCGGTCAACCGGGTCCGTATTGTCCGAGGTCCACACCATATCAAAATGCTCCATTGCACCCAAATCGGCTCTGCCGCCGCCCGACGAGCACGCTTCAAGCTGCAAATACGGATATTTTTCCTTGAGTCTGTCGGCAATTCTGTACACCGCTTCGGTGTGTCTGAGCCAAAGCTCCTGACCGTTTTCAAGGTTTTCCGCTCCGATTTCCGAAAACGGGCGGTTCATATCCCACTTGATATAGCGGATATTGTGATTTTTAAGCATTTCGTTCATAGCCGAAAAAGCGTATTCCTCAACTTCGGGCTTTGTGAGATTGAGCACAAGCTGATGACGCAGCTCGCTGTTTGCCCTCTTTGGATAGTGATAAATCCAATCGGGATGAGCACGGAACAAATCGCTGTCCCTTTGCACCATTTCAGGCTCAAACCACAAGCCGAAATCCATACCGAGCGCATTAACGCCGTCTATAAGTTCATCAATTCCGTCAGGGAATTTTTCGGCATTTACAAACCAATCGCCCAAGCCTGCACGGTCGTTGTTTCGCTTGCCGAACCAACCGTCATCCATAACAAAAAGTTCGCAACCGATTTCTGCCGCCTTTTTTGCAAGAGAAAGCTGATTTTGGGTGTTTACATCAAAGCCGGTGGCTTCCCACGAATTGTAAAGCACGGGAAGCGGCTTGTCGGCAAAAGTCTTTGGCAAAATATGTGCAACCGCAAACTTTGACATATCGTTGCTCATCTGTGCAAAGCCGTCGGCACAACCCAAATACACCTTAGGCGAAACAAGTTTTTCGCCCGACTTTACGGTGTAAGAAAAATCAAAATCATTTATGCCGAGCATAATTCTTGTGCGGTTTTCAAAATCGCACTGAGCCTCCACCTTAAACGAACCGCTGTAACCGAGTGCACCGTAATAAACCGTGCCGTGTTCCTCCGTTGCACCGTGATGTGCCGCAAAAGTAGGCTGATTTGTATGACCCGAAGTGCCTTTTCTGCTGTCAAAAACAAGATAGCCTGCAAGGAGCTTTTCGGTTTTTACCTGAAATTCGCCGCCCCACGAACCGTTTGTGTTTTGGATATAATAAGGTTCAAGCCCCGGCAAGTTCACCTCGCACGACATAAATTTGTCCACCTTGACATCATCTGCCGAATTGTTGCAAAATTCGACATATCGGGTGATAACATCACTGTCGGAATAATGCACAAAATGAAGCACAAGTTCGGTGCCGTAAGCCTTATCTTCAAGCGTTATCACAAGTTCGTTTTCGCTCTCAATGTGTGATTTGTATGTATAAAGTGCATCACGGCAACCGTCAAAATATGTGCACTTAAAGGCACAGTTGCGGTACATTTTGCCGCCGAACACCGTGTATTCCTGACAAACTCCGTCCAAATCCGAATGATTTGAGTTGGATTCGTTAAGTTCATCCACGGAAAAATCGGAATGTTTTATTTTTTTGCCCCAATAAAGGTGAAAAAGTCTGCCCTCGCTGTCCGTGCCGAGGACATAGGTGAGTGTTTTTGTGTCAAATGCAAAAATCCGTTCCATACAGTTACCGCCGTAAATTTATTTTTTATTATTATACGAAAATTTGACACATAATACAATATGATAAATTAATAATTATATTTGCAATATCACAATACCGACGCTTATTTTATTGACAATAAGCAATTTAATTGTTATACTTATAAGAGAAATATTTTGAGCTATTATGACGAAAAAGGTGATACTATGGAAAAAAACAGAGTTACTCTGAAAATTTACGGCAATTCATACACCATCCTTACCGAGGACGACCCGGAATATGTTGAACAACTCGGCGAGCTCATCAACAAGGAAATGCACGATGTTTCAAACGATTCGCCAAACCTTTCGCAAACTCAGTGTGCGGTGCTTGTGGCTCTTGACCAGGCAGACGCTTGCAAAAAGGCAAACAGCGAGGCGGTTAACCTTCGTGTTCAAATCAAGGATTATATAGAGGACGCCGCAAGGGCAAAACTTGAGGTTGATGTTGCAAGAAGAGAAATCGAGCGACTCAACAGAGAACTCTCTGCTTTGAGAAACAAAAAAGCAAGCGAGAACAAGTAAAATATATATTTATGAATAACTAATGGACGCAGTCAATATGTGTCCATTTTTTTGCCCGAAAGGCTATGGTGATTACTATAAACAAAACAGAAATTTTGGCACCTGCCGGAAGCACGGAAGCGTTGACGGCGGCTGTAAGGTGCGGAGCAAACGCCGTGTACCTCGGCACAAAGGGAATAAACGCACGCAGAGGTGCGGCAAACTTTACATTTGAAGAGCTGAAAAACGCTGTGGAATACTGCCACGCAAGAGATGTCAAGGTGTACCTTGCACTCAATATTCTTATATCCGACAACGAAAGAGAAATTGCATACAAAACGGTTGAAGCGGCAATGTCGCTTGGAGTTGACGCATTTATTGTGCAGGATTTGGGTCTTGCAAAAATAATACACACCCATTTTCCAACGGCAAGGCTGCACGCCTCCACACAATGCAGCGTAAACTCGCCCGAGGGCTTCAAGGCACTTGAAAAAGCAGGCTTTGTGCGTGCCGTTGTGCCGAGAGAAATGAGCCTTGACGAAATAAAAGAAATACGCAAATCCACCGATATGGAGCTTGAAATGTTTGTGCACGGTGCTCTTTGTATGTGCGTAAGCGGTCAGTGCTATATGTCGGCAATGCTAGGCGGCCGTTCGGGCAACAGAGGACTTTGTGCTCAGCCGTGCAGACTGGGTTTCAGTGCAGACGCAAGCGGAAGCTGTGACCTGTCGCTGAAGGATTTGAGCCTTATCAAAAACATAGGCGAAATTGCCGAGGCAGGAGTTGTAAGCCTAAAAATCGAGGGCAGAATGAAGCGTCCCGAATATGTTGCGGCGGCTGTTACATCGTGCAAAAAAGCGATAAACGGCGAATATTCGCCAAACGACGAAGCAACGCTGAAATCGGTATTTTCACGAACAGGATTTACAGACGGATATTTTACGGGCGAACGCAAAGATATGTTCGGCACTCGGCAAAAAGAAGATGTTGTGGCGGCAAAAGATGTGCTCAAAGAGCTGTCGCACCTATACGACAACGAAAATCCGCTTGTACCGATTGACATCGAGTTCACCTGCAAGGAAAACCGCAAAGCGGAGCTGACTGCAACGGCACTCGGAAAAACCGTAACCGTAACCGGCACCGTGCCGGAAAAGGCAATCAACAAACCGATGACGGAGGACTCCGTAACAGGCAGGCTTGCCAAATTCGGCAACACTCAATTTTATTTGAAAAATATAAAAATCAACCTTGACGACGGCTTGATTTTGCCGGCAAGCGTAATCAATTCAATGCGAAGAGAAGCGGTTGAAATGCTTGACAAAGTTGAAATTCAGCCGTTTACCCAAATGCCGTACAAAGCCGAAAAGTACAAAGAAAAGGACTGCACACCGTACTACACGGCAAGATTTTTAAATCCCGACAGCATACCGGACAAACATCCGTTTAAGCGAATATTCATTCCGATTTGGAGCAGTGATGAGGATTTTGTGGACAATCGTGCCGGAGTTGAAGTGCCGAGAGGTCTTTTCGGCATGGAAGAAAAGCTGACAAAAAGGCTTGAACATCTCAAAAAAATCGGCGTAAAAAAAGCACTTTGCTCCAACCTCGGTGCATACGAGCTTGCAAAAAAATTGGGCTTTGATGTATACGCCGACTTTGGATTGAACATATTTAACAGTGAGAGTGCAAAACTTTTTCACTCCCCGATTTTGTCTTTTGAAGCAACGCTTGAACAGGCAAACCGAATTGACGCTGAGGACACGGGAATTATCGGCTACGGCTTTCTGCCGCTTATGCTGACAAGAAATTGCCCGATAAAAAATCACCTCGGCTGTGCAAACTGCACGGGCAAGCTGACCGACAGAAAAGGCTTTGAATTCAAAGTAAAATGCTCGCCTTACCCTTGCGTTGAAGTGCTCAACCCGGTTCCCGTTTATATGGGTGACAGACAAAAGGAAATCAAAACCGATTTTGTCCACTTTTACTTTACGGACGAGAGCAAAAAACAGGTTGAAAAAATTGTTGAATTGTTCAAAACAGGCGGTCAATTTGACGGCAAATACACAAGAGGCTTGACATACAGAGGTGTTGAATAATGATTATACTTGCATCGCAAAGCCCAAGACGGCAGGAACTTTTGAAGCTGATAACAAGTGATTTTGAAATAAAAGTGAGCAATGTTGACGAAACCTTGCCCGACAAAATTATGCCCAAAGAAGCGGTGATGTATCTGTCAAAAATCAAGGCAGAGCCGTTTGCCGACGGTGATAACATCGTCATCGGTGCAGACACGGTTGTTGCACTTGACGGCAAAATTCTCGGCAAGCCGAAAAGCGAAGAAAACGCAAGGGAAATGCTCAGATTTTTATCGGGCAGAACTCACAGCGTTTTTACAGGCGTTACGCTTGCAAGCGGCAAAAAAACAAAAACCTTTGCCGTTGAAACAAAGGTGAAATTCTTTGAACTCACAAACGAAGAAACAGACGCATACATAAAAACAAAAGAGCCTTTTGACAAAGCCGGAGCATACGGAATACAAGGCTACGGCTCGCTGCTTGTTGAAAAAATCGACGGCGACTACTTCAATGTTGTGGGACTTCCCGTAAGCACGCTTGCACGGGAACTGAAAGCATTTGAATAAAAGCTCAAAATATGCAGAAATACCGACATACAAAGGATTTTGTTGTTGAATTTTAATCATTTTTATGTTATAGTATAAATAGATATTGTGCCCTAATACCGACACAAAACAGAAAGGAGAGTATTATGGCGGCGGATTTACATTGTCATACAAAACTGAGTGACGGCTCGGTTGGCATTGAAGATTTGATTGTTATTGCTCAAAAAAGCGGCATAGACACTTTAGCCATCACCGACCACGACTGCCTTGCAGGTGTTGTAAGAGGTCAGGTTATCGGCAAAAGATATGGCATTAACATTGTTCCCGGCGTTGAAATCAGTGCATTTGATGAGATAGCCGGCAAAAAGGTTCACATCATTTCTTACCTTGCGGACGCACCGGACAGACTTGAGCGTATTTGCAAAAAGACTTCTGTTGCACGCAAAAGAGCAGGTCAGATTATGATGCTTAAAGTTGCGGCAAGATTTCCTGTTACAAGCGAATTCATCATCAACCACGCAAGCGGTTCAACCAATCTTTACAAACAACATATTATGCACGCACTTATGGATGCGGGTTACACAGACGAGATTTTCGGAGATTTGTATTATCAGCTGTTTGACACAGGCAGCGAAAATAATATTCTTGCTCCTACAAAGTACCCTACCGTTAAAGAAGTTATAGACGAAATTCACGGTGCGGGCGGCATTGCGGTGCTTGCTCACCCGGGCAAATTCGGCAACCAAGACGAGATTGAGGATTATATCGAACTCGGACTTGACGGTGTTGAGGTTTGGTCACCTGAAAACAGTGATGAACTCACGGAAGAACTTATTGCCCTTTGCAAAAAGAAAAAGCTTCTTCAAACAGGCGGCTCGGACTTCCACGGAACTTACGGCAGACAATCGGTTACGGTTGGTGCATACTCAACTCCGCAGGAGCACCTCGACAAGCTGTTAAGTTACAAATCACGCAAAAAGAGTGCGGCTCGCCGTGCCGAAAAAAAGGCGGCGGCTGAAAAAGCGGCACTTGAAGCAGCTCAAAAATAATAACGAATATAACAAAAGGAACGAACAGTTTAACGTTCGCTCCTTTCAGACTGTCGATAAAGCTCCTGAACCACGCCAAAATTATTTCAGCAAAACTCTGTAGAGATAGGCTTGCCTATCCCGGAATATATCGTATTAATAACACTGACTAAAGAAAAGTGCCGCAAACATCGAGTTTGCGGCACTTTTGGCGTTTTTCGTTTTTTGCTCAGTCGAGGTACCATCGTACATCTTCCTTCGCAAGAAAACGAAATTCAGAACCTTTCTCAACAGCCTACAGTGTGTCGAAAACACTTTTTCGACACACTGAGGAACGAACAGTTTAATGTTCGTTCCTTTTTATTATGCCCATATTTTATTTTTTGTAGAGTATTGCATAATCCTTTGCGTTGATAACGCCGTCACCGTTTACATCAAGGGCCTTGTTTTCATCCGTAACATCCGAGTGATAATTATCCGCAAAGCCGATTGCGGAAGTGTCATCACCTCTGACGCACTGCAAAGTAACCGTGTCGCCGTCAACCGAAACCGCCTTGTAGCTGTGACCGAGCGGCATAACGCTCTCTTTGTACGATTTGCCGCAAGCAACACAAGTGTAGGTATTGTAGCCGAATTCCGTGCAGGTAGGCTCGGTTGTTGCCGAAAGCTCATACCTATGTTCGGAGCAAGCAAAACTCACAGCAACACCGAATTTGCCGTTTTCGTTTGCTTTTGAGCCGTCATAAAGATTGTTGGTTCTGAAGCGGGCGGCAAGGTAATATCTTTTGCCTGCCGTCACCTTGTATGTAAGTTTAAAATTAACATCGTTGCCGTTATCGTCATTATAAGCAAGGGCGTTCTTTTTTAATTCGCTGATACTTGTTGTGTCCAAATAAACATAGTTTTCTGCATCATACAAAAGGGCAAAAGTATCCTTTGTGCCGCTTGAAGAAAAAGTAAGCGTGCCGTCGGTAAGCGGAACAAACGACCAAAACTGCCGTTCACCGCCGTATGTTATATGTGCCGTTGCTTGGTTATCCTGCATAGGCGAATCAAACGGAATATAATTTTTGAAGCAATACGCCTGAGCCGCACTTTTTGTTGAGCAATGAGCCACAAAGCCCTGCGGAACTTCTATATTTCCGTTGTATCCAAAAGCATAATCACCCACCGTTGCAACGCTGTCGGGAACAGTGATTTCGCTCAAACTGTCCGCTCCGACAAATGCGGCTGTGCCGAGCGACACAACGCTGTCGGGAATTTCCACACTTTGCACATACTTAAACCGGGCAAACGCATAATCACCCACGGCGGTTATTCCGTCACCGATTACAATATGCTTTGTTTCGTCCTTATAAACATTCCACGGACGGGATTTAATCGTGCCCTCGGTATAATCAGCAATTTCGCCCGTTCCTTTAACGGTGAGAGTTGCACTTTCTGCCTCATAAGCAAACGAAACATCACCGGCAAACGCCGTAAAGTTTATACCCGCAACAGCCGATACGGCAAGAACCAAAGACATCAAAATACATATTAACTTTTGTTTTTTCATAAAATCACACCCAAAATAATTTGTGAAAAAAATGCCTGCAACGATTATAACCGTTACAGGCACAAAAATCAATACTTTAATATAATTGCGTAGTCTTTTGCATTTACATACCCGTCACCGTTAAGGTCGGCATCGGCATTGTAATTGTCATCGCCTTTGGCAGAATTGTAAGTTTCCATAAAGTTGAAGTGCAAAGTTTTTTGGTTGCACTTTGTACACTTGATGTCCACATCACCGGTTGATTCATCAATCTTTCTTACCATATTATGGTCATCTGCCCACACAATGTAAATATCTTTGTCGCTTGTGATATTGGAAAAATCCTCCGACCACGAAACAAATTTTTTACAGGTTGGAGCTTCCGGAACAGCCGGAGCTGTTGCACTTTTGCCCGATTCAACAAGTTTGTAATCAATTCTTACGCTCTTGCTTTCATCAAGATAAAAGTTAACCTGATACATATTTCTGCTGACAACGGCGTTAACCGTCATCAAATCGCAATTTGGATTGCCTGTATTATATTTATAAGTAAAGCCGTCCTTAGTCTCTTTGTTTGCGGTTGTAAGCTTGCCCGAAATATCCATAAGCTCATTTGCAACAAACATACCGTTTGAATACGCAAGAATTATTTCCTCGCCGTCATCGGTTTGCTTAACCGTGTCAAGAGTTGTGGAAGTAATCCTTGACGAATTGGAAAAACTGCACGGAATAACAACATTGTTATCCTTAACGCTTGCCGACAGTTCAATCCATTGGTCGCCCAAATTTTCGGTTGAAGTGTTTTCAAGCAAAGTATTTCCCGAAAGGTCAAGTTCGGCAATGTGATTGCTGTTGCAAATCAGTTCGGTAAGGCTTATATTGTTGCTCAAATCAAGCTTGGCAATGTTGTTTTGGAACACATAAAGCGAAGCGAGTTGATTATTGTTGCTCAAATTTATGCTTGATATTGAATTTACGCTTGCCTGCAAAGTTTGAAGTGCAGGGCAATTTGCAACATCAATGCTTGTCAAATTATTGTTTGAACAGTTAAGCCATGTAAGATTTGGAAGTGAACCTACGGTGAGCGAGGTGAGTTCGTTACCCATACAGGTAACAGAGTTAAGTTTGGTGTTTTTGCTTACATCAAGTTCTTTAAGACCGAGCGAAGCACAATAGAGTTTTTCAAGATTATAAAACTTTTCAATGCCCGAAAGAGATGTGATTGTTTCGTTATCATTAAGGTAAGCACCCGGTGTCATAACCTTTACACGCTCAATTTCAGCCGTGCTCAGAAAACCGTTGCTGTCCTTATCGTACACCTCCGATATAACGGTGCGAAAATTTTTGTCGGGAAAAACCGTTTCGTTAATTACAACCAAATCCTCGGCAAAAGCCACACTGCCTGCCGAGAGGCAGGTGGCTGCTGAAATCACCGCTAATAAAGAGGCTATACCTTTTTTAATATTTTTAATTTTAAACATTATATATACCTCTTATCTTTGGATTGTAACCGGAATCTTTACTGTAACCGTTGAACCGTCAACATTTGTTATGGTGCAACTGATGTTTGTTGTATTAACTTGCTTTGCTCTGCCGACCGTTGTAAGGTCTACATTACCTTCATTGTCAACGGTGATGTATTCCGAATTTGTTGACTTCCATTCAACGCTTACAGGGTCTGCAACTCCAACCTCGTCGGTCTTGTATTCAAGCTTAAAGGATGCAAAATCTCTGTAACCGATCTTGTAGCCCGACTTGTTAACGGAAGTAACCTGTTCTCCGTTAAGCGTCATATAAATTGATGTGATGTAAACAAGCTTGTCAACAAGAGTAATGTTGTAGGTATAAGTTGTTTCTCTGTCGTAATTGTCAACAACTCTTGCACTTACAGTAACGGTTGCATTGTCGCCCGTCTTTGTAAGAGTAATGCTCTTGTCGCCGATAACCGAGGTTACATTGTTTTCGTTATCTGTTGCAAGTTCAAGAGTCTTATACATATTGCCTGCAACGGCAACATCAATGTTGAGCACGCCGTTTACGGTTTCAAATGTCATACCGTTTGTAACGGTCTTGTCGTTTGCTGTCATTGTTACAACAGGAAGCACAAACTTGTGCTCTTCAAGAACGGTTAATGTTTCCTGAAGTTTTGTGCAAGCGGCGTCAATCTCTGCCTGTGAAGCGTCCGGATTGTTATAAACAACCTTTGCTGCTTCCAAATCCGTCTTGAGCTGTTCGCCGTATTCATACTCGTAATCCTGATAGTTAAGCTCGCTTGCCTGAGCAATAGCTTCTTCAAGAGCCGAAGTATCCCAAGTTGTTTGAACCTGAAGTTCGCCCACATAACCGCCGTCAACGGTTGTAACCTTAATTGTTGTCTTACCCTGAGTCTTAAACAATACAAGTCCGCTTGCATTAACTGTTGCAATACTTTCATTCATTGATTGATAAATGCAATCCGTTACCGAAGCACTGATTTGTTCAACCTTTGAATCGCTTGCCAAAACAACCGGCACTTGCTTTTGCTTGTTTGGAGCACCGTAAAGAAGTTCTGTACCAAACGATACGCCCGTTACCGCATATCTTACAAACGAAACATAAACGCTGTCGGTATAGCTGTCGCCGTATGCGGTTGTAACCGTTGCGGTAATCTTTGCCACAGCAGGAAGAGCCGTTGAATTTGTAACTGTGCCTTCATCATTTACTGTAATTGCGGAATTTGATGAACTCCACTTGATTGATGAATACATACCTTTTTCAGGGAATGTTTTGCTTGCAAGCTGAACGGTTGCACCGTTGAGAGCGGTGCTCTTGTATCTGATAAATCCTGCGTTAGGCTCACTTACATCAGCCTGAGTATCAACGAGAGATACCTTAATTCCCGTTGCCGGAATGTAGCCCGAAAGATTGCCGTAAGCTTCGTTAAGCTTCTTCAATGCGGCATTAACTTCTCTTTGGCTTGCCTTGCCGTCATTAACAATTGCCTTGCAAATTTCTACCTGTCTTGACAATTCGTTAAGTGATTCTTCGGTATATTGGTCGGTATCCTTTGCACCGCCAATAAGTTCTTCGTACTCTGTTACCTTTGCGGCAAGTTGGCTGAAATCGGTTTGAACGGTTACGCTTACTTTTTGAGTAAAGCCACCGTCAAGAGTTTTAGCAGTGATTGTGCAAGAACCTGCATCAACAGGGGTTACAATACCGTCTGCCGAAACTGTGGCTACTTCCTCATTGTCGGAAGTAAAGTAAACCTTTTTTGTATATCCGTCTGCCGAACCCGTTGTAGAATAATTGAGCTGAGACGGCTTGGATGTACCGAGAAGTTCAAGTGTTTGCGGAGTTACGGTAAGGCCCGTACATACGCTGTCTGCCATTACAACCCAAATTTCACGCTCGGCTGTTTTGCCGTAGTAATCGGTGAATATTGCCTTAACTCTTGCCCATGCGGTTGAATTGTGACCGCTCGGAGTGAGAGTAATTTTACCAACCGATGTGCTTGATTGAATTTCGGATGATTCTATAATCTCCCAGCTGATGTTCTTGTACATCGCATTTTGCGGATAAGCCGAAGCGGAAAGAATTACATCATTATAATCATTATAGTTTGAATAACTGTTTGAGAGGTTAACGGATACAGCATTGTTTGTGCCCACCGTTTCGTCTTTAACAACTTCCGTCGGAACATTTGTAAGACTGCGTTTTTGAGTGCCGTAGTTTACATTGATTGCTTCAACCGGAACATTCGGATGCTCGGCAAGATTTTGACCTGCGTATTCAAGTGCAGAAGCGGCATCGTCAATCTCCTTTTGAGATTTTGATTTGTCGTTAAGAACTTCAATTGCTTTTTCGTACGCCTGCTTGAAGTTCATACCGTATCTATATTCATACTGAGTATAATCGGTATCCTGATACTTCTCAATAGCGGCTTTAAGTGCGGTTCTGTCGCCCTCCGATGAAACCTTACATTCGGAGCTTACACCGCCGTCATAAGATACGCAACGAACAACGGTTGAGCCTGCACCCACAAAGTGAACCGTGCCGTCTTGGTCAACGGTTGCAACATTTTCGTCATCCGACTCCCAATAATAATCCTTAATGTCTGCCGCACCGATATGGGTAAGCGACGAACCGGTTGGAAGAACGGTTGCCGTAAGTTTTTCTTCTGTGCCGATTGCACCTGTAATGCTGTCCTTTGAAAGCTGAATAGCCGTTACAGGATAGTAGGAGAACGATACCCAAACGGTATCTTCAAATTCCTTACCGAACGAGTCGGTAACAACACACTTGATTTGACCGTAGCAAGCCTTGTTTGATGTAGGCGAGCATACACCGTCGGACGAAACGGAAATCAATTCGGTTGATGATGACCACTCTGCCTTTTGATATGTTGCGTTGTTAGGGTACAAACGAACATCAAGGTCGAGTTTTGCATTCTTATAGCTCAATCCTTCTTTAAGAAGTTTGAGGTCGTATTGATAAAACTCGGAGGTTTGCTCACCGTTGAGGTAAAGCTCAACCTTTTGAATGTCTACATACTTTTTAAGGTTGTTATACGCAGTTTCAAGTTTAACATACTGTGCGTCAACTTCTTCCTGAGTGTAACCCTTCTTTTCAACCATATTTTCCGCCTCTGTTTTAGCGGTGATATACGGCTCCCAAGTTTCAGGATAGTAGCTTACTTCCTTGAGCGACAAATCGTCATATTGCTTGCAAAGAAGTGCAAGTTGGTCATAGTTTGTTGTTACGGTAACCTTACATTCTGTGGTGTAACCGCCGTCCGAAGTTGTGGCTGTGATTATTGCACTGCCGCCGTAAACGAATGTAAGAACGCCGTTTTCGTCAACCGTACAAACCTTTTCATTTGACGACTGCCATTTAACTTCGCCTACCGAAGCGGTGGAGTTGCCCAATACATTCTTAGGAAGAACGGTTGCTTTGAGCTGTTTTGTTTCACCGATTTTAGCCTCGGTGATTTCGTTTGTGTCAAGTTCAACGCCCGTTGCTTTTGTTTTTGCAAAGGCGATGTGAATAATATCTATTACCTTGTTGCCGTTGTAGTCTGTTACCGAGCAGGTAATGTCGGCTGCACAAGGATTGTTTGATGTAGGACGGCAAACACCGTTTTCATCAACAGATACCGAGCTGTTTGACGAAGTCCATACCGCTCTTGAGAACATCGCACCCTTAGGGTTTACTTTGTAATCAAGGTCGTAGCTGTAATTCTTGTAGTTCTTTGTACTGCCTACCGAAACGGTGAGGTACTTGCTTGCAAGTGCAGAACCGCCCGTGCCCTTGATTTCAAGAGAAGTAACCGCTACAAATCCGCCCACCTTTGTAAATGCGGCAAGAAGATTTGCGGCTGTTGTGTCAACAACATTTTGAGATGCCATATCCTCCTCGTACAAAACAATGTACGCAAGGTCAAGCTTCTTTGAATAATCCTTATAATATGCCTGATTGAACTTTGTTTTGAGAACTATGGTTCTGTCGCAAAGGTCAACAAGTTCTTTAAGGTTTTGTTTGTCAGGTTTAACGGTTACTGTTTTTGTATCTACAAACGCACCGTCGGCAGATACACAGTAAAGCGTCGCCGTGCCGACATCGTGAGCGGTGAGAACAGCGTCCGAATTGCTGTTGCCCTTGTTTTCAACGGTGAAAATTTCTTCGTCCGATGAATACCAGTTTGCATCGTAGCAGGCATATGCGTCGCTTTCCCACGAACCGTCAAAGGTCATTGTGTGAGTAGCCTCACCCGTTTTGCCGTTGATGAGTTCTATTGAGTCCTCATTAATCTTGTTGGCGGTTGCGTAGTTTCTTGTAACGCAAACCGTGATGACATTCGATTTAATCTCTCCGTCGGATGAAACGGCATAAACATCAAATTTTTGAGTTTGCTCGTGACCGGCTTTAAGAGTTATTTCGTTTGTATGAGTATCCTCCGAAAGGCTTTGATCGAAATTGCCGTTGCTGACAACCCATTTAAGCTTTTGGTCGGTTGCGTTTTCGGGATAAACACTTGCCGAAATGCTTGTGCCCTTGCCGTTGTACATATTGCCGACGCCGATTTTTTCGGTGCAATAGAAGTATTCTTTACCGTTTATCGTAACAGTTTCGTTTCTTCCGAGAGAACCGCCTGCACCGATTGCCTTTGTTACATCAATCTTAATGCCTTCAACCGGAATACCTGTTTCAACTTCTTTGGTTGCAATGTACGAGCTGATTTCGTAAAAACTGCCATCGGAAATAAGATAACCCGTTTTTGCTTCAAGGGCGATTTTGCATTTGCCGCCGTTGAGCGGAGTGAAGTGACCCTTGCTGTCAATTTGACCTACGCCGTCAGGGTCAACCGCAACATTGTCGCCGTCTGCCCAAATATATGTTGGGTTTCCGTCCTCATCTTCCGGACCTACAATACCCCACTTGATGTAGAGGTTGTCGCTTTCGGCAACACGCTTTGGATAAATGGTATAGGTAAAATCTTCGCTTTCCTCTATTCCGACAATATCCTTGCCCTTGATGTCAACTTTTGAAAGGTATTTACCTGTTTTACCCGTTACGGTAACGGTCATTGTACGCTTTACATCATTTGTTGTTGATGTTGCCGTGATTGTAACCGTTTGTGAAGAAAGCGAGCCGAGCGAACCGCCTGCGTCAAGACCGGTAATGATACCAGTTGTCGGGTCGATACAAGCAACGCTTGGGTCGGAAGAAGTCCAAACAATGTCCGAAACATCGCCGACAGACGGAACAACATTTGTAGGAGTAAGCTGGATTTGCTGACCCTCTTTAACGGAGTTAAGACCCTCAATGTCAAAACTTTCAATCGGTTTTGAATCAACTACGGTAAAATCGATTGTGTCATTGTAAGCAAACTGCAAGCAAAGGTTTGCAATAAGTTTTACCGCTGTTGCGGTGAGCTGAACAGGGTCTGCCGCATCGCCCACAATGTCTTTGATTGCAAAACAAGCATCAAGGATTGCGGCAAGCACCGTACGGTTGATGTCCAAACCTACATACTTAATGATAATATCGGCAATTTTGTCCGTATCGATGGTGCCGGTATTGTCAAGTTTGTAAAAATAATTAACAAGTTTGAGAATACCCTCGATAACATCCTCCGAATCGGGAGAAACCATAATGGTTGCCGTGCCCTTGTTTTTGAACGATACAAGACCGCTGTCCGTAACGGTTGCAACAACCTTGCCCTGGGTGAATATTGATGATGATTTTACTGAGTAAACCGTGCCGAAATGTAGTCTTTGCGGAGTGGTGATGGCATAAATCTGAACAGAACCGCCCGTTGCCACAGTGTCGGGAATTTGCGACTTGTTGGTGATATGGGTGCCGTTTGGCAAAAATGCCGCATACCATTCCTCGTTTTTCTTAACAACGATTTTGATAACATCGTCGGCAACCTGTTCGCCTTCTTTGTTATAAAGCACGCAGTGAACATTTGAATTTACCTTGTCAAGATATTCACGAAGCGAATCGATAAGTTCGCCCTTGTACGATTCGATTTGCTCGGCAATCCAAGAATTTGAGCCGAGTGTCTTTTCAAGAAGAGCAACAATTTCATCGGTGTCCATAGAATCAAGGTCAACATAATCGTTGAAAAATGCCTTTTCTATCAAAGCACCGAGAGGCTTGCCCAAAATAGGAATTGTCTTTACCTCATTGTCAATCCAAAGGTGGATAACCGCACCCTTAGACGAGTCGAAAGCCTTGACCTTACCTGTTTGGTCAACATCGGCAAGAGCCGGTGCCTCCGAATACCACTTTACATAGCCGTTATCCGGAAAGACGGAATCAATCAGTTTGTACTTAAACTGAACCTCTTCGCCCTCGGTCATATAAACGACAAACGGTGTTGTTCCGTCATCCTCATATGTAGGAACTATGGTGTCTGTGTCGCTGTAAAAAATCTGAAGATCGTAATAGCCCTCAACGCCGTCACCGGCAAATGCACTCATTGCAGGCAACATGGCTGTAAATGCCATAACGACTGCAAGCATTATGCTGATGGCTTTTTTTACAAAAGTCTTTTTCATAATTCTTCCTCCATTAAAAAATTACTCCGTAAGAATCTTATATAAGTATAAAAACTCTTAATATATATTATAAACCGATTGTATGAAACCGTCAATATTTACCATATCGGCAAAAATTACAAAGTTTTTTTGTATGGTTTGTGCAATAACACGGCAGCGATATTACTCGTTGTATATAAAATAAACCTCCCCTTGAAGCAAGGGGAGGCAGTAAGCGGTTAGTTTGTTTTATAGGCGTGTTTCAGGGGCTTTATCGACAGTCTGATTATGACTCGAAATACATATCCAAATTTTTTGATGTTATATCGCTGATCATACCGATAAGCGATTTTTCGCCGGAATCGAGTTCAACAATTTTTCGCCTGTCGATAACAATCAACTGCTTGCCGCTTTTTGTCCTGATTGCATAAGTTGCACGGAGAACTTTTTTATTGTTTTCAATATCTTTTTCGATAGAATGACGGGCAACATCCACCTCTCGAGGAACAATCAATTTCGTTAAATCACCGTCAAAATCCTCAAAAAGTTCCGCCCTTGTATATCCCAAAAGTTTTAGGAAATCGCTGCTTGCAACGGTAAGCCTGAACGGATCGTCAAACGGTGTTGAAAACATAGGACCGGGCACATTTTTAAGCACTTTAAGGAGCATTTCTTTTTGCTCCTCAACCTCTTTTTCAACCGCTTTAAGTTCGGTTATATCCGTAAGCATGGCGTGAAAAATCGGGCATTTGTCCTTTTTGTCATAACGCTGAATATCCGAATTTAACTTGACCCACTTATACTCATCTTTGTGAGTGATTATGCGAAGTTCCATATCAATCGGTTTTTTTGTTGCCATTGCTCCGCCGATTGCGGTGAGGGCACGGCTTTTGTCATCGGGATGAACAAGGTCACCGATTTTGTAGCTGTCCCTCGAAACGGTCTGCTTGGTTGTGCCGAAGAATTTGCAGCACGCCTCGTTGGCATAAAGCACTTCAAAACGCATATCGGAATTGACCTTGAACAGGCAAACGCCGCCCGTTACAAAATCAATAAGGTGGTTCATCGTTTTTGCTTTTTCACGAAGTTGCTTGCTCTTTTTTTCAGACTTGCCGACATCGGCAAAGGTGATTTGGCAAAGCGAATTTTCTTCATTATTCCTTGCGGTTGCGTGCACAAAATTATACTGAGAGGAATTATCTTTCAAATAAAGGTCAAAGTACACATAAGGCGAATCCTTTTTGCAAAGCTTCTTTACAACATCCTCACGGTCCTGCGGAACAAGAATGTCAAGAAGTGACAGTTTGCCCTGCTTAACCTTGGAATAATGTATGCCCACAAAGTCGCAAAAATGGCTGTCGGCATCCACAACCTCAAAATCTTTCTTTTTATCAACTGTGCACGAGAGGAATTCAACCTCAAATGCAAGTTCGTCGGTATTATCTAACATTATAAACAGATACACTCCGTTAAAATTCTCTAAAAAATTCATAGCTGTTAAACTATATTTTGATTATACCACACCTATGACAAAAAAGAAACAATGTTCACAATTTTTTAATTATAAATTATAAATTTGACATTAATTGGGACTATTTGCAAAAAACCGTTGTAATGCGGAATATTATATGTTAAAATATTTAATCATAAAAATTATAATTACAGGAGCAAGTTTATGAGCAAAGTTTATCGAGTATTCGCAGAGAAGAAAAAAGGTAACGACATTGAGGCTGTCCATATGCTGGAGGACCTCAAAAACAATGTCGGCATAACCGGACTTGAAGAGGTGCGTATCATCAACAGATACGACGCAGAGGGATTGCCGGAGGAAAGCTTCAAAGCAGCCGTTAAAGGTGTGTTCAGCGAAGCAAACCTTGACGATGTTTATTATGACGAAATGACATTTTCGCCTGAATGGAAAGTGTTTGCAACGGAGTATCTCCCGGGTCAGTACGACCAAAGAGCCGACAGTGCGGCACAGTGCATTCAGCTTCTTACGGTGGGCGAGCGTCCTACGGTTGCATCGGCAAAAATCATTGCGGTTAAGGGCGACATCACCGATGAAGAATTTGACAAAATCAAGGCATATGTAATCAACCCGGTTGAATCAAGACTTGCATCTATGGACAAGCCTGAAACGCTCGACATCAAGAGTGATGTTCCGGCTGATATTGTTCGCATAAACGGTTTTATCAATATGACCGATGAAGAAATTGCAAAATACCACGCATCAATGGGCTTTGCAATGAGCATTGCGGATTTGTGCTGGGTTCGTGACTATTTCAAGAATGACGAAAACCGTGAGCCGTCGCTTACGGAACTCAAGGTTATCGATACATATTGGTCCGACCACTGCCGTCACACCACATTTGCCACTCAGCTTGACGAAATCAAGATTGACGAGGGCAAATATTCAAAGGCTGTTGAAGAAGCTCTTAAACAATACTTTGCACTTCGCAAAGAAGTTTACGGCGACAGAAAAGACAAGATTGTTTGCCTTATGGATATGGCTTGCCTCGGCACAAAGGTGCTCAAAAAGAGAGGGGTTGTTACCAACCTTGACGAAAGCGAAGAAATCAACGCTTGCTCCATTAATGTTGATGTTGAAATAGACGGCAAAAAAGAGCCGTGGCTTGTTCAGTTTAAAAACGAAACACACAACCACCCAACCGAAATCGAACCTTTCGGCGGTGCGGCAACCTGCCTCGGCGGTGCAATCCGTGACCCGCTGTCGGGCAGAGCATATGTTTACCAGGCAATGAGAGTTACGGGTGCAGGCGACCCGACAACTCCGTTTGAAAAAACTCTTGACGCAAAACTTCCGCAGGCAAAAATCACCACGGGTGCGGCACAGGGTTATTCATCATACGGCAACCAAATCGGTCTTGCAACAGGTCAGGTAACAGAACTTTATGACGAGGGCTATGTTGCAAAGCGTATGGAAATCGGTGCGGTTATCGGCGCATCACCAAAAGAAAATGTTATCCGTGAAGTTCCGCAAAACGAGGATGTAATCATTCTCCTCGGCGGTCGCACAGGCCGTGACGGCTGCGGCGGTGCAACAGGTTCATCAAAGGCACACGACAGCTCATCTATCGAAACCTGCGGTGCGGAAGTTCAAAAGGGTAATCCGCCTACGGAAAGAAAAATTCAGCGTTTGTTCCGCAACAGCGAAGTTTCAAAGATGATTAAGCGTTGCAACGACTTCGGTGCAGGCGGTGTTTGCGTTGCCATCGGCGAACTTGCAGACGGCTTGCAGATTGACCTTGACGCTGTTCCGAAAAAATATGAAGGTCTTGACGGCACAGAACTTGCCATCTCCGAATCACAGGAGAGAATGGCAGTTGTTGTTGACAAGGCAGACGCAGAAAAATTCATTGCACTTTCAAACGAAGAAAACCTTGAAGCAACAATCGTTGCAAAGGTTACGGACAATAACAGACTTGAGATGACTTGGAGAGGCGACAAGATTGTTGACCTCAGCCGTGACTTCCTCAACACAAACGGTGTTGTTCAGCACGCAAATGCCGAAATCGCAGGTATTGACGACACATCATACCGTGACGAAATTCCGTCTGAACTTAAAGGAATGAGCAACGCAGAAGCTCTCAAAGCAAACCTTTCAAGACTTGAAGTTGCAAGCCAAAAGGGACTTGTTGAGAGATTTGACGCATCAATCGGTGCAAGCACCGTTCTTATGCCGTATGCCGGCAAATATCAGCTCACACCTGAAGAAGCAATGGTTGCAAAAATTCCGCTTCTCAAGGGCGAAACCGACACGGCAACGGTTATGTCTTACGGCTTTGTGCCAAAGATTTCACGCTGGTCACCGTTCCATTCGGCAGCATTTGCCGTTACGGAATCACTTGCAAAGCTTGCGGCGGTTGGTTGCAATCCGAAAGACGCAAGACTTACATTCCAGGAATATTTTGAAAAACTCGGCAACGAGCCAAAGCGTTGGGGCAAGCCGACAGCAGCACTTTTGGGTGCACTTTCGGCTCAAATCGGCTACAACACTCCGTCAATCGGCGGTAAGGACTCAATGAGCGGCAGCTTCAACGACCTTGATGTTCCGCCTACTCTTGTTTCGTTTGCAGTAGGTATTTCAAAAGCAAGCGAAACCGCTTCCGCACAGTTCAAACAAAACGGCTCAACCGTTAAACTCGTTAAACTTCCTGTTGACGAAGAAACAGGACTTCCTAAATATAAAGAGGCTCTCGACCTTATGATTGCCGTTGCCGACGGTATCAAAAACGGCACCGTTCTTGCGGCAGGCGTGGTAAAAGAGGGCGGCTCGGCAGCTACCGTATGCAAGATGGCATTCGGCAACAAAACAGGCGTTACATTTGCTCAAAACCTTGACAGCAAGGATTTGTTTGCACCGCTTCAGGGCAGTTTTGTGCTTGAACTTGCAGACGAAAACGCATTTGACGGCGTTGTTTTGGGTACTACAAACGACAACAGCGTGTTCATCATTGACGGCACGGTTTACACCTGCGATGACCTCATAGAGGCTTGGACAGGCAAACTCGAAAAGGTATTCCCTACCGATTCGGGCAAGCAGGCTAAGATGTACGAAGATGTGCCGCTTTACAAGGAGCGTTCTATCTTTGTTGCAAAGAACAAGGTTGCAAAGCCGAGAGTATTCATTCCTGCATTCCCGGGCACAAACTGTGAGGTTGACTCTGCCCGTGCATTTGAAAAAGCAGGTGCAGATGTTTCCGTTCTTGTTGTAAACAACCTTTCATCAGCCGCCATCAACGAAACAATCGACAAAATGGCAAAAGAAATCGAGCAGAGCCAAATCATTATGCTTCCGGGCGGTTTCTCGGGCGGTGACGAACCTGAAGGTTCGGGCAAATTTATCGCTACAACATTCCGCAATCCTAAAATCAGCGAGGCTGTTCAAAAGCTTCTCAACTGCCGTGACGGTTTGATGCTCGGCATCTGCAACGGCTTCCAGGCTCTTATCAAGCTCGGTCTTGTTCCGTACGGCGAAATCAAAACAATCAACGAAAACGACCCGACTCTTACATTCAACACAATCGGCAGACATATTTCTTCAATGGCGTACACAAGAGTTACAAGCGTTAAATCACCTTGGCTCTCGGGCGTTAACGCAGGCGATATGTTTGCAGTGCCTATCAGCCACGGCGAGGGCAGATTTGTTGCAAACGAAGATGTTATGAAGAAGCTCATTGAAAACGGTCAGGTTGCAACACAGTATGTAAACCTTGACGGCGAAGTTGTTGCCGATATGCCGTTTAACCCTAACGGCTCCGTTTGTGCGGTTGAGGGTATCACATCACCTGACGGCCGTGTACTCGGCAAGATGGGTCACTGCGAGCGTAAGGGCGACAATCTTTACAAAAATGTTCCGTTTGAAAAGGATATGCTTCTCTTTGAAAGCGGCGTAAAATACTTTAAGTAATCGGCAGGTACAATATGAGTGATTTGCAACACAAACATCACCATCATCATTCCGAAGAGCACAGGCGTGAGGTGTCAAACCGCCTTGCCCGTGCTATCGGTCATTTGCAAAAGGTTAAGCAAATGGTTGAAGATGACGAGGATTGCAGCGATGTGCTCATTCAGTTGGCGGCGGTTAAATCCGCCATCAACAACACCGGCAAGGTGATACTGAAAGACCATATGGAGCACTGCATTGTGCATGCGGTTGAGGACGGCGACACCGAAATGATTGACGAGCTCAACGCGGCAATAGACAAGTTTATGAAATAAAGGAGAAACTATGCCTACTTTAGCTTTAAGTCCAATGCTTATTTTGGAGATTATAATTGCATTTTCGTTTATAATGACATCAATATTTATGTTCAAACCAAAGGGCAACGAAACCGTGCACATCATATTCTTTTGGCTTGCGGTTGCACTCAATGTGCTTGTAACATTCATCAGTGCCACCTCACTGCCCGACAACTATATGCGTGAGGTTATCATCGCCTGGTGCGGACTGATAATTTCCGCCGTCGGCATAGTTATCCGCATTGCCAAGGGCAAAACGAGTGCCGTTGCAAACATTTTTGTAATGCTCTCCACAGTCTACGGCGTGCTGGGATACTTTTTGTTAGCATAAAAATATAAATCAATCGTAGGGGCGACCTTTGGTCGCCTTATTTTTATATAACAAAAACAAAGAGGCGAACACAGTTCGCCCCTACGAAATTGTTAATTTTATATATTCTTTATTATATACTTTATATACCTATCTATAATGTCAATATCGGTGAGGTCATAGACCATTCGTGCGCCGACGGTATCCTCCAACTCATTAAAGACGGCTTTGCCGTGATTGAACACAAAATCAATGCCGTAATAATGAGCACCGAGCGGAGATACCAAATCAATGATTTTTTGCACCTCTGCCGTTTCTTCGGCTGAAAGATTATAAAGTTCCGCCCTGCCGCCGAGGCAATAATTTGAACGAAAATCGGTATCGGACACACGCAAAATCGAAGCAACGATTTCTCCGCCGAGCACCCACACACGCACATCTTTGCCAAGGTCGGACGCCGGCATTTGGCACACCTGATTTTCATCGTATTCCTCCGCACTGCGGCACATAACAACACCGTTGCCGCCGTGGGAATTCTTCGGCTTTTTCACAAAAGGCGGAATTGAATACCTTGTGGGCATAATCTCTATGCCACGCTTTTGCATAAAATCATAACAAAGCTGTTTATCGTTTGCAAGACGGCAAAACTCCGCACCGTTAAAAACTTTTGCACCTGTTTTGCCGTAATATTCCGCAACCGCAAAGTCGTTGCTTCGGTTGATGACAACATCAGCCTGCACCCTCGCCGTCGGGTCAACAAGCTCCGCCCCAAGCTGTTCCTTAAATTTTTTCACCACAAAGGAATTGCGTGCGGCTTCCTCGGGCGAATAAACCAAAATCGTTTTCATATCTACTTAATTTTCTCTGATATTTCGTCAAAAATCAACGGTGCAACATCCACACCCGTTGTGTTCATAATGTTGATAATGTGGGCGTTTGAATTAACTTCGCACACCGCACCGTTTGGCAAAATGTCAACTCCGCCGAAAGTCAAACCGAGTTCTTTGCACACAGCCACGGCTGTCTGTTTTTCGTATTCTGTCGGAGTATACTCGCTTGCAGTACCGCCGTTTGTGATGTTTGAGCGAAAGTCATTGTCGTTATGCCTTTTCATTGCGGCAACCACCCTGTCGCCCACAACCTCAAGCCTTACATCCGAATTGTCACACTCAACATATTCCTGCAAAAGAAACGGCTTGCCGTTGATACAATTCATCACCTCATCAACCGTTTGGCACAAATGCACCTGCTCGCCGAACGAACCGCAACGCTCCTTAAAAACAACGGGAAGTTCCAAATTTTCCACCGCCGTATTCACAAATCGTGAATAATCCACGGCAAAAAACGAAAGCGGTGCAATAATCGTTTTTGGCTGGCTGAATTTGTTTTCAAGAGCAAAATAAGTTTTTGCCTTGTCATCGCAAAGTTCAATTGAGCGTGACGAATTAAAAACGGGAACGCCCTTGTTCTCAAACGATTTTGCAAGCATTGTGTCCTTGTCCCAAAACAGAACAAAATCGGGTTTTTCATCCGAAAAAAGTGCGTTTTCATTGGTAACAATATCCAAATCTACGCCTTTGTTTTTAGCTGAAACCAACAAATGATTGTGCAGTTCGTTGTACTTTCCACCGTGCAAATAGTGATTAACTACCAAAAAGCCGTGCATTGCCCCGCTCCTTTTCTACATATTACTGCAAATATTGTAGCATTCTCACTTGCAAACTGCAACAAAATATTGTACAATAATTACCTATGGTATTTTTATTATAGACTAAATATCTGATTTTACGGGGTGTATCAATGACAGAATATAAGTTAAAATACGGTTGTAATCCAAATCAAAACCCGGCAAGAATCCATATGGACGGCAAAGAGCTTCCGTTTACCGTTCTCAACGGTGCGGCAGGCTATATCAATTTGCTTGACGCCTTTAATTCATGGCAGCTTGTCAAAGAATTAAAAGAGGCAACAGGACTTCCGAGTGCCGCAAGCTTTAAGCATGTTTCGCCGGCAGGTGCGGCTGTTGCTCAACCGCTTGACGAAGCAGACAGAAAGGTTTGTATGGTTCCCGACGGTCTTGAGCTTTCTCCGATTGCACAGGCTTATGTAAGAGCAAGAAGCACGGACAGACAGTCATCATTCGGCGATTTTGTTGCTCTTTCGGACGAGTGTGACGAATCGATTGCACAGTTCCTTATGAAAGAAGTATCCGACGGTATCATTGCTCCGTCATACAGCGACAAGGCACTTGAACTCCTCAAATCAAAGCGCAGAGGCAACTTCCTCATCATCCAAATGGACCCTGATTATGTTCCCGAAGAGATGGAAACAAAGCAGGTTTTCGGCATTAAGTTTGAGCAAAAACGCAACAATGCAAAAATCACTATGGATTTGTTTGACGATATGCCGACAAAGGTTAAGGAAATTCCCGAAATTGCAAAAATCGATTTGCTTATTTCAATGATTACACTCAAATATACACAGTCAAACTCCGTTGTTTACGCACAGGGCGGTCAAACCCTCGGCGTCGGTGCAGGCCAACAGAGCAGAATTCTCTGCACAAGAATGGCAGGCTCAAAGGCGGATATGCTTTGGCTCAGAAGAAACGAAAAAGTGCTCAATCTTCCGTTTGTTGACGGCATAAGAAAATGCGATGCCGACAACGCAATTGACCTCTACATCTCTGATGATTACGAGGAACTCCTCAAAGACGGCGTATGGCAGAGATACTTTACCGTTAAGCCTGAACCGTTTACGGCAGAAGAAAAAGCCGCATGGCACGAAAAGATGGACAATGTTGCTCTCGGCTCTGATGCATTTTTCCCGTTTGAGGACAATATCGAGCGTGCCGTTAAGTCGGGCGTTAAGTACATCGCACAGCCGGGCGGTTCGGTAAGAGATGAAAATGTTATTGAATGTTGCGACAAGTACGGCATTGCAATGGCAATGACAGGAATTCGTTTGTTCCATCACTAAAATATTTTGCGGGAGGATGATATCCTCCCCTACAAATCAAAACATATATGTATGGCGAACCGGGTTCGCCTAATAACCACGATCCAAACCGTAGGGGCGAACTGTGTTCGCCTAATATAAATTCTAAGGAGAATAAAAATGGTACGAGCAATAGTAGGCGCCAACTGGGGCGACGAAGGCAAGGGTAAAATCACGGATATGTTCGCTGAAAAGAGCGACATCGTTATTCGCTTTCAGGGCGGTGCAAACGCAGGTCACACCATCATCAACGAACACGGCAGATTTGCACTTCACTTGATGCCGTCGGGTGTGTGCTACAATCACACAACCTGCATCATCGGCAACGGTGTTGCACTTGACATCAACAAGTTTATCAACGAGCTTGAAGATGTTAAAAAGGCAGGGCTTAATCCAAAGCTTCTTGTAAGCGACAGAGCACAAATCCTTATGCCATATCACATTTTACTTGACACATACGAGGAAGAAAGACTCGGCAAAAACGCATTCGGTTCAACAAAGAGCGGTATTGCACCTTTCTTCTCGGACAAATATTCAAAAATCGGTATTCAGGTTAACGAGCTTTTTGATGACGAAACTCTCAAGGCAAAGCTCAAGAACATCTGCACGCTCAAAAACCTCACTCTTGAGCATGTTTACCACAAGCCGCTTCTCAGCGAAGAAGAACTTTACAACACCTGCGTAGAGTACAGAGAAAAGATTGCACCTTATGTTTGCGACACTCACAAGTACATTGCACAGGCACTCAAAGACGGCAAAAACATTTTGCTTGAAGGTCAGCTCGGCACTCTTAAAGACCCTGATTTCGGCATTTATCCTATGGTTACATCTTCATCAACACTTGCAGGCTACGGCTGTGTAGGTGCCGGAATTCCGCCTCACGAGGTTAAGGACATTGTTGTTGTAACAAAGGCTTATTCTTCTGCTGTAGGTGCAGGCGAATTTGTATCCGAAATTTTCGGCGACGAGGCTCAGGAACTCCGTATCCACGGCGGCGACAAGGGCGAATTCGGTGCAACAACAGGCAGACCGAGAAGAGTAGGTTGGTTTGACTGCGTTGCTTCTCGCTACGGCATTGAATGTCAGGGTGCAACACAGGTTGTTATGACCGCTCTCGACTGCCTCTCATATCTTGAAGAAATCAAGGTTTGCGTTGGCTACGACATTGACGGCGAAGTAACAAAAGACTTCCCGACAACATCTGTGCTCAAAAAGGCAAAGCCGGTGTTCAAAACCCTTAAAGGCTGGCACTGCGACATCAGGGGCATCAAGGAATTTGACAAGCTCCCTAAGGAAGCACAGGACTATGTTCTCTTTGTTGAAAACGAACTCGGCCACAAGATTAATATGGTATCAAACGGCCCTGAAAGAGAAGCAATCATCTACAGAGATTAAAAATTTAATATTTCGTAGGGGCGAACTGTGTTCGCCTCTTTTTTATAATAAAAACCCTATCCGAACGGAAAGGGTTTTTATTGCTATATTAATTTTTTGACATCGTTCACAAATTCTTCCATCTCGTTAAAAATCACATCAACGATAATGCTCCAATTTATGCCCTCATAATCGTGAACAAGGCGGTGACGCAAACCCGACACAACGCTCCAAATAATTTGAGGATGTTGTTTTTTTGTTTCTTCACTGATTTTGTACACTTGCTCGCCTATATTGTAAAGAGGTGTTGTAACCGCCCATTGCGAAAACTCATCATCAAGCAATTGCTCTTTGGTGATTGAATGTTCGTCAATCTGTCTTTTCAACGCTTCCCAAGTGGAAACAATTTTTTTAATTCTTTCTGTGTCAGACTTTTTCATGCAATCTTGATTCCTTCTTTAATAACATTGTCATAAAACGGTGTAGATTTGTCTATCTCGCAAATTTCAAATGCGTCAACATCCTTGCCCGTAAGTTGTCGCAAATCCTCGGCAAAGGCAAAAATATTATATTTTTTAAATCCGTCACCGCCAAAAACAACAACATCAACATCCGAATTTTCGGTTTCTTCGCCCCTTGCATATGAGCCGAAAAGGAGCGCATATTCCGCATTATATTTTACAAGCAGTTGTCTGATTTGATTTTCTATTTCTGTTTTTGTCATAAAATCGCTCCTTTCTTTTTCTAATATTATTATACACAAACACCAAAGCTAAATCAACACAATTTCTGTCAGCGGATATTTCCATTTTCTTGTTGAAAAGTGCAAAGGTAATATATATAATAGTAAGTATGAGAGAACAAAAGAAGTTAAACACAATCAGGAAAATTAAATCAAAAAACAGCGAAGCCTTCTTTCTTGTTATAAGAGGGCTTGAAGTAGGCTTGTTTGCCGGACTTGTTGCCGTGCTGTACAGATATATGCTGTCCGTTGCGGAGGACGGACTCAACAAAGTTTTAACATTTATCCACGGCAGTTGGTGGAAAATCGCAATATGGTTTGGCATTTTGTGGCTTATCGGCACATTTGTTTGCTACATCATCAAGTGGGAGCCGGCTTCGGGCGGTTCGGGCATTCCGCAGGTTACGGGCGAAGTTAAAGGCAGAATGTCGCCGTCGTGGTGGAAGGTGCTTGTTGCAAAACTCATCGGCGGTACAGCCTCGGTATTTGCGGGACTTTCGCTCGGCAGAGAGGGTCCGAGTGTTCAGCTTGGCGGTATGGCGGCAAAGGGCATTGCAAAAATCACAAAAGCAGACAAAACCACCGAGCTCCGTATGATTTCGTGCGGTGCAGGTGCAGGTATGGCGGCGGCATTTAACGCTCCGCTTGCCGGAATTATGTTTGTGCTTGAAGAAATACATCACTCGTTTGACAAAAACATTCTTTGCATGGGCATTGTGGCAACCGTTGTTGCCGACTATGTGTCAAAGCTGTTTTTCGGTCAAAGCACAATTTTCAGCTACGACACGGTTAATTTTCCGCTGAAATACTACTGGATTTTGATTTTACTGGGCATAATTATCGGTCTTTCAGGCGTAGGATATACCAAAATTATGCTCAAATTGCAAGACTCCTTTAAGGCGATAAAAAAAGTTCCCAACACCGTCAAGCTTCCGCTTGTTTTCGTTTTCAGCGGAGTTGTGGGACTTGTCTGCCCGCAGGTGCTTTGCGGCGGTCACTCAATGGTTGAGTTTTTGATGAATGAAAAGCCGGGATTCGGCGTTATGTTCGGACTGTTGGTTGCAAAATTTTTGTTTGGTGCAATCTGTTTTGCGTGCGGTGCACCGGGCGGAACGCTTTATCCTCTGTGTATTTTGGGTACATATCTCGGTGCGGCTTTCGGCTCAATAGCACTTCAAATCACAGGACTTCCGGACGGACTTTGGCAGGAATTTGCCGTTATCGGCATGGCAGGATTTTTCTCTGCAACCATCAAAAGCCCGATTACAGGCGTTGTTTTGGTGTTTGAACTTACGGGTAATATGAACAACATTTTGCCGCTTGTAACGGTTGCACTGATAAGCTATGCGGTGTCTAACCTTTTGGGCAGCGAACCGGTATATGAAGCACTCCTTGCAAGGATTTCCGCACCGACAAGCGAGGAACAGGGCGGCGAAATTTCAAAAAGAGAAAAAATCATCAAATCATTTGTTATCCCGACGGGAAGCGACCTTACCGACAAAAAAATCAAAGACATTGATTGGGGCAGGCACGCTCTTATCATCACGGTTGAACGAGGCGAGGACAGCATAACCCCTAACGGAGATGTTGTGCTGAAAGCCGGGGACGAAATAGTATTTTTGGTGTCGCAAAGGCGACTTGCAAAAACAAGCGAACATCTTGAAGAACTGTTTGAAGACCGGTACAAACCGTCAACATAAGCACAAGGAGATGCACTATGACTTTTAAGGACAAATTCAACGACAAAATCGGAAAAATCGTTACAAAATTCACATCTGTTTCGCAAGACGAAAACGGAAATGCCGATGTTGAAAAAACAATCACCGACGGTATGCCGAAACTTGCCCGTCAGGCGGCGGCAGAAGGTGCTGTTTTGTTGAAAAACGACAATGTTTTGCCGCTTAAAGAGGGTACAACCGTGTCACTTTTCGGCAGAACATACAAAGATTACTTTTTTGTAGGCTACGGAAGCGGCGGTGATGTCATCAGACCGTACAACATTGACATTGCCGAGGGCATAGAAAACTGCGACAAGCTGAACCTTAATTATACGCTCCACAACATCTATACGGAATGGCGTGAAAAAAATCCCGTATCGCACGGTTACTGGGCACATTGGCCGCTGAGATATTGGGAAATGCCGCTCAGCGATGAAACAGTTAAAAACGCCTGTGCAAACAGCGATGTTGCGGTGGTTACAATCGGCCGTTCATCGGGCGAGGACAGAGATTGCGACCTTGAAAACGGCAGTTATTTTCTTCACGATGAAGAAATCGAAATGCTCGACCTTGTAACATCTTATTTTGAAAAAGTTGTTGTTCTGCTCAATGTGGGCAACATCATTGATATGAGCTGGGTTAAGCACTACGGCGACAAAATCGGTGCGGTAATGTATGTTTGGCAAGGCGGAATGGAAAGCGGCAATGCCGTTGCCGACCTGCTTTGCGGCAATGTTAACCCAAGCGGAAAACTCACCGACACCATTGCAAGAAACTACTATGATTATCCGTCATCGGCACAATTCGGCAACAAAAAAGCAAACGAATACACCGAGGATATTTTTGTAGGTTACAGATATTTTGAGAGCTTTGCCAAGGAAAAGGTGCTTTATCCTTTCGGCTTCGGCTTGAGCTACACAACCTTTGACATCAAGTGCGACAAAGCAAAAGCAAACGGCAACGGCTTTGATTTTGAATTTACCGTTACAAACACGGGCGACTTTGCCGGCAAAGAAACCGTTCAGCTTTACCTCAACAAGCCTTGCGGAAAGCTCGGTAACCCGAAAAGAGAGCTTGTCGGCTTTGCAAAAACCGAACTCATCGAGCCAAACGGCAGTCAAAAAGTGACTATGAGCGTTGATATGTATCAGCTGACATCATACGACGACTGCGGCTCAACAAACAACGCAAGTTCGTATGTAACCCAAAAAGGCGAATACGATTTTTATGCCGGAAACAGTGTCAGGTCTGCCGAAAAAGTGTTTACATATTATCAGGAAAACACCGAGGTTTGGGAACAGTTGAAGCAAGTTTGTGCACCTAAAACGAACTTTCTTGTTTGGCGTGCGGAAGAAAAGCACGGCAATTACTTCCTAAGCACAAAAACGGTTGCAAAGGAAAAATACGACCTTGCAACAAGAATACTCAACAATCTCCCTGCCGACATTGAGCAAACGGGCGACAAAGGAATTAAACTCCAAGATGTAAAAGACGGCAAGGCAACACTTGACGAATTTGTGGCACAGCTTGACAATGTTGAACTTGAAGCAATCACAAGAGGCGACTACAAAATGAACTCGCCGCTCGGTGCAAAAGGCAACGCCGGCGCATACGGCGGTGTGCTTGAAAGTCTGCGTGAAAAAGGCATTAAGCCGATTATCACAACAGATGGCCCGTCGGGAATAAGAATTTTATCGTGCTGCTCACTTTTGCCTATCGGCACGCTTCTTGCCTGCACATTTGATACAAAACTTGTTGAAAAGCTGTATTCAATCATTGCAAAAGAAATGAAAGAAAAGGGCAGCGATGTGCTCCTTGCTCCGGGTATGAATATCCACAGAAATCCGCTTTGCGGCAGAAACTTTGAATATTTCTCCGAAGACCCGTATGTAAGCGGCAAAATGGGTGCGGCTTGCGTAAGGGGTATTCAGTCGCTCGGCGGTTCTGCGTGTCCAAAGCACTTTGCGTGCAACAATCAGGAACTTGCTCGCACCACAAACGATTCACAAGTCAGCGAGCGTGCACTGCGTGAAATCTACCTCAAAGCGTTTGAAATCTGCATAAAAGAGGCTCACCCAAAAAATATTATGACTTCATACAACAAAATAAACGGTGTGTGGAGCCATTACAACTACGACACCTGCGTAACCGTTTTGCGTAACGAATGGGGTTACGAGGGCAATGTTATGACCGACTGGTGGATGCACCCGTCAAAGAGCATTGAATTCCCTAAAATGCGTGACCAGGCATACAGAGTGAGAAGCGGCGTAAATGTGCTTATGCCGGGCGGTGAAAGAGTTACAAACGGCAAGCCGGACGGAACATTGTTTGCCACCCTCGGCAAACCGTTTGGCATCACTGTCGGTGAGGTTCAACAAAGTGCAAAATGGGTACTCAAATCCGTTATGGAGATTGAATAACAGCGTATATTGTGTCGGGCGGATAATATCCGCCCCTACGGTAATCGTAGGGGAAGATACCATCTTCCCGCAAACAATTAAAATTTACCGTATTTTAGGTGCTTTATCGGCAGTCTACAAAAAAAGGTTGATATTTATATAACAATGTATTATACTATTGATGAATGAGTAGGAATACTCAAATTTTAACAATATAGGAGAGTAAAATTATGTTAGTTTCCGCTACAGAAATGCTTAAAAAAGCAAAAGAAGGCCACTATGCAGTTGGTCAGTTCAATATTAACAACCTTGAATGGACAAAGTCTATTCTTCTCACTGCACAGGAACTCAACAGCCCTGTTATTTTGGGTGTATCAGAGGGTGCAGGCAAATATATGACAGGCTTTAAAACCGTTGCGGCTATGGTAAAGGCTATGGATGAAGAACTCGGTATCACAGTACCTGTTGCACTTCACCTTGACCACGGCACATACGAAGGCTGCTACAAGTGCATCAAGGCAGGCTTTACATCAATTATGTTTGACGGCTCACACTATCCAATCGAGGAAAATGTTGCAAAGACAACAGAACTTGTAAATGTTGCTCACAACCTCGGTCTTTCTATCGAAGCAGAAGTAGGTTCAATCGGTGGTGAAGAAGACGGCGTTATCGGTGCCGGCGAATGTGCTGACCCTAACGAATGCAAGATGATTGCAGACCTCGGCGTTGATATGCTTGCTGCAGGTATCGGCAACATCCACGGTAAGTACCCTGCAAACTGGGCAGGTCTTTCATTTGAAACACTTGACGCTGTTCAGCAAAAGACAGGTGTTATGCCACTCGTTCTTCACGGCGGTACAGGTATTCCTGACGATATGATTAAGAAGGCTATCGACCTCGGCGTATCAAAGATTAATGTAAACACAGAATGCCAGCTTGTATTCCAGGAAGCAACCCGTGCTTACATCGAAGCAGGCAAGGACTTAGAAGGCAAGGGCTTTGACCCTCGTAAACTCCTCGCTCCGGGCGCACAGGCTATCTGCGACAAGGTTAAGGAAAAGATGGAACTCTTCGGTTCTGTAAACAAGGCATAAGTTTAAAATTGCAAAGCCTCCTCTTTTTTGAGGAGGCTTTTTTTACATAAACGATGCAACGGTGTCTGCAATGTCCGACATTTTGTTCATCGTTTTTTTCATAAATTTTTTGGTTGATGACGAAGTGGAATTTGAGCAACAGCTTCCTGCAACTGCCGCAACAGAGCAGAGTGCAAGCGTTGCACCGATGCACTTCATCATTATTTTTGATGTTTTGACATTCATAAAAATACCTCCGTTTTCATTACAGCGTTTTGCCTTGTCGGCAATAATAGTTTGTGCTTTCGGCTGTAATAATAACAGAGGTAATTTTTTTATTTTATATCAATTTTGTCTGCAATTCTGACAAATTGACCGTCAATGGTTTCGGCGGATTTCAGGAAATTATTGTCAAAAAATTCGCCGTTCGGGAACAACTCCAAAAGCGGTTCAAGTACAAATCTACGCTCTGAATACCGAGGATGAGGGCAAACCAGATTTTCGCTGTTTATAACCTTATCTTCCGCAAAAATGAGGTCAATATCCAAAACTCTCGGACCGTTTTTAATTTGTCTTATTCTGCCGAATCCCGCTTCGATACCGAGGCAGGCACCGAGCATTTCGTGAGGGTCAAGACCGCTTTCAACAAGAACAACGGCATTGTAAAAATCATCCTGTTCGGCATAACCGACCGGCTCGGTTTCGTAAATCGAGGAGCAGGCAATAACCGAAGTTTTCGGAACAAGATTGATTGCCTCAACCGCATTGTCGATATTTTCTTTTCTGTTGCCGATATTTGTACCTATCGCAAGAACATAAGTCATAATTTTTTACCTTTCTCTCGTAATTGAAACAGCAACATAATCAAACTCGGCACTTATAGGTGCTTCGGGTTTTTTGAGAGTTATCTCAACCTTAAAAATATCCTCAAATTCATCAAGTACCGCATCGGCGATAACCTGTGCCGCTCTTTCGATTAAATCATATTTTTCAGCCGTAAACACACGGCGAATTGTTTTTACAACCTTTGCATAGCTTACCGTGTCGTCAAGCGTGTCCATTTGGCAAGCCCTTGCAATGTTGACATAATAATCCAAATCTATAACAAAATTTTGACCGTTTTCTTTTTCCTCAGGATTAACTCCGTGGTAGGCAAAAAGTTTTAAGCCCTTTATTGAAATTTTATCCATAATTATCCCTTACTTTGCATTTTTTTGATTGCGTACGCCATATCTATGCCCTGTTTTTCGGCTTTTACATTGTGAAGGCGAATTATATCCGCTCCGCCCAAAATTGCCGCCGTATCGGCTGCTATGTTGCCGTAATCACGGTTTTTAGGCACGCTCTCGCCGCCGTATTCGCCTATAACACGCTTTCGGCTTGTTCCGAGTAACAGAGGGTAGCCGTCAGGCTTGTAATCGCTTATACGCGAAATGAGAGCCAAATCCTGCACTCTGTCCTTGCCGAAACCTATGCCCATATCAAAACAAATCTGAGATTTGTCTATTCCGAGTACCTTGCATTTGTTGATTGACTCATTAAAAAATTTGTGCACTTCGTCAACTCCGCCTGCACCGTTGTGCATAATTATCCAACCTGCTTGGTTATCCCGCACAACTTTTGCCATTTTTTCGGTTATAACACCGCTGACATCGTTGATGATATTTGCACCCCATTCAATCGTATTGAGGGCAACAACGGGAAAATAAGTGTCAATGCTTATCGGCACATCGGTTTGTGCCCTGACCTTTGAAATAACCGGCTCAAGCCTGTCCATTTCTTCAATAGGCGAAATCTCGGTATATCCCGGACGGGTGCTTTGTGCACCGAAATCCAAAATATCCGCTCCGTTTTCAACAAGCTTCAAGGCATATTCCACAGCCGCCTCGGGTGTAAAATGGTCGCCGCCGTCCGAAAAACTGTCAGGTGTGACATTGACAATACCCATAACAAGCGGTTTGTCACCGTATTCAATATTTTTATCGGTACATTTCCAAATCATAACAAAGCCTCTTTTTTCGGTAAAATAATGTTTTTACGATTTTAACAAAGACAAAACCTCTGCCCTTGTGCGTGCGTCTTTTTTCATAATTCCTCGAAGTGCCGAAGTCATGGTTGACGAGCCGGAAGCCTTTGCACCTCTGATTGACATACAGGTGTGCTCCGCTTCAATAATAACGGCAACACCTTTAGGCGAAAGATTTTCTTCCAAAAAATCGGCAATGTCCGAAGTCAAACGCTCCTGAACCTGCGGACGCTTTGCAAAATTGTCAACAATTCTCGCAAATTTTGAAAGTCCGAGAATTTTGTTATCCGACGGAATGTAAGCAATATGAGCCTTGCCCACAAACGGAAGCAAGTGGTGCTCGCACATTGACGAAAACGGAATGTCACGCACAATAACCATCTCGTCATTTGATTTTTCATCAAACAATTTGAGGTGCTGTTTTGCGTCACTGTCAAGACCGGCAAACATTTCTTCATACATATTTGCCACTCTTTTAGGTGTTTCGATAAGACCCGGACGATTTACATCTTCGCCCACCGCTTCAAGAATGTCACGAACGGCATTCATTATTTTTTGCTTGTTTTCTTCTGTAATCATAATAATTCCTCAATATATTCTTATGCTTGCCTTGTTGCAAAGAAAAGCAGATTTTTGCGTAGCAAAAAGACAAAAGAGTTTAAACCCTACCGACAACACTTCGTGTTGCCACCTCCCCTTAAAATTAATGGGAGGCATAATATGTTTATTTTATTTCTATTCGCTGAAATAACCCTTAATTTCCTGCACGGATTTTGGAGTTAATACATTTGATTTGTACTTAACTGTTGCGGAATATACCGCAATGTCGCTGTTTTTCTTGCAAAAAACCTCAAGTGCGTCAATATTATCCTGAAAATTACGGACCGTGATATTTGTTGTGGCACTGTTTATAAACAACCTGAATATTGCCTCGGCATTGTCAAAATTTTCGGCATTGAAAAGTTCCGTAAGTCCGTAAAGAATGATTTGGTTTGCTTTGGCATAATTTACTTTTTCGTTTGAATAATAACGCAAAAGGTCGGAAGTTTCGGAACCGGAAAGTTTTTGTTCGCCCGTACCGATACGCACGGAATACTTATCATCCGGATTTTCATTGCTGAATTTAATTGCCTCGTCCGACGGATAAATATATGTGCCGAGTTTGTTGACAAATTCTATAAAATCATCGGTTTTGAGTGCGGCATAATAATCGATGTTTATGCCGAGATAAGCGGTGAGTTTTGTTTGAATTGTTGCTCCGCCGCCGAGCGAATACAAATCATAAAGCGACTGACCGTCAATATCCGTATCGGGTGACAGAGAGCAAACCTTGTAGCTTTGTGTGTCCTTGTCCGCCTGCACCAAAAATGCAAAGTGAATAACGGATTCTTCCTCATCCGTTTCAATAATCAAAAAATTGCTTTTGCCCGATATTTGCGGCAATTCTTCAACGCCGTTATTTGCCTGTTGCGTAACGGTTACGCTGTCGCCGGCAAAAAATTCCTTAACCGACGAATATTTTTGCGACAAAATCGCAAAAAACACAACCGTAAATATTACAATTATTGCAAGCAAAATAAGCAAAATATGCTCTTCTCTGCTCTTTTTTCCGCTTGACTTGCTGATATAAATATCGCCGCGGTGTTTAAATATTTTCATATTCTGCCTTTCTAATATTTAATATTTGAATTTATTATAGATTAAAAACATTCAAATTGCAACAATATTATCCAATCAAAAATCATCATAGTATTTTAACGCTATATTATACAGGGTATATATTATAATAAGATTATAATTATTATTTATTTTAAATAAATGTTGACTTAAAGTGGGATGTTTACTATAATAGATTATGTATAGTGCCTCAGTCTTGTTTATTTGTCCCGAGCAAGGCCGGCCACTCGGCACAATACAAAAACTTTACATAAACCTAAAAAATTAAAATAAACACGATTTAAGATAAAATAACGACATAATTGGAGAGAAAATAATACTTTATGGATACATACCAAGAATTATGGCAAAATGTTCTCCTTTATTGCAAAGAGCAAACAAACGAAACCGCATACAACCTTTGGTTTACTCCGATAGAAATGACAAAGTTTAACGGAAGCGAAGCAACACTTAAATTCGGCAATGAGTTTAAGAAAAACACGGTTGTAGGCAGATACGGCAGTTTGATTGAAGAGGCATTTATGGCAGTTTGCGGATTTGAAGTAAAAATCAATTTTTACTGTCCGGAAGACGAAATGAGCCAAAAGCAAAAAACGGAGATGAGTTTTGCCGATTTTAAAAACGAAACATTTACTTTTGACAACTTTATTGTAGGTCCGAGCAACAGATTTGCCTACGCTGCGGCAAAAGCCATTGCTGCAGACCCTGCGGGTCAAATCAGCAACGGTGCAAAATACTACAATTACAACCCTCTTTTCATTTACGGTTCAAGCGGACTGGGCAAAACTCACTTGCTCAATGCCATCAGTTACGAAGTAAGCCGCAATTATCCGGAAATGAAAATTACCTATGTTAAGGCTGAAAATTTTGCCAACGAATTTATCGAAAGCCTCGGCAAAAAAACGGTTGATGAATTCCACAATAAATACAGAAACAATATTGATTTGTTTTTGGTTGACGATGTTCAGTTCATCGCCGGTAAAACACAGACGGAAGAAGAGTTTTTTCATACCTTCAACAGCCTTGTTGACAACGGCAAACAAATCGTGCTGACATCCGACCGTCCTCCTAAAGAAATCAAATCGCTTACGGAACGACTTTGTTCAAGATTTGAAAGCGGACTTTTGGCAGACATTCAGTCACCGGAATTTGAAACAAGATGTGCAATCATCAAAAGAAAAGCACAACTCCTTGATTTTGAAATTGAGGACGACAGCGTTGTTGAATACATTGCACAAAACATAAAAACAAACATTCGTCAACTTGAGGGCATTACAAAGAGATTGCAGGCTATTTGCAAATTCAGCGAACAAACGCCTACAATTTCGCTTGCACAAGGTGCCATCAAAGCGGTACAAAACGATGTTCGCCCAATCGGCGACATACTCAAAACCATTGTTGACGAAGTAAGCAGAACAACCGGCGTTTCGGTTGAGGACATTTACAGCAAAAAACAAACAAGCGATGTAAGCATTGCAAGAAAAATGTGCTTTTACATTATCCGTGAAGTAACCGATATGAGCTTTAAAGCTATCGGCGAAAAATTCGGCAAAGACCATTCTACCGTTATGTATAATGTAGAAAAGTTTGAAGAAAAGATGAAGTCGGATTCGGCACTTGAATATCAAGTTAGTGACATTATCAATAACGTTAAAGAATAGTTAATTTTAATAATTAAATAATTGATAAGAAATTATTTACAATCCCTCCGAGTGCGATAAATCGCACCCACCGTCTCACCTGCCGGTTCGGTCGGTGCTTCTGCATTAAAATGCAGAGGTCTCCACAGGAGACCCGCACCCTTTACACAAAGGAGGCAAAAATCGGTTTAATTTTTTAAGGTGCGGTTTAAATGATTTATTATTAATTTTTTCCACAAAATTTTACTTTTCCACACTATAGTTTTTCACACCGTATGTGGAAAACAAAAATTTTACACAGTTTAAACATTTTTTTCACAAACACGATGTTAAATTTTTTTAGGGCAAAATCATTGAAATAAAACGATTTTGAGAGTTTTACACATTTTGCACCGCCTCTAATACTATTACTATAAGAATGATATATTGTGATAACAAATTCTTTGCTTGACGGCAAAATGAGGCAAAATAACCTACTGATTTTTAACATCGACAAAACAACAAATAAATTAGCCGTATAAAGCTATATCATATAAGAGGAGCATCGGTATGAAATTTATATGCAATACAAAAGAATTATCTACTGCCTGCAACAATGTTATCAGAGCGGTAAGCACCAAAGTTACCATTCCTACAATAGAGGGTATACTCATTGAATGCGGAAGCAATACATTGAGCCTTACGGGATATGACTTTGAATTCGGTATCAACACAATTATGAGTGTTGATGTTGTTGAACCGGGTGCGATAGTAATCAATGCAAAGGTGCTTTGCGATATTATACGCAAGCTGAATAACGATGAGGTTACCATTGAAACAAACGGCAATTCTGTATCTATCATCAGCGGTGCGGCACAATATAATATTACTGGTATTGATGCGGAAGATTATCCGGAGCTTCCGTCTGTTAATAACGGACAAAAGATTGAACTTGACCAAAATCTTATGTATTCCATGGTTAATCAAACGGTTTTTGCGGTTGCGGATAACGAATCGTCAAAACCTGTTTATACCGGTCTTAAATTTGTTGTTGAAAACGGCACTCTCACTATGATAGGTGTTGACGGATACCGTCTTGCCATCAGAAAAGAACAAATCAATTATGACGGCGAAGAACTTGATTTTGTTGTGCCTAAAAAGACAATCAAAGAAATTATAAAATTATTTAATACCGAAGAAGAAAAAACAGTGAATATGCTTATCAGCAAGCGTCATATTGTATTTGAAATTGATAATTACAGCATTATCAGCCGACTTCTTGACGGTGAATTCATTGATTACACGGCTGCAATTCCAAGCGTATCAAAAACAACGGTGCTCATCAACACCGGTGACGCCATTGATTGCATAGAAAGAACACTTCCGGTTATTGAAAACAATCAAAAAAACCCAATCAGATGTTTGTTTGACGGCGACCAAATGAGAGTGTCAACCGTATCAAGTCTCGGCAGAGTTGTTGACTACACTCATGCAAACACATCGGGTGACAGGGTTGAAATCGGCTTTAACTCAAAATTTATGCTTGACGCACTTCACGCAAGCGATACGGATGAAGTTAAAATTGAACTCGGCGGACCTGTAAGTCCTGCGGTTATCAAGCCGATTAATGCGGATAATTTTATATTCCTTGTACTTCCTATGAGGTTGAAAAATGAAAATTAAAGTAAAAACAGCAGAACATCAAAAAGAAACGGTAAAAATCAACACCGAATTTATACAGTTGCAATCATTTCTTAAATTTAAAGGAATTGCGGAAACGGGCGGTCAGGCAAAAGAGTTTATTCAAGACGGAATAATCAGAGTAAACGGCGAAGTTTGTACCGCAAGAGGCAAAAAAATAAGAAACGGCGATGTGGTTACGGCATTTGCGGTTGACTATACGATAGTAAATGAAGATTAATTCAATTACACTTGAAAACTACAGAAATATAAAAAAACTGTCGGTTGATTTTGACGATATAAATATCATATGGGGTCAGAATGCACAGGGCAAAACAAATTTACTTGAAGCACTTTATTTGTTCAGCGGAGCAAAAAGCTTCAGAGGTGCAAAAGATAAAGAACTCATAAGATTTAACTGTGATTATGCAAAACTAAAACTTGATTTTTTTGCAAACGGCAGAGTGCAGACAGCCGAAATCAATATTAAAGACAGAAAAACGGTGCAGCTAAACGGCATAAAAAAGAAAAGTGCCGCAGACCTCGGTGACGAAATAAAAACGATTATTTTCAGTCCCGACCACCTGAATATGATTAAGGAAGGTCCAAACGAACGCCGAAAATTTGTTGACGGTGCACTGTGCCAAATAAAAAGCAATTACAGAACATTGCTGAAAAATTACAACAGAACCCTTGTTCAGCGAAACACTTTGCTCAGAAATGCGGAAAGTGAAAAAGCTGTTGCACCTATGCTTGAAGTGTGGGATGTTAACCTGGCAAACTTGGGTGCAAAAATAATTTATCAGCGAATTATGTACCTAAAAGCACTTAAACCGTACCTTAAAAGCATATTTGAGGGCATAAGCGGCGGCAAAGAGGACATTGAGCTTGTTTATATCGGAGCGGACACCTATACGGATGATGTGAATGATATTGAACAAAAATTGTATGATAAGCTGAAAAGTCATATAAAAACAGATGTGATTAACCGCACAACAACAAAAGGTCCGCACCGTGACGATATTGAAATTATGATTAACGGCAAAAGCGTTAAAACTTACGGCAGTCAGGGTCAGCAAAGAAGTTCGGTGCTTGCACTCAAACTTGCGGAGGCGAGCCTGCTCAAAGAAATGACGGGTGAAAATCCGATTGCCCTGCTTGACGATGTTATGAGCGAACTTGACGAAAAGCGGCAGGATTATATCCTGAATCACATCAAAGATTTGCAGGTTTTCATCACCTGCTGTGACAAAGAAACCGTGCTCAGACTGAAAAAGGGCAAAACTTTTCATATAGAAAACGGTACACTCTCGGAGGGGTGACAATGTATCTTCACATAGGCGAGGACACCCTCGTGAGAGATAAGGACATAATCGGCATATTTGATATGGATACATCAACGGTTAACAAAGCAACACGAGATTATCTAAAAAAAGCCGAAAAAGACAAAAGAGTAATTTATGTAAACTATGACTTGCCGAAATGTTTTGTTGTAACGGACAAAAATGTTTTTGTAAGTCCGATAAACACGGGCACACTCAACAAGCGTGCCAAATAAATGGGGTTATTAAATGGAAGAAGAAAAGAAGTTAACCAATCTTGAAGAAGAGGATATTAACACCGTTGTAACGGAAGAATACAACGCCGATGATATTCAGGTTCTTGAAGGTCTTGAAGCGGTAAGAAAAAGACCGGGTATGTACATAGGCTCAACAGGACCGAGAGGACTCCACCACCTTGTTTACGAGATTGTGGATAACTCTATCGACGAGGCCCTTGCAGGCTATTGTACTCATATTGAAACAGAGATTTTACCGGGCAATGTAATCACCGTTCGTGATAACGGCCGTGGTATTCCTACCGGTATCAACGAAAAAACAGGACTCCCTGCCGTAACCGTTGTACTTACGGTTCTTCACGCCGGCGGTAAATTCGGCGGTTCGGGCTACAAAGTTTCGGGCGGTTTGCACGGTGTAGGTTCGTCTGTTGTAAACGCTCTTTCCGAATGGATGGAGGTTGAGGTTACTCAAAACGGCCACATCTACGCACAAAGATTTGAAAGAGGAGTGCCGGTTAACGATTTGCATATTATCGGTGACAGCGAAGGCCACGGAACTTTTATCAAATTTAAGGCAGACGACGAAATTTTCCAAGAAACAACACAATACGACTTTGATATTCTTGAAAGACGACTTCGTGAGCAGGCATTCCTCAACGCAGGTCTTTCTATCAGCCTTACGGATAAAAGAGAACTTGTTGAAAAGCCGGAGGGCGACAAGTACGGCGAGGATGAACATACCGCAGTTTATTGCTACGAGGGCGGTATCCGCTCATTCGTAGAATGGATAAACGAAAGCAGGGGACTTACTCCTATTCAGCCTGAAGTTATCCACATTTCCACAACAAAGGGCGACAGAAGTGCGGAAGTTGCACTTTGCTATACCGACAGTTATTCCGAAACAAAACTTTCATTTGCAAACAACATCAACACTGTTGACGGCGGTACGCACGAAACGGGCTTTAAAACCGCACTTACAAGAGTGTTTAACGATTACGGCAAAAAGTACGGAATACTTAAAGACAGCGACAAAAAGTTTACGGGCGATGATGTTCGTGAGGGTATCACCGTTGTAATTTCGGTTAAACTTACAGAGGCTCAGTTTGAGGGTCAAACAAAGGGCAAACTCGGCAACACAGACATTACGGGTCTTGTGTCGGGTCTTGTTTATGACAAACTTATGACATATTTTGAGGAGCACCCGCAGGTTGCAAAAACACTCCTCAACAAATCGCTTGACGCTTCCCGTGCAAGAGAAGCCGCAAGAAAAGCAAGAGAAAACGCAAGAAGAAAGTCACCGCTTGAGAGCAATTCATTGCCTGGCAAACTTTCGGACTGCACATCAAAAGAACCTGAAAAATGCGAAATTTACATTGTCGAGGGTGACTCTGCGGGAGGCTCGGCAAAGCTTGGCCGTGACCCGAAATATATGGCAATTCTTCCGCTTTGGGGCAAGATGCTTAATGTTGAAAAGGCACGACTTGACAAGGTTTACGGCAACGAAAAACTTGTGCCTGTAATCACGGCACTCGGCACGGGTATCGGCGAGGACTTTGACATTTCAAAGCTTCGTTATCACAAAATCGTGCTTATGGCGGATGCCGATGTTGACGGTGCGCATATCACAACACTTTTGCTTACATTCTTCTTTAGATATATGCCGGAACTTATTGAACACGGACATGTCTATTTGGCAATGCCGCCGCTGTTTAAGGTGACAAAGAACAAAAAGAGCGAATACGCATACACCGACGAGCAGAGAGATGACATTATCCAAAAAATGGGCGGAGATTGCGATGTTCAGCGATACAAAGGTCTTGGTGAAATGGACCCTGAACAGCTTTGGGAAACCACAATGGACCCTGAGTTCAGAACAATGAAGCGTGTTACCATTGATGACGCACAGATTGCAAGCGAAAACTTCTCTATCCTTATGGGTGAGGATGTTGAGCCGAGACGACAGTTTATCGAGCAAAACGCAAAGTTTGTTAAAAACCTCGATATTTAATTTTAGAATAGGAGATATTACAAAATGGCAAGAAAAGAAGTAGTGCGTGACAATATTGACTATTCTAACCAAAAAATAGTTGATGTTGAAATCAGCAAGGAAATCAGAAGTGCATTTCTTGACTACTCAATGAGCGTTATTGTTGCTCGTGCACTCCCTGATGTAAGGGACGGCTTGAAGCCTGTTCACAGAAGAATACTTTATGCAATGTACAACACCGGACTTTATCCGGACAAGCCTTACCGTAAGTGTGCTACCACCGTCGGTGAAGTGCTCGGTCACTATCATCCACACGGTGACGCATCCGTTTATGATGCTTTGGTAAGAATGGCACAGGACTTTTCGCTCCGTCATCCGCTTGTTGACGGCCACGGTAACTTCGGTAGCGTTGACGGTGACCCTGCCGCTGCATACAGATATACAGAAGCAAGAATGAGCAAAATCTCGCTCAAAATGCTTGAAGATATTAAAAAAGACACAGTAAATTGGGTGTCAAACTTTGACGATACGGAAGTTGAACCCGAGGTTTTGCCTACAAAGTTCCCGTGCCTGCTCATCAACGGCTCATCGGGTATCGCAGTAGGTATGGCAACCAACATTCCGCCTCACAATATGGGCGAGGTTGCAGAGGGCGTTTGCTGTCTTATTGACAATCCGGACGCCGAGCTTGAAGAAATTATGCAATACATCAAAGGTCCGGACTTCCCGACCCACGGCATAATTATGGGTGCAAAGGGCATAAGAGAAGCTTATGCTACCGGCAGAGGCAAAATCATTGTTCGTGCAAGAGCCGAAATCAAGGAAACCAAGAACGACAGATTTAAGATTATCGTAACCGAACTTCCTTACGGCGTAAACAAAAGACGACTTATTGAAAAAATTGCCGACCTCATCAAGGACAAGAGAATTGAGGGCATTGCCGATTTGCAGGACTACACCGACAGACACGGTATGCACATCGAAATCACCGTAAAGAGAGATGCAAACGCACAGGTTGTGCTCAACAATCTTTACAAAATGACCGAAATGCAAACAACTTTCGGCGTTATTCTCCTTGCACTTGACGGCGGAGTACCGAAAATTCTCACACTCAAACAAATTCTTCAAAAATACATCTCATTCCAAGAGGAGATTATCACAAGAAGAACAAGATTTTACCTCAAGAAAGCCGAAGAGCGTGCTCATATTTTGGAGGGTCTTGCAAAGGCACTTGACATTGTTGATGAGGTTATCGCAACAATCCGTGCCTGCCGTGGCGGACAGAGCGACGCAAAGCAAGCCATTATGGACAAGTTTGGTTTTGACGACCCACAGGCAGCGGCTATCGTTGCTTACCGTTTGGGTCAGTTGGCAGGTCTTGAAATCGAAAAGATTTTGAACGAGTTGGAAGAACTTCACGAAAAAATCAAAGACTACAACGATATTCTCAACAACGAGCACAGAGTGCTTGACATCGTCAAGACGGAAATCCGTGAAGTTGCCGACAAGTACGGTGACGAAAGAAGAACGGAAATTTCCGCATTCACGGGTGATGTTGATGATGAGGACCTTATCCCTGTTGAAGATTGTATTCTCACACTCACCGAGCGTGGCTACATCAAGCGTCAGACGGTTGACACCTACAAGGCTCAAAACCGTGGCGGCAAGGGCATTATGGGTATGTCAAGACGAGAAGAAGATGTTGCAAAGAATATGTTTACATGCTCAACTCACGACGCTATACTCATCTTTACCAATATGGGTAAGGTGTTTAAACTTAAAGGTTATCAAATTCCGGAAGCTTCAAGAACAAGCAAGGGTATGAATGTAATCAACCTTTTGCCGATTGAGCAGGACGAAAAAGTAACCGCAATGGTTAAGGTGCCAAAGGACGGCGACAGAGAATATCTCTGTATGGTTACACGCAACGGCGTCATCAAGCGTACGGCACTTGATCAATACAACAACATCAGGAAAAACGGCATTATCGCCATTAATCTTGACGAGGGCGACGAGCTTTGCTGGGTTGAAATTACCGACGGTGAACGCAATCTTATTGTTGCCACTCACGACGGTATGGCTATTTGCTTCAAGGAAGAGGACGCCCGCCTTATCGGCAGAACCGCAAGAGGCGTAAGAGCAATTCAGCTTGCCGAGGGCGACTATGTTGTAGGCTTTGCCGTTGCCGTTGACAATATGCAGCTTCTTACCGTGTCCGAAACAGGTTACGGCAGAAGAAGTGATTTTGAAGATTACCGTGTTCAGGGCAGAGCCGGCAAGGGACTTATTAACTACCACACCGACAAGTACGGCAAGGTAGCTATGATTGCTCCCGTTATGGAAGAAAATGATGTTATTATGATTACCTCGGACGGTGTAGTTATCCGCACCCACGCCGACCAAATCTCGCTCATCAAGAGAGGCGGCAAGGGCGTTAAGGTAATGACCGTTAAGGACAACGAAAAGGTTGCAACAATAGGCATTGTTGAAAGAGCGGCAGATGAAGAAGAAATTACCGCTCCGGAGCAAACGGATGCCGAGGCACAGAATGAAGATGTGCCAACCGAGGAATAATAACCGTCAGTAATGACAGAGGAGTAATTTATGGAAAAAGGATATAATATCGACGATATTCTCTCGGAGGTCAAAAAACGCCGAGAAGAAAACGAGGCTCAGATTAAGTCGGATGACGAAGCTGCAAAAAAGGTTGTAGAAGAAGTTATCAACAGCAAAAAGCCTGAGCCTGTTGTGGAGGATATTACCCCGAGCGAGGAGCAACGAGAGAAACCGGAGGACATTTATTCTCAAACCACAAAACAAACCGAAAATGCCGAAACAGAGCAAAAAAAGGCGGCAAAACCGCAAAACACGGTGGATGTTAAATTGCCTAAAACGGACGAAAAACCGCTTGAACCGCTTAATGTTTCTCACGAAAAGAGGAACAGAACGGTGCCTGAAAACGAGGAAGAATTTGTTGATGTAAAGGACATTGTTGAGCAAAACAACGATTACGAAAATTATTACATCAATTCCTCCGGCGAGACCGACCGTGACAGAGAGCGTGCAAAGAAAAAGAAGAAAAAGAACGATAAGAAGAAAAAGAAAAATACGGCAATTCGAGTAATTCTTATTCTTTTGATTATTGTTCTTTGTGCAGGCATAGGTGTTTATTGGTATGTTAATAATATTTTGGAAACCGTGACGGACGAAAATGCGGACAAGCAAACCAATGTTTCTCAGATGAAGATGGACGAACGGGTTGAAAGCTTTGACCCGATTGAAGAAACGGACGCATCGGAAATCGGTTCGCTTCAGGATATGATTAAGAAGTGGTACAAAAACGGCACACCTGCATCGTCATCAAGAGTGCTCAACATTATGCTTATCGGTGAGGACACCCGTGGCAAAAAGGTGCTTGAGAGCGGAACGAGAGCCGATTCTGCAATCGTTGCAAGCGTAAATCTTGACACAAAGCAGATTAAACTCACATCAATTCTCCGTGACGCCTACGCTTATTGGGAAACCACACCGGGTGACGAATCAACAGGCCACTTCGGCAAAATCAACGGTGCAATGTCCACTTACGGCGGCGATATTCACACCTATATTTCAGCAGTTGAAAATCTTTATAAAATCAAGATAGACAACTATGTTATTGTAAACTTCACAAGTTTTGAGAAGATAATCGACAATTTGGGCGGTGTTGAGCTTGAACTCACAAGTGCCGAAATTAACGAAATCAACAACCACCAAAAGAGATATGGCGGTGTTTATATCGACAAAACATTTGACGGAACAAAGGGTACGCTCAAACTTTCGGGCAAGCAGGCTCTTGCTTATTGCAGAATCAGAAAGATTGACTCCGACAATATGCGTGCAAACCGTCAAAAGATATGCTTGAGCAAGGTTTTCAGCGATATGAAAAACGCTTCAAGCGTTCAACTCCTCAAAATCCTTAACGATATGGTTCCGTATATAAGGACGGATATGCCGAAGAGTAATATTATTTCTACGGCAAAATATGCTCTCAGCGAGGGCTGGATGAGCTATGATGTTTTCACATCCAATGTACCGGAATACAGAAATGACGAAAACGGTGCAGGCGGTACTTTTTACGGTGCTTGGTGCTGGAAAGCCGACTATCCGATGGACGCATATATGCTCCAAATGGACATTTACGGCAAGAGCAGCATTACACTTGCACGCACAAGAGTTGACTACATCAACTGCCGTGAATCGGGATTTTATTCCGAAACGGGCTATGCCGTGCAGGCAACCTACACCAACGAAAATTACGGTGAAGTAACCACCCGTGCGCCGGAAAAAACTGACGAAGAATAAACCAATTAAGGCAATTAATATTCGTAGGGGCGAACTTTGTTCGCCTCTTTAATTATTAGGCGACCGCAGGTCGCCCCTACGGTTTGATTTTGTGGCTATTAGGGACCGCAGGTCGCCCCTACGGTTGGGCTTCGTGGATATTAGGCGAACAAAGTTCGCCCCTACGAGTTGTTATTCAACATTTTGAAAGCTTACAATAAAAAATTTTTATAAAAGGTATTGACAAAATTGATACAGCGGTGTATTATGTGATTAATTCAATAAAACATCAAACCTATGATGAAGAGTGAGTACGGTTTTGTTGTTGTATTCAGCGAGTCGCAGTCGGTGGAAGTGCGATATACAGATAAAATGCGGAATGGACTTCAGAGGGCAAACAGAAACGGCGAAAGTCGGAGTATGGGCGACGGGGTTAAGCACCTCGTAATCAACAGCTTGCATATGATAGTATGCGATGAGTGGATGCTTTTGCATCAAGCCGGGTGGCACCACAGGTAAATTATCCTGTCCCAGCAGTTTTGCGGGGACAGGTTTTTTGTATTTATTAGGAGATAAATTATGTTTTTGTTAGTAAAACGATGGCGAAGCCGTTGAAAATTCATTTAAAAATTAAACAACAACACAATTTTACATATTTTAAGGAGATTATTATGAAAAAAGACGGAAACATTCCATACAAAATTTATCTTGAAGAAAGCGAAATGCCAAAGGCTTGGTACAATCTTCGTGCCGATATGAAAAACAAACCGGCACCGCTTCTCAATCCGGGAACACTTGAGCCGATGAGCTACGACGATTTGCGACCTGTTTTTTGCGACGATTTGGTTAAGCAGGAACTTGACGACACAACAGCGTATTTTGACATTCCGCAGGAAATCCGTGATTTTTACAAAATGTATCGTCCGTCACCGCTTGTAAGGGCATATTGCCTTGAAGAAAAGCTTGGCACACCGGCAAAAATTTACTACAAATTTGAGGGCAACAACACCTCGGGTTCGCACAAACTCAATTCGGCGATTGCACAAGCCTACTACGCAAAAAAGCAGGGACTTAAAGGTGTAACAACCGAAACGGGTGCAGGTCAGTGGGGCACGGCACTTTCGATGGCTTGCTCGTATTTTGACCTTGACTGCAAGGTTTATATGGTTAAGTGCTCATATGAGCAAAAGCCGTTCAGACGAGAGGTTATGCGTACATACGGTGCTTCGGTTACACCGTCACCGTCTATGGATACAAACATCGGCAGAAAGATAAATGCCGAACATCCGGGCACAACAGGTTCGCTCGGTTGTGCAATATCGGAAGCCGTTGAAGTTGCAACATCAACAGAGGGCTACAGATATGTTCTCGGTTCGGTGCTCAATCAGGTACTTTTGCACCAATCCGTTATCGGTCTTGAAACAAAGGCGGCACTCGACAAGTACAATATCAAGCCTGATATGATTATCGGTTGTGCAGGCGGCGGCTCCAATCTCGGCGGTTTGATTGCTCCGTTTATGGGCGAAAAACTCCGTGGCGAAGCCGATTACGACATTATCGCGGTTGAGCCGGCAAGCTGTCCGTCATTTACAAGAGGCAAGTTTGCATATGATTTCTGCGACACCGGTATGGTTTGCCCTCTTGCAAAGATGAAAACTCTCGGCTCGGACTTTATTCCGGCACCTAACCACGCAGGCGGTTTGCGTTACCACGGTATGAGTTCTACCCTTTCTCAACTTTACGAAGACGGCTTGATGAAAGCTGTGGCTGTTGCTCAAACAGAGGTGTTTAAGGCAGCCGAGCAGTTTGCAAGAATTGAGGGTATTCTCCCTGCTCCCGAAAGCTCACACGCAATCAAGGTTGCTATTGACGAAGCCCTTAAATGCAAGGAAACAGGCGAGGAAAAGACCATTGTATTCGGTTTGACAGGCACAGGATACTTTGATATGTACGCATATGAAAGCTTCCACGACGGCAAGATGACCGATTACATTCCGACCGATGAAGAGCTTGAAAAATCGTTTGCAAAGCTTCCTAAGGTTGACAAATAATTTTAAATACGAAGCGACCGCAGGTCGCCCTTACGGTTTTGCGGGAGGATGATATCCTCCCCTACGAAAAATGCCTCCCACATAACGGGAGGCATTAATGTTTTAATTTATTTTTCCTCTTTGCTCAGCGGAACGGGTACGGTGTCAACTACTTCAACCTTTTTGCCCTGCATCCAAAGTGACGGTGTGATGCGGAGCTTGTAGCCGTAGCCGGCGTCCATTTGCCAATGTGCCATGGGTGCTTCCGGGAGTCCGTAGCAAGCCAAAATCGTCATCAACACGCCTGCGTGCGACACGATTGCAAACTTTTCCGTGCCTGTTGAAATGCAGCCCTCAACAACCTGCTCAAACGCCTTGCACACTCTCTGCACAAATTCGGCATTGCTTTCGCCGTAAGGCGGACGGGCATACATATCGCCGTGGAGCCAGTTTTTGAAGTCCTCATTGTCCTTCAAATCCTCTGCGGTAAGCTCCTCAAATTCGCCGAATGAGTACTCGATAAAGTTATCTATTACAATTTTGTTATTTTTTGGGAACATAATATCGGCGGATTCAAGTGCCCTTTTGAGAGGCGAAACAAATACCGCATCAGCCTCCGGATAGGAGTGCTCTTTTTTTATCTCTTTGAGTTGTTCTATACCAAATGTGGACAAAGGATAATCGGTGTGCCCAATATACTGTGCGTTGAGATTGCCTTTTGTGAGTCCGTGTCTTAATAAATACACTGTGTATGATTTCATTGTGTTAAACCTCCGTGTGAGTTCCGTGTAAGTGAAGTTTTATCCTAAATGTTACAAAAATGCAACAAATAAAAATTTGTTGTTTACAAATTGTATAATAAGTGGTAGTATATATAAGGATTACAAATTGTATAGTGATGAAAAGAGAACTATCGCTTTTGTTCTAATATTAAATGACCAAGGGGAAATTATGAAGAACGAGACTGAAAAACTGTCCAAATTCTCCCAGATGTTGTCAAAGATGAGAAAAGAGAGAGGCATCAGCCAAAAGAAGGCTGCCACCGATTTGGGAATTTCTCAAGCACTTCTTTCTCATTACGAAAAAGGCATCAGAGAATGTGGGCTTGATTTTGTTATTAAATGCAGCCGATATTACGGAGTTACCACCGACTATCTGCTTGGTGTAAGCGACAGCAGGAACGGGCTTAACGGTGATGTGCTTTCCGCTCTTGACGGCAACGGCGAGGGCCGCTCGATAAAATCAATGGCACTTGCAACAAAATATTTGCTTGAGCTTGCAACCGCAGGTGCAAACAATAATCAAAGCAAATTTGTATATGATTACTTTATGCTTTGCATATATCGCGGTGCATTGACTCTTGCCAAAGCAGGCGATTTGCCAAAGGAACTTTTCAGAATTGATTATTCTGTTGCCCGTGATTTGGCATCGGCGGCGATTGCAGTGCAAGACGCAAAGTTTGTGCTTATTGAGGACAAGTCACGCACAGGCATTGACGAAAACCAATTTGCTCCGCTCAAGGATATTATCACCGAGGCAGAGGAATACATATTGTCAAACTATATTTTAGAGTAAACTATCGGGCGTTGCCCGGCAAGTCAGATTGCAATATATTGAAACGGAACGGCATTTTGTGTGCCGTTCTTTTTCATTGGCGGTGGTTTTACGGGAGGATGATATCCTCCCCTACGGTGTAAACGGTTTTGCGGGAGGATGGTATCCTCCCCTACGGTGTAATGATGCTTGATTACAATTCAAACTGTGTTTTTTGCGTTTTGATAAAATCAAGGATAATATCCGTGCTGATTTTAGCGGCTATCATCTTAAAGGTTGGATAATCCATTTGTGCGTTTGCGTCGCCGCCGTCACTTATTGAGCGAAGAACGGCAAAAGGCACGCCGTTTGCCTTGCAGGTGTGACCGATTGCTCCGCCCTCCATTTCGCCGCAAATTGCGTCAAACTCGTTTGAAATAAGGTCTTTAAGCTCTTGCGAAGCAATGAAGGTGTCGCCCGATGCAACCGTGCCCCTGTGAATTTTTTCGCCGCAACGGATTGCACATTGGCTGAGCGTTTCGGATATTTCTCTGTCGGTTTCCACCTTGATAACATTAAGCCCGTTGATAAATCCTCTCGGTTCGCCGAGGGCGGTAATGTCTATATCATATTCGCACACATCCGTTGCGATAACAACATTTTTGATGACAACATCACTTGAAAGCGAACAGCCCACACCTACATTTATAATTGCGTCGGGCTTGAAGGTGTCTATCATAATTTGCGTGCAAAGTGCGGCATTTACCTTGCCCGGTGAGCACTGCACAACAGCAACCATAACATTATCGATTGTTCCGCAAACAAAGGTTATTCCCGCAATTTCGGTTTCAACAGCATCTTTAACTTTTGCCTTGATACTTGCTACTTCCACATCCATTGCTCCAATGATTCCCAGCATAATTCGTTCTCCTTGATTTTTTCAATAATTATTTTGTAAACCACACAGCCGAGGAGTGCCCCCGCCGTGTTCATTATTATATCGTCAATATCGCTCTCGCCGCAGCGAAAAACAAACTGATATACTTCCATAAGCGTGCTCAGTATTATCGGAAAGCCTATCGCCCAAAACCGTTTGTGCCGTTTTGCAAGCTCGCAAAACATCATTGACAAAGCGGTGAAGTAAAATACATTGCCGGCATCTCTTACCAGCAATTTAGGTTTTCTTTCCGTGATAAAAGCACTCATCTCGCCTTTAAACGGAGTGAGGTTTATGCTGACTTCTTCCCAGCCGTATGTTCTTATGATAATGTATATCATAAAAAAACCGATTATAAAAACGGGGATTGAACCGACAAAAAAGCTTTTTGACGCCTCGCAATAATTGTTGTTAAAGTGCCCCTGCCTTTGCCTGATTAACGCAATTACCGTCATAACGGCAAAAACCGAAAAAAAGGTTTCAAGTCCGTAGGCAAGGTGGTAAAGCGAATACGATTTTTCAACATACCACATCAGCTTTAGCGTGAGGCTGTCAAGTGCATACAAAAATGTGTACAAGCCCATTATGCCGGCGGTTCGGTCGGCAATGAACAGCAAATCCCTGTTTATCAAATAGTGAACTGCCGTTATTATGACCGGCAAAACCACGGCAAGCAAAAATTTTATGCTCCTGTATTCAAATCTTGCAAAGAAAAAATACAGCTTTGTGTGGTCGATAAAGCAGCAGGAAGTAAAAAATATTGTAAATGTGAACACGATGTTTGAAAACTTTTTTATGCCCAAAGCGGCATTTTTAGTTGTTGACATCTTGCTCACCCCCAATATATAGTGCTATTATATAATAGATTAATAATAAATACAAGTTTTTGTTGACAAATTGACATATTTTATAATATAATATCAAGGCTAATAGTATGTGTGGCAGTATTGCCATATATCAACAAAAGCAATTTGCCTGTGCTATGCCGCACAGAGATTATAAAAGATTAAGACAAGTTTAGTCTTTGCGAAAGGTAGTGAAAAAAGAATGAAGAGAACATTTCAACCAAAGAAAAGACATGCACAGAAGGTACACGGCTTCAGAAAGAGAATGTCAACAAAGAACGGTAGAAAGGTACTTGCTCGCCGTCGTGCAAAGGGCAGAAAGTCACTTTCTTACTAATTAGCAAGTAAAGGAACGGTTTTGTGAAAGGTCAAACCTTAAAAGAAAATAAGGATTTTCGCAGATTGTATTACAGAGGCAAAAACGAGGCAAGCTCTGCACTTGTAACCTACGGTATGAAAAGCCGCGGGGACGGTGTTCGTTACGGAATAACCACAAGCAAAAAAATCGGCGGTGCGGTTGAGCGTAATCGTGCGCGTCGTGTTATCAGAGTGGCTTTTAGGAATATTGAGCCGAGGATTAACGGCAGTTGGGATTTTGTTTTTGTTGCAAGAACAAGGACAACCAAGTGCAAAGAGGACGCGGTGGAAAAAGCCATGCTTGCTCATATGAAAGCAATGGGTGCGGTGAATGAAGAAGATTAACGCACTTGTCAAAAAGGCAATGATTTTTTTGATAAGGACCTATCAGGTGACTTTGTCGCCGAGATTTTCGCATGGGTCGTGCAGATACACGCCCACCTGCTCGCAGTATGCCATTGAGGCAATACAAATCCACGGAATATTCAAAGGCAGTTTGCTTGCCGTAAGAAGGATATTGCGGTGCAATCCGTTTTTTAAGGGTGGCTACGACCCTGTTCCGCTGAAGAAAACAAAACAAGAGGACAATTATCGGTGATAACAACTATTACTATGGCTGTATCAAACGGTATGGGTTTGTTTAAACCGCTTTACTGGTTGTTCGGTAAGTGTATGGAAGGTTTGTTGATGCTTTTCAACGACCAATACTTCCTTGCTCTTATTGTGTTTACCATTATCACCCGTTTGATATTGTTACCATTTAACCTCAAACAGCAAAAAACAATGGCTAAGACCTCCCGTCTTCAGCCGAAAATTCAAAAAATTCAAAAGAAGTACGCAAATTCAAATGACCCTAAAGATCGTCAGAAGATGCAGGAGGAAATGCAGGAGCTTTACAATCGTGAAGGTCACAATCCTATGAATATGGGCTGCGGTCCTATGGTCTTTCAAATGGTATTTTTGATGGGTATTATCGGTATTATTTACTATCCTATCCAATATATCATCGGCGTTGATATTGCGTCAAACAGTGATGCGATTTTCAAAGCGCTCAACAAGGTGCACGAGATTAAGGGCAATTATTTCCAGATAGAAATTCTTCAAAACTTTGAGATTTACAGAGATGTGCTTGCAAAGAAGTTCCCTGAACTTTTCACTGAGGCAAAGCTTAATGCGATTGCCGACTACAAGGCACATATGTTTATCGGCAACCTTGATATGACTCAAATTCCGAGCATCAAGGACTGGAAAAATCCTATAATCATCATTCCTATTCTTTGTTTGGTAACTTCTTTTGGCTCAACACTGTTGTCACAGCAGATTCAGAAAAAGCAAAATCCGGCAGCTGCCGCTCAAGGCCAGCAGATGATGATTATGATGCTTATGATGCCGTTTTTCTCTTTCTACATCTCATTTAAGGTATCTGCCGCTGTAGGTTTTTATTGGATTATTTCCAACATTGTGGCTACCGCACAACAGTTGTTTATGGCAAAATTCTTCCCTCCTAAGCGTAATGTTGCCCGTCAGATGATTGAGTCAACTATCGAGCGTCGTTCGAGAGAAGAAAGTATCAAAAACACAAAATAAATCGGAGATTTACAATATATGATTATTGAAAGAATCGGTTCCGGCAAGACTTTAGAGGACGCAGTATCTGCCGCAAAAGCAATGCTTAATGCTCCGGCAGGTGCCGAAATCAAAACCGAGGTGCTCCAAACAGGAAGCAAAGGTTTTTTAGGCTTCGGCAAAAAGGACTTTGAAGTTAAGGTATCTTTTGATGACGGCAAACGCCCTGAAAAGGCAAAGAAGCCGACACCTGAAAAGAAGCCTGCTCAAAAGCCGGCACAAAAAAAGCAAGCCGCTCCGAAAAAGCCTCAGGCTCCTAAAAAGCAGGATGCTCCGGCAAAAACTGCTCAGGCACAGGAGGCAAAGAGCGAGCAACCTAAAAAGGATTATCCAAAGAGTGTTGACCTTGAATATGCAAAGAGCTACTTTTTGACAATCCTTGAGGGGTTAAAAATCGTTGACCCAAAAATTGAAGCGTCTTATGCAGAAGGCGTTGTAACCATCGACCTCGATTGCGAAGATTACGGCATTGTAATCGGTCACAGAGGCGAAACTCTCGACAGCATTCAGTATCTTCTTTCTCTTGTTATCAAGAAGAGCACTATGGAATATGTCAGAGTGGTAATCAATGTAGGCAACTACAGAGAAAAGAGAGCTATGACTCTCTCAAATCTTGCAAAGAAAAACGCTCAAAGAGTTCTTCGCACAGGCAGAAGATACACATTTGAGCCGATGAATCCTTACGAGAGAAGAATTATCCACACAGCTGTGCAGGAAATTGAAGGTGTTGAATCACGCTCAATAGGATATAATCAGGACAGAAGAGTTGTTCTTGAGCCGACAGGCGGTGTGAGCAGAAGCACAGGCGGCAACTATCGCAGAGGCGGCAGAAGCCAGGCTGTTACAAAGGCTCCGGCAAATCACACACCAAAGGCTGACAGAGCAGATTTGCCAAAGTTCGGCAAGATTGAAGTGAATAAATAAGCAGGTGAAAGGTGCAGTATACTAACCATATTTTATGGGTTTTGGTATTTTGCACCTTTTTTGCATAAAAATGTAAAGGAGAAAGAGTATGTCAACTATTGCGGCAATAGCAACCGGCAACGCGGCAGGCGGAATCGGTGTAATCAGAATAAGCGGTGACGAGGCAACAGCGGTTGCGGACAGAGTGTTTAAGCCTATGGACGGCAGTGCTCTTTCGGACCTGGGCGGATACAGAGCAAAGTTTGGCAATGTTATAATCGGTGGTCAGCCGAGCGACAATGCCGTTGCCCTTGTGTTTAAGTCGCCTAAATCGTACACCGGCGAGGATGTTGTGGAAATCAGCGTTCACGGCGGACTTCTTATAGTTCAAAAAACCTTGGAAGCCGTGCTTGACGCAGGTGCAAAGCCTGCCGAGGCGGGCGAATTTACAAAGAGGGCGTTCCTCAACGGCAAAATGGATTTGACCCAGGCGGAATCGGTGGCAAGCCTTATTTCCGCACAGGGCGAAGCCGGAATGAAAGCCTCTTTCAATGCCTTGCAGGGTTCTTTGAGCGATAAGATTAATTCTGTTTTGCAAAAACTGCTTGATATGTCGGCGCTTATGTCGGCTTGGGTGGATTATCCCGACGAGGAAATCCCCGAACTTGAAGAAACCGAACTGCTTACAACTCTCAAAGAATGTGAGGGCGAGCTTGACGAGCTTCTTCAAAATTATGATAACGGTCAAACCGTGATTGACGGAGTTGATACGGCGATTGTAGGCATGCCGAATGTCGGCAAAAGCAGTTTGATGAATATGCTTGTAGGCAGGGACAAGAGCATTGTTACCCAAATCGAGGGCACAACCCGTGATATTGTTGAGGAGAGCGTTCGCCTCGGCGACCTTGTTCTTCATCTGCGTGACACGGCAGGTCTGCGTGAAAGTGACGATGTGGTGGAAAGCATAGGAATTGACAAGGCGTACAAGGCACTTGACGATGCACAGCTTGTGCTTGCGGTTTTTGACAACAACAAGCCGCTTCAAAAGCAGGACAGAGAAATTCTTGAAAAGGCGAAAAACAAGCCTGCCGTTGCGGTCATCAACAAGGTTGACCTTGAACAGAAGCTTGAAACAGACGAGATAGAAAACGCATTTACAAAGGTGGTTTACATCTGTGCAAAGGAAAACAAGGGGCTGAAAGAGTTGTCCTCGGCGGTTGAGGAACTTTTGGGTGTCCAGGATTTTGACGCCGGTGCTCCGATTTTGGCTAATCTTCGCCAAAGGCAGAATTGCCAAAATGCAAAAGAAAGCATAGCCGAAGCAATCGGCGGAGTTGAGATGGGCGTGACCTTTGACGCCGTTAATGTTATGGTTGACAGTGCGGTTGAGGAGCTTCTCTCGTTAACAGGCAAAAAGGCAACAACAGAAGTAGTTAATAATATTTTCAGCAAGTTTTGTGTCGGAAAGTAATTGTGGTGAAATATGGAATATTTTGGCGGAAAATATGATGTAATAGTTATCGGTGCGGGTCACGCAGGAATAGAAGCGGCACTTGCATCGGCACGGCTCGGCGTAAAAACCGCCGTGTTTACAATAAATTTGGACTGGGTCGGCAATATGCCGTGCAATCCGTCTATCGGCGGAACGAGCAAGGGCCACCTTGTCAGAGAAATTGACGCTCTCGGCGGTGAAATGGGCAAGGCGGCGGACAAGTATTCGCTCCAAAGCAGAATGCTCAACCTCGGCAAAGGTCCTGCGGTTCACTCGCTGCGTGCTCAGATTGACAGGCGTGAATACTCGGCAGGTATGAAGCATACGCTTGAACTCACCGACAATCTCGACATTCGTCAGGGTGAAATCATCGACCTTTACAAAGACGGTGACGAGTGGGTGGTTAAGACAAGGCTTGAGGCGTTGTTCCGTGCAAAAGCCGTTATCCTTGCAACGGGTACATTTTTGGGCGGCAGAGTTTACATCGGTGATGTAACATACGAGAGCGGACCTGACGGAATGTTCCCTGCCAACGAACTCAGCAAAGCACTTTACAAACTCAACATTCCGCTTCGCAGATTTAAGACGGGCACACCGAGCCGTGTTAACAGACGAAGCATTGATTTTGACGGACTCGATGTTCAAGAGGGTGACGAGCGTACCGTTCCGTTTTCGTTTGAAACCAAGGAACAACCTAAAAACAAGGTTGTTTGCCATATCACTTATTCAAACGAGCAGACCAAGCAAATTATTCTTGACAATCTTGACCGTTCGCCGATGTACAGCGGCAAGATTGAGGGCAAAGGACCTCGTTATTGCCCGAGCTTTGAGGATAAAATCGTAAGATTTGCCGACAAGGAAAGACATCAGCTTTTCATTGAACCTTGCGGTGAAAACACCGAAGAAATGTACTTGCAAGGGCTTAGTTCTTCCCTTCCCGAAGATGTTCAGCTTGCGTTTATTCATACAATCAAAGGGCTTGAGCACGCTCAGGTTATGAGGGCGGCTTACGCTATTGAATACGATTGCGTTGATCCGACCGCACTTAAAGCGACCCTTGAATTTCTTGATATTCCTGGGCTTTACGGTGCAGGCCAGTTCAACGGCTCAAGCGGTTACGAGGAGGCTGCGGCACAGGGACTTGTTGCCGGAATTAACGCCGCACTCAAAATTAAGGGCGAAGAACCGCTTATTCTTGACCGTGGCGGTTCGTATATAGGCACGCTTATTGACGACCTTGTTACAAAGGGTTGCTCCGACCCGTACAGAATGATGACGAGCCGAAGCGAATACCGTCTTGTGCTCCGCCAGGACAATGCGGATATTCGACTTACTCCGACAGGCCACAAAATCGGACTTATCAGCGACGAGCGTTTTGCAAAGTTTTGCAAGAAACAGGAGCTTATTAAGGAAGAATTCAATCGTGTAAAGAATTTGTCCGTGCCGATGACCGATGAGGTTCAGCAAATTTTGACCTCCAAGGGCACAGCTCCGCTCAAAACAGGTTGCAAGATGATTGAACTTTTGCGTCGTCCGCAGATTACATATGACGATTTGGCACCTATTGATACAAATCGTCCCGACCTTCCGTTTGAAGTTTTTGAGCAGGTGGAAATCAGCATAAAATATGAGGGCTACATCAAAAAGCAAGAGGCTCAGATTAAGGAAATGCGTAGGATTGAGGCAAAGCAAATCCCTGCCGATATTGATTATTCCTCGCTTAAAGGTTTGCGACTTGAAGCTGTTGAGAAGTTGTCAAAAATCCGTCCGCAAAATCTCGGACAGGCAAGCCGTATCAGTGGTGTTAATCCTGCCGACATAACGGCGTTGAATATTATTTTGGAGAGTATGCACAATGATTGACAAAAATCGACTTTGCTCCCTTGCAAAAGAAAACGGAATAATTCTTGACGACACGGCACTTGACCGCTTTGACAAGTATGCCGAACTTTTGGTGGAGTGGAACGGCAAGATGAACCTGACCGCCATTACCGAACCCGAGGAAATTGAGGTTAAGCATTTTTTGGATTGCCTTATGCTTCCTAAGTATTTTAACCTTGATTATATCCAAACGGTTATTGATGTGGGTGCCGGTGCAGGCTTCCCGAGTGTGCCGTTACTCATCTATAAACCTGATTTGTGTCTAACAATGATGGACGCAATTAACAAAAGATTAACATTCTTGGATACAGCCGTTCACGCTCTCGGACTTGAAGCACAGCTCATTCACGAGCGTGCAGAAGTCGCAGGACAAGACAAAAATTACCGCGAAATGTTTGATTTGGCTACCGCAAGAGCCGTTGCACCGATGAATGTGCTTGCCGAATACTGCTTGCCGTTTGTTAAGGTCGGCGGATATTTTGTTGCACTCAAAGGAAGCAATGACGACACGGAAGAAGCGAAAAATGCCATTGCGACTCTCGGTGGTGAAGTTGTTGACAATATTTCATATAAACTTAACAGCACGGAACCACGCTCAATAGTTGTGATTAAAAAAATATCGCAAACTCCGACACAGTTCCCCCGCAAGTCCAAAAAAATATCAACAAAACCTTTGTAAAATCAGAATTTATGGCGAAATATGAGGATTTCTCTCGATGAGAAATCCTTTTCTTTTTGCGTTGTTTATGTTAATATAAGTATATCGAAAGGACAGGCTTATGAACAACATATCATATATAGCAACCGAAAAGCTGTTGCCAAATCCCAACCAACCGAGGCATCAGTTTCAATCGGAAGAAATGCTTGCACTCGCCAATTCAATAAAAGAAAACGGAATACTTCAACCGCTCCTTATTCGCAGAATGAACAATTCGGATTATTGCGAAATTATAGCAGGCGAACGCCGACTTCGTGCCGCAATTTTGGCAGGGATAGACACCGTGCCGTGCATAGAGATGGACATAGACCGAGAGCAATCGGCTGTGTATTCCATACTCGAAAATGTACAGCGTGAGGATTTGTCGTTTTTTGAGGAAGCGGCGGCAATCGGACAGCTTATGACTGTGTTCGGAATGACCCAGCAAGACATATCAAAGGCACTCGGCAAGAGCCAATCTGCTCTTTCAAACAAGGTTCGACTTCTTAAATTGCCCGTTGATGTGCGATATTTTATAGAAAAAGAGCACCTAACCGAGCGACATGCAAGGGCACTCCTTAATATAGAAAACGAAAAAGACATATGGACAGTGCTCAATGTCATCAAAGAAAGGCACCTAAATGTTGCCCAAACAGAAAGCTATATTGCAACATTCTATGCAAAGCCAAAGCCTAAAAAACGAACAACTCATCCTATATATAAGGATTTCAGAATATTTGTTAACACGGTTAACAAGGCAATAAAAACTATGCAGGACTCAGGCATAGATGCCGTGTCGGACAAAACAGAAACTGACGACTATATTGAGTATCGAATTAAGATACCGAAGGCGGTCGGTCAAAAATCGGCTTAAAATGGGTAAAACCATTTTAAACATATTCTCCTCTTTTCATCACAGCGGAACGGACAGGTTATGCCTGTCCGTTTTGCGTTGTTTCACATGAAACATATATATTCGTAGGGGAGGATACTATCCTCCCGATAGGCGAACACAGTTCGCCCCTACGGTTAATCGGAAAATGTTATATAATGTTTCATATGAAACATTCAAATCCACATATTGATGTTCCACGTGGAACATACACCATATATTCACCTTGATATATAATAAGTATAGTAGTATAATAATAATCAGAAAACGAATGAGGTGAATTTATGAGCAAAACTGTTGCAATATTCAATCAAAAAGGCGGTGTAGGCAAAACAACCACCTGTGTTAATATGGCTGCCGCACTCGGTCAAAAGGGCTACAAAACTCTGCTTATAGATATTGACCCGCAAGGCAATTCCACATCCGGCGTAGGCATAGACAAAAGTCAGGTTGAGCACAGCACTTATGATGTGCTTGTGGGCGAGCAAACCGCCCGTTCCGTTATGGTTCAAACCGAATTCAAAAACCTGTATCTTCTCCCTGCCAATATGAACCTTGCAGGTGCAGAAGTTGAAATTGCCGAACTTGAAAACCGCAACAGCGTGCTGAAGCGTTCAATCGCAACCCTTATTATGGAGTTTGATTATGTAATTATTGACTGCCCGCCGTCACTCGGCTTGCTTTCAATCAACGCTCTTGTTGCCGCAGATACGCTCATTGTTCCGCTTCAATGCGAATACTATGCACTTGAGGGGCTCAGTCAACTCATTTCAACGGTTCGCACAATCAAACAACATTACAACGAACACCTCGAACTTGAGGGCGTACTCTTTACAATGTATGACGGCAGATTGAGGCTCAACCAAATGGTTATTGATGAAGTGTCGCAATACTTCCCGGGCAAGCCGTACAAAACGGCTATTCCTCGCTCCGTCAAGATTGCGGAAGCACCAAGCTTCGGCAAGCCCGTAATCTATTACGAAAAATATTCAAAGCCGTCATTTGCATACAAAAAGTTTGTAGATGAGTTTTTGAGTAAGCAATAATCATAATTCAGCGTAAACAATTTAGGAGGAAAATATGGCAAAAATGTCGGGACTCGGTAAGGGTTTGGGTGCGTTGATGCTTGAAAACAACACCGATTCAATGGTGAATACAAGCACGCTCAACATAAACGAAATCATCCCTAACAAAGAACAGCCGAGAAAAACTTTTGACGAAACCGCACTTGAAGAACTTGCGGATTCCATTCGTCAGCACGGCGTGCTTCAACCGCTTTTGGTTCGACCGCTTACAAGCGGAGGCTATCAGCTTGTTGCAGGTGAACGCCGTTGGAGAGCGAGCCGTTTGGCAGAACTCAAGGAAGTTCCGGTAATCATCAAGGAACTTTCCGACACCGAGGCTATGGAAATAGCCATTATCGAAAACTTACAGCGTGAGGACCTCAACCCGATTGAAGAGGCGGAGGGGCTTCAGGCACTTATTGACAAATGCGGCTATACGCAGGAACAGGTGGCAACTTCTGTCGGCAAGTCAAGACCGGCAATCACCAACGCTTTGCGACTTCTCAAATTGCCTGAAGAAGTCAGAGAAATGGCAAAGGACGGCACAATCTCGGCAGGTCACGCAAGGGCACTTCTTGCGTTTGACAATCAGCCGATGATGATTGAATGTGCAAATCAAATAGTTTCAAAAAAACTTACGGTGCGTGATGTTGAAAAAATGGCAAAGCGTCCTGCCGCAAAATCAAAAGAGCAAAAAACCGCAAAAAGGCGTGACAGTTTTTATGACGAGGTTGAACTTTCGCTCACCGAGGCACTCGGCACAAAGGTCAGAGTGTACAACGGCAGAAACAAGGGCACGCTCGAAATTGAATTTTACACCCTTGATGACCTAAAAAATATTGCAAATGCCATTGCAAAGTAATATAATATATACTTATAAATAACAAACAGGAGAAAAAATAATGTTAGATATTAAATTTGTCAGAGAAAATCCCGATGTGGTTAAGGAAAATATCAAGAAGAAATTTCAGGAGCACAAGCTTCATCTTGTAGACGAGGTTATTGAGCTTGACGAGGAACGCCGTCAGGTTATCGCAAAGGCGGACGAACTCCGTGCCAACAGAAACAAGGTTTCAAAGGAAATCGGTGCTCTTATGGCTCAGGGTAAAAAAGAAGAGGGTATGGCTCTCAAAGAAAAGGTTACCGCTCAGGCAAAGGAACTTGACGAACTTGCCGGCAAGGAAACCGAGCTTACGGAAGAAGTAACAAAGAGAATGATGATGATTCCGAACATCATTGATGAGTCTGTTCCGATTGGTAAGGACGACAGCGAAAATGTTGAAGTTCAGCGTTACGGCGAGCCTGTTGTTCCTGATTTTGAAATCCCTTATCACACCGATATTATGGAAACATTCGACGGTATCGATATGGAAGCTGCCGGCAGAGTTGCAGGCAACGGCTTCTACTATCTTATGGGCGATATCGCACGACTTCATTCCGCAGTTATCAGCTATGCCCGTGATTTTATGATTGACCGTGGTTTCACATATGTTGTGCCGCCGTTTATGATTCGCTCAAATGTTGTAACAGGTGTTATGAGCTTTGAGGAAATGGACGCTATGATGTACAAAATCGAGGGCGAGGACTTGTATCTTATCGGTACTTCCGAGCACTCAATGATCGGTAAGTTTATCGACACCATCACACCTGAAGAAAAACTTCCGCTCACCCTCACTTCGTATTCGCCTTGCTTCCGTAAGGAAAAGGGTGCTCACGGCATTGAGGAGCGTGGTGTATACAGAATTCATCAGTTTGAGAAGCAGGAAATGGTTGTTGTTTGCAAGCCTGAAGAATCAAAGATGTGGTTTGACAAGCTTTGGCAGAACACCGTTGATTTGTTCCGCTCACTCGATATTCCTGTAAGAACACTTGAATGTTGCTCGGGCGACCTTGCAGACCTCAAGGTTAAGTCGGTCGATGTTGAAGCGTGGTCACCAAGACAGAAGAAGTATTTTGAAGTCGGCTCATGCTCAAATCTTACAGACGCACAGGCAAGACGCCTCAAGATTCGTGTTAAAGGCGAAAAAGGCAATTACCTTGCTCACACTCTTAACAACACGGTTGTTGCTCCGCCGAGAATGCTCATTGCGTTCCTTGAAAACAACCTCAACGCAGACGGCACGGTTTCAATTCCTGAAGCACTCCGTATGTATATGGGCGGCAAGGACAAAATCGTTCCTAAAAAGGACTGTTGATAAAGCATCTGAAACACGCCAATAAATAAACTAACCGCTTAATGCCTCCTCTGTGTAAAGGGAGGTGGCAACACGAAGTGTTGACGGAGGGATTGTAAAAGTGCCGCAAACATCGAATTTGCGGCACTTTTGGCGTTTTTCGTTTTTTGCTCGGGGGCGGTACAATCGTACAGCTCCCACTCGCAAGAAAACGAAATTCAGAAACTTTCTCAACAGCCTATAGCGTGTCGAAAATACTTTATTGACAGTCTGTAGGGGATAGGCTTGCCTATCCCTTTGTTTATATAAAAAACGGGTCAAGCAAGCTTGACCCCTACGAGTAAAATAAAAAACTCCACTTAAAAGTGGAGTCTTATTTTTGGAGCGGATTACGAGACTCGAACTCGCTACCTTCACCTTGGCAAGGTGACGCTCTACCGGATGAGCTAAATCCGCAATTGCAAGACTTATTATAACCAAGATAGTTACATTTGTCAAGCATTAATTTTATTTTTACGAATTTTTATATTCTTTAAAATAGGCTTTCGGCACTTTGCAGAGCGGACAAACCTCGGGTGCGGACTTGCCTACAACGATATGACCGCAGTTCATACAAATCCAAATCGCCTCGCCATCTTTGGTAAATACCTTTTGATTTTTCACATCTGTCAAAAGCTGACGGAACTTGCTTTCGTGTTGCGACTCCACCTTTGCCACAAGGTCAAAAAGCCTTGCGATTTCCGTAAAACCCTCTTCTGCCGCCGTTTTTGAAAATTCGGGATACATATTCACCCATTCAAAATTTTCGCCGTCTACCGCTTCGGTCAAATTTGTTTGTGTGTCGGGCATTTCATCGCTGTGGAGATACTTGTACCACAGTCTTGCGTGGGCAAGTTCGTTTTTTGCAGTCTGCTCAAAAATGTTTGCAATCTCGTTGTAGCCGTCATTTCTTGCCTTTGTCGCAAACAGCGTATATTTTGTGTTCGCCTGTGTTTCGCCGTTGAAAGCGGCAATCAAATTTGCTTCGGTCTTTGTTCCCTTGATACTGTGCATAAAAAAATCCTTTCCGTTTTTTATTAGTTTTAGAAAAAACGAAAAGGATATTCAAAATGTTTAAAATTTACACTTCCATAATCTGCTCAACAGCGTAGGCGATGCCGTCCTCGGTGTTTGCTTTTGTCACAAATCTTGCGTGGCGTTTGCATTCGTCTGTTGCGTTGCCCATTGCAACTCCGTATTTGCAAAATTCAAGCATTTCAATGTCGTTGCCTGCGTCACCGAACGCCATACATTCCGCATTTGTGATGCCGAGCACCTTGCACATTCCCTCAATCGCTGTGCCTTTGTTAACATTTGCCATTGTAAATTCCATACTTATCGGAAGCGAGGACGCAAGATACAGTTCCTTAAAACCGCTTAAATAATTCCAAGCTTTGTCGTAATCTGTTCTGTCGTCAAAATATGCGGTGAATTTTTCGATCCTGTTGCCCTCAAGCACGGCTCTCAAATTCTCAACGCCGCTCATTTTTCCGAGCAATTCGTCAACAAACTCCTGCGGCAATGTGCCCTTTGGATAAAACTTTGCCTTGTCGAGCTGATAGTAGCTTACGCCGTCAACATAAACTTCAAAAAAAGTCGGCATGGTGTTGAGTGTGTCGTAAATCGGTGCAACAAGTTCCCACGGCATAAATTTGGAATATATGATTTTTTGGTTGCGTCGGTCAAGAACGCCCGCTCCGTTTGAGTAAATCACATAGTCGATTTCGGGAACTTGCTGACAGATGTCGCCGATAATCGCAACGGTTCTGCCCGTGGCAATGGAAATTTTTGCTCCGGCGTCGTGGGCACGCTTCAAGGCGTCCCTTGTTTTTTGTGTAACGGTCATATGGTCGGCAGAAGTGAGCGTGCCGTCCAAATCAAGTGCAATTAATTTTACCATAATTATATGTTTATCTCCGTGTTGCGTGAATGTCCTTTTCGACATTCTCAGACTGTCGATAAAGCTCCTGAACTACGCCAATAAAATAAACTAACCGCTTAATGCCTCCTTTGTGTAAAGGGAGGTGGGTGCGATTTATCGCACTCGGAGGGATTGTAAAAGTGCCGCAAACATCGAGTTTGCACCACTTTTGGCGTTTTTCGTTTTTTGCTCAGTCGAGGTACCATCGTACATCTTCCTTCGCAAGAAAACGAAATTCAGAACCTTTCTCAACAGCCTACAGCGTGTCGAAAATACTTTTTCGACACGCTGTGAATGTCGCTCTCGGCATTCCGTTTTGTTTTATAATTTGTTTCTGATTATATAATACACCATATATCAAACCTAATTCAAGTTGACAAATTGCACGAAGCGGAGGCGGATATTTGCCTGTTCTTTGTGACGGATAGATAAAATAGTTAAAAAAGTGTATCAAAGTAAAAAAACTGTTGAATTTTGTTCCTTTATAATATAAAATATATGTGTATTTTAGAGGATAGGTGGATATAACTTATGGATTTGTTAAAGAAGAAAATTCTTGAAGAGGGTCAGGTTTATGCCGGTAATATCCTAAAAGTAGACTGTTTTCTCAACCACCAGATAGATTGCGGCTTCTTGGCAGAAGTGGGCAAAGAATTTCACAGATTATATAAAGATGAGGGCGTCAACAAAATTCTCACTATCGAAGCATCGGGTATTGCAATCGGTGCTATGGTAGCGCAGGAATTCGGATGCCCTTTAGTATTTGCAAAAAAGAACAAAACCAAAAATATTGCCGGCGATGTTTACACCGCACCGGTTGAGTCGTTTACTCACGGCACAACCTACAATATTATGGTCAGCAAAAAGTTCCTTAACCCGGGTGACAAAGTGCTTATAGTTGATGACTTTCTTGCCATCGGCAATGCACTCAAAGGTCTTATCAGCCTTGTAGAAGAGAGCGGCGCAGAGCTTGTCGGCTGCGGCACGGTTATTGAAAAAGGCTATCAGCACGGCGGTGACAAGCTTCGTGCAGAGGGTATTCGTGTTGAATCGCTTGCAATTATTGAATCTATGGACGCTGACAAGGGCGAAATCGTATTTAGAGATTAAACCTTATAAGGCTCCACTTGATCCAAGGGGAGCTGGCAAACCGTAGGTTTGACTGAGGGGTTTAACAATTTTTTCATTTGGTTATATGGCAACTGTGCCTGTAATATAAATCATTTTTATTCAACGGAGGAAAACGAAATGAAACTCACTAAAAAAGTTTTGGCTGTTCTCCTTGCCGCTTTGATGGTAGTTGTAGCTGCATTTGCAGGCTGCTCTGCTTCAAAGAGCAATGACGACAGCAAAGAACCATCATCAACAGACGCAAAGACAGTTAAGTTCGGTTTGATTACTCTTCATGATGAAAACTCAACTTACGACAAGAACTTCATCACAGCTGCAAAGGAAGCTGCCGAAGCTTGCGGAGTAGAGCTTGTTCAAAAGAACAACATCGAAGAAGGACAGGCTGCATATGAAGCAGCTGCTGAACTTGTTGACGAAGGCTGCAACCTTATCCTTGCAGACAGCTTCGGTCACGAGGACTACATTATTCAGGCTGCTAAGGAATTCACAGATGTACAGTTCCTTCACGCAACAGGTACAAAGGCTCACACAGAGAACCTTCCAAATTACCACAACGCTTTTTCTGCTATCTATGAGGGCAGATACCTTGCAGGTGTTGCAGCAGGTGAAAAGCTCAACCAAATGATCGCAGACAAAAAGATTACTGCTGACCAGGCTAAGATGGGTTATGTAGGTGCATATACTTACGCTGAAGTTATCTCAGGTTACACTTCATTCTATCTTGGTGCAAAGAGCGTTTGCCCATCTGTAACAATGAAGGTTACATTCACAGGTTCATGGTATGACGAAACAGCCGAGAAGGAAGCTGCTCAAAAGCTTATCAACGACGGTTGCGTAGTTATTTCACAGCACGCTGACTCAATGGGTGCTCCTACAGCTTGTGAAAAAGCAGGCGTTCCAAACGTTTCATACAACGGTTCAACAGAATCAGCTTGCCCTAACACATTCATCGTATCTTCAAGAATCAACTGGGCTCCTTACTATGAGCACTGCATCAAGGCAGTTCAAGAGGGTAAGGAAATCGAAGCTGACTGGGTTGGCACACTTTCCGACAATTCAGTATGCCTTACAGACTTCGGTGCAAAGGCAACAGCCGACGGCACAGCAGAAGCAGTTGAAAAGGCAAAGAAGGGTCTTGAAGACGGCACAATCCATGTATTTGATACTTCAACATTCACTGTTACAGTAACAAAGGATAAGAACCAAAACGCAAAGGTAGACGCTGACGGTCACCTCACAAGCTATATGGCTGATGTTGACACAGACGCAAAATACACTCCTGATACAGAAGCTGTTAAAGACGGTTACTTCCACGAATCTGAATACCGTGCAGCTCCATACTTCGATATTCAAATCGACGGTATCGAATTGCTTGATGTTGCTTTCTAAGTAACGCTTTAATAAACTGCACTCCGTGGCGAGGGATTACCCTCGTCACGGTATAGTTGTTTTATACAGAAGTATAAAAATGACAAAATTTATTCTTTTATGATGATTTAAGAGGTCGCAATGGAAAACAAATTAGCTTTGGAATTAAAGGGCGTCACCAAAAAATTCGGCAAGGTTGTGGCAAATCACGATGTGTCGTTGCAGGTGCACCACGGAGAAATTTTGGCTATCCTCGGCGAAAACGGCTCGGGCAAAACCACACTTATGAATATGGTGTCCGGCATTTACTTTCCCGATGAAGGTCAGATTTTTGTTGACGGAGAAGAGGTTATCATCAAATCTCCTAAAGACGCATTTAAGTATAAAATAGGTATGATTCATCAGCATTTCAAACTTGTTGATGTTTTTACCGCTACCGAAAATATAGTTCTCGGTGTAGAGGACGGCAAAAAATATAATATCAAAGAGGCTAAAAAGCGTGTTAAGGCTATCACGGACAAGTACGGCTTTAACATTGATTTAGACAAAAAAATCTACAATATGTCTGTGTCCGAAAAGCAGACTGTTGAAATCATCAAGGTACTTTACAGAGGTGCGGATATTCTTATTCTTGACGAGCCGACCGCTGTACTTACCCCACAGGAAACGGAAAAATTATTTGATGTTCTTCGCAATATGCGTAAGGACGGTAAATCAATTATCATAATCACTCACAAGCTTCATGAGGTTTTGGAAATCTCGGACAGAGTTGCAATTCTCCGCAAGGGCGAGCATGTAGACACCGTGCTTACCAAGGATGCAACCGAACAGTCGCTTACGGAAGCTATGATGGGTGAAAAAATAGACCTTAATATCATAAGAGAAGAACCAAAGAATGTAAAAGAGCGACTTGATGTTGAGCACCTCACCGTTATTAAGCGTGACGGCACAAAGGCACTTGACGATGTAAACTTTAAGGCTTACGGCGGCGAAATCCTCGGCATTGCCGGTATCAGCGGCTGCGGTCAAAAAGAACTTCTTGAATCAATCGCAGGACTTCAGCAAACAACAAAGAAGTCGAGCATTTTGTACAAGCCTGACGATTTAGGTCCGCAACAGCTTGTAGGCAAATCACCGAGGGAAATCAGAAAACTCGGCATTGCTCTTTCGTTTGTTCCGGAGGACAGACTCGGTATGGGACTTGTCGGCAATATGGACATTGTTGACAATATGATGCTCCGTTCGTACAAGGGCGGCAAAACCGCATTCCTCAGCAGAAAAGAGCCAAAGCATTTGGCAGATGACATTATCGAAAAACTCGAGGTTGTCACTCCGAGTGCTTCAACTCCCGTAAGACGGCTTTCGGGCGGTAATGTTCAAAAGGTTCTTGTCGGCAGAGAAATCGCACTCGGACCAAAGGTGCTTATGGTTGCTTATCCCGTAAGAGGTCTTGACATCAACTCATCATACACAATTTACGGACTTTTGTCGGAACAAAAAGAAAAGGGCACAGCCGTTATTTTTGTTGGTGAGGATTTGGATGTTCTCATTGAGTTGTGCGACAGAATTATGGTAATTAATTCCGGCGTCATTACCGGAGTGGTAGACGGCAAAACCGCTACTAAGGAAGAAATCGGTCTTTTGATGACCAAAAGCGTTGAAAGGGAGGTAAACACAGATGGCAAAGAATAACAATTCCGTGCGTGAACCTCTTTTTCATGTAGTTAAAAGGGACGGAGTTTCAAAGGCAAAATCCTGGGCAATCAGAATTATTGCAATACTCCTTGCACTCGTTTTTTCGGGCATTATCACAATGCTCCTCACGGGCGAAAACCCAATCAGCGTGTATGCCACAATGTTTGAGGGTGCTTTCGGTTCAAGCCGAAAGGTGTGGAAACTTCTCCAAAACCTTGCAATGCTCCTCTGCGTTTCGCTTGCACTTACTCCTGCTTTTAAGATGCGATTTTGGAACATCGGTGGCGAAGGTCAGGTGCTTATCGGCGGTCTTGCAACAACAGCTTGTATGGTGCTCCTCGGCAACAAAGTGCCAAATGCACTTCTCATCATTATTATGATTGTTGCTTCAGTTGTTGCAGGTGCTCTTTGGGCACTTATTCCGGCTGTGTTCAAGGCAAGCTTTAATACAAACGAAACCTTGTTCACACTTATGATGAACTATGTTGCGATTCAACTTGTTTCGTATTTCTGTATGCTTTGGGAAAATCCAAAGGGTGCAGGCAAAATCGGTATCATCAACCGTGAAACAGAGGCAGGCTGGCTGCCTGTAATCGGGGATAAAACCTATCTCCTCAACATCTTGATTGTACTTGCAATCACCGTTGCAATGTATATCTATCTCAAATATTCAAAGCACGGCTACGAAATTTCGGTAGTCGGCGAATCGGAAAACACCGCAAGATATATCGGTATCAATGTTAAAAAGGTTATTTTGAGAACTATGGCACTCTCGGGTGCTGTGTGCGGTATCGCAGGACTTCTCCTTGTAGGCGGCACGGACCACACAATCTCAACCACAACTGCCGACGGCAGAGGCTTCACCGCAATTATGGTATCGTGGCTTGCAAAGTTCAATCCTATTTATATGATTTTGACCTCGCTTCTTTTGGTATTCCTCGAAGCAGGTGCAGACCAAATCTCAATGATTTTCGGTCTTAATCAGAGCTTTTCGGAAATCATCACCGGTATAATTTTGTTCTTTATTATCGGCAGTGAGTTCTTCATCAACTACAAATTGCAGTTCCGCACTTCATCAAAAAAGGAGGTAAAGTAATATGTTTGCAACTTTGATTACTTTTCTTCACAGAGCCATTATGCAGGGTATTCCGCTTTTGTTCGGCTCAACGGGTGAAATTATTACAGAAAAATCGGGCAACCTCAACCTTGGTATTCCGGGCATTATGTACATCGGCGGTATGAGCGGCGTTATCGGTGCGTTTTTCTACGAAAATTCACTCACCGATAAGGCAGACGCCAACGGCTTCCTTGCAATTTTTATTCCGCTTATTTCCTGTATTTTGGGTTCGCTCATCGCAGGTATGATTTATTCGTTCCTCACCGTAACCCTCAAGGCTAACCAAAATGTTACGGGTCTTGCACTCACAACTTTCGGTACGGGCTTCGGCAACTTCTTCGGCGGTTCGCTCATCAAACTTACCGGTGCGGATGTTCCGTCTGTTGCTCTTTCAACAACTTCCGCTTATTTCAGCAAAACTCTCCCTGTTGCGGAAACAACGGGATGGTTCGGCAAGCTGTTTTTGAGCTACGGATTTTTGGCTTATCTTGCAATCATCATTGCTCTTGTTTGTGCATATGTGCTCAACAAGACAAGAGTAGGCTTGCATCTTCGTGCAGTAGGCGAAAACCCGGCAACCGCAGATGCGGCAGGCATTAATGTTGAAAAAACAAAGTACATCGCAACGGGTATCGGCTCAATTATCGCAGGTCTTGGCGGTCTTTACTATGTTATGGACTATGCAAACGGCGTATGGTCAAACGACGGCTTCGGCGACAGAGGCTGGCTTGCAATCGCACTTGTTATCTTTGCTGTGTGGAAGCCGAATATGAGTATTCTCGGCTCAATCGTTTTCGGCGGACTTTACATTGTTTATCTATATGTTCCGAGTGCACTCCGCACACAGGAACTTTTCAAGATGATTCCTTATCTTGTTACAATCTTTGTTCTTATTCTTGTCAGCGTAAGAAAGAAGAAGGAGGACCAGGGTCCTGCAGCTTTGGGACTTTCGTACTTCCGTGAGGAAAGATAAAATTATCTTGTCGTAGGGGAGGATATTATCCTCCCGTAAAATAACTGATAAAAGGAGATTACTATGGCTAATCTTGACAATAATATAGAAAAGGTGCTTGTTACCAAGGAAGAACTTGAGGCAATCAACGCTCGCCTCGGAGCACAGATAACAAAGGATTTTGAGGGCAAAAACCTCCTTGTGGTAGGTATTCTTAAAGGCTCGATTTACTTTTTGGCAGACCTTACAAGATATATCGATTTGCCGCTTAAACTCGACTTCCTTGCCGTATCAAGTTACGGCGGCGGTACTCGTTCATCGGGTGCGGTAAAGATTATCAAGGATATTGATATTGACCTTGCAGGCTACGATGTTCTTCTTGTTGAGGATATTCTCGACTCGGGCAGAACCCTTGAATATGTAAGAAGACTCCTTTCGGCAAGAGGGGCAAACAGTATTTCAATCGTGACGCTTCTTGATAAGCCTGAACGCAGAGTTGTTGATATTCACCCGGATTATGTCGGCTGTGATGTGCCTGACGAATTCGTTGTCGGCTACGGTCTTGATTACGACCAGGAATACCGCAACATTCCGTACATCGGCTCACTCAAGCGTGAGATTTATGAATAAAATAGTTTAACCTATTATGCCTCCTCTTATTTATAAGGGGAGGTGGCAACACGAAGTGTTGACGGAGGGGTTTTAGAATGCCGTAAGTATTAAACTTACGGCATTTTACATTTTTTGTAATACAGTGGATTTTATATTAATAATATGTTATTATATAAAAAAGGAGGTTTTTATATGAAAAGATTTTTATCAGTTTTATTATCATTGGTTTTGGCAATCGGTATGTTCGGCGGAATTTCCGCAACGGCGTATGCCAAAGATGCAATAAATGTTAAGTACGAACAAACCGAAGCACGCAAGATGTTAAATCGTATTAATCAGTTCAGAACAGCAGGCTCGTGGTGCTGGGATGAATCAAACACAAAAAAGGTGAAATATCCGGCAGTAAAAGCACTTGTATACGATTATGATTTGGAAAGATCGGCTATGATTCGTGCGGCTGAAATCAGCAGATTGTACGAGCACACCCGTCCAAATGGCAAAGGACCGGAAACTGCACTTTCAGGCTACGGCACCTGCGGTGAAAACATTGCATATACAGAAGGCATTGCTTTGAGCGAAGAATTTATTTTCGGACTCTGGAAAGAGGATAACGAGGACTATAACGGTCAGGGCCACAGAAGAAATATGCTCAACGGCGATTTCGGTGCAATCGGCATTGCTTGCTGTTATGTTAACGGCAGATATTATTGGGTGCAGGAATTCCGTGATTATGTTGTTGATACAAGTAATACCCCGGCAAACAACAGCAACAGCGATGTTGTGGTTGACGGCACAGCAGTGCCAAGCCTTACAGGCATAAAAATTACTGCTCCCAATCCGCCGACAATCAAGGTTACTTCTCCAAAGAAAAAGGCTGTTAAAATCAGCTGGAATTCACAGGCGAACATCAAGAGCTATCAGCTTCAATATTCATACAACAAAAAGTTTAAGAACAAAAAGACGCATAATGTTGCCGAACGCTACGGCTCGTTTACAATCAACGGATTAAAATCCAAGAAAAAGGTTTATGTTCGTGTTCGTGTAAAAAACAAATCAACAGGCAAATTTACAAAATGGTCAAAGGTCAAAGCCGTAAAGATTAAGTAAAAAATTAAGAACAAGCCGTTCTTATCTATCGGTTTGGTGGGTGCTTTTGCAGAAGTGCATAGGTTGAAGCAAACCACACAAATCATTGTCAAAATTGTTTTGGTGTGGCTCAAAACTTTATCTACAGTTAAAAAAGTCCTTACGGTATTCAGCCGTAAGGACTTTTGTTTTTATTGCGTTTTGCCGACAGCACTTTGTTGTTTGGCAAGGCGTTTAAATTTTTTCTGTTTGTTAATATAAATAATTGCAAGCGGAATATCCGCCAAAAGCCAAGCGGCAGGAGCGGCATAGCAAACAGCCGAAAAGCCGATAATCTTTGTAAAAATAAAGGCAATGGCTATTCTGCCCACAAGCTCGCCGGCACCGGCAATCATATTTGCATATGTGTAGCCGAGCCCCTGCAATGAGTTACGCAGTACAAAAAGTATTGCAACAAGGCTGTAGCATTGTGCGGTTGCAAGTATGTATCTATTTGCGGCAAACATCATTTCGTTGTTCACTTCTGTTGAAAACAGGCTCACAAGCGGTTCGCCGATTGCGTACAGCGTTATGCTCATTACAACCGAAACCACGAGGTCAAGCACAAATATCTTGTGTATGCTTTTTATGATTCTGTCGTAATTTTTTGCACCGTAGTTTTGCCCAACAAAGGTTTGCGTAGCCACACCCAAACCGCTCATCGGAATGTTTGTAAGGTTTTCAACCTTGCCTGCGGCGGTAAATCCCGCAATAACATTTGCACCGAAACCGTTTACAGCACCTTGCAGGCACATAGAACCGATTGATGTAATTGTAAATTGAAGCGATACGGGTATGCCGAGTTTAATCTGTTCCCAGGCAACTTTGATGTTCGGCTTAAAATCGGATTTTGTAACCGATATGTTTTGATTAAATTTGAATATATACGCTCCCGTGAGTATCATTGCAAGTGCTTGCGATATAAGCGTTGCACCTGCCGCACCCTCAACTCCCCAAGCAAAATGCTTAACAAACAGCAAATCAAGGAAAAAATTGACTATTACGCTGACAATGTGAAAGTACAGCGGTTTTCTGCTTTCGCCGACCGCTCTTGATATTGCCGTAAAGTTGCTTGAAAGCATTTGAAACGGAACGCCGAAGTACAGCACATTGATGTATGATGCCGACATTTTGATTATTTCGTTCGGTGTGCCGATTGCACGAAGCAGAGGATAACTCAAAATTTCGCCGAAAATTATTGTGCAAATTCCCGCAATGAGCGAAACCTTAACGCTTGATGCGGTGTATAAATTCAGTTTTTTTCTGTCGTTTGCACCGAACGCCTGTGCTATCGGAATGGTAAAGCCGCTTGTAAGTCCGAGCGATGCACCAACAACAAACGAACTGATTGAACCTACATTGCCCACAGCCGCCAAAGCGTCGGTGGATACATATCTGCCTACAATGATGTTGTCAACAAGCGAGTAGTTGTATTGCAAAAGTGAGCTTAACATTATCGGCAGTGCAAACGGAATTATGCTTTTGAGCACATTGCCCGAGAGCATATTGCTTTTTTGTTTCATAGATTATGATTTCTTCTTTTTTGTGGTTTTGGTTGATTTGTCGGATTTTTTGGTTGTTTGTTTTTTCGCCGTGGTGGTTGGCTTCGGCTTGTTGTACTTGCTTACGGTGCGGTAGTTTTGCTTGCCGTCAACCGTTCTTGTCAGCACATACTGTCCGCCGTCCTTTTTGATGTTAATCTTTACATTGTCGGGTTTAACATCTTTTTTGCCGTAAAGCTTGCAAGTGAGTTTTCCGCCCTCACAGGTCATTTTTATTCTCACATCACAACCGAGTGTGTTTTTAAACTTAAAATCCTTGCTGTTCCATTGCACCGTGGCATCGCCGCCGAGCGGAACATATCCGATTTCAAGCGAATGGTTTGTTCTGTACACAATTTCAACATTTGCACGGAGCACGCACTCAAACAATGTGGAGCTTACTTGGCAAACACCGCCGCCGAGCCCGTCTACAAATTCGCCGCCGTTGATAACCTTTGCGGTTTCGTATCCTGCGGTTACGGTTCTCTTGCCGACTGTTTGGTTAAACGAAAATACGGCGTCGTCCGGGATTTTGATATTGTTCAGCTTGCTTACAGCGGCTTTTAAGTTTGCTGTTCTTGTTTCATCGCTTGAACGGTAGTAAGAGGTGTATGTACCAAGCTCATACGGATAGTCGCCATCGCTGTCTTTTGAAAGCCCCGGATAGACCTTCATCGTGTCGCTTTCTTTAAATGTTGTTTCCAAATCTTCCGTTGTGGTAGGTTTGGTGGTTGTTGTCGTTGTTGTTTCGCTTGTGGATTCTTCTTCATCTTTTACATTCGCCGTGCAACCCGTTACGGCGCAGATTATTATTGTGAAAACAAGCAAAACGGCTAATAATCTTTTACTTCTTTTCTCTTTCATCACAAATTTTGCCTTTGGTTTTGTTTTAGTCGGGCGGTTAATATCCGCCTCTACGGATTTTAAATATTATTTTTGGTTTTTGTACGGTTTCTTTTCGGCAACCCAGCCCTCTTTGTTCACCTGTTTTGCCCTTGCGATAGAAAGTGCTTCGTCAGGGATGTTGTCGGTGATTGTTGAGCCTGCCGCAATGTATGCCATTTCGCCCACCTTAACAGGAGCGATAAGGTTTGTGTTGCAGCCGATGAATGCACCGTTACCTATTTCGCATCTTGATTTAACCTTGCCGTCATAGTTGCAGGTTACCGTGCCGCAGCCGAAGTTTACATTGCTTCCCACATCGCTGTCGCCGATGTAGGTGAGGTGAGCACTCTTTGTGCCCTCGCCGACAACAGAGTTTTTAACTTCAACAAAGTTGCCGATGTGCACGCCCTTTTTGAGTACGCTGTTTGCTCTTACCTTAACAAACGGACCGCAGTCAACGCCGTCCTCAACGGTAGAATCGGTAACTTTGCAGTTGTCAAGAACAACATCGCTTCCGATATTTGAATTGTCAATCCAAGTGTTCGGACCGATAACGCAGTTGTCGCCGATTACGGTGTTGCCGATGATGATTGTGTTTGGCAAAATTCTCGTTGACGCACCGATTTTTACATCTTTGCCTATCATAACACCGTCTGTGCAAGGAATGTCAACACCGTTTGTCATATGATTGTCGTTGATGTTTCTTCTCATAATGTTGTTGAGAATGTTGAGCTGTTTTCTGTCGTTTGCACCCAAAACGGTTTCGTTGTTTTCGCAGATGTATGCACCTGCATTTTCGCCTTTTTTGATGAGAATTTCAAGGCTGTCTGTAAGATAGTATTCGTTTTGTGCGTTTTCGTTTGTAATATTGTCAAGTGCATAGAGGAGTTCACTGCCCTTAAACCAATATGTTCCCGCGTTGGATTCGTTGATTTTTTTCTGCTCCTCATTTGCGTCCTTGTGCTCAATGATACGCTCCAGCACACCGTTTTCGTCACGCTTGATGTGGCCTATACCGTTTGTGTCCTCAACAATTGCAGAAATGAGGGTGATTGCGTTGCCGTTTTCTTTGTGATATTCGTATGCCTTGTTCATTGTTTCGGCATCCATAAGCGGGCCGTCACCGTTGAGGATTAAAATATCATCGTCTTTGTGGGCAGAGATAAATTCTCTTGCCTGCATAACAGCGTGTCCCGTGCCGAGTTGCGGTTCCTGAAGTGCTGTTTTGATATTGCTGTCGTAATTTGCAAGCCAGCCTTCTACAATGTCGTGTCTGTATCCTGTGATAACGCAGACATCTTCGGCACCCGCTTTCTTTACGGCGTCAACAACATATTTAATCATAGGTTCAAATATAACCTCGCACATAACCTTTGGCGAGTCTGTTTTCATTCTTGTTCCCTTACCGCCGGCAAGAATAATCGCACATTTCATTTTGCAAACCTCTTTCTTATTTCTCTCTTTTTCGGAGTATAATATCAATTTTGATATATTATGCACCAAAACCGATAAATTTTCAACTGTTTTATAATTAATTTATAATAAATCCGTAAATAATGAAAAAAATGTTTGAATTTGACCCTATTGTATGTTATACTTTTATCGGATTATTCTGCGTTGTCGTATTTTCCGCAGAATAAACAACAATGTATTTAATTTTTAGGAGGTACTTCAAATGTCAAACAAATGGGTATACATGTTTGAAGAAGGCGACATGACCATGCGTAACTTGCTTGGCGGTAAGGGTGCAAACCTCGCAGAAATGACCAAAATCGGTCTTCCTGTACCACAGGGTTTCACAGTTACTACAGAAGCTTGTACACAATATTACGAAGATGGTCGTAAAATTAATGACGAAATCATGACTCAGGTTATGGAAGGCGTTAAGAAGATGGAAGAAATCAACGACAAAAAGTTCGGTGATAAGCAAAATCCTCTTCTCGTTTCTGTTCGTTCGGGTGCAAGAGCATCAATGCCGGGTATGATGGATACAATCCTCAACCTCGGTCTTAATGACGAAGTAGTTGAAACAATGATCGCAGGTAACGATGACCCTGCTTTCGAGCGTTTTGTATATGACTCATACAGAAGATTCATCCAGATGTTCTCTGATGTAGTTATGGAAGTAGGTAAGAAGTATTTTGAGCAACTTATCGACAAGATGAAGGAAGAAAAGGGCGTTCAGTACGACGTAGAACTTACAGCAGCAGACCTCAAGGAACTTGCTACACAGTTCAAGGCTGAGTACAAGAAGCAACTCGGTTCAGACTTCCCTTCAGACCCTGTTGAACAGCTCAAGCTCGCTATCGAAGCTGTATTCCGTTCATGGGACAACCCTCGTGCAAATGTTTATCGTAGAGATAACGATATTCCTTATTCATGGGGTACTGCAGTTAACGTAATGCCTATGGTATTCGGTAACCTTAACAATCAATCAGGTACAGGTGTTGCCTTCACTCGTGACCCTGCAACCGGTGAAAATAAGTTGATGGGTGAATTCCTTATCAACGCACAGGGCGAGGACGTAGTTGCCGGTGTTCGTACACCTATGCCAATCGCTCAGATGGAACAGGAATTCCCTGAAGCATACGCTGAGTTCATCAAGGTTTGCGAAACTCTTGAAAATCACTACCACGATATGCAGGATATGGAATTCACAGTAGAAAACAAGAAGCTCTATATGCTTCAGTGCCGTAACGGTAAGAGAACAGCTCCTGCCGCTCTTAAGATTGCTTGCGACCTCGTTGATGAAGGCCACAAGACTCCTGCAGAAGCAGTTGCTATGATCGACCCTCGTAACCTCGACACACTCCTTCACCCACAGTTTGACGCTGCTGCTCTTAAGGCTGCTACTCCGATGGGTAAGGGTCTCGGTGCTTCTCCCGGTGCTGCTTGCGGTAAGGTTGTATTCACAGCCGAAGACGCAGAAGTTTGGAACGAAAGAGGCGAAAAGGTTATTCTTGTTCGTCTTGAAACTTCACCTGAAGACATCACAGGTATGAAGGCTGCTCAGGGTATCCTCACAGTTCGTGGCGGTATGACATCTCACGCTGCCGTAGTTGCTCGTGGTATGGGTACTTGCTGCGTATCAGGTTGCGGCGACATCAATATGGATGAAGAAAACAAGAAGTTCACTCTCGCAGGTAAGGAATTCCACGAAGGTGATTACATTTCTATCGACGGTTCAACAGGTAATATCTATGACGGTATTATCGAAACAACCGATGCTCAAATCGCAGGCGAATTCGGCAGAATTATGGCTTGGGCTGACGAGTTCAGAAAGCTTAAGGTTCGTACAAACGCTGATACTCCTGCCGATGCTAAGAAGGCAAGAGAACTCGGTGCAGAAGGTATCGGTCTTTGCCGTACAGAGCATATGTTCTTTGAAGAAGACAGAATTGCTGCTTTCAGAGAAATGATTTGCTCAGACACAGTAGAAGAAAGAGAAGCTGCTCTTGAAAAGATTCTTCCTTATCAGCAAGGCGACTTCGAGGCTCTTTATGAAGCACTTGAAGGTTGTCCTGTAACAATCAGATTCTTGGACCCACCTCTTCACGAGTTCGTTCCTACAGAAGAAGCTGACATCGAAAAGCTTGCAAAGGCTCAGGGCAAGTCTGTAGAAGACATCAAGGCTATCATCGCATCTCTTCACGAGTTCAACCCAATGATGGGTCACCGTGGCCTCCGTCTTGCAGTTACATATCCTGAAATTGCAAAGATGCAAACAAAGGCTGTTATCCGTGCAGCTATCAATGTTCAAAAGGCTCATCCTGATTGGACAGTAGCTCCTGAAATTATGATTCCTCTTGCTTGTGACGCTAAGGAACTCAAGTATGTTAAGGATATCGTTGTTGCAACTGCAGATGCAGAAATCGCAGCAGCAGGCGTAGAAATGAAGTACGAAGTTGGTACTATGATCGAAATTCCTCGTGCAGCTCTTACAGCAGCTGACATCGCTAAGGAAGCTGAGTTCTTCTGCTTCGGTACAAACGACCTTACTCAGATGACATTCGGCTTCAGCCGTGATGACGCAGGTAAGTTCCTCAACGCTTACTATGACAAGAAGATTTTCGAAAGCGACCCATTCGCAAGACTCGACACAACAGGTGTTGGTCAGCTTATGGAAATGGCAGTTAAAAACGGTAAGGCAACCCGCCCATCACTCCACTGCGGTATCTGCGGTGAGCACGGCGGCGACCCAACATCAGTTGAATTCTGCCACAAGATCGGTCTTGATTATGTTTCATGCTCACCATTCCGTGTGCCTATCGCTCGCCTTGCAGCAGCTCAGGCAGCAATCGCAGAGATGAACGACTAATCCCGACTCTCAATCACATAAATAAAAAGGACAGGTTCGCCTGTCCTTTTTTTGTTTGTACTCTACCGGAGTATAGAAAATTTTTGAAATGGTGGTATAATGTAAAAAACATGTTAATTTGTTTTAATTAAGAATATGTTTCCTAAATTTTATGAGTAAGTAACAGGTAGGAAACATATTGTAAAGTAAAAAATAATATGTTAAAATATCAGAAAAATATTTATTTGGAGGAAAAAATAATGAAAAAAACCAAACCTAATGGACTAATTAAAAGAATTATGTCCGTTTTCCTTGCGATAATGATGGTTATGTCTTTTGTTACATCGATACCTATTAATGTAAGTGCACAAACAAAGGTTGGCATACCGGAGAATATAATTGTAAAGGAAAAAAATAAAGATTTATATGTATCATTTAAAAAAGTAAGAAATGTTGATGGATATATTATAAATTATTCAACAAGTAAAAAATATTTAAAAAATAAAACGGGTAAAAAAGTAGTAAGAAATTCAAAAAAAAATCAATTTGTTAAAAAAACAATAAAAGGTTTAAAACAAAATACAGTTTATTATGTAAGAATTCGCTCATACAAAAAAAATAAAAATAAAAAAACATATAGTAAATGGAGTAAGAATTTTAAGATTAAAACATCAAAGAAAACAAATATTGTTAAAAATTCAAATCCAATTGTCTCAGACAATACTATTAAACAAGATTTTTCGGAACCTTCAAAAAATACCGATCAATGTAAAATTACATTTGAAACTAATTGCGAAATGAAAATTGCTCCGATAAATGTTAAAAAGGGCGATTTAATTGATTTGCCAAAAGCTCCGACAAAAAATAATGCCATATTCTCCGGCTGGTATAAGGATGACAAGTTTACAAATGCTTTTGATTATTCGGAAGCAATTATGAATGATATGGTATTATATGCAAACTGGACTCAAGATACTGACAACGATAAATTGTCTGATGAAATTGAAGATGTTTTAAAGACAGATAAGAGCAATCCGGATACAGATGGAGACGGATTGTCCGATTATGAAGAATATGAATTAATCGGAACAGATCCGTTAAAAAAAGATTCAGATGAAGATGGTGTTTTAGATTCGGAAGAAGATTTGGATGAAGACGGGTTGACCAACATTCAGGAATTAAAATATGGAACAAGTTGTATAATTGCAGATACAGATGTTGACGGATTATCAGATTATGATGAAATTTATGTTTATAAAACAAATCCGCTGAAAGAAGATACAGACGGAGATGGTTTGTCAGATGGGGATGAAGTAAAATTAGGTCTTGATCCGCTTAATAAATTTACAGACGGAAAAACACTTGACAGTAAAAGAACATTTAATCAAAAGACATCAACGGAAGCAGTTTTAGATGAAGAAATATTTAATGAAGATAATCCGGCAATTCCTTATGTTGAAGGTAAAACAGAAGGAAATATTGATTCTAAGATTAAAATTGATGCAAGTGCAGAAGCCTCGATAAATGAAAATAGAGCTGTTGTTGGTGTTCCGATAGACGTAAGTATTGATTCCGACAAAGCTTTTGAGTTGAAATTTGATATATCTAATGCATGTAAATACGATGAGAGTGTATTAAAAGATTATGTAATCTGTACTTTGAAAGATAATCAAATAAAGCCTTTAACAACGGATGTTGATTCAGAGAATGAAGTGATTTACGCTTCAATAAGCGAATCGGGAACATATTTTGTAGTTGACAGTACAGAAATGTTGAGAATGCTTGGAATAAATATCAATGATTATATTCCGGTTGCCAAAAATAGTAGAAATGTCTCAAATTATTCTGTTCGAGCATTAAATAGTCAATCAAATACTAAAGCAGTAACAGGACAGGCAGATATAGTTTTTGTTATTGATTCAACAGGATCAATGAAGTCAAGTATTAATAATGTTAAAAAAAATATTAATGATTTTGCCGAAAAGTTAAGAACTGAATATAATGTTTCTTTAAATCTTTCGTTAGTTGATTATAAAGACAGCATTGAAGATAAAAAACAACCGGCTGTTCATAAAAATGGACTTTCAAATTGGTACGGAAACAGTGAAATTGAAAAATATAAAAAATCTATTAACCAGATAGAGGTCAATGGTGGCGGAGATGATCCGGAAACATCTTTGGAAGCAATCGAATTTTCAAGAAGACTTGATTTTAGAACTGCCTCATCTAAATTTATAGTACTTGTAACAGATAATAAAAATAAAAATGATAATGTTTATAAAATCAAAGATTTAACAGAAGAAGCAGAATTGTTAGAAAAAGACGGAATATGCGCATCCGTAATTACAACTTCAAGTGCATTAAGTGATTATAATATACTTATTGACAAAACAAATGGAATATATGCAGATATTAATAGCAATTTTTCTGATGAATTAATGAAGATTGCGGATAGAATCGGAGAGGTAACAGTAGACGGTTCATGGGTATTATTAGATGATTTTCAGTTTGTTAAATTAAATCAAAAGCCAACTCCGGGTTCAGATGAAGACACCGATAAAGATGGCGTTCCGGATATCGAAGAACTTGGCAGTGAGATTCGTATAAGCATAAAAGAGTTTTTGAAGCATTCGTTTAGTAAGGTCGAACTTGAATATGCAAAGTATTATACGGGTCCTGAATATGTTACTGCATATGCATATAAATCTAATCCAACATTAAAAGATACAGATGGTGATATGTATGATGACAGTGTTGATTCAAAACCAAGAATTTATACTATAACCGATACAACATTGATGAGACTTGCAGATTTAACATATAAAAATTATAAAAAAGGTGTATATGTAGATCTTAAAAGCAAAGATTATTATTCTGAACCAAATTCAAAAGCAAAATTCAAAGTTGTTTATATTGACAAATCCAGTCCAGACGAAAAGAAGTCGAAGGATGGCGGTTTTGGATGTGTGGTATTCAGAGTTGCACTTGGTAATGGTAAAAATGCTACTGTAGTTGGATATAGAGGAACTGAAGGTTTTGATAATATATTAGATGTTATTAAACCTGATGTTAAAACTGACATAGTACTGGGTTTATGGGGAACTGCAAAACAATCTGATTGTGCATATGATGCATATAAATCAATGGTTAAAAAGTATAGCAATGATGATTTTTATATAACAGGTCATTCGTTGGGTGGAAGATTGGTTTTAGATGCGTTATATAAAACGGCAAAAAATAATGAAGTGAAGAAATTTCCTGTTCACAGTGCCACATTTAATGGCTTGGGTTATGCTAAACATGTATACTGGAGTTTATCAACAAAACATTTTAGACGATATTCTGAAAATTTAACTCATTATTATTATGAAAAAGATTTTGTTGGAGATGGTTTCGGAGATTCTTGGGTATATACGAAACCGGGATTGCAAATTAAATTAGATATAGACAAACCATCAAAATTTGATAATCATAGCGTTATTTTGGAAGATAAGACATTATTAAATGCACCTTTTAGAATTAAAGGTTATTATTCATCGAACAGAGTATATTAAATAAAATAAGGTCAAGGTGATTTTACCTTGACCTTATTTTATTCTTCTGTTTTGTTTTGTTCGGAAAGGTCGATGATGTCGTCTTCAACTTCCTTTTTTTCTTCGATGTTAAGAGTTTTTTTGATTTTCTTTTTGGCTTTGCGGACGATTATTCCTGCTATTGCACCAACAGTTACAACGCCTGCCACCACAAATTGAAGTGTGTAGCTCATAACCGACGGGTCTATGTATAATTTAATTGCTTCCATTTTTCTTTTGCTCCTTTTGTTTTTGGATTAAGCGTTTGATTATGTATTTGCCGGCAACCTCGCCGCTTTTGCCGTAGTTTGCAACATATTGTGTGCGAATATCTTTGATTTTTTCGGTATACTCGTTTTTGTTTTGCAACATTTTGGCAATATCTGTTGACATTCCGTCAAATTCATTTGGCTTGTATCGCTTGCCGATTATGTCCCTCAGCTTCAATTCAAGCGGCTCAATTCCGATTTCTTCGTAATCCTCGTTGTAAATTTTAGGCGGAGTATCAATGAAAATACACGGCTTGAGTGTTACATATGAAAATTCAAAACAGGTTGATGACCAGTCCGTAATTACAATGTCGGAATTGTAGATTGAGTCGGCATTTGAAAAATCAAGTTCAAATGTCAAATCGTTTCCGTCATAATCCTTGTATTTTTCAACAAGTGCTTCAAGACGGTTTGGATAACGCTTTTTGTATTCCGGGTGCGGCCGCACAACTACATTATAACCCTTTTTAAGCAATTCGTAAAGCAGTTTGTCTATACAACTGTCAAGAATATTGTCCTCTTGCCATGACGGAGCAATAAGAATTTTCGGCTTTGCGTTTTCCGACTTAGGCATATTGTCGTATTTTTCCTGTAACGCTTCCAAAAATCCGTAGCCGCATACAACAAGTTCTTTTTGCGGAAGATTGTATAATTCTTCTTGTTTGCGAATTTCTGGGATTTGAAAATCGCCTACGCAAAAGATTGTGTCAAAATGGTCAAGGCAACCTTTGTGCATTACCATATGTGTACTCATCGGACCGTGAACGGTGTAGATGTATTCAATGTCCTTTTTTACATAAGAGCGTTTGTAATAATAGGTTTCCAAATCCGGAGTGGTCATAAGCACAATGTCGGCGTCCATTTTCATAAAAAGTGTCATCATCTTTTTTTCGCCGATAAAGTATGCACGAAGGTTTTTTTGCTCTTTTTCAAGATTAAAAATATTGTCGTTCGGGTCGTTTGTTACATAGTGAATGACTATGTTTGAATTATTCAAAATGTAGTTGACAATTCGTTCAAAGTATTTGTAAAATCCGCCGTTTTCGGCATAAATCACAAGGTGTTTGTTTTCAACGGAGAAAAAGCGTTTGTAGTCCTTTTTTTCTCTTTTATAAAGTTCGGTGCCACGCTTAGGAGAGTTTGTTTTGCCAACCGAAGAGAGTTTTTCAAGTTCCTTTTTGCTTTTTTCAAGAGCATCGTAATCAATATATTTTTTCGGATTCATTACAGTGTTCAAAATTAATTGCTGAACCATTGTAAACAGATTGCTGCAAATCCAGTAAAAGCCGATACCGGCAGGAACAAATCCGCCTAATACAAGCGAAATGCCGATAGATACAGCGTTTGTTCCTATTTGTTCAAATCTGTTTTGCTCTGCCTGAAGAGGATTTTTGATGTTTTGGAAAAGGCAAAGTGCAAGTGCCGACAATCCTGCCAAAACAGGCACAATGTACATAATTCCGCCGGCGGTAAACGGAGTTGCCGAAAGGTCAAATCCGCAAAAGTTCATGCTGAGCGAATCAATAGCCGCCGTGGTTGAATTTGAGCAAATTCCGGCAAGCGAAAGACCGTTTTGCACCTCTCTGACGGCAAAAAGTTGAACTGTGTTTGATGTGATGTCAAAACCTGTTTTGTCACAAACAAAGGTGAGAAGCTGTGTTATTTCTTCTTTGCCGAGCGACAGTATGTGCGTGAGCGGATTGTAGATAATCTGAATAACACACATAAGTAAGAACAACTGGATTATCATCGGGATAAGGCCTGCGAGCGGGTGATAATGCTGTTCCTTGTACAGTTTTAACTGCTCATCGGAAATTTTATCCTTTTCGCCGAAGTATTTTGCTTTGATGTTATTTAATTGCGGCTGAATTCTTATCAGGCTTAATGAATTTTTATGTGTCCATAAGGCTATAGGGAACAGTATAACCTTTGTAATCAGCGTAAACAATATTATTGCCACACCGTAATTTGACAAAAGATTATAGCAAAATTTCATTATAAACCCAAAAGGCTTGGCTATGTATTCCATTCGCTTCTCCTTAATACCAGGCTTGCTTGGTATCTATTGACTTTTCAAATTTCCAATTGTTTTTGTCTGCGGCGTCGCCGGTTATTTTGTATTTGTCAAATATCAGCTTGCTGTCGCCACTCAATCGTGAGTGATAATAAATTCTTGTTCTTGTTTGATTTTCGTCAATGTCAAACAAGCTTTCGCCGTAATTGTGGGTTGTCTTGAGATTTGTGTCTTTTACTATTGTAGGAATAATATCGGTAAGTGATGCCTGAGTATGCCTTGTTTTTAATTCACCTTTTGAATTTTTCGGCTTAACAAATAAACAGGTTCTTGTGCCCTTGTCCATATATTTGAGCATTGACTCGGTATCGGTGTACGGATAGCCGTGGTCACCTGTGATGACAATCGTTGTGTTGTCGTAAACGCCCAAACGCTTCAGTTCTTTAATATATTCATCAATAATTTTAAAAGAGCCGATTGTTTGCTCAATAGAGGTTGATTCCTCAACTCTTTCAACATTTGAGTTGAGAGTAAACGGCGAGTGACTTCCGTGCAAATATATAAAAGTAAAGTTTTTGTCGCTGTCGTATGTGTCAAGTCCGCTTGCGGTTAAGTTTTTGTATACTGCTGCGTCATCGTCGTGATAGATTTTGCCGTCGGTTTTAAGGTCGGATAACTTCAAAACCGTTCCGTAAACCGTAAACTTAAACATTGTTGTTGACAAGCTAAAAGGTAAAATTCTACATCCTGAAAGTTGAAGTAAATAGGATAAAATATTTTTTTTGTTCGGGGTATAACCGTTTACTTTTACAGTATTGTCGGCAATGTCTTTTAAGTATTTTGCGTCCGAGTATTCATAGTATCTGTCAACATAAAGGTTAACATTGTAGCCGTTACTTTTCAAATCCTTTAAAAACGGCGAGGTTGTGTATGCTTTTTTAAAGTATTCGTTCGCACTTGTTTTGCCGTCATATGTTACGCCGGTAATCATTCCCGTAACAGCCGGATATGTCCTTGAAAAAGTCGAAACCGTATTGTCAAAGTATGTAAATCCGTCGAGCGTTTTGCTGAAATAATCGGGGTATTTTTCAACAACTTCATCGTAAAAGATTTTGTCAAATCTGTCAAAAAGGAAGTAAACAACATTTTCTTTGTCCGAAACATTGAACATATTTTTTTCTGTCAGTGCATATTCAACTTTTGCACCGTTGGTTTTTGCCGCATTTTTTGCGGTAAAGTCGGTTAAAAGTGTTGCCGAGTTCATTGCTATAAGTAAAACGCAGAGAAAAACACAAATGTTTTTCCATTGCTTTTTAAGGAATAAACCGAGTAGCAACATAATATAAATTGTTATTCCTAAAATAATAAAATACGCATTTTGTGCCTTGTTTAAGTCAATTCTTACATCACCGGATACAAATGTACCTTTTCCGATGGTTAGATTGTATATGTAGCTTGATGCGAAAATTGAAAGAATAACCGATGTGACGATATTGAGCAGTTGTTTGTTGAATATCATCAAAAATCCGAAAACCGCAGCAAAACACGCAAGAAAGCCTAACAAAAGCGGCAAAATGAAATCGCCGAGTGCAAAGGAAAATTCCTGTGCGTTGTTTGCAAAAATATCAATCGGATTGACTATAAATATTACAAAGGAAGCCGCAAAAGATATTAATATAGAAATCAGCAACTTTTCTTTTAAATTATACTTTTCCATTTTAAGAGCGGATTTGCCGTCTTTGTTCTTTTTCATATAATAACTCCTGAAAATATTATAAAATAATAGTATCATTATAAGTGTTTTTTTGCAAGTGATAAAAGAAAATAGATTGAGTCGTAATTTAAGGTTTATGTGATTATTGACGAATAATTTTATAAATGATATACTTGTTATAAATCTATATGGGAGAAATGATATGGAAATAAAAGCAGAAAAAGTACGAAAAATTTTGTTCTTGATTATTGCAATAGCTGTTCCTACGGCGATTTTTTTAATTCGTGATTTGGATAACGACACTTGGTTTATGCTTAATCACGGACGCTATATACTCAAAAACGGTCTTTATCCCGAATTTGAACCGTTTACTGTTCATGAGGGTCTGCACTTTACATTTCAAAAATGGCTGTGCTGTATTTTATTTTGGGTAATTTATAAATATTGCGGTAAGCTTGCACTCAAAGTGTTTTGCCTGATTGTATATTTGGCTTTTGATATTGTTATGTACAAACTTCTTGAGTATATAAGACCGAAAGCAAGCACTCAGCATATGTTTACATTAGCCGTTATGAATGTTTTTATGGGCCAGTTTATGTTTACCCGTCCGCAACTTTTTACATATCTTTTTTTGGCTGTCGAAATTTTGGTGCTTGAAAAATATGTAAAAGAGCATAATGTAAAACTGCTGGCGGTTATTCCTTTGCTTTCATTCCTCGAAATCCAAATTCATTCTACAATTTGGCCGATACTTCTTATATATATGTTGCCTTATATGTTTGATTTTTCATTTTCGGCAAAAGTTTGTAAAAAGGTAAAGGTCCTCAATCAAACAGAATATAAAAAATTGCCGATATGGATTGCGTTTTTTGTCAGTATGCTTGTGGCACTTATCAATCCTTACGGCTTTGAATCTATAGTATATCTTGTAAAATCTCTGAATATTAAAGAACTTGCTATACTTATTTATGAGGTAAGATCACCGCAATTCTTTTCGTTAAATGTTCTTTTTATTGTGTTGACAATAGTGTTTTGTCTTTACGGATTGTACAAGAGCAAAGCTACCGAATTAAGGTATGTCTTTTTTATCGGCGGAACTGTGCTTATGGCAATGATGTCTACCCGTCAGCTTTCGTTTTTGATAATTCCTGCCGCAATGGTTTTTGAGTATTTTTATGATTTAAAAGAGATTAAACCTTTTACAAAAAATATATTATTAATAATACTGTGTGCACTTATGGTTGTACCGATTTATGACGCATATGAAAAACAAGTTAATATCCAGCAGTATAAGGTTGATGTGGGAGATTTTCTTGCAGAATATGTTGGTAATCCAAAAGGAGTAAAAGTGTTCAATTCCAGTGATGAGGGCTCATATCTTGAATTTTTGGGATTTATAGCTTTTAATGATACAAGGGCAGAGGTGTTTTCGGATAAAATAAACAACAAGAAAAATTCTCTTAAGGATGTCATTAAATTTGATTGGGAATTGGTTCCTTATACCGAATATATTTATCAATATGATTATAAATATGTTGTTGTACAAAAAGCTTATAAAAAACAATGTTCCGCTATGAACAAGGATAAAAACCTAAAAAAGATTTATACAAATCGAGTGTACAATGTTTATGAAATAATGAATACCGATTAAAACAAAACTTATATATAACATGCACCCCAAAAGTCAAATACTTTTGGGGTGCATATTAATTTGACTTTTTGATATTTTATTATTCAATCTTTGAAACAGGCTTTGTGTTGCCTTTGATTTCCGCAATGTTTTGCAGGAGTATAACAAAGAAAATAATGAAAACAGGCCCTGTTATTTTCATTGCACCGACTTTTTTGGTGAGTATATTTGCAGAAAATATCAGCGAAAACATTATAATATAAATGTTATCATAAAATTTGTTGTTAAGTGTTTGATTACTTTGTAAAAATGCAAAAAATGCAATTAAGAAGAAGCAAACGGTGTACTGACCGCTCCAAAGAGGACACATAACCATAATAAATGCAATCATAAAATATTTTTGCCACATACTTTTTGTAAAAAATACCGTGATTAATGCAATGCATCCGAACAATGCACTCAGTATTATGCCGATTTTTTTGCCCAAATCAAAGAAAATCGCATATGAATAAATACTTACCAAACTGTATTTGCCCCACGCTTGGTGAACGGCACTTTGATTGTTAAAGAATGTTATCATTCCGTCAATTCCGCCTGTAAACACAAACGGAACAAAGAAAAATAATATTCCGTATATAATAAGGCGGATTGCCTCTTTGTATCTTTTTTCGGCAAGATATATAATTCCGAAAATTGCCGGATAAACTTTTATTCCGGCGGCAACGGCGATAAAAATCAATGCAAGTTCTCTTTTGACTTTGTTTTCTGAATCACGCCAAAGAGCAGCGACGGCGAGCAACATCATAGGGAGCAATACAATATTGCCCTGTTCTATTATTCCAAAAACAAACGGTGCGGAAAGTGCAAAAAGCACGGTTGCCGTCAGTCGTTTTGTAAAGCTTTCTTTTTCAAGCATTTTTGAGCAGATATACGAAAATGTTATAAACATCACCGATAAATATATTGCATATACAAAATTATACAGCATATCAATGTTGTCAACTTTTGGAATAATTAAATACAAAAAATGATAAAAAAGATAAATGAGCGGCGGAAAACAAGCGTGCATTGATGTGCTGTATGTATTTTTTAGGTCAGCCGTAAAATTTATATGGGATTTAAAATCCCAAAAAATTTTGGAAATATCCGAATCCATTAATGTATATAACATATTCGGTGTTTTCAAAAACAAAATTGTTGTAATTACAAGTATGATACCGGCAATAATTTCATAAGTTTTTAAATAATCTGTTTTTCTATTCATAAAAGTCATCCTATATAATATATTATATTAATAATAACATTTATATAATGTTTATGCAAGCAAAAGGATTGTGTGAAGATTGTTGTTATTGGTGTCAGAATATGGCGGAAGTTAAGAATTCCAAACTTATTGTTCATTCACGATACGAGGACAATCACAAATGTGACGGCGACTGCCCTGCAAAAGGCAGATTTACAAGCGGCATCGAAATCCGTAAAATTGTCGGTGACAACAAGAACAACAAGGGCACAAATGATTTGAATTGACAAGCTTCGACTTTATTCGACAAGCCGATAACGAAAACAGGTGCGGATTTTGATTTGTTTTTGTGAATTAATACAATTTTTGCAAAAAAAGTTGACTAAATGTCGAATGTATGATATAGTGTAGACACATCAAGAAAAGTTATTAAATAGCTCGGCATACTGCCAAAAACGGTATGACTCAAAGCTATGAGTTTAAGGTGATTTTACTATGGTTGTCAGGCCGCAATAAGTACAAAGGTATAATTGCGGTCTTTTTATTTTCTTAAAATTCAGATATTGTTTGATAAAATTCGATTTTGTTATTAAGCACAATTTGGGTGCTTGTTTCTATAAAAGTTGCCCGCTACAAAATTTCAAATTGTACCGCACCCTCAACCGGTATGGTTTGCAGTCTTTCTCGGGTGAATAGCTTAAATACTTTTATTGTTCATTACTTTTTACCATTTTTCCCTTTTTGTGCTTTTTATAAATTAAACCGTGTGCCCCCTCAGGCATGCGGTTTAGTTTTTTTACGGTTAATAAAATACATCGATTGTGATTGAAATATTTTTGTATTATTGCTATAATATACAGTAAATGATTTTTTGGAAAATATTATTGAAGTTATCCGCAAATTGTGCTTATTTCAACGCAACCGGCGATAATACGGCAACAGATAACATAAAAGAAAACGGAGAAATTGACATATGCAGATAAAAGAGTTTTACGGTGCAATCGGTAGCGATTACCAAAAAGTTTTTGCAAGACTTTGTTCAAATGCAATCATCACAAAGTTTGTAAAGGCCTTTTTGCAGGATGAGAGCTACAGTAATTTTATTTCGGAATACAAAAAAGGTAATTTGGAGGACGCTTTCAGAGCGGTGCATATGTTCAAAGGCTTGTGCCTCAATCTCGGATTTGAAAATCTTTCGCAATCAAGTATTGAAATTACCAAGGCTCTCCGTGGCGGAAAAAATGATGTTACTCCGCAAATGATTGAAAAATTAACAAAGAATTATAACTTTGTTGTTGAAAACATCAAAAATATTGACGATTGATTGTACATTTAAAAAAATCCCCGCCTTTTGCATTGTGCTAAGGTGGGGATTTAATTATACAATTAATTATTCGTTGTTGCTTTGAACTCTTTTGAGCATATCTTGAAGAAGAGCGTTGCTGTTCTGCCCGTCTGCCTGAGCAATCGGCTGAACGGCTTCTTCTTTTTCTTCGTATACGGGAGCTTCAGGCTCTTGTTCTGCGATTATCGGTTCTGCCGGAGCAGTTGTCAAAACAGGTTCGGCAATATCAACCTTTGGCTGAATCGGTTTTTTCTTTGCATTTGTTGAAAACGAGTCAAAAAATTCCCTGTACTCTTCGGCAACAACCTTTGCTTTGTCTGCGTTTGCGGATTTGATATTTTGAATATCGTCCATAGATTCGGCAATAAGGGTTGCTTTTTTAATCATAGCGTCCGTGTTTGCGGAAACAGCATTGATTTGCTTTGTGAGATTTGCAAGCAAAGCCTTAACATCCGTGTTGATAAGGTTGTAAGCGTTGATTGCTCGCTGTGCTTCTGCCTTTGCCTCTGCCGAAACGCTCTCGATTTTTTGCAAAAATTCCTGCGAACCTGCTTTTGCATCGTCGGTTATCTTTGCACCGCTTTCGTACGCCGAATAGAAGACTTGACCGATGCTTGAGATGTAGTCGTTGTTTGACTGCTCGCTTTCTTCAAGCTGTTTTCTCAAATCGGCAACAAGGGCTTCAAGCTTTGCCGTTTCGTTTTTAAGTTTTGCGGCTTCGGTTTGGTACTTGTCCGCCTTGAGTGCGTTGTGCTCGGCAAGGTCAAGTGCTTTTTTTAATATTTCGTTTTCGCTTTCAAGTTTGGCAACATATTCGTTAACCGATTTTTTATTATAACCGCCTATAAATGCGGACTTAAATTCTGCCATTTGTATCTCTCCTTCAACTTGGATTAATATATTATATCACAAAAAGGCAACAATTACAATGCGGCAGATAAGGTACAAGCATCGTGCAAAACATCTATATGTAGTTAATTTTTAAGAAGTTTGCAATGCTCCCAAACTTCTTCGGCGATTTCCTTAACCAATCTGAGCTTTGCCCACTGTTCTTCCTCGGTGATTTTGTTGCCTACTTCGCAAGAGGCAAAGCCGCACTGCGGGCTGAGGCAAAGTCTTTCAAGCGGAACATATTTTGCCGCTTCGTTAATTCTTGCAATAACTTCTTCTTTGTTTTCAAGCTTAGGTGATTTTGTGGTGATTAAGCCCAAAACAACGATTTTATCCTTCGATACCTTGGCAAGCGGCTCAAATCCGCCCGAACGCTCGTCATCGTATTCAAGGAACAAAGCGTCTACATTTTCCTGTGCAAAAACCCAGTCTGCAACAGGGTCGTATGCACCGCTTGAAAAATATGTTGAGTGGTAGTTGCCGCGGCAAATGTGAGATGTGATTACCATATCATCAGGCTTGCCCTCAAGTGCAAGATTGTTGACTTTGAGAAGTCTGTTTTTGTATTCTTCTGCGGTTATGCCGAAAATATCGGTGCCGTCCTCGGTGAGAGCCGAACCCCACGAGCAGTCGTCAAGCTGAAGATTGCGGCAACCTGCTTCGTAAAATTGAGCGATAACATCACGATAAGCTGCCGCAATGTCCTCAATGAGTTCGTCATCGGTTGCGTAAAATTTACGAGTAAGTTCAATGTTGCCTGGAACGGTAAACTGCAAATATGTTTGTGCCGGTGCAGGAATTGTGTACTTTGCAACCGTGTTTTCGTCCTCAAACTGTTTCAAAAACTTGAAGTATTCCACAAACGGGTGAGCCTTTGCCTTGAATTTGCCTACAAGGTAGGTGTCGTCAAGCAACGCAAGTTCGCCGTTAAACGGAACTCCGCCGCCTGTTGCCTTGTGCTCAACGCCGTCAAATCCCCACATAAAATCAAGGTGCCAAAATGTTCGTCTGAACTCGCCGTCGGTGATTGCGTGGTAGCCAAGCTCCTTTTGCTTTGCAACAAGGTTTGCGATGGCATTGTTGATGATTGTGTTATATTCGTTTTTGTCGATTTTTCCGTTTTTGTAATTTTCCTTTGCGTCCTTAACCTCCTGCGGTCTTAAAAAACTGCCCACAAAGTCATATTTAAACGGTGTTTTGATTGTACTCATAGTAAACTGTCCTTTCGTTTGTTGATGAGTACAGTTTATCACACAAAAATCGTTTTGTGAAATACATATAAAATGCAGTTTGCCATAGTTTTATTCTATGGGCAAATGCCTTTGCAGGGCTTCAATATATGCGTTTGCGTAGCGTGAAAACATAATGTTTTTCTTTTTAACAATGCCGATGTGCATTGAGCAATCCATAATGAGCGGTTTTGCAATGATGTCCTCGCCGTTCAGCTCTTTGTCAATAACGCCCGAACTTACGGTAAAGCCGTTCAGTCCGATTGCAAGGTTAAACAGCGTTGCACGGTCACGCACTTCTATGCTTTTGGGCATATCAAGTACGCTCAAAAACTCCTCGCTGAAGTAAAAAGAATTTCGCTCGCCCTGTTCGTACACCAAATACGGATAAGGCTTCAATTCTTCAAGGTTTATGTTAGTTTTGTCCGCAAGCGGATGATTTTTGCTTATGAAAATATGCGGTGATGCTTCAAATATCTCTTCAAATACAAGGTCGTTTTTCTTAAACAGCTTGTGCAAAACATCTTCGTTGCTTTCGCTCAAATACAAAATTCCCAGCTCGCTGTTGCCGTTTGCAACATCGTCTATGATTTCACCCGTCTGGGTTTCACGCAGGGTAAAGTTGTATTCTGCGGTGTCGTATTCGTTCACCACATCAACAAAGGCGTTTACGGCAAACGAGTAGTGCTGGCACGACACGCAAAATTTAGGCTTTCTGTTTGAGTCGGTACAAAATCTCTCTTTCATAATGTCCGCCTGTTCAAGCAGATTGCGTGCAAATGAGAGAAGTTCCTCGCCCTCTTTGGTAACGGTCATCCCTTTGTTCGAACGCACAAATGCCGTAACATTCATCTCTTTTTCAAGGCTGTGAATTGCCGCACTAAGGCTCGGTTGCGATATGTACAGTTTTTCGGCAGCCGCAGTAATGTTTTTGCATTCGGCAACGGTTACAAGGTATTTAAGCTGTTGCAATGTCATACGAACACCTCTAAAATAAATATGTTTTTATTATATATTGATTTTTTTGTTATTTCAACTCTAAAAATAATTGACAAAGTTATATATGTGTGCTAATATGAATGTGAGTTAGCAGGTGCTAACTTAATTTACACGCTAAAGGTTAGCATAGACTAACTGCATAGGAGAACAATATGGCTTTTGTTGAAATTAACGGAATAAAAAAACATTTCGGTGCAGGCGACAACAAGATTGAGGTGCTCAAAGGCATAGACCTTGAAATAGAAAAGGGCGAGATGTGCGTGCTTCTCGGACCGTCGGGCTCGGGCAAATCAACGCTTCTCAACATCATCGGTGCCATTGAATCGGCAGATGAGGGCACAATCACCGTAAACGGCGAAAAAACACGCCTTATGAGCGAAAAACAGCTCACTCAGTACCGCAGAAAACACCTCGGCTATGTATTTCAAATGTATAATTTGATACCTAATTTAACCGTAAGGGAAAATATAGAACTCGGAGCGTATTTGAGCGACAATCCGCTTGATATTGACGAGCTTATGGCAACACTTGGTATTATCGACCAGGCAGACAAACTGCCGTCACAGCTTTCGGGCGGTCAACAGCAGAGGACTTCAATCGGCAGAGCGATTGTTAAAAATCCGGATATTTTGCTTTGTGATGAACCGACGGGTGCACTTGATTACAATACCTCAAAGGAAATATTAAAACTTCTTGAAGATGTCAATCAAAAGTACGGCAACACGGTTATTATGGTTACGCACAATGACGCAATCAAAAATATGGCAGACCGAGTTTTTACTCTCCGTGACGGAGAAATTCGCAAGAATTATATAAACGAAAACAAGGTGTCTGCCAAGGATTTGGAATGGTAAGGAGAGTGAATAACAATGCACAATCCACTAAACAAACGCTTCAAGCGTGATTTGCGTTCCGACGCAGGCAAGTATGTTGCAATATTTTTGTTTATAGTTTTCTTTATCGGTGCGGCATCGGGCTTTATGGTTGCGGACAATTCCGTTTCCGCACAGTTCAAAACAACAGATGTTGAGTATAATGTTGAGGACGGACATCTCGCCTTTAATGTAAAACCGTCAGCAGATGTTTTAAGTAAAATTGAGAGTCAAAACGACCTCAAACTGTACGATTTGAACTATAAGGAGGAAACAATAAAAAACAGCAAAACCCTGCGTATTTATAAGGTAAGAAATGAACTCAACAAAGAGTGCCTTATGAGCGGAGAAATGCCGACAAAGGATAACGAAATTGCCGTTGACCGAATGTTTGCGGAAAATAATAAAATCACGGTGGGCGACAGCCTCAAAATAAAAGGAAAAAAGTATATTGTATCGGGCTTGATTGCATTGTCCGATTACAGTGCATTGTTCAAAAGCAATGGGGATATGATGTTTGACGCCGTGGGCTTTGGTGTTGCGGTTATGACAAACGGCGGTTATAACACGATTGAAACAGCACACGAAACAATCAATTATGCGTGGAAGTACAACGTTCCCGTTGAAGATGAAGAAACCGAAAATGCAAAAAGCGAACTTTTGATGAAGTCGCTTGAAAATATACTCAAAGAATACGACGAGCCGCTTATTCAGGCACAGGTTGATTCTCTTTACAAAAAAGCAAAGCCGTACATAAACAGCCTTTGTGATGAATTTGATGTTGCCGAAAAACAGCTTGAAGCAAAGTATTTTGCCGCTATAAGAAATGCAAGCATAAACGATACGGCAAAGATGGCAAAGGAGCTCGGCATCACTGAAAAGCAATACAAAAATCTGAAGCAGGTTCTTGAAGATGCGGATAAAAACAGCGATGATTGGGATTTGGATTCACTCGATTCCGCACCTAAAATCAATCTTGACGATTACAAAACAAGCGACGATATGGATTTTGATGATATGTACAACCAAATCTATAAAATCGTTGATGCGGTAAGCGACGCCAAACTTTATGATTGCAGTCGGATTTACCGTGACCTTGCCTCGCTTAAAAAAATTACGGATAAATTCAGCATAGACGACAGCGGTATTCTGAATATAACCGATTACAGTGCAAAATACACCAACAAATCTATTATGTACGCCAGAGAGGACAGCACCTCGGATAAGGCAACTATGATGTTGATGACTTACATTGTTATGGTTATGATTGCGTTTTTATTTGCGGTAACAACCTCAAACACAATCTTAAAAGAGGCAAATGTAATCGGTACGCTCCGTGCAATGGGTTATTCAAAGGGCGAACTTATCGGTCACTATATGTTTTTGCCGATGGTTGTAACCGTGGTGGGCGGTATAGTCGGCAATGTTTTGGGCTACACGGCGTTCCAAAAAGTATTTGAGAGTGTTTATTATTCAAACTACTCACTTCCGACATATAAAATGCTGTGGAATATGAATGCGTTTTGGGAAACAACGGTTGTGCCGTTTATTCTGATGATACTTGTAAACTTTGTTATGCTTACAAAGAAACTTAAAATCAGTCCGCTGAATTTCATCAGGGGCGAGCTTAAAGAAAGCGGACAAAAACGACTGATAAAACTTCCAAAGAAAATGCCGTTTTTCTCAAAGTTCAGGCTTCGTATTTTCTTCCAAAATGTGCCGTCATATCTTACTCTTGCCTTGGGCGTATTCCTTGCCGGAGTTCTCGTTGTGTTCGGCTCAATGTATGGTCCGTTGCTCGATGATTATGCAAATATTGTTAAGGAAAATCAGCTTTCAAAATATCAGTATGTTATGATTAACGAGGCTGAAACCGAAATATCGGACGCAGAAAAATTCTGTATGACTTCGCTTCAAACAACCGACAAAAAGTTTATAACCGATGATGTAACGATTTACGGAGTTGAAAATCAAAGCAAATACATCACCGAGAATATTCCTGCCGGTGAAGTGCTTGTTTCAAGCGCTATGGCAGACAAATTCAACCTTTCAATCGGTGACGATGTAACACTTAAAGAAGCGTATAAAGAAAAAACCTATTCGTTCAAAGTCGGCGGAGTTTATAATTATGATGCCGCAATTACCGTTTTTATGAACAGAACAGATTATGTCAGACAGTTTAACGAAGATTCAAATTATTTTAACGGATATTTCAGCAACAAAAAATTAAATGATTTGGACGATGCCGATGTTGCCACCGTGATTACCGAAAAGGACTTGACCAAGGTGGTTACTCAAATGCAGGTTTCAATGACGGAATTTGTAAAGGTGTTTAAGGCACTGGGCGTTGTAATTTTCTTGCTTGTTATGTTTATACTCACAAAGCAGATTATCGAGAAAAACAGCAAGTCGGTTTCTATGGCAAAGATTTTAGGCTTTTCGGATATTGAAATAGGCAAACTGTATATAATCATAACTTCGCTTGTTGTGCTTGCGTCGCTTCTTATATCCGTTCCGCTCATATCTCTTGCTCTGCGTTGGTGCTTCAAGTCCTATCTTTACACGCAGATGACGGGCTACATTCCGTATATTATTTCAAACAGCTGTTATGTAACAATGGTGGTTTTGGGCATTGTCAGCTATGCCGTTGTTGCGTGCCTTATGCTTCTTAAAATCAAAAAAACGCCTCTCGGCGAAGCACTCAAAAATCAATCGTTTTAGTTTGAGTGAATTTTTAAATCAAAACCGCACCTGCCGAATTTGACAAGTGCGGTTGTTTTGGTTAGCCGAGTTTTATTTATTGTAGTTTTCAAGGAAGTTGTGCTTTACGCCGTCCTTTTTGTATGCAATTACGGTGTCGATATTTACATTTTCAACACTGCGGAAGATGTTGCTTTCAACCTGCGGGTTGACTTTTTTCATCTCTCTTATCATATTTTTGATTTCCTGACGCTTTGAAGCGTTGTCCGGATTGCACGAGGTGCAGGTGTCGGTAAATTTGCACGCACACTGGATAAAATGCAAATCGTTGTAGTCACGCCAACGCTTGATGTCGTCCTCACGGATGAGATACATCGGGCGGATAAGTTCCATTCCCTCAAAGTTTGTTGAATGAAGTTTTGGCATCATTGTTTGCACCTGACCGCCGTAAAGCATACCCATAAGCACGGTTTCGATAACATCATCGTAATGATGACCGAGTGCGATTTTGTTGCAGCCGAGCTCCTTTGCCTTGTTGTAGAGGTGACCTCTCCTCATTCTTGCACAAAGGTAGCAAGGCGATTTTTCAATATGCAAAACCGATTCAAAAATATTCGATTCAAACACGGTAATCGGAATGTTGAGAAGTTTTGCGTTTTTCTCTATAATCTCTCTGTTTTCGGGGCTGTAGCCCGGGTCCATAACAAGAAAAATAACTTCAAACGGAAATTTGTTGTGCCTTTTAAGTTCCTGAAAAAGCTTTGCCATAAGCATTGAATCTTTGCCGCCCGAAATGCAAACGGCGATTTTGTCACCCTCTTCAACAAGGTTGTAATCGTTGAGTGCCGCAGTAAATCTGCTCCAAATCTCTTTGTGGAACTTTTTGTTTATGCTTCGCTCAATATCCTTTGCCCTGTTTGAATTCACCTTGAGTTCCGACAGCATATAGCCGTAGTATCCGTCTTTGAGGTTTGCGGCAAGATAGCCGTGCTGCCTTAAATTTTCGGCAATCGGGTCGCTGATAATGCCGCTTTTGCAACAGATGATGAGAAGCTTGTCCTTAGGCAGAGTGTCAAGACTTTCTTCAAGCTTAGCCTGCGGAATGTTCACCGCTCCGTTAATCGTGCCGTAGGTAAATGCAATTTCGTCACGGATGTCGATAACCGTATAGTCGTTGTCGTCAAGCGTTTTCATCTCGTCAACGGTTATTTGTTCAATTTTTTCAAAATCACTTTTTGTCATAGTTTTGCTCCGAGCATAAAATGTCACAAATATTATAGCAGAAATGCCAAAAAATTCAATGAAAATTTGTCATTCTATCCAAATCGGATTTGTAAATGCCCAAAACATTTCCGGCATTGTTTTGTTTGTTTTTTTAACTCCTCTGTTGCCGAGGAAGGTTCTCTCCGCAAATGCCACAACCCTTGTTGATACCGGACCGAGGTTGTAATCTATTTCGGCACGGATAAAGCCCGCCTCTTTGATTTTAAACTGTGCCGACCAGGTTTTAAAATTCTTTTCCGCCGTGTGGGCAAAAATCACTTTGTCGTTGTTGTAAACCACGAGTTTGTGCCCTTTTTTGAATTTTGTAATCGTTATTTCCGCCGTGTCGTTTTCGGATAGTTTTGCCGTGTCGCCCACCTGAGCCGAACCTACGGTTAAGTAAATCATACTCGATTTAGGCGAGTTTGTAACAACGCTCCTGCCCTCACGGATGGCTTTTAGGATTGAGTCGGCAGTCTTTTCTTCTGCCAAAACATAGGTTGTCGGCACGGCAAGAAACGACACAGGGCCGTAATATCTGTGATGGTCCGAGCCGCCCACAGCCATAATTTTGTTGCCTTTGAGCAATTGTTCGTGCCACCACTCCATATTTTTCAGGTTGTCGGAGTGCTGAACGGTGTTCCAAACTTCAACCGTGTCAAATGTAAATTCGTCCTTGTCAAGCAAAAACGGACAGTTTGAACAAAACGGGTGATTGAGCGAAATTGTTGCTCCGGCTTCTCGGCTTGCGTCAATCAGTTTTTTGTAATCTTCAACGGTGTCAAGTTTGTGCGGCGGGTCGTGCGGAACTTTTGCACCCCAAACATTAACATGCCCCGGTTCGTCTGTAAGCTCCTGACCTTGAATAATCAGCATATCGCCGTCAAATCGGTTTTTCTTAATCGTGTTGTAGTTGTGGTCTGTTATTATCATATAATCAAGGCCGATTTTTTTACATTCCGAAATCAGCTTTTCGGGCGTCATATTACCGTCGGAATTTGTTGTGTGCAAATGCGTGTCGCCCTTGTACCAATTTTTCATAATACCAACCCCTTAATATATACTTATTATATCATACTTGCTGAATGTGTTGCAATAAGTATAAATATATGTTATTTTAAAATTAAAATGATATAAACCTCTTGAACATCGGGAGTAATTATGAAAAAAAGTACAAACGAAAAAAGATTTATTTTTAAATTGATTATTTTGCTTGCTTCGCTTGCCTGTTCAACTTTGATGGGCTATGCAGGCTTGCTTTTGCTTGGCGGTACGGGTTTGTTCGATGATGTAAATTCAACGGCAGGCACTACGGTTATGACAGGCTTCTTTCCTTTTGTCAATATAACCGAGGCGGTTTTGGCAATCATTTTTTGCCCTATGGAAAACAGTAATTTCAAAATCAAGCAAAAACTCGGCAGGCATTTTGATTTGTCCGTTTTCAGCGGAATGATGACAGCTTTTAATATCGTTAATTTCGGCATTTGGATAACAATATCCGTCGGACTTATTAAACTTTTTGATAATTTCGGTTAAACAGAGGTGCGTTATGAGTAAAAAAATCAATTCCGTTCTTGCCGCTCTCGTTGTTGCGGCGGTTTTAATTGCCGCTTACTGCGGTGTAATTTTTGCCGTGCAGAAAAATTCAAATAACGCTTTAGATATCAACAAGGTGACAGCTGTTGACAAATCAACAACTTTGAATAACGCTCAAAACGGTTCGGCTGACGGTTCGTCTTTTGTAGGCTGTGTGCAAGATGACGGATATTACATAAGCGGTATTGCCGATAATTTCGATTCAGGCAAAATCCTTACCGTTCCCGTAAAGTACGAGGGCAAATATGTTAAGTTTGAAACTTCGTTTTTCAGAAAATTAAACGAAAATTCCGCAAAACTCAATTTTGAGTCCGAAAGTCCGTACTATACAATTGAGGACAATGTTTTGTACAATAAAGACAAAACAATATTGCTTTGTTATTTTAACGACAGCACAAAGGCAGTTATCCCCGACAGTGTTTGTGAAATAGGCGATTATGCGTTTTACAAAAGCAAAATAACCGATGTAAAAATTCCGAACAGTGTTAAAACAATAGGTAAAGAAGCGTTTACCGACAGTATGCTTAAAGAGGCTGATTTGCCCGAGGGTTTGCAAACAATCGGTCAAAAAGCCTTCCTTTGCGAAAGCCTTACAAAAATCACAATTCCTTCAACCGTAACCTCGTGCGGCAATTCTGTTGTCGGCTCGTCCGACAATTTTAAAGTGCTCAACATAAATTGTTCCTACGATGCGTTCGGTGATTATGGCATTGTTTATTTTGGGTTTAGAGAGGGTTCGCCTTATTATTTTGACGGCAGCTACACCGTAAACAGCAAGGAAGTTTTTTATCCGTGCCGTGATTTGTATATTTTGCTTTCTGCCAAGAAAATAACGGTTAATGAACCGTGCAAAGAAAAAGATTTTGACCCTTTGAAATACGGTGACGAACTTAAAAAGGCTACAAATAATGCCTGTGAAATAAAGGTTGTTCAAAAAGGCAATCCTACAAAAATCAGGTTCAAATTTGCCGCCGATGTTAATCACGAATGTATTGTTACACTAAAGTTTAATTAATGGAAGAAGCGACCTGAATATATCCGGGTCGCTTCATTAGTTTATCAGTTTATATAATATTTTGCCTGTGCGTTCCACAATTCGGCGTATTTGCCGCTTTCGTTCAGGAGTTGCGAGTGTGTGCCCGTTTGCACAAGTCGGGCATTGTCAAACACGGCAATTCTGCTGCAAAATACACAGCTTGAAAGCCTGTGCGAAATGTAAATTGCCGTTTTGTTTTCAACAAACGAATTAAATCTTGTGTACACTTCGTTTTCGGCAATCGGGTCGAGTGCCGCCGTCGGCTCGTCAAGGATAACAACGGGGGAGTCCTTGTACAACGCTCTTGCGAGGGCAAGTTTTTGTGCTTCGCCTCCCGATATTTCCACACCCGCCTTGTTCGTGTCCTTGTAAATGCAGGTGTTTTCTTTTTGCGGCATTGCCTCAACTCGGTCTTTTATGTTTGCGTTTTCAAGGCAGGCAAAAAGCCTTTCTCTGTCGTATTCGTTTGATGTGCAAACATTGTCCCTGAGCGGAATCGAAAACATCTTGAAATCCTGAAAAACAACCGAATAAAGCTTTGCAACACTGTCTTTTGAGTATTCCTTAATATTGATACCATTAATAAGTATCTCACCGCTTGTAACATCGTAAAGTCGGCACATTAGCTTGATAAAGGTGGTTTTGCCGCTTCCGTTTCTGCCGACAACGGCAAGGTGTTCGCCGTTTTCGATTTTTATGCTTACATTTTCAAGTGCATATTTGTTCGTGCCGGGATATTTAAACGATACATTTTTGAATTCAATGTCAAAATTCGTGCCGTCAAGTTCTTTCGTGCCGTATGCCTTGCCGTCGGTGCACTCGATAATCTCAAAGTAAACCCGTGCAAGCGGCAGAATTTCGGCAAGTTTGCCGAGCGTGTTTGCAATCAGCATAACGCCGTTCACTATTTGCATAAAAGCACCGCAGTACATAACGAGCGAGCCTATGTCAAACAGCCCGAAGTTGCCTTTTACACCGATAAAAACATACACCCCAAACGCAACCAACGCCCCCATAACGGCAACAATAGAACTTGTTTTTGCCGTACGCATAGAGATTTGCTTCAGCGTTTTCTCACCGTCGGTGAGTATTTTTTCGGTTGCAATTTTGTTTATAAGATTTTGCTCTTTGTATATTCGTATTTCTTTGCCTGTTTTGTAATCGTCGAATATGTCAATGAGCGAATAAAACAGCCTGTCAAGGGTTGCGTAGGCTTCGTTTGCGGCAAGGTACGATTTGTTCATTTTAACCGCAATCAGTGCCATAACCACAGCCATAACCACAAGGGTGGTTATAAGCAAAATCAAAAATATAGGCCTTTCAAAAAACGAGTTGCCCGTTTTGGTAAATCCGATTTTTAAAAGCGGCATTATCATTATTACCGACACGATAACCGTAAACACGCCTTTTACAAACACTTGACTTGTCCACATAAAGTACGAAAATCTTGCCCACCTGCTTGCTCCGGCTTCCTCGTGTTTGTGTAGGGTTTTTCTGAATTCGTTGTCCTCAAGTTTTTCGTAATCGATTCCAAAGATTTTTTCTGCCATTTTGAAGTTTTCTCTGCCGAAAAGCAAATCGGCTTTTACATCGTATAAATCGGACAAAAAACCTCCTGCATAATCAAGTATAAAATTGAGTGCAACGGCGGTTAAAATGTAGCCCAAAATGCCTTTAAAGTCCGCACCGGCGGTCATAATTCCTATGATTTTAGCGGTAAACCATATGTTTACAAACGGCTTTGCACCCGTTATAACCGCACAGAAAAAATCAACAGGCACTATTCCTCTGTCAAGGTTTCCTATTTCACGGTACATTTTGAATATCATCTTGATGTTACTCATTCACAGCCACCCCCTGTTCTCTGTAATAGTAGCTCTGAATTTGGAACATTTTGTAGTACGCACCTTTTTTTGCCATCAACTCATCGTGCGTGCCTTCCTCGGTTATCTCACCGTTTGATACAAACAAAATTCTGTCGCAAAAGCGAGTTGAAGAGAGCCTGTGAGATATAAAAAACGAAAGTTTGCCGTTTGTCAGTTCGCTGTATTTTAGGTACAGTTCGTTTTCGGCAATCGGGTCAAGTGCCGCCGTCGGCTCGTCAAGGATTAATATCGGTGCGTCTTTGTATATCGCTTTTGCAAGGAGCAGTTTTTGCTTTTCACCGCCCGAAAAATCAACAGCGTCCTTGTATACATTCCTGTCCATAAGCGTGTCTGCTCCGTTCGGCAGGGAATACACTTTGTCGTACATATCGGCTTGCTTCAGTGCAAGGGCAAATTTTTCTTCGTTACATTCAATGCTTGCCGTAATGTTTTGCTTAATTGTCATCGGCAAAAAATAATAGTCCTGAAAAATTGCGGAAAACATATCAAAATAGCTTGTTTTTGTTATTTCGGCTGTGTCTTTTCCGTTTAGCAAAATTTTGCCGTCGGTCGGCGAATAAAGTCCGCACAGAAGTTTGATGAGTGTGGTTTTGCCTGCTCCGTTTTCTCCTACAACGGCAACCTTTTCACCGTTTTTGAATTTAAGGTTGATGTTTTTCAGCGTCGGTTCATTTGCCGACGGATATTTAAACGACACATTTTCAAATTCAATCCCGTCAACCGATTTTTCGGTTAATTTGTCGCCCTGTTCGGCTTTGTCCTCGGATTCAATGTACTCTCTGTATGTCTTGCATTCGTTACAATCCCTTTCGATTTGATTAACGGAATATCCAAGGCTGAGCACCCAGCTTGAAAAGCCTGTGATAATGCCGAAATAGAAAATAAAATCGGACACTCCGAGTTCGCCTTTTGTTGTCAAATATGCAAGGTAGATGTATGCAATCGCTTCACGCACGGCGTTCAGCAGGGCGGTAATACCGTCAAATGCCACGCAGGTGTGGGTGTATTTTGCATAGATTTTTTCAATTTTGCAAAGCGAGTCGGCAAGTGCTTTTACAAAGAAGTCGCCCAATTTGTACAGTTCAATATCTTTAGCCGCCGTTCCGTCTTTGCTCAGCTTGTAAAAATAATCAAATTTTGTTTTCGGGCTTGAACGCTTGTTTAGGTTCTCGTGTTGCTTTTTTGTAAGTGCTCTTTGTATACAAAATTGTGCACCGCAGGTGGCGATGATGAGCAAAATCATAAAAATATTGATTTTGTAAATCAGCACGCTTGAAGCGATTACGCCCACAACCGCAACAAAAAATTGGTTGAGCCTTGCAATAAAATTCGCTCCGCCCGACCATCTGCCGTTGTAAAAAACTTCGGCACGCTTTTGTTTTTCACGCATTTCAAGATTTTCTATGTTAACATAGTCGGTGCGTAAATTCTTTTCAAAAGCGGCAACGGCGTATCGCATACGCACAATTCTCGCACCGCCGAGTATAAGTTCGTTCATAAACGGGTCAAGCCAAATGGTCAGCGTCAGCAGCAGGCTCAGTCCACCGATAACGGCAATAAGCCGCTCGGTAGTTACGCCTTTTGTGATGCAGTCAATCATCGCTTTTGGTATGTATGCGGTTACAATCGGCTGAAAAACAAGTGCCGGCACTCTTACAAAAAAGTAAAACAGGCTCTTTTTATCCCACTTGAACCAATTTTCAAGCATATATTTGATGTTCTCTTTCATTTCTCCTCCTTAAACAAAAAATGCCCTGCAAATAACCGCAAAAGGCTGTATTTGCAAGAGCTTTACTTCTGTGTTCGGAATGGTAACAGGTTTCTCTCTTTTTATCGGCTGCAACCGATTTTATTGTTGATTTTATAATACATCACAGCGGTGCAAACTGTCAAGATTAATTTGATTTGAAACACAAATCGTGCAAAATCTTATTTCAAATTAAAAAACAGCAAAATTTCCTTCAAAAAACACTTGCATTTTCAAAAATCTGTGTTATAATAATTTAGCAAAAGCGAATATAGAGGTATAGTGTAACGGTAACACTCCGGACTCTGACTCCGTCATTTAAGGTTCGAATCCTTATACCTCTGCCAAGAGAAAACAGACATCCGCACGGGTGTCTGTTTTTTTCTTCGATAGAAGAAGATAAGGATTCGAAGAATACTTATTACGGGTTTATAATGCAAATAAACCCGTAACATCGTTCTGTCAAGTCTTTAAGGTGGAGATTTGCGAAGCAAATACTACCGTGACTTGACAGGTTGATATAATCTGCCAAGAGAAAACAGACATCTGCACGGGTGTCTGTTTTTTCTTTACCTTAAAATCTTGCGAGAGCTTTTGAGAGATTTTTCAAAAACAAGTTTAATACCATTATACATCAATATCAAAAAGAGGACTTGAGGCACAAAGTGCCCAAGTCCTCCTATTCATTTTAATTTACTTTTTCCCCGAAACCGCAACTCAAACGATTTTGTATATGCCGTTTAGCACGGATTATTCAAATTATCCGAGAATTACAAATTCCTATTGTAATCTTGTTGTCGCACAAAAATTTTATTTCTCTGTTACGCTGTTTTTGTAGTCCTCGCCCCAGTTCCACATAGCGTCAAGTATCGGCTTGAGGCTTTGACCCAATTCCGTCAGGGAATATTCCACTCTCGGCGGAACCTCGGCATATACCTCTCTGTGCACAAGTCCGTTTGCTTCCATATCACGAAGCTGTGCGGTCAACACCTTTTGCGATACCGTGCCGATGGATTTTTTCAACTCGCCGAAACGCTTTGTGCCGGGCATTAAATCTCTTAATATCAGAACTTTCCATTTGTCGCCAATTAAGGTCAGCGTGGTTTCCACAGGGCAAGCCGGAAGTTCTTTTGTTTTCTCGTTCATATGCTGCCTCCGCAATAGTATCTTTTGGTTACTTACAGATTTAATATACCATACAGAAATTATTTTCGTCAAGTGAAAAAATTTTTTCAAATCAGAAAAACTCCGAAAGCCCTTGTGTTTACGCATTAGTTTCTATTTGGTAACTGCCCAATAGTATCTTTTTGGTAACTACGGCACAATATTGTGCTTACTTTACAACTGATACTGACACAGATATAATGAAGTCAAGAGCTACGGAGAACGGCCGATTCGTAACTCAAAGCACAGACAAGGAGAAATCCGAAATGAATATTTTTAGAAAGATTTTTAGCAATAAATCAAACGACAAGAAAGAGGTAATTACAATGACAAATACAGAAAAAGCTCTTGCACTTATTAACACATTTTCAACAGGCGACACAGAAAAAGCTTCCGCACTTCTTGCAGAGGGATACATTCAGCACAATCTTGCATACGGCACAGGCAGAGATGCTTTTGTAGGCTCGGTTTCTTACCTTGCTTCTGCTCCCGTAAAAACAACCGTAAACAACATTCGTGCTTTCGAGGACGGCAACAAGGTGTTCTTGCAGACGGTCTACAACTTTGCAGGTGCGGGCGAGCAGGTTGCATTTGACATTTTCCGCTTCGACGAAAACGGCAAAATTGCAGAACACTGGGACAACCTTGCAAACAAGGCAGAGCCTAACCCATCAGGTCACACACAAACAGACGGTACAAAAGAAATTAAAGATCTTGATAAAACAGAGGCAAACCGTGAGCTTGTAAAGAATTTCCTTTATGATGTAATGCAGGGCAACCGTCCTGAAAAGACACCCGATTACTTTGACGGTGACACTTACATTCAGCACAACACAGGCATTGCAGACGGACTTTCAGGACTTGGTGCAGCACTTGAAGCACTCGGCAAGCAGGGCATTCAGATGATTTATACTACTGTTCATCAGGTGCTTGCACAGGGCAATTATGTGCTTGCAGTCAGCGAGGGAACTTTTGGCGGAGCACCTACATCTTATTATGATTTGTGGAGAGTTGAAAACGGCAAAATTGCAGAACATTGGGATGTAATGGAAACGATTGCCGAAAAATCAGCTTGGCAAAATCAAAACGGCAAGTTTTAATGTGGCAAGAGCCACGCAAGCCCTTTCTTGCGTGGCTTTCTGCCTTGCACGGAGGGAACAATGAATTATCTTAAATATCTTACGGAAGAAATACATTCAACCGTTATGGCAACTGTGGATGAGAACGGCTTGCCCGTAACATGCGCCATAGACATTATGGACTATGACGAAAACGGACTGTACTTTCTTACCGCAAGGGGCAAGAATTTTTATGCTCGATTAAAGCGTGGCGGATATGTCTCTTTAACAGGTACAAAAGGCACGGACACACTTTCTTGCGTTGCAATTTCTGTCAGAGGAAAGGTTGAGGAAGTCGGAAGTGATTATCTTAATAGGTTGTTTGAGAAAAACAGCTATATGAGCGAAATCTATCCCACAAAAGAGTCACGCACGGCTCTTACCGTGTTTAGAATTTATGACGGTTGCGGAGAATGGTTTGACCTTTCAAAAAAGCCTATTGAGAGAGCTTCTTTCTCATTTGGAAAAGGTATAAAAACAATTGACGGCTATTGTATAACAGATAAGTGTATCAGTTGCAAGAAATGTTTGGAAGTCTGTCCGCAAGGATGTATTGATTTTGCAAACGGATACGCAAAAATTATTCAAAGCAGTTGCCTGCATTGTGGGAATTGCTTTACTATTTGTCCCGTAAAGGCGGTTGAAAAATTATGACCCAAGCAGAAAAAAGACAATATTTAATAACAGAATTGTTAAACGAGCAACCCGAATATGCAGATATATCTGTTCCGAAAGACGAAACCGAACAGAAAAAGTTACTTCGAGCGTTATTTAATGTTCGTATGCCGTTGCCGATATGTGATGATTTTCTAAGGGTGCAGGATGAATATTTGCAAGAGGAAATCGCTCAAAAAGGCATAACAAGTATAAACGATTTAGAGCCGATTAAACCTGACATTTATTTATGGCAGGGCGATATTACAACGCTGAAATGTGATGCAATAGTCAATGCGGCGAACAGCCAAATGCTCGGTTGTTTTTGCCCGAATCACGGTTGTATAGACAATGCCATTCACACATTTTCGGGCGTTCAACTTCGTCTAAAATGTGCCGAGATTATGAAAAATCAAGGCCAAAACGAAGAAACAGGCAAGGCGAAAATTACGCCTGCGTATAATCTTCCCTGCAAATATATTCTGCACACGGTAGGTCCGATTGTTACAGGCAAATTGACAAAAAAGGACTGCGAATTACTGCGTTCTTGCTACCGTTCTTGCTTGGCACTTGCAGATGAATACAAGCTAAACAGCATTGCGTTTTGCTGTATATCCACAGGCGAATTCTGTTTTCCGAACGACAAAGGTGCAAAAATCGCAATTGAAACAGTCGGCGAATACAAAAAACTTACAAACAGTAAAATCAAGGTGATATTCAATGTTTTCAAAAATTCAGACTACGAAATTTACCGAGAATATCTCGGATAATATAAAAAAATTAAAAGAAAAAATCCGCACGGCAGACGCTGTTGTAATCGGCGCGGGTGCAGGACTTTCCACCGCCGCAGGTTTTACTTATGACGGTGAGAGATTTGAAAAATACTTTTCCGATTTTCGCCAAAAATACGGATTTGAGGATATGTATTCGGGCGGATTTTACCCCTATCAAACCCCCGAGGAGTATTGGGCATATTGGAGCAGATACATTTTTGTTAATCGCTATCAGGATGCACCTTCCGATTTATACAACAAACTGTATGAGGCGGTTAAGGACAAAGACTATTTTGTAATCACAACAAATGTTGACCATTGCTTTCAAAAGGCAGGCTTTGACAAAAAGCGACTTTTCTACACGCAGGGCGATTACGGTCTGTTTCAGTGCAGTGAGCCGTGCTGTCAAGAAACTTTTGACAATGAGGCTGTTGTTCTTGAAATGCTCAACAGGCAAAAGGATATGAAAATTCCGACCGAACTTGTGCCCGTCTGTCCGCATTGCGGAAAGCCGCTTACAATGAATTTGCGAAGCGATGACAAATTTGTTGAGGACGAGGGTTGGCATCTTGCGTCAGAACGATATGAAAACTTTCTCCGCACCCGAGCAAACGAAAAAATCCTCTTTCTTGAATTAGGAGTCGGCTACAACACGCCGGTTATCATCAAATATCCGTTTTGGCAGATGACGGCAAAAAATCCCAACGCCACCTATGCTTGTGTCAATAACGGTCAGGCGGTTTGCCCGCCCGAAATACGGCATAAATCCATCTGTATAAATGACGATATATCAGATGTTATCAATGAATGTATATAGCAGAAAGAATATATAAGACTGCGTTCAGCTTGAATTCGATTGAATAATGAGCTTTTATATTTCTCATATGAATTTCTATGCGAAGCAAATACTACCGTGACTTGACAGGTTGATATAATCTGCCACAAAAAAAGAGCTGAAAAATCAGCTCTTTTTTCTTTTTGTACAGCATAAAAAAGCGCCGTATTGCTACGACGCTTTTGCCTTGCTCGGAAGATGGAACAAGGGAACGCTATTCAATTATCTGTTGTACTTTTTCTTTCTGCTGACAATCGTTGTAGCAAGGGCTGCGCCGCCGCTGGCAAACATCAGGGAAATCCACAGTGCAAGGTTGCTTGTATTTCCAGTCAGCGGACTCTTGTCGGATGTTCCCAGTTTAGTACTGGTAGGTTTTTTCTCAAGAGCAGCAATGGCATCTTCAATAGCCTTCGCCATTGCATCAACTTCGGATTGCTCCGTAATATTTTTACCACGGACAACAGCATTGACAGCAGCGTCCACACCGGAGAAATCCTTGTAATCCTTCTTGTTCAAGGCATTTGCTTTTGCAATGGCTTCATCAACCTTAGTGTAATCAGCATCTTTGTATTGCAGGGCAGCAATGGCATCTTCAATAGCCTTCGCCATTGCATCCACTTCGGTCTGCTCCGTAAGGTTCTTACCACGGGTCACAGCATTCACAGCGGCTTCCACGGCGGTGAAGTCCTTGTAGTTGTCCTTGTTCAGTGCATTTGCCTTGGCAATGGCTGCATCAACCTTTGTGTAATCAGCATCCTTCTTTGTGTAATCAGCATCCTTGTATTGCAGGGCAGCAATGGCATCTTCAATAGCCTTTGCCATTGCATCAACTTCGGATTGCTCCGTAATATTTTTACCACGGACAACAGCACTGACGGCGGCTTCTACACCGGTGAAGTCCTTGTAGTTGTCTTTGTTCAGTGCATTTGCTTTGGCAATGGCTGCATCGACAGCTGTGTAATCAGCGGGGATATTATTGTCATCCCACACAAAAGTTGGATGACCGATTCCGGCAACCCATTCAATGCCCGAACCGGCATTGGTTTGCAAGCCAGCAAGGACATCTGCGGAGGTGAAGTTGGAGACAGCAGTGCCGCACGATGACTGGTCAAAGGTCGGGTCGGCACCCGCAGTACCTGCATCCCAATCAACCACCAGCTTAGTAACGGCAAAGTAATTGCCTTTATTATCAGGATATGTTTCTTCATTAAGCGTTACACCATCAGGAGGGGTATCCGGCCAAATGCAGTCGGTAACATGGGTTTTTACAACAGCTGTAATCCAAGTGATATTGCCAGGCTCAGCGCCAGTGATGTTTTTTGTTGCAACTATGCAATTTTTGATTATTACACCAGGCTTGTTCCCAGAGAAGTTTTCAAAGTTTGCACCGAGAATACCACCTACAGCTGAATAGATATTATTGCAGGAAACAGAACCGCCAAACCAACAATCGGTAATCGACGAGCTGTCCGCAGAGTTTTCCCACTGACCAATCAGCCCGCCAACGGTATCAACATCATCTTCATTGGACTCTGTACTGATAACCGTGGCGTCTGAGCCACAGCCTTTTACCTGTGTACTCCAAGTACATTGACCAATCAGCCCACCAACGAACTTGTTGCCAACATTGTTTTCTATTTTTCCGCTTGTGTAGCAGTTTTCAACGGTGCCGCCATTGACCCAATCCGCCAAAATGCCGGCAATTAATGAATCATCATTTGAGGCAATATCAGCGTCTATAACAAGTAAATTCTTTAATGTACCACCGTCAGAAACAACTCCGAAAAGTCCATTTCGAACAAGTTCGTCCCCAGTATAGTGATGGTACAGATTCATGATTTTATGATGTTGCCCATCAAAGGTACCAGCAAAATGTCTGACAAAGTTATCACCATTTCCAATGGGGGTCCACTGGGTGCCGGATAAGTCGAGGTCATTATCTAAGTAAATCGTTTTTCCTCCAAATGATACAGGTGTAGCTTTGTCATTGACCAGCTGTGCCAAGCCAGCCAGCTGTTCAGCCGTTGAAATATGGTATTCCGAAGCATCGGGCGCACTCGTATACCAACTTGTGTCTGCTGTGCCGTCCCAATTATCTACTGAAGTTCCTTCAGCAAACGCTGTCATCGGAACAAGTGCCATCACAAGGCACAACGCAAGCAGAAGGCTTAGAAGTTTCTTCTTCATTTTCATTCCTCCAAAATAATTCTATCCGCTATTTACTTCCTCCGACAGCGGACACGCCGGAGAAGATAGAAGGTTTAACCGGAAAAGATAGAATACTCAATCCCACATGAAATACATGTTCATTATTGCAAAATTCTTCCATCCCGGTTTCATAACCTCCGCAATGTCGCATAGGCAAAGGACAAGGATGTCAATCCGACCGTTGTTTCTGCGTCATCTCATTCATATGGTTTTCCACTTTCTTTCAGCAAGCTGCATCAGACCCTTTTTTGCCGAATATAATCTATCATAATATATTATAGCATAGCCCCTTTTCATAAATCAAGTACCTTGAAAAGTAATTTAAATTCAACATACAATCTTTAGTATAGATAAAATACCAATGGCTGGCGTTTTCTATAAAGAGTTTAGAAAAGACTAAGTATAATTGCTCTCGCTCTATAACTGAGTGAGGGCAATTTGTTTTGTTAACAATCCATTTGACTTGCAGATACCTTTAATGGTATAATCATCTTGCGACGAAAATTTTATAGTATTTTTAAGTTTTGAAAACCCGAGCGTGGCTTTTTATCTTTTGATAAAAACACACGCTTCTTTGTCATACGCTTGGGTTTTCCAGACTATGAAATTTTCGTCGCAGAAAGTTTGAAGCAAGTGTTTTTTGGGCGTAGCTTCGGCTACGCTCTTTTTGCTTTTCTGCGGTGATTTCAATGGATTATAAAAGCCAAACATGTTGTTTTACAGGGCATCGCAACATTGCCCCATATACGCTCGACACGGTCTTTGAACAGACTAAGGCTATCGTTACCCTACTCGTTTCTAAAGGTTACAAATACTTCGGCACAGGCGGTGCTTTGGGGTTTGATACCATTGCTGCACAGGCTGTTTTGTCGGTAAAAGAAACTCATCCCGAAGTTAAACTCATTTTAGTGTTGCCATGTGAAAATCAAACGAAATATTGGAAGCAAGAAGATATTGATGTGTATAATGATATTAAGTTGAGAGCTGATAAGGTGAAAGTTCTTGCTCCGCATTACTATAACGGATGTATGCAAAAAAGAAACAGACACCTTGTTGATTGTAGTTCTGCTTGCATTTGTTTTCTTACAAAGCACGAGGGCGGCACGGCATATACTGTTGATTATGCAAAACAAAAGGGTCTTGATATAATAAATGTTGTTGAAAAACAGACAAAATCCGTGAAGAATTACAAAAAAGAATAAATTGATGTCGGTGAAATAAATGCTCTTGATTAAAAAAACGAGCCAAATTAAGGCTCGTTTTTATTGTCCGCTTTTTACTGATTTGTATATGTGCAAAGTTCGGTTTTTGATGTTGATTTATTTTCCTATGGCTTTATTCATACTTCCCTGAATATAACCGTTAAGGTCAAGGGTTATGTAGTCAAAGCCGTAGGTTTTAAGTGTTTCGTTGATTTTGTCTTTGTTGTCAAGCACCGCTTGCATTTGCGGTTTTTCAACCTCAATTCGGGCGGTTTTGCCGTGCAGGCGTACACGCACCTGATTAAATCCGAGGTTAATCAGCATTTGCTCGGCTTTGTCAATCATTATCAGCTTGTCTTCGGTTATGGTGTCGCCGTATTCAAGGCGTGTTGCAAGGCAGGCGAGGGAGGGCTTTTGGGCGGTTTTCAAATTCAGTTTTGCCGAAAGTTTTCGTATTTCCGCCTTTGTCAGTTCTGCCTGTCTGAGCGGACTGATAACTCCCAATTCCTTTATTGCCCTCATTCCCGGGCGGTAATCGTTGTCGTCATCAAGGTTTGAACCCTCAAAAACACAGTCGCAGTTTTGCTCCTCGGCAATTCTGCAAATTTCCGTAAAAATTGCTTTTTTGCATATGTAACACCTGTCCGGCGGGTTGGAGCAAAATCCCGGAATTTCAAGCTGGTTAATGTTGAATTTTATTTGCTTTATGCCTTCACTTTTGCAAAACTCGATTGATTCGTTTTGCTCCCTTTCGGGGAATGCAACAGAGCACGCCGTGATTGCGATTACATTTTCTTTTCCGAGTGTATCCGCACAGATTTTGAGCAAAAGCGTGCTGTCAACGCCCGATGAAAATGCAACGGCAACCCTGCCGTGCTCCGTGATTATTCTGTTTAATTCTCGTTCTTTTTCGGTCAGGTTCATTTGTTTTTCTTCTTTTTGTTACGCAAAATAATCATAAATATCATACCGAAAATGCCGCCGATTGCGTTCATCATCATATCGGTCATGGTGTCAACAAGTCCCAAATAACCGTATTCGTTGTGGTATTTTGTGATGTCGATATTGGCGGTTTCCGCTCCGTATTTTGAAAGCTGAAGATTTGTGCCGTGGAGCGAATCCATCAAAAATTCGTAAAATTCCCAACCTACGGCAATCGAGAGTGCAAACATTATGCTGAAAAGTGCGGCGAGTGTGGCGGCACATTGCCCTTTTTTACGCTGAATAATTACGGCAAAATCGTAGCCGAACACGGCACAGACGATACCGCTTAAAATGTGCATAAAGTTGTCAAACCAACTGATTTCGTCAAACAGTTTAAAATACGAGCCGAATACAATGCCTATAAAGATTATTAAATTAAGCATTGTTTGGCTGAGCGGCGGAACTTCGATAATAAAACTTGTGTGCCCGAAAATCTGAAACATATCCCATAAATGCGAAAATATAAAGCAAAAAATGCTTTCAAATCCCATCACAACATCGCCCGTAACAAAGCTGTATGTTGCACACACAAGCATGGATATTCTTACAATTATCCAAAATACCAGCTGTGCTTTCGGAATTTCATTAATCGGGTCTTTTCTCAATTTATATTTCATATTTAACCTCTGTGCAGTGATATATAATATAATATGTATAAATCAAAGGATTTATTTGCCCCATGGCTTTTTTAACAAATAATTATGAATATTATATAACATATTTATATATACTTCAATAAAATTTTGAAAGAAAAACACGGCAACGGGTAAATCGCTGCCGTGCTTTTAATGTATTTGTATTTGGAGGGATTATTTTGCAAGCATTGGAGTTGAAAGGTATCTGTCGCCTGAATCGGGAAGAATAACAACGATGTTTTTGCCCTTGTTTTCAGGACGCTTTGCAACCTGTGCCGCAGCCCAAAGAGCCGCACCCGAGCTGATACCTACCAAAGCACCTTCAAGTGATGGGAATTTTGCACCGTATTCAAACGCTGCTTCGTTTGGTACTGTGATAACTTCGTCATATACCTTTGTGTCAAGAGTGTCGGGAACAAAGCCTGCACCGATACCCTGAATTTTGTGTGCGCCGCTCTTACCTGTTGTAAGAACCGGTGAAGTTTCAGGTTCAAGAGCGATAACCTGAACATCCTGGTTTTGCTCCTTGAGGTATTTACCTGTGCCGGATACAGTACCGCCTGTGCCGACACCTGCAATAAAGATGTCTACCTTGCCGTCAAGGTCGTTCCAAATTTCAGGACCTGTGGTTTCGTAGTGAGCCTTAGGGTTAACAGGGTTTGAGAATTGACCTGCAATGATTGAATTCGGAGTTTCTTTTTGCAATTCTTCGGCTTTGGCGATTGCACCCTTCATACCGAGTGTTGCGTCTGTGAGCACAAGCTCGGCACCGTAAGCTTTCATGAGGTTTCTTCTTTCAACGCTCATTGATTCGGGCATTGTGATGATTACCTTAAAACCTTTTGCGGCTGCATATGATGCAATGCCGATGCCTGTATTGCCCGATGTAGGCTCAATGATTGTTGCACCTTCTTTGAGCTTGCCCGATGCAACAGCGTCATCGATGATTGCTCTTGCGATTCTGTCTTTAACCGAACCTGCCGGGTTAAAGTATTCAAGCTTTGCGTATACATTTGCTTCAAGGCCGTATGCCTTTTCAAAATTGTTTACCTTTACAAGCGGTGTGTTGCCGATGGTGTCGGCTACTGATTGATAGAGTGCCATAATAAATTTCCTTCTTTCATTTGATTGGGATTATCGCCCGGGTGAAAGCCGAGGTTCATCTCGTTTTGTTTTGTTGTGAACTCATAATATCACACAATACCCACTATGTCAATAGGTTTTGTGGAATTTCTTAAAATTTTTTTCAAAACACCCTTTTTCGGAAATATATAATGTATATATAATTAATATAATGATAAATAATAAATCAGCTTTTGCATAGAAAATCAAAGAAAAACAGAGAAAACAAGAGCAAGTACAAATTATTTTAATTTAGGTGTTGACTATTTTTTTTCTTTGTGGTAGTATATCGGAGCAATCAAAAATGATTTGGATTTATGAATCAAAAGATTAAGAATTTATTCGGAGGAAAAGATTATGTCAACATTTATGCCAAAAGCTGACGAAATCGAACGCGCATGGTATGTTATTGATGCTGCTGACAAGCCACTCGGCCGTGTAGCTGCAGAGGCTGCCGCTCTTCTCAGAGGCAAGCACAAGCCAATCTTCATGCCAAATGTAGACTGTGGCGATTTTGTTATCATCATTAACACAGACAAGGCTGTTCTTACAGGCAACAAGCTCAACAAGAAGCATTACTATCATCACTCAGGTTACATCGGAAACCTCAAGGATGTTAAGTACGGCACACTTATGAAGGAAAAGAGCGATTTCGCTATGCAACTTGCTGTAAAGGGTATGATTCCTGATACAACACTCGGCAGAAAGCAGCTCACAAGATGCAGAATTTACAAGAACGCAGACCACAAGCATGAGGCTCAGAAGCCTGTTGCTTACGAATTATAAGGGAGGTATATAGATTATGTACGAATCAAATCCTTATTTCTATGGAACAGGCAGACGCAAGGAGTCTGTTGCTCGTGTACGTGTATATGCAGGTACAGGTAAAATTATCATCAACGACAGAGATATTGACGATTACTTCGGTCTTGATACACTCAAGCTCATCGTTCGTCAGCCTCTCGCTCTTACAGAAACAACAGAAAAGTTCGACATCGTTTGCCGCGTAAACGGCGGTGGTGTTTCAGGTCAGGCAGGCGCAATCCGTCACGGCCTTTCAAGAGCTCTTCTTCAGTATGACGAATCACTTCGTCCTGCACTCAAGAAGGCAGGCTTCCTCACTCGTGACCCACGTATGAAGGAAAGAAAGAAATACGGTCTCAAAGCCGCTCGTCGTGCACCACAGTTCTCAAAGAGATAATTACATTATTTCATTCAACAACGCTTTCATTTCGGAAGCGTTGTTTTTCTTTTGAATGAGTTACATATCTCTTTGTTCCTGTGGGTCCTCGCAACGCAGTTGCTGCGGCGGAGCTAATTATTTCTCAAATTCAAGGCATTCCTTACGGAGTGCCTTTTTCTTATTGTAAATTAATGCTTTTTATGATACATTATAAATATGAATGTTAAGGGGGTGGCAATGTGGCTAAATATGGGCGTGAAGGGCACAGAAACAGAATCAGGCAAAACTATTTTATCAACGGCATTGACGGTATGAGCGATGTTCATATTATGGAACTGTTTTTGTCGCTTGTTGTTCCGCGAAAAGATGTCAAGCCGATTGCTTACTCTCTGTTTAACCGCTTTGAAAGCCTTGAAAACATATTCGGTGCAAGCTATGAAGAACTTGTTGAAGTAGACGGCGTCGGAGATAATACCGCTGTTGTAATTATGATGTATAATGATTTGATGAAAAGGGCGGATAAAAGCGAATTTTTAAGTATGTTTAAAAAGAAAAACCGTTTTACCTATGCAAAATCCTACATATTCGGCAAAGAAAGATACAATGTGGTTTTTGTTGGTTCGCAGGGTGAGGTTGTTGACAATTTGCGTTTGGATTCTTACAGCGGCGGCGTAAAAGAACGCTTGATAAAACGGCTTGTTGAATACGGTTGCCCTGCTGTTTTTGTTATGCGTTGCGGAAGTGAAAATATTTTGGGCAGCGATGTGAATTTTATATCGGAGATTAAAGCCGTACTTTTGGCTATGGGCGTGGTGTTTTTGGATTATATTGTTGTCGGTGCTGACGGATGTGTGAGTATAAATGACACAAAGCATTTTAAACTCCTTGAAAAATAAAATTGCACAAAAATTATATGATTGTAAATATATGAAAAGTACAAAAAAGTCGATTTTCACCTTGTGTATTACACAGAAAAATCGGCTTATTTTTGTGACTTTTTACAAAATTATAAAAAATATATTGAAATTTTCGGCGATAGTGTTATAGTATTAATTGTAAATAGGGTGAGCAGTTGCTCACTCAACAAAACAACAGGAGGAAAATACTATGAATGATTACATTGAAAAGGTAATTGCAACCGTTGAACGCAGGGATAACGCAAAACCCGAGTATATTCAATGTGTTAAGGAAGTTTTTAGGTCGCTTGAGGCTGTTATAGAACAGCATCCCGAGTATGTAGAGGACGATTTGCTTCAGCGTATGGCAGAGCCGGACAGACTTATTACATTCCGTATTGCATGGGTTGATGATGCAGGTAAAACACAAATCAACAGAGGTTATCGTGTTCAGTTCAATTCGGCTATCGGTCCGTATAAGGGCGGACTTCGTTTTCATCCGAGTGTAAATTCATCAATTATGTATTTCCTCGGATTTGAGCAAACATTTAAAAATTCGCTTACGGGTTTGCCTATGGGCGGTGCAAAGGGCGGTTCTGATTTTGACCCGAGAGGAAAGAGCAAAGGCGAAATTATGAGATTTTGCCAGGCGTTTATGACAGAGCTTTACAGACATATCGGCCCTAATGTTGATGTTCCGGCAGGCGATATTGGCGTTGGTTCAAGAGAAATCGGCTTCCTTTTCGGTCAGTACAAGCGTATTTCCGATGCGTTTGAAAACGGCGTTATCACAGGTAAAGGCCTTTCTTACGGCGGTTCACTCATCAGACCGGAGGCTACGGGTTACGGTGCCGTTTATTATACTCAGGAAGTGCTCAAACACGCGGGCGAGTCTGTTAAGGGCAAAACCGTTGCCGTTTCGGGCTTTGGCAATGTAGCTTGGGGTGCTTGCAAAAAGCTTGCACAGCTTGGTGCAAAGCCTGTTACAATTTCCGGTCCGGACGGTTATATATATGATAAGGACGGCATTGTTACGGACGAAAAAATTGGTTATCTCCTTGAAATGAGGGCGTCGGGCAGAGATAAAGTACAAGATTATGCCGACAAATTCGGCGTGCCTTTTTATCCGGGCGAAAAACCGTGGGGCGTTAAGGTTGACATTGCAATGCCTTGTGCAACTCAAAACGAGGTTAATCTTGAAGAAGCAAAAAAGATTATTGCAAACGGCACAAAGTATTACATAGAGGTTGCAAATATGCCGACAACAGAGGACGCACTCAATTTGTTTATTGATACGGACGGCATTACGGTTGCTCCGTCAAAGGCAGTTAACGCAGGCGGTGTTTGCGTATCCGGCCTTGAAATGAGCCAAAACTCTCAGCGTTTGTCTTGGACAGCGGAAGAGGTTGATGAAAAATTGCATCACGCTATGATTAATATTTATAACAATTCCGTTGCCGCCGCAGAAAAATACGGCCTCGGTTACAATCTTGTTGCCGGAGCAAATATTGCAGGCTTTGAAAAGGTAGCACAGGCTATGATGGAGCAAGGTATTTATTAACGGCTTCTCATAGTTCCTTGATTGGCTTTGAAATAAAATTTTCAAAAAACTGTTGACAAATCATTTTTTGTGTGGTAGAGTTAAGAAAACCGATGAGAAAGAGTAAGTAAGTTTTTTACCGCTTTTCAGAGAGTCGCCGACGGTGGGATGGCGATAGGTAAGGGAAAGACCGAATGGGCTTTTGAGGGCGAACCGAAATTACAGTAGGTAAGACGGAGCAGGCACTTCGTTAACAACAGTCTGCGTATGACAGTACGTGCAAAGTGGGCACAGCATATGTGTCAAGACGGGTGGCACCGCAGGAGATTGATTTATCACTCTTGTCCCGACAGAAATGTCAGGACAAGAGTTTTTTTATTTACCAAAGGAGATTTGCGGCAATGTTTATTTTGAAAAGGCGATGGCGAAAGTGAGTTTTGCATATCATATACCGTTAATAAAAAACAAAACATCACTTTTTAACATCGAAAGGAAAAATAATTATGAAAAAGTTTAAGAAAATCATCGCAGTACTCACAGCAATTTCAATCATCTTCGCTTTTGCGGCATGCAGCAAAAAGGCAACAGACAGCAAAACAGAATCAGACGCAAAGACCACTTATAAGGTTGGTATTTGCAACTATGTTGACGACGCTTCGCTCAACCAAATCGTAGAAAACATTCAGTCACAGCTCAAAACTTTGGGCGAGGAAAACAATGTAACATTTGATGTAACCGTTGAAAACTGCAACGCAGACGCATCTGTTATGAACCAAATTATTTCAAACTACATCTCAACAGATGTTGACCTTATGGTAGGCGTTGCCACACCTGTTGCGGTTGCAATGCAGGCAGCAACCGAAGATAACAAAATTCCTGTTGTATTCGCAGCAGTTTCGGACCCTGTCGGTGCAGGCTTGGTTGCAGATAAAGACGCTCCGGGTGCAAATGTAACCGGTACTTCGGACTACCTCAACACAGACGCTATTATGGATTTGATTTTTGCAAACAACGAAAAGGCAAACAACATTGCTCTTCTTTATGATATGGGTCAGGACTCATCAAAGACACCTATCGAAAACGCAAAGAAGTACCTTGACAAAAAGGGCGTTTCATACAAGGAATACACAGGCACAAATGTAACAGAAGTTCAGCAGGCTGTTTCAACAATCATCAACGACAAGTGCGACGCTGTGTTCACTCCGACCGACAACACAATTATGACAGCAGAGCTTTCAATTTACGAAGACCTTGCAAAGGCAGGCATTCCTCACTTCACAGGTGCCGATTCATTCGCACTCAACGGTGCATTCCTCGGCTACGGCGTTGACTATGCGGCTCTCGGTCAGCAAACAGCAGATATGATTTCGGACATTCTTGTAAACGGCAAAGACCCTTCAACATATCCTGTAAAGTTCTTTGACAACGGCACAGCAACAATCAACACAGAAACTTGCTCAACTCTCGGCTACAAACTTGATGATGTAAAGACAAAGTCAAATCCGTTCTGCACAGAGATTAAGGAAATCCAAACAGCAGAAAGCTTTGAATAATCTTTAAATAAACAATTATGTATGGCACCTTGCAATCGCAGGGTGCCCATAATTCTCGATATACATATTTATATATTAATTATGTACATTTACGGATAAATTTATATATTTATATGTACGGGCGAACTGTGTTCGCCTGTGAAATTTATGAAAGACAATGGTGAAAACAATGTCAACTTTAGCTTCAATATTTGATGCGGGACAAATGCAAACCGTTTTGGAACTCGGATTAATCACTTCACTTACGGTGCTTGCTTTGTTTCTCAGCTACACAATGCTCAATGTATGCGACCTTTCAACCGACGGTTGCTTCACACTCGGTGCGGCAGTCGGTGCAATAGTTGCTTTAAACGGTCATCCGATTTTGTCAATTCCGCTTGCAATGCTTGCCGGTGTTGCTTCGGGTTTGATTACTGCGCTGTTGCAAACCGTTCTCGGTATAGACAGCTTGCTTGCGGGTATCGTTGTTAATACCGGATTGTACTCAATCAATATTGCGGTTATGAAAAAATCGTCATTGCTCAATCTCAACAGTGCCGACACTGTTTTTTCGCTTCTCAAATCAAAGCTTGACGGCACTGCACTTGAGGGCAAACAAACCCTTATCATTGCGGCTTTGGCAGTATTTTTGATTGTGCTGTTTTTGTCATTGTTCCTCAAAACAAAACTCGGACTTTCCATTCGTGCAACGGGTAACAACCCGGATATGGTAAAGTCATCATCAATCAATCCGATTGTCACAACAATTATCGGTCTTTGCATTGCAAACTCGTTCACCGCCTTGTCGGGTTGCTTGCTTGCACAGTCTCAAAAGCAGGCAGAAATCAACATCGGCACGGGTATGGTAACCGTTGCACTCGCTTCGCTTCTTATCGGCGGCGTGTTTGTCAGACGGGGCAAAATTCCGCTTCGTGCAATCGGTGCGGTTATCGGTGCGGTTGTGTTCCGCTTGGTATATCAAATCGCTATCGGTCTTCATATGCCGCCGTTTATGCTCAAATTTGTATCGTCGGTAATCGTAATTATCGCAATCGCAGGACCGTATCTCAAAACAAAAATGCCTGAATATATCAGAAAAGCAAAGCTTCGCTCGGGAAAGAAGGTGCAATAATGCTCACATTGTCAGATGTAAAAATGGTATTCTTTAAGGGCACACCAGATGAAAAGGTGGCACTTAACAATCTTTCCCTTGAGGTAAATCAAGGCGATTTTATCACGATTATCGGTGCAAACGGTGCAGGCAAGTCAACGCTTTTCAACGCTATTGCCGGCACATATCTTACCGATGAGGGCAGAATTTTGCTTGAGGGTAAGGACATCACCGCTATGCCGGAACACAAGCGTGCATGCTTTATCGGCAGACTTTTCCAAGACCCGATGAAAGGCAGTGCTCCCGGTATGAGTATTGAGGAAAACCTCGCTCTTGCCGCAGGTCACGGCGGATGGCTCAGCACCGTTTCAAAAAAGGATAAAAAGATTTTCAGGGAAAAGCTCGCTCTTTTGGGCATGGGACTTGAGGACAGAATGAACTCGCCCGTGGGACTTCTTTCGGGCGGTCAGCGTCAGGCTCTCACCCTTATGATGGCAACAATCAATCCGCCGAAAATTCTGCTTCTTGACGAGCACACGGCGGCTCTCGACCCGGGCACAGCCGAAAAGGTGCTCAATCTCACCACTCAAATTGTGGATGAAAATAAAATTACCTGCCTTATGATTACTCACAATATGCAGTCTGCGCTTGACCTCGGCAACCGCACAATTATGATGGATAAGGGCAGAGTGGTTTATGATGTGGCAAACGAGGAGCGTGCCGGACTTACCGTTCCCGACCTCCTTGAAAAGTTCAAAATCTCCGTCGGCGAAAACCTCGATAACGATAGAATGCTCCTGTCGTAAAAAGTGTATATAAAAATCTAAGGCTTCTCTTATTCAAACAAGAGAAGTCTTTTTTGTAAAAACAACCCCCGGGGAGGCTTGTTTTGGATTTTTGGGTATGATAATATACAAAAGTGAAATTTAAGCAGAGGAGAAAACTTATGCACATTCCCGAAAACTATCTTTCCCCGGCTACCTGTGCGGTTATGACAGCCGCTACAATTCCTGCGTGGGGATATTCAATCAAAAAAGTATCTAAAGAAATCACAAAGGACAAAATGCCGCTTCTCGGTATTTTTGCCGCTTTTTCATTCGTTGCAATGATGTTCAATATCCCTATTGTCGGCGGCTCAACCGGTCACGCAGTAGGCGGAACGCTGATTGCCATACTTCTGGGGCCTGAGGCGGCGTGCCTGTCGGTCAGCGTAACGCTGATTTTGCAAGCGTTGCTGTTTGGAGACGGCGGTGTGCTTGCAATTGGTGCAAACTGCTTTAATATGGCTTTTGTTCTGCCGTTTGTCGGCTATGCCGTGTATAATCTCATTACTCGCAAAATCAAAAATAAAAACGGCAAGTTCATCGGTGCGGCTGTCGGCAGTTATGTCGGCATCAATTGTGCGGCACTTTGTGCGGCGGTTGAGTTCGGCATTCAGCCTCTGCTTTTCAAATCCGCAGACGGTCAGGCACTTTATTGCCCGTACGGACTAAATGTGTCAATCCCTGCAATGATGGCGGAACATCTCACACTTTTCGGCTTGGCAGAAGCGATTTTCACCGTTGCAATGCTTGCGTTTGTGGAAAAAACTTCGCCTGAGATTATGGCAAAGCAACCGAGAACAAAAAAAGGCAACACCTTCATCGGCGGCCTTCTTGCGGTGCTCACTCTTGCAACCCCTATCGGACTTTTGGCAACAGGCACAGCCTGGGGCGAATGGGGTGCAGACGAAATGACCGACCTTGTAGGATATATTCCAAAAGGACTTGCAAACGGTCCGCTCTCAACATTTGAGGCGATTTGCCCCGATTATTCAATCGGCGGTTTGCCTGAGTGGGTAGGATATATTTTGTGTGCCGTTATCGGAATTGCACTTTCAACAATTCTGTTTAAACTTGTAAGCACATTTATGAAATCAAAGGTTAACTATGACTGAAAATGAAATACCGTCATGGTTGACGGTAAACGAGGACTACACACCGCCAAAGGACAAAAGCGGATTTATCACAAAATCGCAAAAATCCGTGGTGGCGGTTATGTCAAAATTTAAAGTTAACAGCGGCGTATATAAGACGAAGGAAGCGAACACTTCCGTTCGTCTTTTTGCCGTTTTATTGCTGATAATTCTTACCGCCGTGGCAAAAAATTACAGCTTCGTTTTCTTTATGCTCGGCGTAACTGCGGTGAGAGTTGCCCTGCTCAAAGCGGACAAAATCAGGGCACTTTTTAAGGTGCTTATCCCTGCAATGATAATATCGGTTATCATTCTGCTCCCCGCTGTTTTTATGGGGCATCCGAAAACCTTGCTCACGGTTCTCGGCAAAGTTGCCGTCAGCACAAGCCTGATTATGTCGGTCAATTTGACCGCACCGTTCAACAGCATAACTTCGTCGCTCAAATCGTTTCACATTCCCGATGTGGTGATTTTCACCTTTGACATCACGATAAAATATATTTTTATATTGAGCGAAATCTGCCTTGAAATGCTGACGGCACTTAAAATTCGGTCAATCGGCAAAAACGACAACAAAAAATCCTCGGCTTCGGGAATACTCGGGACGGTATTTATAAAAGCCAAGCAGTCGGGCGAGGAAACGGTAAAAGCTATGGAATGTCGAGGTTTCGGCGGAAAATACACGGTTAAACGGCACGAAAAATTAAAGGCAAATGATTTTTTGTATATCCTTTTTGTTGCCTGCGTGGTAGGAATTTTTGTTTATTTTGAGGTGATTGCAAAATGATAAAACTTGACGATATTTGCTTTGCATACGACATCACTCCCGTGTTGAAGCACTTCGGCACGGAAATCGCAGACGGCGAATTTGTTGTTATCAAAGGCGATAACGGTTGCGGCAAAAGCACACTTTTGAACATTATAAACGCTCTTGAATTTGCCGAAATCGGAACTTACACCTTTGACGGCACCGTAATTGACAAAAAGGCTGTGAAAAACGAGCAATTCGCAAAAAACTTTCATCAAAAAATCGGATATGTGTTCCAAAACACAGACGCACAGCTGTTTTGCTCAAGCGTGTACGACGAAATTGCCTTTGCTCCACGCCAAATGCAACTTGACGAAGCGGAAATTGCCAAGCGAGTTGACGATATGCTGAAACTTACGGGCACGGAACACCTCAAAGAGCGTGCACCGTTCCACCTCTCAATGGGCGAAAAGAAAAAAGTTGCCGTGGCGTCCGTGCTTGCAATGAATCCGCAAGTGCTTGTTCTTGACGAGCCGATGAATTTTCTCGATAAAAAATCAAGAGAGTGGCTTGTTGAATTTTTGAATCAAATGCACGCTGTCGGCAAAACAATCATAATCGTGTCGCACACCGATGATTTTGACAAAATGGCAGATAAAATAATCGAATTATAAATGAAGAATATTAAAAACGCTGTAAGTATCGAACTTACAGCGTATTTAAAACCCCACCGTCTTTTTTGTTACACAAAAAATCCACCTCCCCTTGCAACAAGGGGAGGCAGAATCGGTATGTTTTATATTAGTCGATTTCGCAGATCCAGCCTTCAGGGGCTTCGATTTCGCCCATCTGGATGCCTGTGAGTGTTTCGTAAAGTTTCTTGGTGTAAGGACCCATTTCTTCCATACCCGATGGGAAGCAGATTTCTTCATCGTGGTTAACAATTTTGCCAACCGGTGAGATAACGGCTGCTGTGCCGCAAAGGCCGCATTCTGCAAAGTCCTTGAGTTCGTCGTAGTAAACTTCTCTGTGTTCAACAGGCATATTGAGATAGTGTTCTGCAACATACATGAGTGAACGGCGAGTGATTGACGGAAGAATTGAGTTTGACTTTGGAGTTACAAGCTTGCCGTCTTTTGTGACAAAGATGAAGTTTGCACCGCCTGTTTCCTCAACCTTTGTACGAGTCTTAGGGTCAAGGTACATATTTTCATCAAATCCGCAATTATGAGCGTCAACAATGTTGTGGAGCGACATAGCATAGTTAAGACCTGCTTTGATGTCGCCTGTACCGTGAGGTGCGGCTCTGTCAACATCGGAAACTCTGATTGTGATTGGCTTTGCACCGCCCTTGAAGTAAGGGCCTACAGGTGTAGCAAAAATTCTGAATTGGAACTCGTTAGCCGGTTTTACACCGATGATTGAATCGTAGCCGAATACGAACGGACGAAGATAAAGTGTTGCGCCCGAGCCGAACGGAGGAACATATGCCTCGTTTGCCTTAACTACCTTTTTAACCGCATCAATAAATTTTTCTTCAGGTACTTCAGGAATTTCAAGTCTGCGGCAAGATTCCGCAAGTCTTTTAGCGTTCATATCAGGACGGAAGCAAACTGTTCTGCCGTCTTTTGTTGTGTATGCCTTTAAGCCCTCAAATACTGTTTGAGCATATTGAAGCACACAGGCACACTCGCTCATGGTGATGTTAGCGTCTTTTGTGAGAGCACCGTCATCCCACTTGCCGTCTTTGTACCACGAAACATATCTTTCGTCTGTCGGAATATAACCGAAGCCGAGGCTTGACCAGTCAATATCCTTTTTTTCCATTTGAAACATCTCCCTTGTTTGTTATATACTGTATAAATTCATTATAGCACTTTGAATAATTTTGTAAAGAGTAAATTATTCTGCCGAACAAGTTATTTTGCCGTTATGATTTGATGATACAAATCCTATGTACGACTTACCCTTGTTGACCGAAAGAGTGTTGCCCACTGCGTCTTTAAGCACAAGTTTGCCGTCTGAAACCTCCCAAGTAATATCCGTTGCCGTGCCGTTTGAAATATATTTGCCGCTGCCTGATGTCCACTTGTAGTTGAGGTAAGTTGTGGTTGAGCCTTTGTACGGCACTGTTATGTAGGTTGATTCGGCTTTCAAGATGATAAGGTTTTGGAATTTAACCTTTTTCTCCCAATCGTTTGTGCTGTACTTGCCGTCCTCTGCGTTGTAGGTGAATTTTCTTGTGTCGGTTCTGTCAGAGAACTTTACGCCGACAGAAGTTGCACCGTCTGCACCGGCAGGAGCAACGGTTGAATTAAAGCTAAATTGTGAAAATGAACTGTCTTTAAGTTCGGTTCTGTATCCCTTTTTCTCGATTGCTTTTTTTATCTTTTTGCCGTTGAGAACGCCTCTGTGCTCGCTTGATACCTTTCTTGTTGTGTCACGGCTGAAAAGCTCGCCGCCGGACATACCGTCAATGTCGTTGACTTTTTCTTTTTTGATGGTTTCATATCCGCCGGTGTAATTTTTTGTGCTGTGGCTTCCGCCCCAATGGATGAAAATTGCGTCAAAAAACTTGCTGAATTTTACATAGCTCGGTCTTGCCGAACGGAGCGGACCGACTTTTTCGGGTACATCGTTTGTGTCGGCATAGAGCCAAAGCATACGGCTGATACCGCCCTCAACTTCGCCCTCACAGATGATGTCCGGTGAAGTGATGCCCCATTGCGGTCTTGCCGGACGGAGATTTTCTACAACTATTGCAACAGGTCTTTTGCCGACTGCCGATTCGGAAAAGCCTTCTTCGCCTGTGAGCGGATTGAGCACCGGTGCCTTTGTTGTGGTTTCGGTTGTAGGCTGTGCGGTTGTCGGTTCTTCATCTTGTTTTGCTGAGCAACCAAACAGTGCAACCACCATTAAAACAGATAATAAAATTGCTGTGATTTTCTTCATTTTTACATATCTCCCAAAAGTTAATATACAATAATTTTACCACTTGGGATATATAAATTCAATCGTTAATAGGTAGAAATTCACAGCAAAATTTTGTACAGATTGAAAGGTATCAAAATCGGATTGCTTAATTGTTTGACTCCTCTGCCATTGTTTGCGCAAAAACGGCATATCCCTTTTGCGGATTGCCCACAATAACATGGGTGAGGGCACCTACCAATTTGCCGTTTTGAATAATCGGAGAGCCTGACATTCCCTGAACAATTCCGCCCGTTTTGTCAATCAAATCCTTGTCCGTCACCTTGACTATCATATTTTTTTCACGGTTATTTTCGTTAAATCCTATGTGGGTTATCTCAATTTCGTATTCCTTGGGTTGTCCTTTTTCTACGGTTGAAATTAAGGTAGCCTTGCCTTTTTTTACCTCTTGAATTGCGGCAACGGGGTATTCCTTTGCACATTCCGACACTTCGGCATATGCGCCGTAAATTCCGCAATCCGTGTTTGTGAGCAGTTTGCCGAGTGTTTGATTTGTAAAGTCACATTCAAGTGATCCGGTTGTGCCTCTTGTGCTTTTTTCGATTTTTGACACGGTGGCTTTAACCGCTTCGCCGTCAAGCATCGGCATAATTTCCTTTGTGTCAATATCATTGATTTGGTGACCGAGAGCCGCAAAAATTCCGCTTTGTTTGTTGTAAAATGTGATTGTGCCTATCCCTGCGGTGGAATCCCTCACCCACATTCCCGCCTTGTAGCAACCCTCTCGCTCGCAGTAAACGGGAGTGACGGTGTAATCTCTGTATCGCTCGCCTCGCTTGATTTTCACTTCAAAGCTGCCGCCGTTGTTTGCACCCAAAATTGACTGAACTTGGTCCGAAGTGTACACATTTTCGCCGTCTATGGCAACAATAATGTCGCCGACTTCTATTCCTGCCGAACCTGACGGACTCTTTTTGCCCGAATCGGTTTGAACCTCCTGAATTCCCACAACAATTACGCCGTCCGTGTACAACTTTATGCCGAAAACTTCACCGCTTACCATAACCTTTTGTTCGGCTTTTTCGGTAACGGTAACTTCTTTTACCGGGATTATTCCAAACAGTTTTAGGTTTTCTCTTCGTGGTGTGGCTGTTTGCCTGTCAACGGCAAGGCTTGTGCTTTTTCCGGTATAGGTAAACACCTTTGCAAGTGGCTCGCTGTTGCCGTCGTAGGTTACAACACCGCTCGGAAGTGCGGCATTGCCCCAAATAATAACGCCGAAAATCACAACGCAAATAAAAAATAAAATAACATCAAAAATTCTGATTGCCTTTTTCAAATTTAACACCTCGTTATAGTTTTGCCGAGGTAAGCAAAATTCATACTTGCAACCATATATTATATGTGCTAAAATATTTTGTGTATAAATCTGACAGAAAGGTATTTTTTAATTATGAGCGGACATAATAAATGGAGCACCATTAAAAGAAAAAAGGGTGCAAACGATGCTGCAAGAGCAAAAGTATTTACTAAGATAGGAAGAGAGCTTGCCGTTGCAGTTAAAAACGGCGGTGCAGACCCAAACAATAATGCAAAGCTTCGTGATGTTATCGCAAAGGCAAAACAAAACAATGTGCCAAACGACAATATCGACAGAATGCTCAAGAAAGCCGCAGGCGACGCCGACACCACAAATTACGAAGAAATCGTATACGAGGGCTACGGTCCGTCAGGTGTTGCGGTTGTTGTTGAGGCACTTACAGACAACAGAAACAGAACTGCCGGCGAAGTAAGACATTACTTTGACAAGGCAGGCGGAAATATGGGCAACCCGGGTTCGGTTACATTTATGTTTGAAAAGCTCGGCGTTATCATCATCGAGAAAGAGGACACAGATGAGGATCAACTTATGGAGGACGCACTTGAAGCAGGTGCTTCCGACTTTCTTACCGATGAAGAGGATATTTTTGAAATCCGCACAGAGCCAAACGATGTCGGCGTAATTCGTGACGAACTTGAAGCAAAGGGCTACACGATTATTTCAAGCGAAGCCGCATATGTTCCAAGCACTTATACCCGTCTTGAAAGCCAGGATGATATGAAGAAGATGGCAAAGATGATTGAAATGTTTGAAGAAAACGACGATGTTCAAAACATCTACCACAACTGGGAAAACGAAGACGAATACGAAGAAGATTAATAAACAAATTACTAAAGCTCCTCTTATTTATAAGGGGAGCTTTAGCACTTTATGTGCGACTTTAACATCGTAGGGGAAGATATTATCTTCCCGTATTTCTGCAGGCGAACGCAGTTCGCCCCTACGATTTATAATTTACAAACGGTATTCCGTTGTATCTCACCCAAACACAACATCCAAAATCATCATCACGCAAAAGCCGATGGCAAATGAGAATGTTGAAAGATTGTTGTGCGTGCCGAGGCTTGCTTCGGGTATCAGTTCGTCAACCACCACAAACAGCATTGCACCTGCCGCAAAAGCCAAAAGATATGGCATTGCAGGCGAAATTATGCCAAATATCAAAAGGGTCAGCACCGCAAAAATCGGTTCGACAGCACCGCTCAAAGTTCCAATCAAAAAGGCTTTCCCTTTGCTTTTTCCCTGTGCAAGTTCAGGCAGGCTGACTATTGCACCTTCGGGGAAGTTTTGAATTGCTATGCCGATTGACAAAGCCATTGCGTCTGCCAAGGTTACATTGCAGTCGGGCGAGAGCATACCGGCAAAAACTATGCCTACCGCCATGCCCTCGGGTATGTTGTGCACGGTTACGGCAAGGACTAATTTTGCCGCTTTTGTAAGTTTCAGTTTTGGCAAAATCACATCCACAATTGGCAGAAGTCCCACACCGAGCAACAGGCCTACCGTTGCCGGAAAAAACGACAGTTTGCCCAAGTTTTCGCTTTGTTCTATTGACGGAATGAGTAGCGACCATACCGATGCCGCCACCATAACTCCTGCCGAAAAGCCGAGAAGCGGTTTTTCAAGCGAGGGTTTTATTTTTTGTTTAAAAAACAGCACGCACCCGGCACCGAGTGTTGTGCCTATAAATGGAATAAGTATTCCGATAAATGTCATAGTATCACCGTTTTATACTATGATATTTTTTACTTTTTGGTACAAAAGAGCCGTTCTTAATGAACGGCTCAGCGTGTCGAAAAAGTGTTTTCGACACGCTGTAGGCTGTTGAGAAAGGTTCTGAATTTCGTTTTCTTGCGAAGGAAGATGTACGATGGTACCTCGACTGAGCAAAAAACGAAAAACGCCAAAAGTGCCGCAAACTCGATGTTTGCGGCACTTTTCTTTAAATAGTATTATTAAATTAATATTATTCCGGGATAGGCAAGCCGGTCTCACCTGCCGGTTCGGTCGGTGCTTCTGCATTAAAATGCAGAGGTCTCCACAGGAGACCCGCACCCCCTACTTAATGTGTGTTAATATAATTTTGGCGTGCTTCAGGGGCTTTATCGACAGTCTGAGCCGCTCATAATTTGAACGGCTTTTACTGTAAATGCTTTATAATTTTTGCGTAGTTTTGTGCTTTTTGTCCGTGTACACATCCGGCTGCCATTGTTCGGCAAGCCAATAAGGATTGTGCTTGTCATTTTTGTCGTACCACACCTGAGGATAATGCACTTTTTTGTTTTTGGTAACATCGGTGTAAGGCTTAACCTTGCCGTCAACCTCAACGCATAAAATAACAAATTTAAAGTTCGGCATAAAGTCGGTGTCAACATTTATGCTTAAAAATCTGTCTGTGTATGACATATCATATTCCGTATGGAAAAGAGAACGGGAATAGATTCTGTCCTCGTAGTTGTTGAAGCTGTCCTCGGTGAGGTCGCCGAAAGTGTAGTACGGAAAAACATATCCGTTGTCATCGGCTTTGTTTGTGTTGGTGTAGTAAGCGGCTATAACCTGATATGTTGTGCTCTTGCCGTAAATATCGGTAAGAGTTACTTTTTGTTTTGAGTTTTTGTACTTGTCGACGGATGAATACAGTGCTTCAATATCGGCTGATTCTTTTTCAACCCCTATTGATTTAATTTGCTTTTCATCATCGATTTTTGAGCCCTCGTCAAAGTGATTGCCGCTTTGCAAGGTGTCGTCTGTTACAAAAACTTTTTTGCCGCTGTCGGCAAAATCAAGCCTTGCGGAAACATATTTGTTTTGACCGTATGCGTCGCAAAATTCTTCGGCAATATGGCGAGGATATTTTACTCCGTACTTTTTTTCATAAGGCTTTAAATATGCCGTGGATGCCGCGTTGATAATTGCAATAACGATTATAACAACCAAAACCGCCGCAATGCAAACAACGGGAATTTTATTTTTTTTGATTATTTCTGTAAATGATTTATTGTTATCTTTTTTCATTATTTAATCACTGTCTTTCTTGCGCCCTGAACTGCTCTGTTTATTAGATTTTCACTGTCAAGTGCCTTTTCGGCTTCAAGGATTTCTTCAATATGCGGTCTTGTTTTAGGATGTTTCGGAGTAAACACCGTGCAACAGTCCTCGTACGGCAAAATTGATGTTTGGAAGGTATCGATTTCTCTTGAAATACGCACGATTTCATCTTTGTCCATACCGATACAAGGTCTGAAAACAGGGAGTTCGGTTGCAACATCGGTGCATCCGAGTGCGTAAATTGTTTGGCTTGCAACCTGACCCACGCTTTCACCCGTGATGAGTGCGGAACAATTTTGATGCTTTGCAATGATTTCCGCAATTTTCATCATATATCTTCTCATAATGATGGTGAAGTAAACTTCAGGGCACTTGTCCCTGATAGCTTCCTGAAGCTCGGTAAACGGCACAACATATGTTGCTATAGGTCCGCTGTACTGTGCAACCTTGTGGAGCAAATCCATAACTTTTTGCTCGGCAAGTTCCGTTGTGTAAGGAGGAGATGCAAAGTGAACGGAGATAAGCTCAATTCCACGCTTTGCCATCATATATGCCGCAACAGGGGAGTCTATGCCGCCGCTGATGAGCACGGCACCCCGTCCGCTTGTGCTGACAGGCATACCGCCCGCACCCTTGATGTTGTTGCCTCTGATGAACGCATAGGTATCTCTGATTTCAACCGTAACGGTAAGCTCCGGATTGTGAACATCAACCTTTAAATCGTGATAGTTTGAAAGGATGTGACCGCCGAGTTCTCTGCAAATTTCAGGTGATTTGAGCGGAAACTTTTTGTCGCTCCTTTTTGCCTCAACCTTAAAGGTTTCAACCTCTTCAAGTCGCTCGCCGAGATATTCAATAGTTTTTTCCTTGATGTCGTCCATATCCTTTTCGGCAACAAGTGCTCTTGAAAGTGCCGCAATGCCAAAAACTTTTTTGAGCCTCTCAACCGCATCGTCAAGGTCGATGTCGTCGTCCTTAGGCTCAACCATAATCGTTGATTGGCTTTTTTTAAAGGTGAACTCGCCGATTTCGGCAAGTGCTTTTTTCATATTTTTGATGAGAATATCCTCAAAAGTGTTCCTGTTAAGACCTTTGAGAACAAGTTCTCCGTTTTTGATAAGTATAATTTCTCTCATTTTTTGTTCCTGTTGTGTTGAAAGTTTGTAGTTAGGGTTAATCCCCTCAGTCTGCATATAAGATGCAGACTGCTCCCCTTACAAGTAAGGGGCGCCTTGGTAGGTTTGTTTGATTTATAGTGGGTATTTTTCCACGGTTTCTCTGACAGCCGCAACAAGTTCGTCAACATCTGCCTTTGTGTTCATTCGGCTGAAGCTGATACGGATTGATTTTTCAATCACTTTGTCGCCGAGTTTCATTGCCGTGAGTACATGGCTTTTTTTGCCCTTGGCACAAGCCGAACCGTTGCTTACATAAACTTCGTATTGGCTTGAAAGGTGCTGAACTATTGTTTGGCTTGTCATAAAACTCGGAATGTACACATTAAGAATGTAGTCCGATGACTCGGCAGAGTTGTTGATTTTTACTCCGTCGATTTTTTGAAGTTCCTCTCTTGTATAGAGGTTAAGTTCGTGAATGATTTTTGTCTGCTCTTTCAGGTCGGGGAACAGCGAAACCGCCTCGCCGAAGCCTGCAATCAAAGGTGAAGCCTCCGTGCCCGGTCTGATTTTGTGCTCCTGCTCGCCGCCGTAGGTTCTCGGTACAATTCGTGTGCCTTTTTTGATATAAAGTGCACCCGTGCCCTTTGGACCGTGTACCTTGTGTGCCGTGATTGTCACCAAGTCCGCACCCAATTTGCTCGGCCTGATTTCGTACTTGCCGTATGCCTGCACGCAGTCAATGTGAACAAGTGCCGGTGCTTTTGCTTTTTTTACAGCCTTTTGTATACATTTAACAGGCAAAATCGAGCCAACTTCGTTGTTCACATACATCATTGAAACAAGGATTGTGTCGCTGTTTACGGCTTCAAAAATTTGTTCTTCCGTGATGTTGCCGTTGCTGTTCGGCTCAAGCCTGATAACCTCAAAGCCTTGTTTTTCAAGTTCCGCCACGGATTCAAGCACGCTTTCGTGCTCGATTGCCGTTGTTACAATTCGGTTGCCTTTGCGTTTATTAGCCGCCGCTGTGCCGAAAATTGCAAGATTGTTTGCCTCCGTGCCGCCCGAGGTAAAAAATACTTCTTCACTCTCGCACGACAGGGATTTTGCAATTATTTCCCTTGCTCTGCGAACTTCTGCATTTGCATTCAACCCCTCTTTGTGAAAAGATGACGGATTGCCGAAGTTTTCGGTAAGCATTTGATATACTTTTTTTGCAACAGCCTCCTCCGGCTTTGTGGTTGCACTGTTGTCTAAATAAGCACTCATTATTTTATATTTCTCAATTCTTTCAGTTTAAATGCGGCGGCAATGGTTTTTGCGTCCGTGATTTCACCGCTCATAATTTTTGTTATAAGGGTGGAGAATTTCATCTTTACCACCTGCAAAAATTCGTCCTCGTCAAGCTCTTGGTCGGTTTTACTGAGTCCGGTTGCCGCGTAAAGATAAATTTCTTCACTCGTGTAGCCCGGTGACGGATAAATTTTGCCGAGATCAATGTAATTTTCTGCGATTATGCCGCACTCCTCGTGCAATTCTCTTTTGCCCGTAACAAGCGGGTCTTCGCCTTTTTCACGCTTGCCTGCGGGAATTTCGTATATTGTTTCCTTGTAAGGATAGCGGAATTGACGCACCATATAAACACAGTCGTCATCGGTCAACGCAATAATTCCCACTCCGCCCGGGTGGTCAACGATTTCTCTGTTTGCCTTGTCGCCGTTGCAAAGCACAATGTCATCCACATGGAAGGTGAGCACTCTGCCGTTATATATGCCTTGGGCATTTTCCGTTCTTTCGTACAAGCCGAGAGCGATTGATTCTATATCCTCGATTTTGTCGATTATATAGTCGGCACCGCTTTCGATAAGTTCAAATTTGTTGCCGAAGCCCCACAAAACGCCAACGCTTGTAACGCCGGCTTCCCGTGCACCGTCCATATCGTAAAATCTGTCACCAACCATAATTGCGTCGGTAGGTTCAATACCAAGCTCGTTGAGGCAACGGCTCAATATGCTTTGCTTTGATTCGCAGTCTGCGTTAAAGCTGACTGCACTGATGCAGTCAAAATATCCTTTAAGGTCTGATTTTATCAGCAGTTCTTCAACATAATTGATAGGCTTTGACGATGCAACGCCGAGCTTAAAGCCCTCGTTTTTGAGAGCCTTTAAAAGCTGTGGAATTCCTTTGTAAAACTCGCTTTCGTACAGTCCGATATTTGTATATCGCTCACGATATTTTTTTACAAGCTTTTCGGCGTCGGTTACGCTTTGATTAAATTTTTCCTGAAATGTTACAAGCAGGGGAGGACCGATGAAAAAATCAAGTTCTTCCCAATCCGGTGCATCGATATTAAACGCGTCAAGTGCATATTTTGCACTTTTTTTAACGCCTACACCGGTGTCGCAAAGTGTGCCGTCAAAGTCAAAAATAACCGCTTTAACCATTATTTTGCCTCCACTTTTTTCATAAAACGCTTGCTGTCAACAACAAATCGCTCTATTGTTCCTTTGCCGATTACCGTGCCGTCCTCTTCGCAGGCCTTTACATCAAAGATGAGCTTTCTGCCCTGTGCTTCTTTGAGCTTTGCGTATGCAATTACAACCGTGCCGACGCCGCTTGCCTTGTCGTGGCTTACATTGATTGCCGTTCCGACAGTGGTTTCGTCACCCTCCAAGCAGTCGGATATAGCAGTGCAGGTTGCCTTTTCCATAAGTGCTATCATAAACGGTGTGCCGAATACAGGCAAAGAGCCGCTTTGTGCCGCAATAGCCGTGTTTGTGGAATTAACTATGGTAAGAGCCTCGCCCTTAACTTCCGTAAAAATTTCTTGCATAAGTTCACCTCGCAATTTATTCGATATATTATAACATATAATTGTAATTAATACAATATATAGGCAGAGTTTATTTGTATTAACGAATTGTTTGATGTTCGGATTTTGCAGGCGAACACAGTTCGCCCCTACGGAATTTGGGTAAAAAGAATATTGTAGGTACGATTTTTAAAAGGCTCTTGAGAAATGATATTTTTGCTATATTAAACTAATTGAGTGAGAATGAATATGTGCTTGAAATATAGTTATACAGCTAAGATGACGGTTGAATTCTGTTTTCTTGCGAAGGAAGATGTACCTCGTCAAAACATATTCCATATAGAACAAAACAAAGTTTTGTAATTATACTGCATATGTTTTTCCTCTTTCCAAAAAATCAAATGATTTTTTGGAAGCCTTTATATTTCGACTGAGCAAAAAACAGAAAGTGCCAAATATTTATTGAATTCGATATTCAATAAATATTTCCGTTCGTTTTTGTGACAAATGATTTTTTATTATATTAAACTAATTGAGCGAGAATGATTTTGTGTTTTAAAGCAGGCACGCTTCAGCCGTTATATTAGTTGTATAAAAGAAAAAAGAGTAGGTGTAACACCTACTCTTTTCCCTCTCTGTCTATAACAAACTATAGGAGGACAGGTTACCCAAAACGGTTGCGGCTCCGTTTTGAGCGTATGAACATTATAGTAAAAATTTACTAACTTGTCAAGGGAAAAGTTAAAACATTTTTGGTAAATTATACAAAAATAGCAATGAAATTTTATGATGATGTTCATAAAATTAAATTGTTGCCTTTTAATAGACAAAAACAACGGTTTTTGTACCCATTGTCGATTTCTGTCGAGAAGTTTTTTGGACCTTTTTTCCAAAAAACATTGACATAATACAAATGTTCGACTAATATAAGCATTAGACAACGGCAGAAAACGAACATAAGTTCGACAGTGCATTTGTCATAAATTGACGAACCACTCAAGTCGATTTGAAGTTTAAAACGAAAGAAGGGCATAAGATGACAATTAATGAATTGGCTCATGAATATGAGCAGCAATACAAGGTTTTGAGTGCACGACTTGACGCAATGAAACCGTTACTTTGCGTGTATCGCGGCGAAGACCTTGTAACGCTGAGAAGAAAAATAAAAATATATTACGATATGGCTTGTGAATGCAGAAGAACGGCATCAATGCTTTTTGGATATTATGAGGAGGACAACAATGATGATAGATTTTATTAATAATTATTATTACGAGGATTATTCTGCGGTGGAGGGAATGGACAAGGAAAAGGCAAAGAAAAAGGCTTTTTCAACCGTTTTGCCTATAATTATGCAGGAGGAACTTACACCGATGCAAAGCGTCTGCCTAAGATACAGATATGAAAATCACAAAACACAGGCAGAAATCGCAAATTTGCTCAAGCTGTCACAACCGACCGTTTCCCGTCATATTTCATCGGCAAAGGAAAAGATGAACAACTCTCTCGGTTATTGCTACATAGCACTTTCAAAGGCTATTGATGAATACGACAGACTTGCAAATTCTATATAATCAGGCAGGTAATTGACGGCTGTTCAAGGCAGTTTTAATGCACCGTCACACCGTTTTTGCCTGTAATCTTACATACTATAATATGTATATAAATATAAAACTGACACAAACAAAAAGCGTTGCGGCAACAAAACCGTAACGCTTTTTTAAAAGGAAATTTATTATATTTGATTAAATATACTTTTGAATCTTAATTTTGTCGAGGACTGCACCGACAATAACAAACACGATTGCCGAACCCAATGCCTGCACGCATGAAAACGGCACGGATGTAAGTGCTGTAGGGAATGAATACATAAGTCCTTCGGCAACAAGATAACCGCCGATTGTCCAAAGACCGGATACAACGGTCATAAGTACAGTCCATTTTGTAATGATTTTGTGGTTTGTATTTCTTACAACAAGAATAAACGGAACAGCGTTGATTGCCTTGATGATTGCCGTGGCAGGTGCCCATTGAGGTGCACCCGAAATTACATCGGCAAGTGCTCCGCCGATAGCCGCAGCAAGTGATGCCCAAGGGCCGAGCAAACAGCCTGCAAGATAAATCATACTGTCACCGAAGTGAAGATAGCCCGAGTTGATGCCGGTAGGCATTTTGATAAAAGCTGTTGCAACACAAATCAGAGCCGCCATAAGACCTGTTATGCAAATGCGTTTTACTTTGTTGTTTTTGCTTGTTTTTTCCATAAAACATTCTCCCGTCTGTTTGTTAAATATAAGATATTATACAATACACTTAACCATTAAAACAGATATAGAAAAGAGAATGTTTTAGAGTACAGATTAATATGTTTTTATAAATTCAAAGTTCATTGATTTTAAGGTGTCGAGCAAATCGGCATTGTTGCGTATCGGCTTGTCTGTGATTATGCCGCCCCTTGCAAGTTGTTTCGGCACATGAAAGTCCGAACCCGATATCATCAGCTTGCCGTTTTGCTTTGCCCACGCTTCGGCTTTTTCGTTGCTTTTTTTGTCGGTTTTGCCGTTGTAGATTTCAACGCCGTCCAAATATTCGGGATTGCATCTGCGTATGCCGGGTCTGAACGGGTGAGCCTGATACACCAAATAGCCTTGGCTGTGCATAAGTTCGCTCATATCTTTTTCCCACAGGGCAAGCAAATTGCCTTGTTCCCTGAGCCATTTTTCGTCAACGCCGTAAATTAGGTAGTCGTTTGCCGTTGCGTAATGCCTAAGTTCCATTCCGAACATAACGGAAAAATTGTCGTCCTCGTATTTTTTCATCTCGTAATAAGGATTGATGTAGCAATCAATGAATTTTTTGGGATTAAAAAGTCCGTGGAGCAAATCAAAGGTCAGCGGACTGTAATGGTCGGTCAATACAATGCCCGAATAACCTTTTTCCTTGTACATTCTTGCAATGTCTTTCGGTTCGGTTCTGCCGCATTGACGGGAGCCGTATTTTGTGTGAGTGTGTAATTCGTATTTGTATTTCATCAATAGTCTGTCTTTCTGAACATATTTGAAATTTGCGTGCAAAGTTCCGGGAAATAATCAAGATTAGGGTCGTCTTTCAGTATGAATTTTGCACATTCACGGCTTTGCTCGAGAATTTTTGTGTCTTCAAGCATATCGGCGATTTTGAGTTGCGGCAGTCCGTGTTGCCTTGTGCCGAAAAAGTCGCCCGGGCCTCTTGTTTTGAGGTCGTAGTCTGCAATTTTAAAGCCGTCGGAGGTGGATTTAAGAAGTTTTAGGCGTTCAACCGAACTTTCGGATTTGTTGTCGGATACCAAAATGCAAAAGCTTTTGTCCTTGCCTCTGCCTACTCGCCCTCTTAGCTGGTGAAGCTGTGACAAACCGAATCGGTCGGCGTTTTCAATCAGCATAACGGTTGCACTCGGTACATCAACACCAACCTCAACAACAGTGGTTGAAACAAGAATTTGCACATTTCCGTTTGCAAATTCCTGCATAACCTTGTCCTTTTCTTTTGGCTTCATTTTGCCGTGGAGAAGCCCCAAGTTATAGCCTTGGAACACTTGAGTTGACAGCTTGTCGGCATATTCCTTTGCGGATATGAGGTCGCTTTCGTTGTCGTCAACAAGTGAGCACACAATGTATGCCTGGTTGCCGTTGTCAACAGCGTTTTTGATGAATTTGTATATTCTTTGATGATATGCGCTTGTTACCAAATCGGTGCGGATTTCCTGCCTGCCGGGCGGAAGTTCGTTGAGCACGCTTATGTCCAAATCGCCGTAAATAATCAGCCCCATGGTTCTCGGAATCGGTGTTGCGGACATAACGAGAAGATGCGGATTGTTGCCTTTCATAGCAAGGTTTGAGCGTTGTTCAACACCGAATCTGTGCTGTTCGTCCGTGCAAACAAGACCGAGATTTAGGAATTCAACATCGTTTTGAATAAGCGCGTGTGTGCCGATAATCAAATCAATTTGACCCTCGGACAGAGCAAGTTTGATTTTTTTCTTTTCTGCCGCCTTTGTTGAGCCTGTCAGCAGTGCAATGTTGATGTTTGTGCCGTCAAACAGCTTGCAAAAACTGTTGTAATGCTGGGTGGCAAGAATTTCGGTCGGTGCCATCATTGCGGCTTGGTATCCGTTTTTGATGACGGTGTACATAACCGCACCGGCAACGGCGGTTTTGCCTGAACCGACATCGCCCTGTATCAGTCGGTTCATCTGCCTGTCGCTTTGCAAATCGGCTACGCAGTCGGCAACCGCTTTTTTCTGTGCATTTGTCGGAGTAAAAGGCAGAAGCGAGTAAAATTCGTTGCTGAAGTCGTTTGACATTTTCAGCATATTTTTTGTTGCACGCTTGCTTTTAAGTTTCATCAAGCCGAGTTGAAGCGTAAGCAGTTCTTCAAAAATCAGTCTGCGTCGTGCAATTTCTATATTTTCTTCTTTGCTCGGAAAGTGAATTTGCCTGATCGCAAAATCAAGCGGGCAAAGATTGTATTCTGCTTGTATATATTCGGGCAGAGTATCGTTTATTTTGCCGATTTTTTCCAATCCTGCTTTTACAACCTTTTCTATGATTTTTGACGAAAGGTTTGTAGTTGCGGGATAAATCGGCTCAATGCCCGTTGCCTTTTCGGCTTTTTCGATTTGAGGGGAGCTCATCGACGCTTCGGTAAAAGTTTTGTCAACCTTGCCGTAGAGTATGTAATCGTCAAATGTACGCAATGATTTTGCAAGGTAAACATTGTTAAAAATCGTTACATGGATAACGGTTTCTCCGTCGGTAAAGTTGCATTTGTACAGCATAAGTCCTTTTCGGATTTTAGCTTCTTTAACAGGTGTAATCATTGTGGCTTTGATAAATGCCGTGTCGCCCGATTGAACATCTTTTACGTTCAGCGTTTTGCTCCAGTCAATGTATTTTCTCGGATAAAAGTGAATAAGGTCCTCCAAAGTGTAAATGCCCAACTTATTGAAAAGTCGGGCTCTTTTATCTCCTACACCTTTTATGAATTGTATGCTGTAATCACTGTAATCCATAATATAAGACCTTGAATTTAAAGGTAAATAATCGTTTGTCGGCGGTTCGCCGTTACGATAGATTTTGTTATTCCACCGAGATGAGGTAGTAGTATACCGGCTGTCCGCCGTTAACTATGCTCACTTCAATGTTGCTTTGGTATTTTTCGGTGAGTTTTTCTTCAATCTTTTGTGCGTCCTCTTCGGTTGCGTCCTCGCCGTAAATAATTGTTACAAGTGCATTTTCGTCGGGGTTGAACAGTTCGTCCGTTGCGGAAAATGCAATTTCTTCCTTGTTTTCGCCTATGAATTTGATTGCACCGTTGCAAAGGCCCATAATCTGACCTTCTTTAATCGGCTTGCCGTCAACCTCGCTGTCACGGGCGGCAAATGTAACCGATGCGGTTTGCACGGCTCCTGCCATTTGCATCATTGTGTCAACATTCTCTTCCTTGCCTGCGGTTTCGTCAAACGCAAGCATTGCCGAAATGCCCTGCGGCACCGTCTTGGTTTCAAGCACGATAACTTCTCTGTCCTTTACGCTGTTTTTTGCCATTTGTGCCGCCATAATGATGTTTTTGTTGTTTGGCAAAACATATACAACCTTAGCCGGAACTTTAAGTACGGCTTTGATTATGTCGTCCGTTGACGGATTCATCGTCTGTCCGCCGCTTACAACAATGTCTGCTCCGAGGTCGGAGAACAATTCTGCAAGACCGTCACCTGCACAAACGGATACAAAGCCGTATTCGTTTTCAGGCTCAACAATCTCGTTTTCGTCACTCTTTTCAGGTTCTTCCTGTTTTGGAGTGGCAAGGTTTTGTATATTGATGTCAAAAAGTTGACCGTATTTTGTAGCAGTTTGCACAATCGTTCCAAGCTGTTCACTTGTAACTTTAACTGTAATTTTGCCGTTTTCCTCGTGCACTTCAACATTTGTACCGATTGCTTCAAGATATGCACGGAGCTTGATGGAGTCGCTCTCTTTTGCACCGTGTTCCTTTTGGATGACAAATTCACATTCGTAGCCCGTTTGAGCTTTTTCGTCGGACAAATCGGACTTTTTATCCGCAATGGCTTCCTCGCCGATAGGGCGGATTATCACATCGTTGATAAATACGGATTTAATGCCCTCGAGTATGAGTACAAAGCCCTGACCGCCGGCATCCACAACGCCTGCCTGCTTAAGAACAGGAAGCATATCCGGAGTTTTTGCAAGTGCTTCCTTTGCCGCTTCAAGTGCCGCTAAGAATACTTCAACCGGTTCGTTGTTGCTCGGTGCAAATTCTTCTGCAGCTTCGGCGGCACATCTTACAACCGTAAGTATTGTGCCCTCGGTCGGCTTCATAACAGCTTTGTATGCTGCGTCACTGCCCATGCGGAATGCCCGTGCAATATCGTTGCCGTCAGCTTTTTCAAGACCTTTGAACGCCTTTGAAAAACCACGGAATATAAGCGAAAGAATAACGCCGGAGTTACCTCTTGCACCCCTGAGAAGTGCGGAAGCAACACGCTTTGCAACATCGCCGAGGTCGCTGTCGTCCTCCATATTCTTTATGTCGTCCGATGCCGATGCGATGGTCATCGACATATTTGTGCCTGTGTCGCCGTCCGGAACAGGGAAAATATTAAGTGCGTCAACCGCCTGTCTGCTGTTTGATATGTTGTTTGCGGCGGAAATAACTCCGTCGCGTAACATCTGTCCTGTAATCATGGTTATCCTCCGAGATTAGTTAATACTGTCGATACCTTCGACATGAACATTTACTTCGGAAACCTTCAAGTCTGTGGTGCTTTCGATAGTGTAGCGAACTTTGTTTACTATGCTGTCCGCAATGGCATTGATGTTTACACCGTATGACACAGCGATAGAAAGGTCAACCACTAATGCGCCGTTGACGCTCTTGATTGTTACACCCTGATTTGATGTGTCAAGGTCTGCACCGTCAACCCTGCTTTTTATGGCATACTTTATTGTTTGCACAGGGTTTGCATTCACCATTCTTGTAACGCCGAAGCAGCTTTGTGCCGCATTGCCTACAAGCCTTGCAAAGTAGTTGTTGGTGATTTCTATATATCCGTTTGGATTTTCGTATTTAATCATAAAGTTCTCCTTTTTATGAGTGTCGGTTAATTGTAATACCAATCGTCTATGTTGGCAAAGAAGTTGCCGTAATATCCCTGCATATCGCCGTGCATAGCCTTTGAATAGCAGATAACTCCTTTTCTGTACACAACCGGTACAAACGGAATTTCGTTTGAAAATGAAAGAATAAATTTGCCGAGTTCACCGCCGTTGTTGATGTAATCTTTGTATAGCTTTGCGGTGTTGCTGTCGGTTTTCATACCGTAATGGGTTTTGCCCGATTTGTCAAAAAATGACGAAAGCCGCATATCGTTCGGTATCTTTGTTTCGGCAACATAAATATCGTAGTTGCTGTATTTTAACGCATCGTTAAATACCTTTTGGCTGTAGCTTTTAACGGTTACTTTAAATCCTACGGCTTCTAACTGCTGTGCCGCAAGTTTTGCAAGGGCAATCCTGTTTTCGTTTTGATTTGTTACGATTTTAAGCGTCAGTTGGCTTGCCTTGTATCCGCTTTTGATTATCGCCTGTTTTGCCGCCGCAGTGTCTGCCGAGTCGGCAAAAATCGCTGTTTCTCTGCCTATCTTGGACATAGGGTTAAACGGTGATGTTGCGGCTCTTGCGTAGCCTTGGTAAGCACTTTTTGCAAGCGTTCCTCTGTCTATCGCAAGCGAAATCGCACGCCGAATGTCGGCATTTGATGTTATGCCCATTGTGGTGCGAAGCCCCAAAAATACCATATTGTTGAGGTTAACCTGCTTCTTGTTGCACTTCAGCCTTGCAACGGTTTCGTTTGTTTCGTCACGGTATGCGTAGCTGATGTTGCCTATATTCAGTGCATTGTTGATTGATTCCGCCGACGGAACATTTACAAGCTGAATTTTTGTAAATCGAGGGTTAAATTTTTCTTTGTATTCGTTGTTTTTTTCTGCGTACAACTTGCCGTTTTCTTCAAGAAATTTATATTTGCCGCTTCCGAGAGGGTATTTGCTTTTTGAAGAATTTTTTGCAACATAAAATGTTAAAAGTTGATGTGCATACGGATTTGCGTATGACAATTTGAATTTAACCGCCGTGTCGCTTGTTGCGGTTGCACTGTAAATCGGAGTCAAGCTGTTTTTCCATCTCGGTGAGCTTTGTGCATTGTAAAATGATGATACAACATTTTTTGCCGTAAGCGGTGTACCGTCCGAAAATTTAAGCCCGCTGACTATTGTTACCGACAGCGTGTGAGCGTCCTCATAAGTGTAGGAACTTGCAATTTCGGGCACAGCTTCAAAGCTTTCGTCCGTTCTGAACAGCGGCTCATACACAAGGTCGTCTGCCGTTTGGTTGTTCAGCGTTGTGGCTTCAAACGGATTGAGCGAGTCCGACTGGCTGTAGCTGATTTTAAAATTGTCGGTGTCCTCCGTAACCTGTGCGGTTGTTTGCAAAACAAGCTCGTGCTGTTCGGGCACTTCGCTTTTGCAACCGGTAAACAAGGCGGCGATTACGGCAAATACACAAAGTACTGCCACTGCCTTTTTGGTCATTTTCTGAACCTTTCTATATGGGTTGTTTTGCCGGTTCGGTCGTCAATTTCAATCACAACGCCTTCCATGGTGCACGGACCGTCGGGATTGGTAAATCTTACCGGCAAATTTGTTTTCATTTTTTGTATTGCAACTTCGGGAGTTACGCCCAAAACGGAATAGTAAGGGCCTGTCATACCAATGTCGGTGATGTAGCCCGTGCCGTTTGGCAAAATCTGCTCATCGGCAGTTTGCGTGTGGGTGTGGGTGCCAAAGACAGCCGAAACCTTGCCGTCAAGGTAAAAGCCCATACCCTTTTTCTCTCCGGTTGCTTCTGCGTGAAAGTCAACTATTATGATGTTGGCACCGTCATTCTTGACCTTTTCGATTTCGTCATCAATGCTGTCAAACGGATTGATGATGTTGTCAAGGTAAACAGCACCCTGCAAATTGATAATTGCCACTCGGTTTTTGCCTTTGTCGAGAATAACCGAGCCGTTGCCGGGAGCAGACGGATGATAGTTGCACGGACGGATGATGAATTCGTTTTCGTCAAGATAGTCTGCAATTTCGGGTCTGCGAAGAGAATGGTTGCCCAAGGTGATTACATCTGCACCGCTTGTAAAAATGTGCTGTGCACTTTTCGGTGTTATGCCGTTGCCGACCGCACTGTTTTCACCGTTTACAATAACAAAATCCGCCTGATGTTCTTTTTTTAGCTTTGGCAAATTATCACGCAAATAATCACAGCCTTGGCTTGACACAACATCACCTATGGCCAATATCTTCACTTTTTCACCGCCCGTTACCGTATAATCGATTTTATTATATATTATATTAATCTAAAAAACAATATATATTTTGTAAATAAATCGGCTCCCCTTGATTACATAACAAGAAGAGCCGTGATTGGTTGTTATTATTTTATGTGTTCGTTGAGGTGCTTTTTGAACGCTTCCAAAGTTTTGTCGGATATAACATGTTCCATTTTGCAAGCGTCCTGTGCAGCCGTTTTTTCGTCAACACCGAGCAAAACAAGCGTTTTGGTAAGTATGGTGTGCCGCTCGTAAATTTTCATTGCCAAATCCATACCTGAGTCGGTAAGTTCAAGATAGCCTTTTGGGTCAACGGTCAAATAGCCGTCACGCTTGAGTATGCTCACGCCTCTGCTGACGCTCGGTTTTGAAAATCCCATTTCTTCCGCAACATCTATTGAGCGAACATCTCTGTTTTTTTGATACAAAACATATATCGTTTCAAGATACATTTCGCCTGATTCGTGCAATTTTTACACCCCTTTTTGTGAAAATTACTTGATTTTTTTAACTTCTTCAAATGCCTTGACAATATCCTCATCAGGAGCTTTTGTGCAAAGTGAAACAATTACATTCACTGCAAGACCCGTAAGGAATGCCGGCAAGAGTTCGTAAATGTTGAAAATCGGTGAAAGCCCTGCAATGACAAACTTCCAAAGGAATACCATTGCACCGCCGGCAAAGATACCTGCGATTGCACCGTATTTGTTTGAACGCTTCCAGAAAAGCGAAAGAAGAACAACAGGTCCGAACGCAGCACCGAAGCCTGCCCAAGCAAACGAAACAATGCCGAATACCGAACTGTTTGAATCCCAGGCGATTACAACACCGATAACGGAAATGATAACAAGGGTAAGTCTTGCAACAATCATTTTTGCGGTTTCCGAAAGGTCAAGTTTGAAAAGACCGCCGAGGAGATTTTCGCTTGCCGATGATGAAGCAGCCAAAAGCTGACTGTCCGAAGTTGACATTGTTGAAGCAAGGATGCCGGCAAGGATAACACCTGCGATAAGTGCCGGAACAATGCCTTCTTGGCTGAGTGCGTTTGAAATTTGAATGATGATGGTTTCGCTGTCTTTGAAGTGCTCGATTGCACCGTTTGTAACCATTCCTCTGCCGACAATACCGATTGCGATTGCGATGAACATAGAGATTACAACCCAAACGGAAGCAACACGGCGGGAAATCTTGATTTTGTTAGGATTTTCGATAGCCATAAATCTGAGGAGAATGTGAGGCATACCGAAGTAGCCGAGACCCCAAGCGAGTGTGGAAACAACGCTGATTGCACCGAAAGCCGTTGAAGTGTTGCCCTCATCGTGGTGCACGGCAAACAGATCAAGATAGCCGTTGAGCTGATGTGCGTTGTTCATAACTGCGTCAATACCGCCTGCCTTTGAAACGCCGAAAATAAGCACGATAACAAGTGCAACTGTCATAATGATTGACTGGATAAGGTCGGTTACGGATGCCGCATTAAATCCGCCGAGTGAAGTGTAGCCCACAATAACGATTGCCGACACAATCATTGCGATGTGGTAGTCAATGCCAAACAATGTGCCGAAAAGCTTGCCGCATGCACTGAAGCCCGAAGCGGTGTACGGTACAAAAAAGATGATGATAATCAAAGCCGCAAGAGCCATAAGGATTTTTTTGTCGTCTTTATATCTCAATGAAAAATAGTCAGGAATTGTGATTGCACCGATGTGTGCCGAATAGTTACGCAATTTTTTTGCAACGATGAGCCAGTTGAGATAAGTGCCGACTGCAAGACCGATTACGGTCCAGCCAACTTCTGCACAACCCGAAAGGTATGCAAGTCCCGGCAAACCCATAAGTAAATAACTGCTCATATCCGAAGCCTCGGCACTCATTGCCGTAACGATAGGGCCGAGTTTTCTGCCGCCGAGGTAAAAGTCGCCTACATTTTTTGTCTTTTTTGCATAAGCAACACCTATTAAAAGTACACTGATTAAATATACCACAATAGATATCATTATACATATTTGTGCTGATGTCATTTGTTTTTCCTCCGTTGAAAATATACTACAATATCATACCATAAATTGTATAATAATGCAAATGTTTTGCACATTGAAAAATATCGGGCGTTGTGATATGATAAAATTCGGTTGAATTAATACAAAGAAGGTATCAAAATGAACAACAATCCAATCGGATATTTGGACTCCGGCATAGGCGGAGTAACCGTTTTGAGAAAAACGGTTAAGCTTTTGCCAAACGAAAATTATTTCTTTTTCAGCGACAGTGCACACAATCCTTACGGCGACAAAACCGACGAGGAGGTTATTGCAAGATGTGACGAGATTGTGCAGCTTATGATTCAAAAAAATTGCAAGGCTGTTGTGCTTGCGTGCAACACCGCTTCGGCAAAAGCGGCAGGTTTTTTGAGAGAAAAGTATGATTTTCCGATTGTAGCGATTGAGCCGGCGTATAAAATGGTGCACGATAATAATCCCGACGGTGCAACCCTTGTTATGGCTACAAAGGGCACTATCGAGAGCGAAAAATTCCACAAGCTTTTTTATAAATATTACAACGAAAATACCGCACTTATGCCGTGCGTGGGACTTGCCGATATAATCGAAAAAGGCGATGGGGCGGAAATAAAAAAGTATCTGTTTGAAAATCTTGCCGAATATGTCGGTTTGGTTGACAATGTTGTGCTCGGTTGTACCCACTATCCGCTTATTAAAGACGAAATAAGTGCCGTTTTGGGCAATGTAAAATTTTTTGACGGCTCTGTCGGAGTGTCAAAGCAATTAAAAAGAGTGCTTGAGAAAAACGACCTTTTGTCGTCCTCGCAAACACTCGGAACAGTTGAATTTGTTGACAGTTCGGCGGACGAAGCCACCCGAATTGCAAAGCAAAAAAGATTTTTTGAATTGTTAAAATAAATTTTTACCGTAGGGGCGAACTGTGTTCGCCTCTCTTTTTATTTCTCTTGCAACAAAGCCTACATTATATAAATGAATGTTCAATAACCATCACAATTTCAAGCGTCGAATCCTTTTCTTTAAATCTCTTTATAAGGTCGGCGCTGATTTGTGCTTTTTTGTCGTCATCGCAAAACGGAATAATCAAGTCAAAAATCAAGTTTGTATGTGTTTCGCCCTTAACAACTCTGAAATCGTGGAAGGTGAATTCGCTGTCGTAATTTGCAATAACTTCTTTTGCAAGAGCCTTGTAGCGGTCAACTTCTTTGTCGTCAACAACAATCGGGTCCATATGTATGCACATAATTATGCCGAGTTCCTTGTTGATTTTTGATTCCACATTGTCTATAACATCGTGTAGCTTCATCACATCAATGTTGGACGGCACTTCTGCGTGGGCACTTGCGATAATTCTGCCCGGTCCGTAGTCGTGCACAATCAAATCGTGTACGCCGAGGATGTATTCCGGCTCAAGCATAATACGCTCGATATTGTCAACAAGTTCCTTTTTCGGCGGTTGACCAAGCAGGGGAGATATGATTTCTTTTGCTATGTCAATGCCTCCGAGCAGGATAATAACCGCAACGCAAAGACCGATTGCACCGTCTATCCAAGCAAGCTTGAAAAGGTGCGACACGGTGATTGCAATAATCGTTGCACCTGTTGAAATGCAGTCGTTCAGGCTGTCTTGTCTAACGGCTTTGAGGTTGATGTTGTCGGTGTGCTTGTAAAGTTTGTTGTTAAAATACGCCATCCACAGCTTAACAAGAATAGAAGCACCGAGAATAACAATGTAAACAATGCTGAAGTTGAGTTCTTCGGGATGAATTATTTTTTGTACAGAACTTTTTGCAAGCTCAAAACCCATTATCAGAATAAGAGCCGAAACGGCAAGGGCGGATATGTATTCCATTCTGCCGTGACCGAACGGGTGCTCCTTATCAACCGGCTTTTTGGACAGCTTTGCACCCACTATCGTTACTCCGTTTGACGCAACATCCGAAAGGTTGTTGAGTGCATCTGCCGTAATGGAAATAGAGCCTGACAGTTTGCCGACAATAAATTTAAAAAGTGCAAGCAGTATGTTGCAGAATATTCCCACTCCGCCGCTCAAAACGGCAAAGGCTTCTCTGTCAAATTTTTTCTTTTCTCCGAGATTTATTAAAAATCGAGTCATCTTATCACCTTATCAGATAATATGGTTTGATTATAGCAGTTATTCAACATTTTTTCAACCGAACCGGAAAATAAAGAATTATAAAATTATTATAAAAAATCTATTAATATTTTTTAAAAAGGTAGATTTTTATTTTTTTATTAGTTATAATACCGATACATCGAAAGATTAAGGAGATTTGTTATGAATACACCTAAAGCACCGTGGCTAAAGTATTTCGGCGATATGCCTGCTCATCTTGATTATCCTAAGGGTTCAATGTATGAGGCGGTAAAAGAGTCCGCAATTACCAAAAAGAAGATGAACAGCGTTGCGTATGAGTTCCAGGGCAAAAAGACAAATTACAAGCAGTTTTTGAACAAAATCGAGGTTCTCGGCAAGGCTTATAAAAGTATCGGCATTGACGAGGGCGATATGGTCACCGTTTGTATGCCTAACACTCCGCAGGGCGTAGATACTTTTTATGCTCTTAACAGAATCGGTGCCGTGCCGGCAATGATTCATCCGCTTTCAGCTGTGGGCGAAATTGCATTCTATATCAACTCAACTCAAAGCAAGGCGGTTTTGGTTGTTGATTTGTTTTACGAAAAGGTGCTTGAGGCACTCAAACAGGTTAAGCATCCCGTTAAGGTTGTTGTTGCTCATATCAAGGATGAGCTTCCGTTTCCGCTTAATATGCTTTATCCTCTTACCGTCAAGAAAAAGCCTGCTCCGCTTCCAAAGGATAACAAAAATGTTATCGACTGGTCCGATTTTATTTCGGGCGGCAAAAAGGTTAAACTTTCGGATAAATTCCCTAAGGCAGAGGACACAGCCGTTATTTTGTTCTCGGGCGGTACAACAGGTACTTCAAAAGGTATCCAGCTTACAAACCTCAATATGAATGCCCTTGCGGCTCAGGTTGCGGCAAATGCCGGCTTTACAATGGAGGGACTCCGTATGTTCTCCGTTATGCCGCTTTTCCACGGTTTCGGCTTGGGTGTAGGTATTCACACCGCACTTATGGCAAGCGGAACATGTATCATTATTCCGCAGTTTACAATCAAAACATATGCAAGAGATGTAAAGAAATACAAGCCTAATGTTATCGTAGGTGTTCCTACTCTTTATGAGGCACTTCTTCGCAGTGAGGGATTTGATTTTGACCTTTCGTTCCTCCGTGGTATGTTCTGCGGCGGCGACTCGCTTTCCGTTGAACTTAAAAAGAAAGTTGACAAGTTCCTTAAAGACCACAATGCAACAATTCAGGTCAGAGAGGGCTACGGCACAACAGAGTGCGTAACTGCTTCCTGCCTTACCCCTTACGATACTTACCGTGAGGGCAGTATCGGTATTCCGCTTTCGGATACATATTACAGCGTTGTTGACCCGCATAACGATAAGGAACTTCCATACGGCGAAGAGGGCGAAATTTGTATTTGCGGTCCTACGGTTATGAAAGGTTATCTCAACAACGCAGAGGAAACCGCTTCAACTCTCCGCAGACACGAGGACGGCAATTTGTGGCTTCATACAGGCGACCTCGGCTATATGGATGAGGACGGCTTTGTGTATTATAAGCAGAGAATGAAGCGACTCATTATTGTTTCGGGCATCAATGTTTATCCGTCACAGGTTGAAAATGCTATTGATGCTCATCCCGATGTTCTTCTTTCTTGTGCTGTCGGTATTCCTGACCCATACAAAATGCACGTTGTAAAGGCATTTGTTGTTCTTCGTCAGGGTGTTGAACCGTCGGATAAGATTAAAGAAGAAATTATCGAAAACTGTAAAAAGAATGTTTCACGCTACGGCGTTCCGAGAGAAATCGAGTTCCGCACCGAGTTGCCGAAAACTTTGGTCGGCAAGGTTGCTTACCGAGTTCTTGAAGAAGAGGAAGCCGCAAAGTACGAAGAAAAGAAAAAAGCAGAAGCTGAAGAAAATAAGCAATAAATTTATTAAGACTTCCCATACACAAGGGAAGTCTTTTATGTTTTGCACAAAAATCAATAGGTAAATATAGAAATAACGATAATTGTTTTTTGTATGATTATGTGATAATGTATAATTGAACAGAATATAAAAATAAAAAGGAGGTCCTATATGAAATACGAAATTAAGGGCGGAAGCTTTCCGGTTGCCGTTTGTCAACTTGACGCAGGCGAAACAATGATTACCGAGGGCGGCGGAATGAGCTGGATGTCGCCTAATATGAAGATGGATACCATAGGCGGCGGAATGAGCAAAATTCTCGGCAGAATGTTCTCGGGTGAAAAAATATTCCAAAACAAATATACGGCAGAGGGCGGCAACGGCGAAATTGCGTTTGCAAGCTCTTTCCCGGGCGATATTTTGGCATTGGAAGTTTCACCAAACAACGATTATATTGTGCAAAAAAGTGCATTCCTTGCTTCAACAACGGGTGTTGACCTTTCTGTCTTTTTTCAAAAGAAACTAGGCTCGGGATTTTTCGGCGGCGAAGGTTTTATTATGCAAAAACTTTCGGGCAACGGCATTGCATTTATTGAGATTGACGGCTCGGCTGTTGAATATGAACTTGCACCGGGTCAGCAGATTGTTGTTGATACGGGCCATGTTGTTATGATCTCAGGCTCGTGCTCAATGGATGTTCAAACAGTTAAGGGTGCAAAAAATATTCTTTTCGGCGGCGAGGGTCTTTTCAATACGGTTGTAACCGGTCCGGGCAAGGTTGTTCTTCAAACAATACCTACCGTTAAGCTTGCAGAGGCTATCGCACCGTATATTCCTACGCAATCATCTTCAAATTAATTCGCAATTAATAAAGTTTTAAAAGGCTGTGACGCAGGGCATTTTCGCAATTCGTCACAGTCTTTTTATTTATATGTTCTTGCCGATGTCTGAAAAAACGGACTTCATTCCTGTTTTTGTTGAATTATTCCGTTTGTTTGGTATAATTAAATTGTAATTAAGTTAAGTTTGGAGAATCGATATGCCTTTTCAGATAGTACGAAACGATATAACAAAAATGGAAGTTGATGCCATTGTCAATGCGGCAAATCCAACCTTGTTGGGCGGAGTGGACGGTGCCATTCACAGTGCCGCAGGACCCGAGTTGCTTGAGGAATGCAAAACTCTGCACGGCTGTGATGTCGGCGAGGCAAAGGCAACAGCCGGGTATAATCTTCCGGCAAAATATGTAATTCATACCGTCGGTCCGATTTGGCAGGGCGGCAATAATCATGAACAGCAAAAATTGAATTCGGCATATATCAATTCTCTGTATTTGGCAAAAAAATTAGGCGTTAAAACCATTGCGTTCCCGTTGATTTCATCGGGTGTGTACGGCTATCCAAAGGCGGAAGCACTCAAGGTTGCAACAAAGGCTATTGCCAAGTTTTTGCAGTATAATGATATGATGGTCTATCTTGTGATTTTTGACCCGGCATCGTTCAAAATCGGTAAAACCCTTTTTGATGACATTGAAAAATATATTGACGACAGGTATGTTGCCGAAAATGCAGAGCCGTTTTATTCAGAAGAAACTCCGACGCCCGATATAAAATGTGCCGATGTCAGCCAAAGAATAGAACCGCCTTGCGAAAACAGCGGTATCCGTTATAGCAGAAACACGAGTTTTGAGCCGTCGGTTTGTTATGACGATATGTTGGCATCGTCAGATGATTATGCCGAAATTTGCGGAGATTTGATTGAAAAAATCAAAGACGAGAGTTTTTCTGAAATGTTGCTTCGCAAAATTGACGAAAGCGGAATGAAAGACAGCACCTGTTACAAAAAGGCGAATATCGACCGAGGCTTGTTCTCCAAAATCAGGTCAAATCCTCAGTATAAACCAAGCAAAGCCACGGCTTGTGCGTTTGCGATTGCACTCGAAATGTCAATAGACGAAACCAATGAGTTGTTGCTAAAGGCAGGCTACGCTCTTTCTCACAGCAGTAAATTTGATATTATTATTGAATATTTTGTTACTCACGGGATTTATGATATTTTTACAATAAACGAGGTTTTGTTTGCAATGGATCAAGCAACTTTAGGCTCTAAATAAGAGGTAGCAGACTGTCGATAAAGCTCCTGAGCCACGCAGAAATGTAGAACGCCATTCTACCTTTTTGGCTATGCAATCTCCTATAATTAACTTGTAAGGTTAACAGCCGAGCAAATAATTTATAGGAGATTTTATTATGACTAATCAAAACAATGTTACGGAAATGGTATTTATTTTGGACCGTTCGGGTTCAATGGCAGGGCTTGAAAGCGATACAATCGGAGGCTTCAATTCTCTGATTGAAAAGCAAAAGAAGCTTGACGGAAAAGCATATGTTTCAACCGTTCTTTTTGACAATTTGACAGAGGTTGTCCACGACAGAGTTGAAATTCAAAACATCAAGCCTATGACCGAAGAGGAGTATTTTGTCAGAGGCTGCACGGCGTTGATTGATGCAATCGGCGGTGCAATTCATCACATTGCCAACATTCACAAGTATGCAAGACCCGAGGATGTTCCGAGTCACACGGTTTTTGTCATCATAACCGACGGAGCAGAAAATGCGAGCCGTCATTACACAAGCGACCGTGTTAAGGCTATGATAGAAAAAGAAAAGGAACAGTACGGCTGGGAATTTATGTTTATCGGTGCAAATATTGACGCTGTTGAAACCGCAAGAGAATACGGAATTGACGAAAGCAGGGCGGTCAATTACAATGCCGACACCGTTGGCACAAGCATTGTTTATGAAGCTGTTGAATCGGCGGTAAATTCCATACGTTTTTCAAATGAATTGCGTAGTGATTGGAACGCACCGATTATCAAAGATTACGAAAACAGAAAATAATAATGTTTAAATATAGTGATTAAAGGAGCAAATTATGGCATTGAACAAGTCCTTAAAAAATGGATAACAGAAAAAAGGGACCTCCTATGGTAGAATAAAAACTATCATAGGAGGTTTTGTTGTGCCAAGAGAACATAGACATATTGAACAATATGAAAATAAATTGTTAGATTTGAGAAATCAAGGTCAAACATATAAAGAAATAGCAGATAGGTTGGGTTTTAGTAAGAAACAGATAGAAAAGTTTTTTGAAAGGTATCGAATTAATTAACGAAAAATAAAATCAGGTAAATCAATACGTAAGAGAGGCAGACCCTGCAAGAACACAGATAACGGAATACCACCGTCAATTCAAAAGTCAGATGAGTTTGCACAAATGTGATATATAATCTTCACATATGAAGGAATAATATTTATATATAAAAAGAGTATGTAATAGTATACATTATCCAACACCAGAAAAGTTTTTTCATGCGTTCAAGGCCACGCTTGATCGACTGGCGAATAGACTCCTCATGTACGCTCTCGGCCTCGGCAATTTCCTTGATGCTCTTTCCGAGAATGATGTGGGCATCAATCCTGCGACCCTGGATCTCCGGCAAAGAGTTGAGTGCGTTCCACAGACGGATGAACAGCTCCATGCGCTCCAGAAGCTCCTGGGGCGTTTGCTCATGCAGGCAGGCGGAATATTCGATCCCGTCATCGCAGTCCAGCGAATACTGCGCCTTATGCAGGGAGAGCCGCCGCTGGTAGGCCATTTCGTGCCGGGCATCGGCCACAAATACTTCGGCTACCTCGTCAGAAACCTCGATAAACTGATCCTGTGTGTACCAATAATAAAAATCCTTCAGATTGATTGTAGTCATAAATAAACCTCCGTTTCGGTGTTGTGTGGATGAGTGACCGAAACGGGGCTTGGCGGGGAGCGGCACCCCGGGGAGCCGCCCCGCACCTCGGGACAATTTGTTTCGAAGTACAAAAAAGCGCCTGGGCGACACAAAGCCGCACAGACGCATGAAATTATATATTCATTTATGTACTGCCAAATTGCACACCGACCGCCGGATTGATCCTGCTGGGCAGGTGGGCTTTTTTTTGACAGGTTAGGGGGATGGAAAATAAGCGAGAGCACAGCGACACCTCCATGTAGGGCCGCCATACTTCGTTAGGTTATATACTCATAAAGAAACGGCGGCTTGATAAACTCAAAACCGCCGTTTCCATTGCACCGCAGGCCATTCAACAACGGTTTCGTTGTGATGGCTCTGCGTCTGTGCGTCTGGCTCTTTTCAATATTTACTTAAATTGATCGATACGGCCCGATTGGATTGCCGCAAGATTACGAGCAATTTTTTCTTCCGGCCAATCCCACCACCGCTCTGTCAGCAACGCCGAAATAGTTGCATCAGAAAAGCGTTTTCGGATAGGTTTAGCCGGAACACCTCCTACAATGGTATAGGGCGGGACATCTTTTGTTACAACAGCTCTGGTGCCAATAATGGCACCATCCCCTATGGTAACTCCAGCGAAGATCACGGCCTCATATCCAATCCAGACATCACTTCCAATAACAATATCGCCTTTGTTGTCCCATGCCTCGGTTATGTGGCTAACATCCAGCCCCCATTCCTCAAAGAAGATAGGAAATGGATAAGTAGCAAGTGAAGTCATGCTGTGGTTGGCACTGTTGAACAAAAAACGAGCGCCACAAGCGATAGAGCAAAATTTACCAATAATCAGCCTGTCATGGTTAATGGGATAATGGTAAAGAACATTATTCTTTTGAAAATCAACAGGATCATTTACAAAGTCGTTATACATGGTGTAGTCGCCCACGATGATGCTGGGATCAGTAACGACATTTTTTAAATATACAGTTTCCCGATCTTTTGACCGGGGATAAATTTTTTGTTTGTCCATCATAATTCGTTATCCTCCTTAGAAATCAAGTCAGCCATGCGGATGACAGATAGTTTTGATTTTTTGACATTCACTAAAGTTTCCTGTTTACATTTCGGGCAATACAGTGGAAAATTGATAAGCTCTGTATCTGTCCTCACTCTAAGACGAGTTTTATTCCCACATATAGGACAGAGGAGCCATATTGCTTTATTTTTCAAGTAGTATCATCCTTTCAAAAAAAGAGGGCAACACAAATAAATTTGTGTGCCCCCTGCTGGGAAATTTAACAATAAAGACAGCAAAAGGCCACAAACAAAACATTGTTTGTGGCCTACATAGACTTATAGCCTAAGTCAATTCGTAAAAAGGGTACAAAAACCAAAGGTAGCCTATATCTACCTTGGCCTTCCCGTTTTACAAATTGACTTTCCGAAAAGGCTCCGCACAATGTTTTGCTTCATAAAATTGTGTGGAGCCGAAACCACCGCAGCGCTTCACGAATAACATCGTGCTCACCCCTTCCATAACTTGATAATTTCATTTTAAGCGTTTTTCATACAGTTGTCAAGTTTGCAACAAACTTTCGCAATCATAAATTTTTAAAACGCCATAAAGAATTTACTAAATTATTATACCATAAAAAATCAACAGGTTCTATAAAATTTATAATCAACGCTCAATGCGTTTCCCCGAACTGATAAATATTGATACCGATTATTTATTATCAGGTATAATATTTTGTTACACAAACAAAAAGCATTTTTTTCCAAAAAATAGAAGCAGTCGGATGGTATTAATTCCGATTCGTTGAGCAAAATATTACAGTAACAAATGAAAAAGAATTGGAGAGATACAAAATGAAAGCAACAGGCATTGTCAGAAGAATTGACGATTTGGGCAGGATTGTAATCCCAAAGGAAATCCGCCGTTCGTTCAGAATTAAAGAGGGTGACCCGCTGGAGATTTACACGGACAGTGAGGGCGAGGTTATTTTTAAGAAATATTCGCCGATTGGGGAACTTTCAAACTTTGCGGAGCAGTATGCGGAAGTTTTGCACAAGGACGCAGGTATGCCCGTTGCAATTACGGACAACGACCATGTTGTTGCGGCTTCGGGTATCAGCAAGCGTGAGGTGCTTGAACGCAGGGTAAGCAAAAGTCTTGAGGAGCTTATGGAAAACCGTCAAATCCACATCAAAACCGACAAGGTGCCGTCTATGAATGCCATTGAGGGCTTTGACCGTCAGGCACAGATTGTTTATCCTATCATTTACGGCGGTGATGTCAGCGGTGCCGTGGCTGTGTTTGATGACGGAAAAGGCACTTTGCCGAGCGAGGCAGACATCAAGCTTGTTCAGGTGGCTGCTTCTTTTCTCGGAAAACAGATGGAATAGTATTATGCAAATTGCACAAAAATCTTTTGCAAACTTTGTGTATACTATCCAACACATAGAATATAGCAAAATACCCTTGCATTTTTTGAAAAGGTGATTATAATAGGGTGCAAGAGAGAGGAAAGTAAGGCAAATGAATTAGATTTGTCAAGATTACGAGGCGTATTCTATGAAGAAATTTGAAAAGGAAGCATATGGCTACATCAAAGATATGTTCGCTCAGCATAATATGGTGAAGCGAGTAGTTATGACGGTAATTTCCATTATCGTGATGGGCTTTGGAATTGCACTTTTCAATGTTTCGGGATTTGGTGTTGACCCCTTTACATCAATGAACATGAATATTTCCTCCACCTTGGGAATCGGCTACGGAACATATCAGCTGATTGTCAATGCCGTTATCATTGTATTTGTCGTGATAGTTGCTCACAGAGGACTTATCGGAGTGGGTACGGTGATAAATATGGTTGGCGTCGGTTACAGTTGCGAATTTTTCAGCGGTCTTATTGCTCCTCATATCAGCAACAGTCTTGCGGTTCGCATATGCCTACTTGCGGCAGGTATTATTGTTCTGTGCTTTTCCTGCTCTCTGTTTTTTGTGTCAAATATCGGCGTCGGTCCGTATGATTCACTCAGCTTTATGCTTAGCCAATTTACTCATATACATTACAAATGGCTGAGGGTCATGACCGATATTGCCGTTATTATTATAGGACTCGTGGTAAGCGGAGGTTTGACTTCGCTGCTTAAAGGCGATATTTCGGGTGTTAAAAATATCGGAATAGGTACAATTATCACAGCCTTTATGATGGGTCCGCTTGTTAATTTCTTTTCTAAGCATATCACTTCCAAGATTTTGGATGTTGATTATGCCGGAATAAGTCGTGATATTGCATTTTTTATGATAAAAGGTGCAATGGTTAAAAACAAAGTTCCTGCTGATTACAATCCGGCAGAGCTTAACATAGATTCTCCCGATTGTTTGGTTATTACCGAGGGAGAGATAAAAGATATTTAACTTCGCAACAAAGGCTTTCGATTAATTTCGTCAACCTTTTTAATATAGCCCCTTTTAGATTTTATATAAATTTACTCCAAATGCTTGTTATAAGCATAAAAAAGCGACTCTCGAATAATTCGAGGGTCGCTTTTTTTTGTCGTTAATTTTAGAGATTTGATATTCTGAAAACTTTTACATCGTGCGATGCAACGGATGTTTTGATTGTGTCGGAATGGAAGATTTCCTCGCTCCACAAATTCTTGATTTGTGCATTGCTTGTGCGGGAAACACCGAGATACTTTTCATCCTTGAGCGTTGCAAGGTCAAATTCAATTTCTTTTTTGCTGCCGCCTTTGTTAAAGAAGCAAAGGGCAACATCGCCGTTTGAAAGCGGACGGGCAAGAATATCGATACTGCCTTTTTTGCCGATACGCTTTGCCGGTTTAACAATAGTGTCTTGGTCAACACGGATAAGATTTTCGTTTGTAACGATTTTGAGAATGGCATCGCTCTTTTTTGAGCCGTTTTGGAGTTCTCTCAAATCATTGCCCAAAACAAGCGGAGCAGCCATCATACACCAAAGTGTAAAGTGAGCACGGTTTTCCTCAATAGTGAGCTTGCCGTTGCCTACTTCAAGCATATCGGGATCGTTTATATGCCCCGGAGAAGCACTTTTGTACATATTAACGGTACGGTTGTATATCCAAACAATGCTGAACCATTTTGGCATAATGTCGTGTGTTGTACGCCACATATTGCCTGCCTTTGCACCCCAAGTCCACGGATGATTTGTGCCCCATTCGCACAGGGAATAGGTGATAGGCTTTTGCGGTTCACCCGAATACATTGACCAAGCGTGCGAAGCGTCCTCAAGTGCCTTGCCCATTCGTCTGTACTGAATATATGACGAGTCGGCACGGGTGACAACAGGGTTTTGAAGTCTAATAATGTTTTCGCCTGCCGAAAGTTTGACGATTGTTTGAAGTCTTGCATCGGGAGTGAATGCCACGCTTGGCGGGAAGAACACTTCGTTTGTGTTGCCGTTGACATTGATTTGAAGATAAGTTTCTTTTCTGCTTGCAAGTTTTTTGTAGTGGATGGTGAAAACATATTCTCCGCCCTGTGCAACATCAACTTTGAATTGAGCGGTGCCTGCACCGTGATTTAAAAATGCAATGCCTTTTTTGGTAGGCAATTCGTCAACCTTGATTGCCTTTGCCCTGCCTGTGTATTTTGCACGGTCGGGCGTAAGCTTAACAAATTCTCTTTCGCCCTTACGGCTGATACCTACATATTCGATAATCGGAGTTTTACCGCTGATGTATTTGTGGTGGCAAAAATCGTATTTAAAAAATTCAACACCCCAGGAAGCAAATGTTTTTGCGTCAATTTCTTCATTACCGAGAGAAGCCGGCAAATCCTCACAGGTGAGGGTGCCGTTTGATGTGTAAAGACCCATTTTGAGCCCCATTTGGTTGATTTTTCTGCCAACCTGAGCCATACCGCTCGGGAAAGACTCAAGGTCGCCCTGGAGCATTCCGTTTTCATCTCTCATGGAGCTGTGCCAGCAGTCGTCAATGTTAACATATTTATATCCTGCGTCGGCAAGGCCCGTGTCAACCATAGCCTTTGCCATATCAAGAATAGTGTCCTCATCAATATGATTACGCAATGAGTTCCAGCTTGACCAACCCATAATCGGGGTTTTGCTGCCGCCGTTGTAGTCCTCGTCTTTTTTGTAGTCAATGGTTATTTTTGACGGCGGAAAAGCCTTCATTGCACAAAGCGGACAGTTGCCGTCTGCCTTTGTTGACAAAAACCATGTAACAAACAGTACAACGGCTATTGCGATTAATACGATTAAAATAATAAGGAATATCATAACAGTCCTATCTCCTCAAAGTATTCAAATTCCTTTTGTGCCTCTGCCCTTGTTTCATCACTTGCAAGGTCAAAGGTTGCTTCTTTTACAAAGTCTTTTTTGTTTTTAAAGTTGTATATAATTCTGTACATCCAGCAAAACGGCAACAGATACGGTCTGCCGTCTATGAACTTGACATACGGTATGTTTTTCATTTTTTTGTATGACGGAAAGAGAAGGGCCAGCTTTGTCATAAAATTGCTGTTGTGGCCGTCCTCGATTGCCTTACGCTTAACCACAACTGCCTTGTTGCGGTTGATATTGCCGAATGCACCGAAGCCGAGCAAAAATTCCTTTGTACTGTCGGTATCATCGGTGTATTTTTTGCCGACACCGAACCAATCATAACAGATTGAAAAAATGATTTGCGAAAAGCGTTTTAAGTTAAGCTCGTCCGCTTTGCTTGCAACTCTGTCAATATCGGGCGAAAAGTGTTTGATGAACACTGCCAGGTCAAGTATCATCTTCACCCCGGCACCGTAAAACCAAAAGTGGTGCGCAATATGGGTCAGCAGATACAGCAGGTTGTATTCGGGTTCAAGTTCACCGCAAAATCCGTCAAAATTTGCGTGATTGATTGCGTCCGCAAAGTAGGTTTCGGCATCTGCATTGCCGACTTTACCGCTGACAATTTTTGTGTGACATTCAACCAAAACATCACCCTTGTGATAATTGTAAACAGGTCCGTTGTCCTCGGTCAACTCAAAGCCGTTGCCGACAAAAAGCTGTTTTGCCTTTGGTCTGTCGTCAAGCCTTATCAGCACATCGATGTCGCCCATAAGTCGAAGTTCGGGAGTGGGATAAAGTTCTTTCAGTTGAGCACCTTTGAAAAAGATGTGTTCAATTTTGTTTGCCGTCAGCAGTTCGTCAATCTCATCAATAACCGCCTTTTGCATATCGTAGTTGACAATTCCGTCGTAAAAGGCGTCTTTGAAAGCCTCATAAGCCGTTTTGCTCTCTTTTAAGGAATTATTGTCCTTAATCACAGAAAAGACGACAGGAGCCAAATTGTGAGCGTTACAAAGCTCGTAAAAGCTGTTGAGGTCAACATTGATTTCGGTATTTACTTTGTTATTTTCAAAATATGCCCTGAGGCACCGAAGCATAAAATCCTGTTCTTTAGTCATCAAAATACTGCCATATTAAATACTTTTGACAAAACCGTCATTATCACTCCGGCACAGAAAACACCCAAGCAGATTACGCCGAAGCTCTTTTTTCTGTCGAGATGGAGGAGGGAGGCAAGGAGCGAACCCGTCCAAGCACCTGTTCCCGGCAACGGAATAGCAACAAAAATGAGCAATCCCCAAATGCCGTATTTGTCAATTTTATCTCTTTTTTTCAAGGTCTTTTCTTCGAGCCAGTAAATCGGCTTGTTTATTCCGGGAACTTTCTTGAGCCACTCAAAAATCTTGTTTATGAGGAGCAGAATGAACGGAATAGGTAATATGTTACCTAAAAAGCTGATTATGAAGCCTTTAAAGATGTTCATCTGAAGCAGGCTGATTGCCGTGAACATACCGAGTCTGCATTCCAAAACAGGGCAGACGGATATGATGAAAACAACAAGCCAATCAGGGATACCGTGTGAGGTTAAGAATTCTTGAAAACTTGTAACAAACTCGTGCATAAAATCACCTTTAAATTATATTGTGTTCATTAAGAAAATTATATGCACCCAAAAGAATGTTTTTGTCATTTTCAAACTTAAGCAGATTCATTGCCTTGTCGTAGGTCAGCCAAATATAATCTTCGATTTCTTCTTTTTGAATAACGGTTGAAGTGTCTTGTGTTGTGCCGACAAAGATGGTAACCATTTTGTCAATCTTGTCACGGATTTTGTATTTTGACACACAGCTGAAGCCGTCAATCAAATTGATGTGAAGCCCTGTTTCTTCAAGCACTTCACGGTAAGCGGTTTCTTCGGGAGTTTCTCCCGGTTCGATATGGCCTTTTGGAAAGCCCCAATGAGCCGAGCGATTGTTTTTGATTAAAAGGTATCGCACTTCGCCTTTTATGTCCCTAAAAACGACTGCTCCGCAACTGCACTCGTAAAGGCAGTCAAGTCTGTAAGTAGGGAAGTCTTTTTCAACATCAATGTATTCTTTGATGTCGTTGATTATGAAGCGGGTACTTTTCGGCGCAACAACCCAAATGTAATGATTTTTCTTTCTGTCGCTTAATATGGCAATAACTCTGCCGTCAAAATTGCGAACGGGATGATGGATGCCCATAACAAACGCATCCTGATTTTCTGTATTGTATACAGTGCCGAAATTTAATGGATAGGTGTAGCCCGCTTCGTCCGTTGAGCCGATAGGATGTTCTATCTTGACTCTAACATATTTTCCGAGCATTTTTTCACCACCGAGTATAAAGTTATATATGGGTTTATTATACATAATTTTGGCACGATATACAAGTGTTTGTGTACAAATAATTATATTTTATGAAGGGGTAAATTCGGTTGAATATCCTTTTGCACAGTTCAGGAGTTTTATCACAGACTAAAAGGCCATCCTCGATTGAGGATGACCTTTATGTTTTGAGTATTCAGTTTTAAGCTGATAGTTATTAACTATTAGCCTGCGATTGACTGAAGCAAATCTACAAGGCTTTCGATAACTGTATCCGCATCGCCCTTAAGCATACCGAGTACTTGGTCTACTACGCCTGCGATACTGTCGCTCAAACCGCCAAGGAGTCCGCCGAGGAGGTTAACGATTGTGTTGTAGTTATCTTTGTAGTTAATTGTGTTGATGAGGTATCTGAGAACAGCGATGAGTGTTTCATCCTGGTCTGACTGAACAGCAATTCTTGTGCCGAATGTTGCAACCTGTGAAGTTGTTGAAACAACCTTGCCGTGGCTTGCAAGCTGGAACCAATCGATTTCAGGGAGAACTATGCCGAGTGGCTGACCCTTAATCTTGATTGTGCTGAGAATGCCGTTGAGAAGTGATACAACATTGTCAGAACCGATGAGCGGTTCAAGTGTTGATTTAAGGTCATATACATCAACCTTAACATCCGAGTTGATACCAATCTTGCCGAGGAGGGCATTTACATCAACATTGAGTACATCAAGTACAACATTTACATTGATGATTGGCTTAACTGCATCAAGGAGAGCCGATACAGGAGTCAAAAGATTGTCAATCAACTGAAGCAAACCGTTGTTTGCAAAGAAGAGTGAAAGGTTTGGAAGAATGTCTGCAAGCATTTCGATAGGAGCGTTGAGAATATCTTCTACCTTATCCCAAAGAGGATTGATGATGTCAAGGAGAAGTGCGTCATATGCCTTTTCCATATCCATTCTGTAATCGTACTGGGTCTTGATGTTGTATACACCGAATGCCTCAAGAAGAGGAACGATGAATGATGTGTATCCGTTTGAACCAGGAACGCTTACAATGTTGAAGAGGTTGAGGTTGCCGTTGTTAAGGAGAACATCAACTACACCGTAAACCGGACGAAGAACTGCAACAAGTGCATTGAGGAATGTATCTCTGTCCTTAACGCCCCACTTAAGGTCTTCTTTCTTAACATTCTTCCAGCTGCCTGCCTTAGAGATAACATTTGCAGCCTTAGAGAATTTCTTGCCGTATCTCTTATCTGTAAGAAGATTTGCAACATTTGTTGTTGTGAAGTCAATACCTGTCTTTGCGAGGAGAGCTGAAAGTGAGCCCATATCGCCAAGGTCAACTCCGTCTACCGCACCGTAAAGGCCGCAGGCAATTGAGCTGATAACATCATCTGTGTAAGCCATACCGCCGATAAGACCGAGGAGGCCGCCCTTGTCTGCAAGAAGTCCGCCAACCAAGCCGTCAAGCATAGGAGCAAGCTTTCTGCAGAATTCCTCATCCATGTTGCCGAATGTGAAGTCATACTTCTTTGTCTTGAAGTTGCTGTAATCGAAGAATGAATCCTGAGCACCGTTTTGAGTGAGGAAGTAGAATACAGCTCTTACAATGTCATCCTTTGTTGCAACCTTGAGTGAAGAGAATACACAGTTGAGAATGTCGCTGATTGTCTTGTTGTCCTTAATGGCTTTGATATTGCCGAGCATGTTATTAAGAGTTGTAGCATTCTTAATAAGTACATCGCCTACATATCTGAGAAGAGCAACAAACATTTCGCCCTTGTAAGCCTGAACCATTTCTCTCTTATATTCGCCATCGTTGTTCTTTGCGGCACTCTTGGCTGTTACAACCTTGCCGTGAGAAGCAATGTCGGCAAATGTGAAATCAGGAATCTTAATGTTGATGTTGTTCTTCTTGAGAAGTGTCTTGATAAGAGGAACAACAATGTCCTGAATGTTGCATGCTGTCAAATCTGTAATCTTAAGGTTGAGTTTAACATTAAGACCGAGAGCATCTGTTACAATCTTGCCGAGTGATTTACCGGTGATTGCCTTAATAATCTTGTCTACGTCTACTCCGTTCTTCTTGAGGATGCCTACAAGGCCCTTCTTTGAAGTGATAGGAGCAAGCAAGTTGTTTACTACCTGACCCAAACCGTTGCTGTCAATGAAGTAAGCAAGATTTGGAAGGATAGCTGTGAGTTTGTTTGCAGGTGAAGCAAGAACTTCATCAACCAAACCGAAGAGAGGATTGAGAATGTCAAGGAGGAGGTTATCCTTTGCCTTTTCATAATCCTTGAGATATTGCTTGTATGTTACAACATCGTCGCAAAGGAATGCTTCAAGAAGAGGAATGATTGCATTTTCATATCCGTTTGTACCGAAGCCTACGCTTGTGTCGCTGAATGATTCAACAAGTGTCTTTGCAATGTTGTAGATGTTGCACTTAAATGTTGAATCGTCGTCGCTTCCGTTACTGTCAATAGTAAGGGTAAGTACGCCGTTCTTAATTGTAAGATACAACTTGCAACCGTAAGGATCTTCTTCCTTAATTCCGCCGATTGCCTGCTTTTTGATGTTAATCTTCTTGATTGTGTCAAGAAGGTCTTTAATGTCAGACTCTGAAAGTTCATCTTCAAGTCCCTTACCTTCTGCAAGGAAGATTGAAAGTACGCTGTTTACAGGACGAAGAAGTGCTGTAAGTGCATTGATAAATCCTGTTTGAGCCTTATCCGAGCCGTCTTTGAAGCCCCAGTTAACCGTTTTAACCTTGCTCCAGCTCTTTGCCTTCTTCAATGTCTTTGCTGCTGATGAGTATGTTCTGCCGTAGCTTTCATCCATCAATACAGTTGCAAGACCCTTAGGTGAAAGGTCAATTCCCAAAGACTTGAGTGTGTCTGTAAGGCCTGCTTTCTTAACTGCGTCATAAATGCCGCCGTAAACTGTTGTTGCAAGCTTTGTGATGAGTTCGTTCTTGTAAAGCAATGAGTTTACAAGTGTAGGCAAGTCTTCGTAATCAAGTACGCCCAAATCCTTGAGGAGAGGGAATACATTTTGTACAAGCTTGTCAAGATTGTCAACAGCTTCGTTTGATTCTGATGCTGTGATACCCTTAGGGTAAACAAATGTCTTTGTAACCTCGCCGGCATATTCTCTGAATGTCCAGAAAATTTCTGTCGGGCTTTGAGTTACATCAAGGATTGCATTGATGATTGCAAGGATTTGTGCAGGATTGAGTGTGCTGAGCAATTTGTAAATCTCAGGTGAAGCGTCTTTTACCAAACCGAGGATTACAGGTGAGCTCAACAATACATCTACCAAGTAACCGAAGATGAGGATAAGCTTTTCGCCTGCATTGTTTGCATTTGCAAGTGCCCTCCAGTTGATAGACTTAAGAGCAACAAGTTGACCGACTGTCATATTAAGGCTGCTGATCTTAATGCCTCTGATAAGGCCTACAATAATGTCTGACTTAGGAAGAGTAACCTTGAGTTGAAGCTCTGTAGTAAAGAGATCTGTCTTTGCGTGAGCCATCTTACCGAGAGCCTTAACAAGAGTAGGAGCGTTGAGATAAGCCTTGTTGCCTACGATTGTTGTGAAGCCCTTGAATGCGTAATTTGCAACGCCGATAACGCCGTTTACAATTTCCGTTACGCTTTGGTCGTTCAATATATCACCGAGTGAAGCTACGAGGTTTACAAGGAATGTTGCAGGAGCCTTGTAGAACTGAGTGATGATATTTGCAAGAGGAGTAATGATACCCTTAACAAGTTGGTCAGGAGCATCAAGCAAATTGAATGTTGCACCGTCAACTACACCTGTTGCACCTGTGTGCTTTGCAACAGCCTTGAGAACAGGCTCAACTGCTACAGAGTAAAGGTTGTCTGAATGGTCTGCAGATGTGTAGCTGAATGTGAGAACGGCACCCAATACTGTAGCAAGAGTTGTAAGTGACTGGCCGAGACCGTCATAGAAGCTTTCCTTGTCGCCCTTTGTAACGCCGAAGCTTACAGAGGTAACTTCTTTCCAGCTCTTCTTGCCCTTAATTGATTTTGCTGTTCTGTCTTTTACTCTTACAGAAAGTGAGTCAGGTGAGTAGATACCGTCAATAGCACCTGTGATTACCTGATATTCATCGCCGTATCTCAAAATACCGCTTGTGTTGTTGTAGAAGAGATAGTTAACGATGTTTTCAATAAGTGTGTAAGTCTTAATTACAATGTTAGAAAGATTTTCGTCTGTGTATACCTTGTCGGCGTCAACTTTGCCGTTCTTTGCGGTTGTGTTGAACACATTGAGATAATCGTCTACTAATGTAATAAGTTCTTTAGTATTATTTTCACCAAGATAGTTAGATGCAGTTGTAAGTACGCCTGCAAGTACATTTTCGTTTGAATTCAAAACGAAATCATTGAGTGAAGAATTATCAAGGAGAGATGCAAGAATTGTATCAAGCTTTTTGAGTAAACTGTTTGCGTTCTTTACATTTTTCTTTGTAAGAAGCTTGCTTGTGTCATACTTCTTGTTTGTCTTTGAAGAAGAAACAAGTGTAGGCTTCTTTGTTTGAGTTGTTGTGGTTGTCGTTGTTGTGTTATCTTTAGGCTTCAAGTTTTCCTGACCCGGGAGATATGTTGTCGGGGTAGGGTTCTTTGCATACTTAACGCCTGCAATAACATTTTTGATAAGTGGGATAAGACCTTTTTGACCGTCATTAAAGATAATGTTTGAAATAAGGAAGAATCCCGATTCTTTTGACAAACCTACAAAGTTTTTAATATCATCTTGCTTTTTGAAAGTGAATGATGCTTTGTCTTCTCTTGAAAGGTCAAACAAACCGTTGAGAACATCTGTAAGGATGCTCTTTTCGCCAAAGCCGCCGAGTGAATTGAGAAGTCCTGCTACCAATTCAAGGTTGCCTGTGAGCTTGTTTGATGTGCCGATTGTATCGTTGAGGAAGTCAAGCAAGCTGTTAACCCATGTGCCTGTGAAAGCATTGGCAAACAAGTCAAGTACTTCTACTGCGTTTCTCTTTGCAGCTTCATCGGCTGTTTCGCCGAGTTTTACTTTATATACAGCTTTTGACTTAAACTCTTCAAGAGGAGTGTTGTAGTGCTGAGTTACAGTGTTCTTTTCGGATGAACCCTGTATTGGGTAAGTCTTATCCTTTGTTGTATCGAGCTTGCCGGTGTAAAGGTAAGTCCAATCGGAAGGAATGTCGTATTTTTCAATTACTTTCTTGCCGATTCTGTCAATAAGTTTCGGAAGTGCAATTGCTACGTTGTTAAGACCTCTTTGTGTTGTTTTGCAAGGAACGGAATAGTCGATAGAATATCTGTAATCTTCTTCGCCGGAGTCTGCAATGTATTCTTCCGTTGCTTCAAGAGCAAAGCCTGCAATCTCAACAATAAGTTCGTTAAGACCTGTTGCAAGGTCTGCGTCCATTTTGCTTGCAAGAAGTGCTTTGAGGTCAAGGTTATAGATAGCCTTGTCGGCTACATATATACCGGTGAACATGATTGTGTTACCGTCGATACCGCCTGCGTTATTATCGAGTCCCTTGCTTTCAAGGAAGTCGTTGTATGTTCCGCAGTATTCAAGTGCCTTTTCGGAATCTCCCGCAAAGTATGCAAGAACACCCGGAAGAATTGTGTTAAGGTCAAACGAAGAGTCTGTAAGACCTACACTTGTATTTGCAATTTGACCGTCCTTTACAAGGCTGACACCAAGGTTATTAAAAATGGCATCGAGAGCCTGGTATCTTTCATCACCTTCGGCATTGAGAACCAGAGGGAACCCAACTTCTTCAACAAGAATTACAAGTGTCGGAAGAAGGTTAAATATGGTTTCTGTAGGTGCATTGTAAAGTCTTGACCAAAGGTCGTTGAGAGCACCCGTGCCTGCTGTGTTGTAAAGGGAGATTTTTGATTCCATCAATCCGTTGATGGCAGGAGCAACTATAGCGCCTGTTGATGTTGATGGATCAAGAAGGTCACCGATTGTTTTGTTGAGAAGGTAGTTTACTTCTGCAACGGTATCTTCGGATTTTTTGCCGTTATAGTAGCTGCTTACATCACTCGGCATTGTATATTCCGAATACTTGTAAGCGTACTTTTTGCCTGTTTCAGGATTTGTAAGACCGTTTTGAACAGCCTTTGCAACATTAACCTGCATATAGTCCATAGCAGTAGATGAAACACTGTTGAACTTAGGGTTATTTGTACCCGAATCAAGGTCCGTTTTTGTCATAAGACCGGAAACAATATCGTTGATGAAGTTAACATAAGAAACAAGGTTACCTTCGTTTCTGCCCATGATGTACTGGTACAAGTTAAGCTGAGCACTGGTTGGACTATCATAGTATTCGGCAGGAATGTTCATTACCTTTTCAATTTCTTCATCGGTAATGTTTTTATAATCTTTAAAGACTTCAATTTGATTATTGTTTTCATCATATACATGAGGTCTGATTTGTTGTAAGAAAAGCAAGAAGTCTGTATAAAGAGCACCCGAACCGTTTGAATAGAAGATTCTGAAGTAGTCCTTTATATATTTAGACATCTTACATTCATCGGATTGAACATACTGAAGAACATATTCTTCATATTTGTCCTTCTTTTCAGGGTCGTGGTAAAATTCGTTTACCTTAGTGCAAAAAGCTTTGTACTGCTCTTTTGTGATTTTTGCATCATTAATAGCTTTCTTAGCAGCTTCCAATGATTCGTAGTTACCTGCTTCGTAAAGAAGTTCGGCATTGATTGCTTCGTATGATGAAGAAGCAAATGTTTCCCACTTTGAGTTTTCTTTTGTTTTAAAGCTGATAGGGCCGTCACTTAAGAAAATGCCGCATGGTCTGCCTTCAGGGTCTGTGTTTTCACCGTTGTCATTGAACTTTTTAGATTGAATAGGAACAACCTTGTCACACAAACATTCATATACAGCTAAAGGAATATAATAATATTCTTTACCTTCTTCATATCCTGTATATCTTGAATCACCCGCAGCCTTTTGAGCTTTGATGTAATCCAAAAGTACGGATTCGTAGTTGCTGATCGAAAGTTCTGTGTCACCGCCGATTGCCTTGGTTGTAATCGGCGCACCGCCTTTTTGTGCAAGGCTGATGTAAAGCAATGCGTTATAATATGTAATACCTACCTGCATACCGCCGTCGTACTGTCTGCCGTTTTCAGGGAACGCATAGTAATACATAAGAGCCTTTGCAGGTGTGTCGATTGTAAGATTAGCACCGAGGCTGTCAAACTGATTCTGAACATATTCCATACCTGCTTTTGTTGCGTCTGCAAGTGTTGTGGAACCGCTGAGTACAGTTGTATCTGATGTAAAGTCGCCGAGCTTTACATTGCTGAATGTGATGTTGTTAATCTTACCCGAGAATGTTTGCTCGTTAAGGGCATCAACCGTAAACTTACCTTGCTTGGTTTTGTTGATAAAGCTTGAAACCTTTGTCAAACCGTTGTTTGGTTGACCCTTACCGCTTGCGTTGGTACCGGTGTATACCATGTCACCGATGTTCTTCTTTGAGTTGTATTCGTTTTGAGCACTGCTTACAACTTTAAGAAGAATTTGCAATTTAGGCAATGTTTCTGTGCAGTAATCCTGTACAGCCTTAAGAACTTTGTAGTTATCATCGTTCTCTTTGCCTTCAGCCAAAGTCAAATTGTTTTCGCAGAAGGTGTAAAGGTTGTAGAAGGTTATGTCGCCGTCTTTTGCGTCCGGATCGTCAAGGTACGAATAATAGGTGTCGTACTTATCACTCCAGGCTGTAACACCTGTAATGTCTTTGTGGTTCATCAAAAATGTTTTCTTGTCTACATCGTAAGCCAAGTTTGATGAATCTGTTGATGATCCGCCGAGAGCCTTCAAAAGCAGTGGGCTGGCGTTGGCTACAACATCTTTCAATGTTGCACTTTGGATTTGGCTGTCACTCATACCGAGTAGGGCACCCAATTTTTTGCCGTTGACATTGATGCCCAAAATTGAAGGAACAGCAGTATCAACGATTTCGCCGATTGCATCAAATGCATCACCGGCTTCCGTTACATCATTCCAATATTTATTGGTGTCCGTATTGTCTTCCGCAAATGCGGTAAAACCAACGGAACATGAAGTAACGATCATTACTACAGCCAAGAAAAAGCTGAGTAATTTTTTGCTCGTTTTTTTCATAATCATCTCTCCTTTTCTTTGTAATGATTTTCGCAGCCGAAAGTTGATGTAAAGTTATCCGCTTTACAGCTGTGACCGGAATCACAGAGGCGTTTGCACCGTTAATTCTTTGGGATTTTGGCGCAGAATACCCCTATGCACGAACAATATCCAAGATTATTTATAACAAATTAAGAACGCAAAGTCAATATCTTTTTACAGAATAATAACTAATGCTTAACAATCACATAACAAATGCAGCCGATTTTTGCTTTAAATCCGCGGATTTTGCCGATGAATGATTAGCCGATTTTGTGTACTGTTTGCCATAAAAAATCCCTTGTCCACAAGTTGTTGTGTGCAAGACCTTTTTGACAAAAAATGTCCGAAAAAGTTTTGACAAAATGTAAAATGATTGTAAACAATTTGTGAACTTTTAATTGAATTCTATACCAAAGTTTATAAAAAATCAAGGTTTCAGCCGAATTTTCTTGCACTTTTCACAAAGGTGAATATGGTTTTGTTGTGCAAATGTTACGAAAAAATTAATGAAAATTTCGGCTTTACTATAATGTTATTAATATGTTAATAAACTTGATTTTATTTGTTAATTGTGTTTTAATAATTATGCGTGAAGTGGATTATCGCATTTCAAAATTATGTTATCGGGATTTGTTCCATTCTTTCTGTTGCGAGGTCTTGCAATCAGGTCAGAGAAAGTGACAGGTGCATAATCGGTGATTCATTATCGTAATTATAAATGGAGGAAATTTAATAAAGTGAAAAAATCTAAAACCTTTGCACGCAAAATTGTTGCAATAGTTTTGGCTGTGCTTATGGCAATGTCCACCTTTACCGGTGTACTTACCGTATTTGCAAAATCAACAGATGATGCGCACGACTCAAACTTGGCAGCAAACTTTATGACTTGGGCAGAGACAACAGATAACCAAACTTGCGAAGCACTCCTTGACTGGGTAGATGATACACTCGGTAAAGCAAACATCAGTCCTTTGAGCCTTCACTACGACTACGTAGTAGTTAAGATTGACATTGACGGCTATATCGACAGCGTTGACGGTATTATCAATCTTGTTAAGCAGATAAAGCCTTATCTTGACCAGTACGGCGGACTTCTCGGCGGTGATATTCCAAATATCAACCTTGACCCGATTGCTTCGTTAAGCGGAACAAAAGATTCTTCTGCTATTGTCTCACAGTGTAATGAGTCATATCGTGCACTCAATGACGCTAAAGACATCGTTATGGCTTTGGCAAAGACAATTTATTGGAACTCAAATGACGATACTGCAGGAGGCAGAGCAAACAAGAACGTAATCGGACAGTTCTTTAAGGGCGAGCTTTCATTGGGTTCTATTCTTAACGGCGTACTTGATGTATACGGCCTTATCGGTAACATCGCAGGATTGGGTATGTGGAGTGGTTACCAGTCAAATCTCGTATACAACATTCTCGCACAAGCTATTCTTACAAAAACTAACTGGTTTACAGAATCAGAAATTTCAAACTACCAAGCTTATCTTCAGGATAACAGCAAGGGAACAAAGTGGAATTTCGATAACGAACTTCTTGAAAAGCTTACAAGCGAATTCATCAGCAAGATTTCTGTTGAAATGACATATGCTCTTGAAAAGGATACAGACAAAGACGGCAAAACCGTTTACAATGTAACCGATTCGTCAAAGAGTCGTTATACAAAGATTATCAAGTATCTTGATGATCACAATTTGAGCGAAACAGATGCCAATATTGCAACAGCATCGCAAGAACTCGGTTATGACCCTAACCTCAGATACGACAAGAACGGTAACGGTATGATTTACATCTTCAGATACGGCAACGACAGCGGTAGCGAAGATACTCTTGAAATCAAGACAACCGATAAGTTCTATGACATCGTAAACAAGGCTCTCAAGATTGCTTGGAAGACAGTTCTCAGACCTACACTTTCAACTATGCGTGTTAACAACAGCATGGATTGGTACAAGGACCACGGCGGCAACTTTGATAATGTATATTATTATTGGTTGGCAGGCGAAGGCTTGGTAGACAAGACCGATTGGAAAAATAACTACACACCTGAAAAATTCCAAATGTTTGCTGCAGCTAATTATGCAAACTATGGCTGTGCAGATGCCGAGGAATTTACAGAAAAGGTAAGAAAGACATTTGAATATGACAGAAATGTAGTTGAAGATCCTCAGTACAACTGGAGAGATGTTGCAAAGAGCAACAACTATGTAACAGAAGAAGGTAGAACAGAAAGCATCCTCTTCGGTAAGCTTCGTTACAGCCCTCTTGCTGATAAAGTATTCAATATGCAAACAGGTCCTATTAACCTTTACTTCATGCAGACAGGCTTCCCTAATTTGGAGAAGTTTATGGATGCTTATGTTGACGGTAAAACAGCATATCCAAACGTTGCAGCAGCTCTCAATAATGCACTTGTTGCAGCAGTTAAGGACTTGTTCCCTAATTCTACAAATATCGGTATGGGTGCCGATAACACAGTTAACGTAGACCTTAACCGTCCTGATCTTAAGGAAACAGGTACAAATCCTACAGTCAGCGAAATCGCTTCAACTCTTGTAGAAAATGCTTGCAAGATGTTTGAATACGGTGCAAACGCAGCTGACCAAAACATCCTTAACGCTTTCTATCACAACAACGACATCAGCGATAAGACATCAAGCAACAACTTGTCGGAAGCAAACTTCGAAGAAGCAATGATTCCTCTTCTTGTCGGCTGCATCAAGATTGTTAAGGATACAGAAAGCATTCACAATGAAGACTTTGACTACGCAAAAGACGCTGAAGGCGTTGCTTATGTAGCATTGAGAGAATATCTTTCATTCTCACAACCTAACAAGGATTATGACCAACTTGTTACAACAAAGAGCGGCTCATATGAAGCAGCTTATGATGTAAACGGCGACAGCAAGAAAACAATGTTTGAGGATGCTATCCTTCCTATGTGTCGTGACGCAGTAGGTTACCTCCTCAGCTCAATCGTTCCTTGTCGTGATAAGAACGGCGATGTTTGGGATTTCTCAAAGTCAGATCCTGTAAACGACAAGACAACATTGTTTGACCTTTTGAACTCTGTAGTATGCTACTATGCATCAACAGAAGAGTTTAATGAACCGTCTTACAACAAAACAACCGCACATACATACGGTAAGGGCGTTGCCGCTCTTCTCGGTGTAGTTGATGAAAACGGTAACTGCTTGGTTAAGATGAGCAATTCACTTTGGCAGAACCTCAGTGAAATCGCTAATAAGATTTGGCCTACAATCGGTACATTGCAATACGGTACCGCATCTAAGGCAGGTCAGGCAAATGCCGAAGAACTTATTTACGATACAGTAGTTAAGTCACTTATTAACATTTCGGATACTCACGGTTCCGAAGGTACAAGAGGTATTACAACAATTGTTAAGCAGTTGCTTACAATTTTCACAGCAGAACCTATTATGAATAAGGGCGTTGATGTTCTTATTTATGATGATGTTGTAGCTTCACTCGTTAACGGCATCTTTGGTGCAAAAGTTTCGGGCCAGGCTTACAAGAAGGTAATTCCTACATCAACCGATATGAACACAACCACTCCTTTTGACAGCTTGGTTAATGCCAATGTATTCGCAAAATACAAGGGCGACGGCACAAAGGAAAACGGTGTTATCGGTATTTTGATCAGCAATATTTATTGCGCATTCGGCGGTGTAACCGCAGTAACAAATAAGACACGCGGCGACGGTTGCTGGCAGGGTGCCATGTTTGCGGTTAAGGGCGTAAGCTACTTTGTAGACGGCTTCGTTCCGCAGTTGAAGGATCACAAGTTCGGTGCTGCTTCAATTTCTGTTAACAACCCATCAACTTCTGACTTTGACGTATCAAAGCAGATTAAAGGCTCTTATGTAACAATTAAGAACGAGTCAACAGGTCTTAACAGATTCTATAAGGACGCAAACGGCAATATTGCAGTTGATGACAGATACTTCATCGAAGTACTCAGCTTGACATCTAACTCTTCTTCGGCAAGACTTGATTCCTACAAGGGTATCATTGCTCCTGAAAAGAGTGTAAGAGTTGAAATTAAGGGTGAATATCCTAAGGCAACCGAAAATGTTAAGTTTACTCTTAAATATAACATTTATAAGGGTACATCAAAAAATCCTACAAAGGAACTTAAATATTCTAACCAAACTGCTGTTGCTTACTTTAACCTTTCGGCAGATAAGGGTTGGTACGGTACTCTTACAGAAAGAGATAACGATACTAACGCTGCTTATAAAGAAACAATGTCAGATTGTGCTGTAGGTTACTATTATGACGAAATGGTTCTTTCAAGCACAAATCCTAAGCAGGCTGCAGAAACCGGTATCGAAGTTTACGATATCGACGGTATGTATGCTACAACAGATGCTACAGGTAAAGCTGCTTACGCTGCATTTGACACAGCAACAAGAAACAAGAAGAACTACATTGATGTAATTAATAATACTAAGTATGACTACCGTATTGATACTGTAAACGAAGACGGTGAAGTTATAAGTGAAGGTACTTGGAATTTAGGTGCATCGCAAAATGTTAACGGTGTTACAGTATATAACGGCTACACAAGAGATGAAGCTGACGCTAAAATCAAAGCCGCTGTTACCGATAATACCAAGAAGGGTGTAACAAGAACTCATATTGCTTGTTCAACCGAAATTGGCGTAGACAGCACAGTAATCACTCAGGTTATGTATGATGACAACGGCAATGTTGAAAAGGTTGCTGTTGATCCTAAGGTAATCGCAAGCGGTGCCGTAACTGCATCTACTCCGTCACAAGGTATTAACTTCCTTACTCTTGATTCTGATTCTACTGCACAGCACAGACATTGGTTGAAACTTGAAAATCAAGTATCTTCAATCAAGCCTGAAGACTACACAATGCATCTTTATGCTTATCTTGATGGTGTAGCAGGTACCGAAGTTGGTGATGTTGATGTTAAGATCGCCGATACAAGCGGTGCTGCAACACTTCAAAAATCTTATGAATCAACTCAGGAAGAAATGGGTCCTTATCAGCCATCAGACTATGATGACTATAATGACGTACTCGGCACATCAGCAACTTATGATGATCTTCAAGGCAAGTATGCTGTAGTTCTTGACGCTATCGCTAAGGCTCCTACAGCAAAGACAGCTGCATCATTTGCAGGTGTTAAGGAATTGACTGCTCAAACATCAGTTGTTAAGAGTGCTACAGGTGATCCGGCTTACAAGCCTGCAACAACTGTATCTGCTAAGGTTGCAGAAAAGTTCTACAAGAACCCTAAGAACGGTATCTACTATGTAGATGAAAATTACAAGTTCCCTGTATTCTCAAATGAACTCCTTAAGGACGCAGATGTAACAAACGGAGTTGATTCGCTTGGCCGTAAGGTTGAAAAGCAGGGCGAAGTATACTATCTTGTAAACGATTATTCTTATGAGAAAACATGGGATACTGCATCTTATGATTATCCGTATTATGCTGATACAACAACTGTTGCACAGTATGAAGACGGTAAAGACACAGAAGGTAACCCTATTATGAAGAACTATTATGTAAAGACTCTCCATAACTATTATTCCGAAAATGGTATAAAGGTTAACGCTTCTGACAAATGGGCTTATACATATGCTCAGGTAGTTAACACTACAAAGAAAAATGACGGTAAAAACGATTACCGTAGCATTTATGGTCAGGTACAGGATTACTTGACATATTATAAGAAAGAAATCCTCAAGCACATTGATACTTCCTCAATGGTTGGTATCACAGGCGAAGAGGGTCTTATGGAAACTCGTAAGGGCATGGAAAGTGTAAACTACGATGTTACTTCTTACGAGAAGATGGTTCAAATTGCTAAGGAAGCTGAAGCTCTTGTTTATGTAACAAGTCAGAATGCTGACGGTACAAACAACTATTCAACAACCGCTACAGCTGCTCAGCTTATAGAAGCTAAAAAGCAATTTGACGACTATTTTGCAAGAGTTGTTGCTCGTGGCTATGAAGGCAAGAAGATTGAAAAAGAAATTGCTGATGCAACAGGCACAACAAAGGCAAGCATTACTGCTACATTTGATGAAAATAAGGATACCGGTGTAATAACTAACGGTGTTGTTAAGTTCAACGGTACTCCTAAATACGGTAAGATTGTTAACGGCACACTTGTTAACCAAGGTGATGTTGTTTACTCAGATGAAACTTGGACAAATTATGTAAATGCACTTGCAAAGGCTGTAGGTGTTGCACAAGAAGAAAAATCAGCAAACATTTCAAACACATATGTTGCTAAGAAGAATCTTGTAATTGCAGAAAATGAACTTGCTCTTCCTAAGCAGGCTACAGAAGCAACCGTAACAGGTACAGTTTATGCAGCCGTTGACGGAACAGGTACAGCAGGCTCATATGCTCTTGGAAATGCTAAGATTTACAATGGTTCAAAACTTCTTGCAACAGCAAAGGCTGACGGTACATTCTCTGCAGAAATTCCTGTAGGTGAAACCGTAACATTAACAGTTAAGGCTGCTAATGCTGTTGAAAGAACTGTAACATTTACTCAGGCTGCATCAGGCGTTAAGATCGGTTTGGTTGCTATTGACTATAACGGTGACGGCAAGGTTAACTCAACAGACGTTGCTCTTGCTTCTAAGACTTCTGACATCGGCACAAAGGTTACAGCTGATCAGTTCAAGGCAATTATGAGATCCGGAGTACATTACAGCAGCACTCTTCAATAATTAATTGCTTACCGCACTTTAGTTAAACTTCCGCCAAATTAATTGCGATTTGGCATATGTCCTATGATGTTCTTGCACGGGGGCAACCCTGTGCAGGAGTATCATTTCAAAAAATAAAACAAGAACTTTGGGGGTTTCATCAATGAAACATACTTTTAAAAGCTTCTTAACTACCCCATTCGTTTGTTTAATTTTAATAATTTCTATTTTTGCGTTGCCATTCAACGCAAATGCCGAGGCAGGAACCCTCGGAACGGAAACACCTGAATTATCATGTGCATTTACCGATGCAAACGGTAAATCCGCAGACGGCAACAGACTCCAAGCGGGTACATATTATGTAGATGTTGTTCTTAGCGGAATGAAGGCGGTTTCCATAGTTGAGTTAACAGCAACATATGATCCGGAATATATTTCAAGCCTCAGTGTTTTGAGCACTTATGCAGATGAACACGACGGGATGAAAAAAGGCGGTCAAAAGATTGAAAACAATACTGTTTCTGTTTTTCAAGTTGCTGAAAGTGATGATGCATCTACAATCGATATTAACGGGACTGTATTGGTCTCACTTTCTGTTACAGTCGCATCCTCTTGCGATTTCGCAGATGTATTTGCATTTTCAAAAAATCCAAGTTTGTGCTTTATAGAGGCATCATACAAGGACGGATACGAAGACTGTTATGTGCTTGATACAAGTGTGCAAACCACTTGCAAGACTTACCCAATGACAGCGGACGCATCTCCTTATTATCTGGTTACAGAGTTTGATGTTACGGGCAATGTAACTGTTGCCAAAGAACTTACGGGTGCTGCAACAACAGCTCCGGCAAGCGGAATTACGGTAACAATTAAAGGTACCGACAAGAGTACAGTTACGGCAGAAGACGGTTCGTATAGTTTTACCGGTCTTAACATCGGAGAATATACCCTCGTGTTCAGCGGAGCACATACTATAGACAGAGAAGTAACGCTTAAAGTTGAAAGAGAAAACGCCAACTACGATCAAATTACCGTTGATAATGTAGGTATCTGCGTTGTGGATTACAACAAAGACGGCAAAATAAATTCAACAGATGTGGCTCTGTTTTCAAAGTTTAAAACCGACTTAAACGGTGACGGTCAATTTGACAAAAGTGACACCGAAATATTTAAGTCATTTTTCAGACAGACAGTTGCATATACTCAACTGGAATTAAAATAATGGAGGAAACTATATAAAATGAAAAAATCATTTAAAAAAGTAGTTGCAATCCTCTTAGCAGTAATGATGATAGTTTGTTCCTTCCCGTTGACAGCTTTGGCTCAGGAAGAAACAAGAACAAATATAAATCTTCAATTCGGAGATGTTTCTAACTCTGCGACGGCGAAGCATTATACCTCAGGAAGAGGTGCATCTTCAGCCACATTTAAGAAATACACCGGATTGAATTCTACTAAGTTGGAATACAGCAACGGCAAGATTACCGGCTATGGAGTGGGCGACTACTTTGCAGTCAGTGTCCTTGTTGAAAATGTATCACAGATTGCAGCCGCTGAAACTGCAATCAAGTATTCAGACTCAATTGTACCTGCATATGTTAAAACTACTTCATCAGGTAATTTGGTAGGCGAATACACAGAATCAGATGATGCACACGAAGATTCTCCTAAGCTTGGTGCATTTTTGCCACAGAGCGGTAACGCTTTGTACAATGCCACAAACACATTGGGCGAAACTTCTTATGTTAATGCAGAAACAAAGACAATGCACGCTCAGTACTCAGTACAGACAGGTGCAGAGTATACAGCTGCAACAACTGTTAACGGTGTTGCAGACAATACATTTGTTTTGGCAACATTTTTGTTCAAGATTGTCAGCAACGATGCTATCACTTTCAGCATCGATACAACTGAAGAAAACTACTATCTTGCAACAACCGCAAACGGTGGTAAAGTAGAAGAATATAAAACATATGCACCAAAATCAGAAAATGCAAAAGCAGATCTTGACTTTATGGGCAAAAACGAGTATAATGGTAGTGAAGTAAACAAATACACTATCAAATTTGTTGACGCTGACGGTCAGGAAATCTCTTCTACACAATATGAAGAGGGTGCACAGGTAACTATTCCTGAACTTCCTGCAATGACATATGATGATGCTCAGCACTATTCATATGCTTGGGATGTTGAACCTGAAGCTACCGCTACAAAGGACGCTACTTACACAATCATCAAGACAGGTGAGGCTCATGCTTGGGATGAAGGTACTGTAACAACAAAACCTACAACCACAACTCCTGGCGTTAAGACATTTAAGTGTACAGTAGCAGGATGCGACGCAACAAAGACAGAGTCTATCGACCCTATCGTAGAAGAACATGTTCATACATGGTCTGAATGGACATATAACAATGATGCAACTTACACATCATCTTCAGTTCATACAGACGGTACAGCTACAAGACATTGTACAGGTAAGCTTCCAGACGGTTCAGATTGTACAGAAACCGAAACAAAGACAATTGCCGGTACAGGATTGCTTCGTGTTAACACAGCATCTGTAACTCTTGGTGCTGCTGTTGTTATGAACATTGGTATGGATAAGTCAAGAGCAAGCAACTTCAAGTCAACATATATCAAATTTGAGTATGCAGGCACATCTGTTGATGTTGATGAACTTTCAAGCAGCACAACAGCATCGCGTTACTATTATGACTTTGACAAGGTTTCACCGGATAAGTTTGGTGAAGATGTAACAATTACAGCTTATGGTGTAACAGAAGATGGTATTGTTTGTCGTGGACATTCAGTAACAACTTCAATTGAATCTTATGCATATAAGACACTTCGTAAAGCAGGTACAAGAGATACACTTAAGACATTGCTTGTTGAATTGCTTTACTACGGTGCACAATATCAGAACTACATGAACTACAAGACAGATGATCTTGTAACAGCTGACCTCACATCTGATGAAGCAGCTCGTCATACAACTGATGTTCCGGAATACCAGAAACTTACTGATTCTAAGTATTCTCTCAACCCTAACGGTGATTCAGCAAATAAAGTTACTGTAAAGGCTGCAAGCTTGTTGCTTGAAGGTAAGGTTCTTCCACAGATAAGAATTGAAATTCCAAAGACTTCAAGCATTAACGACTTTATATTCACTTGGACAATTAACGGAAAGGTAACTTCATTTACATATGAAGAACATCCTGATTGGTTTGTTAAGACAAATCCTTCTGCTGCCACAGCATCGGTAAATGATTCTTACTTTATCCAATGTAATGTCCTTAAAGCTAACCAGTTCTCTATTCCTTTCTATTTAACAGCATATGAAGGCTCAGTAGATGAGGCTCATCAGGTATCTAATGTCCTTCAATACAGTGTTGAATCTTATGCAACAGGTTCTACTGTTAAGAACAATGCTAAGCTTAAGGCACTTGTTGACCAAATCCTTAGATACGGTCGTGCAGATGTTAATTATGTAGGTGGAGTACAATAAAATAAATACCTTAGTTTAAAAGGTTTTTATAAAGAGAAATAACCACAGGGGGTGACTCATCAATGAAGTACACAAAGCCAGTTGCAGAACTTGAAAAGTTCGAAGTTGCTGATGTAGTAACAACATCTATGCTTCCTGAAGAAGATATCTAATCGGGAAATGATGAGTAAAAACATTACATAATGTTCAACGGACGCTTCGGCGTCCGTTGTTTTTTGTTTGACTTTATGCACATAATGGGTTATAATTTTTTTGGTGATATAATGAAAGAGATGTTCAGAAAAATCGGCAAATCAAATGCTTTTATGTACAAAATATGCTGTGATATTCTTTATGCGGCAAAAAGCGATGTGCAAAAGGAAGCTAAAATAAAGGAAAATATAGATAAGCTTGCACCGGAACTATATAATGATAAGCAAAAGTTTAAAAAAATATATAAGGATTTACTCGGTCAAAAATATATTTACGGCATTACTTATCTTGATGAGTATTTTTTGTTTGATTTTCCAAACAGAAGCTTTGAAGAAAGAAAGGCTTTTGTAGGCACGGATGAATATTTAAGAAATACAAAAAAAATAAAAACTAAAGAGGTTGAAGAACATCCTATATTAAAGGACAAATATTCCGCATACCAAACACTCAAAAAGTATTACAAGCGTGATATTGTTCCGATAAAAAGCTTTGCGGATTTTGCCGAATTCAATGCTTTTGTTCAAAAACATCCTGTCTTTTTGATAAAAAAAGAAACAGGCTCACTCGGTAAAAATATTACAAAATATGATTTGTCGGACGGCAAAACCAATCCAAAAACACTCTTTTTGGCTCTTCTCAGCAAGGGGCAATGGGTTGCCGAAGAAATGATTGAACAATGCGATGAAATGGCGGCGTTTCATCCCGCTTCGGTTAATACTGTAAGAATTGCAACATTTTATGACAAAAATAAAAAGCTTACAAAGCTTTTTGCAATGTTCCGCACGGGCAGCGGCAACAGCGTGGTTGACAATGCAAGCAGCGGCGGTATTTGTGCAAGTATAGACCTAAAAACCGGAATTATCGAATCAAACGGATACAAAAAGAACGGCGAAATTGTGGAACTTCAACCCGATACAAAGCATATAATCAAAGGCTTTCAAATTCCGCAATGGGATGAACTTTTGCACCTTGCCGATGAGGTTGCTTTTGCCGTGCCGTATTACAATTATATCGGTTGGGATTTTGCACTCACCGATAACGGTTGGGTGGTTGTTGAGGGCAACAGCCGACCGAATATCAATTCAATTCAAATGTGCTCGGGCAGGGGACTCCGCAAAATCCTTGACGAAACCCTCGGCCTCGGAGAATAACAAAAGACATTCTGTGCTTTTCAACACGGAATGTCTTTTTGTTATATGGTTTAGTATATTGCTTTTTGGTATTTTTCGCAATCCTTTGATAATTTGAAAAAAGTTTCAGCATACAAAGGGCGTAATCCTTCTTCTGCAACAAGTTGAGTAAAATAATGACCCGGAACACCGTTTGCTTCAACAAGAACCCAGCCTTTGTCACTATACGCAAAATCCCAACCGATGTATTTCTTTTCAGGGAATACTCTTACGATTTTTTCAAGCATTTCAAGCAATTCATCCCAATGAGGAATAAAAGTACCTTCATATTTTATGTGGGAATCGGGATGTTCGTCAAATCTTTTTAAGCTTTTTTCAACTTGACCTTTGGTATATATTTCTCCGGTATCTTTTTTAACTCCGATTAAAAGACCGCCACGAGTGCCATTGTCAATGTTTGAACCTTTTCTGCCTGTTCTCAGACCTGACGAGATTTTGGTGAGCTTATTGTTGTCATAAAAAGTAACATATCTGATTGTATTAATTGAATCGGGATTAAAATCATTGAGTATACCTCTTTGATTTATAAGTTCTTCAACAATTGCACCTCTGTCATTTAGTGCATTGTCAAATATCTCTTTTACGGATATATTATCTTTTGTTAAATCGTAAAACCGGATTCCTTTGCCGTTATTGTTTAAAGCAGGCTTAACAACAAAACGATTGTGCTTTTTTGTAAAATCCTCAAAAGCAGACAGGTCGTTTTTGTTTTGAATAAGAACAACATCACGCTTGAAAAATTCGGAATATTTTTTATATGTTTCCCTCTTGTCACAGAAAATATCAAATTTTTCAGGACCGTCTTTGATGAGAATTTCTCTCATTATTCTTAAATATTCAAAGGCAGAAACATTTTTTAAAATTTCTTTTTTTGTTTTGTGCTCAAAATCAAACGAAACAAATTCCTGGTAAACAAATTCATATGCAAATCTATAATATACCATTTTAAGTCTTAACTTAAATAATTGGAGTTTGCTTCTGTTTTGGTCAAGCTTATATGCCTTTATTTCATTATTAATGTTACAAACATTACCACCAAAAAATGCCTTTATCATAGCGGCAGATATAAGCGGAATTCGCAAAAACCTGTTTAGTCTGGCTTTTTCCGCTCGCTTATTTGAAGGAAATACTAAATCAACCATTATTATTTCACCTCATTATTTTTAGAAGGGTCAAAAGTCCAGACAGAATAAGAAAACGGACAATATGCGTAAACCAACGGACCTTTTTTGAAAAGGATGTCACGCTTTTCCATAGTCCAGCGTGGGTCGTTTCTCAAAGGCGGAACCATATAGTTATCCGCATAAAGAAGCACTTTGACAGGGTGGTCGATTTCTTTTTGAATTTTGTCAATAAACTTTAGGTACAGTTCCTCAAAAAACGGGCGGCACAACAATATAACCGTGTAGTCATTGTAGTTGAGTTTGAAAGCATCACCCGAATATACTGTTATATTGTCATATCTTTTTGCCCAATTTTGGGTATATTCGGCAACCTTGGGATTGAGTTCCACGCCGTATAATTGACCTTTAAATCCGATGCTTTCAAAAAAAGCAAAAAATCTGCCTTTGCCGCAACCTACATCAATGATTTTGTCATCATCCGTAAAGTGTTGGTCCTGAAAAATCTCCTGAAGTGCCCAATATCTTGCATTTTCACTGCCTGTGGCATTTTCATATCCGTCAACGGACGGAACATATTTTTCAAGCGACACGCCGCAAATCTTTTTGTCGATTTTGCGGTCATAGCACGATGCGATTGTGCGAGTGATTTTTTTGTACACTCTGCCTGCAAAGGTGGTCATATACCATGAGTATTTCCATTGGTTTTTATATGTTCCCATTAAAAAATCAACCTTTCAAACGGAATTAACCGTTAAGAATTTCAAAGTTCTTTTTGTTGCATTTGTAGAGGTTCTTAAACACCTCAAAGTTGCGGTCGTAAACCGCTTTGTTTGCCTTGTTAGGGTGATATGTAATCTTAGCCGGGATAAGCTTTTTAACTTCTGTCATCGAGCTTATCATGCCTGTACCTACTGCGATACAAGCCGCAGCACCGACCGCACCGATATTTTGCGGAGAATCAACAACCTCAACATCACGCTGGAGAATATCGGAGAGAATTTGGCAGGTAGCCGCACCGAGTGCACCGCCGCCGCAAAAACGAACAGCGTTTGTTGTTTTATACTTTGCAACCTTTTGTTCCTGACGCTCAAGCATCCATCTCATATGGAAGCAAACGCCCTCAACAACGGCTCTGATGAGCTCGGTTTTGCCTGTTTCAAGGTGAATGTTGAAGAACATACCTGCGGCATTAGGGTCCTCAAACGGGCATCTGTTGCCGTGGAGCCACGGAGTAAACACAACACCGTCCGAACCCGGATTTGCACGCTCGATAACTTCTTCAAGATAATCGTAAAGGTTGAAGCTTTGTTCTTCCAAATCGTCCTTTTTGTGGCCGTATTTTTTGAGGAATATGCCTATTTCGTCAAGTGCAAGGTGGTCCTTAACCCAGCCTACGCATTTATTTGAAGTTTCAAGTTCTGCAAAGTAGTTGTAAGTTTCAGGGTTTGCGCCTACGATAGCCGCCATCATAGCGCCTGCGTCAACAAGCTGCTCAGGAACAACGGTTCCTACCCAACCCGAAGTGCCCGAATAAATGTGAGTGTCGCCGACTTCGGTTGCACCTGCACCTACGCCGATGAGTGATGCGTCACCGCCGCCGCCGTAAACAGCCGTGCCCTCTGCAAGTCCGAGTTCTTCAGCGGCTTGCTTTGTAACCTCGCCGACTTTTTCCGTGCTTGCTTTGATTACAGGCATATGCTCGATATTAACGCCCACCATATCGCAAATAGGCTTGCACCAGCCCTCGTGACCCTTACGGGTATCATAAAGGAGTGTGCCGAATGCAGAGTCGTTTGTCATAACAAATTCGCCGCTGCAACGAAGAATCATATATTCCTTAACATCAAGCCACTTGTAAATACGCTTGAAGTTTTCAGGCTCGTGAGCCTCAACCCACTTGTATTTCCAAATCGGGTCCTTAACGGATGACGAAACAGCACCCGTGTACTTGAGATATTTAAGAAGTTTGGTAACCTCTGCACCCGCAACCTGAACACCGTGTGCAATGCCTTTTTTGATTTCTTCTCTTGCACGCTGGTCCATATATGTCATAGGACGGCGGATGCACTTGCCCTCTCTGTCAACAAGAACAAGACCCTGCATAGCCGAGCAAAAGCTGATGCCTTCGATTTGCTCTTTCTTGATTTTCTTGCATTTTTTGAACACATCCTTTGTGGTTACGCACATTGCGTTCCACCATTCGTCTGCATCCTGCTCGCTGCCGCCTTTAACGCCTGTTTCTTCGTCAACATAAAGGTTGTATCCCTCTGTTGCCGATGCAAGAATTTTCATTTCCTTGTCGATTTCGATAAGGCAGGTTTTGATACCCGTAGTACCGATATCATAGGTGATTACATACTTACTCATATTATCCTCCGTATATAAATATAGTTTGTTAACTATTTTTCAAAAGTAAATGCCGACTCAATAAATTTGAGCAGTTGTTTTACTATTTGGTCTTCCGACAGTTCGGCTACATCAACGCCCGTATAAATCTCAAGCCTGTTGCGATAGTAGTCGCAGGTGAACGAAAACTGAAGCGAAGTCAGCAAATTGTCAAGGAAAAATGCAAAAAGACGAGGATCCATATCCTGTCTTACATCACCGTTTGCAAGTGCGTCGGTAATACATTTTACATATTTTTTGCTTGTTTCGCCCTCAATGGCTTTGGCAAATTCCATCGCCTTTTCGCTGTTACGCTCGGATGTTATTTCGTTGTAGAGTTTAACATAGTTTGCATCCTTTTGGCTGAGCTGACAGGTTGTTCTTATCAACTTTTCGGCTTTTGTAAGGAGCTTGTCATCGCTTTTGAGTATTTCGTCAACCGCATCGTCAAGGATTGACATACCTCGTTGAATGCAGGTGATGAACAAATCCTCCTTTGTGCTGAAATACTTGTACATCAGCCCGATGCTTATTCCGGCATTTTTGGCTATTATATTTATGTTGGCGTTTTCGTATCCTTTAGAAGCAAATTCATTAATACCGACTTCAAGTATTTTTTCTTTTCTCTCGTCGGAAGCCCTCTCAAACGCTTCTTTATATCTCTTTTCAAACATAAAAACTTGATTTTGTAGCCTTGCACAAAAGGTGAATGACTTGTTTGTGCAAATGCTCCAAATCTCCTTTGGTGAGTATTAATTCACTAAGAACATATTACCATTTTTCAATATATAATGCAACAAAAATAACTAAAAATTCGTAACATTAAAGTTGACAAATCGGTAAAATGTGATATACTTAACTTGTAAAGACTGTGAGCACCCGCTCACCAATTAATTAGTGAGTAACCGCTCACCATAAAATCTAAGGAGGAAAATTATGGATACAAGATTCGCTATTACAGAGTATCCTAATGCTGCTGCACTTACAGCACAGCTCGATGCATTAATCAAAAAACCAATCTACTCTATCAACAGAGCAGCTCTTAAAGAGTATGAAGATGAATACTTCGCAAAGAAGTGCGCAAAGTCTAAGGAAATGATTACAGAAGCAAAGCAAGTAATCCCGGGCGGTGTTCAGCACAACCTTGCGTTCAACTATCCGTTCCCAATCGTTATGACAAAGGCTAAGGGCAATAAGCTTTGGGATATCGACGGCAACGAATATTTTGACTTCCTTCAGGCAGGCGGTCCTACAATCATCGGTTCAAACGACGATGTTGTTAAAGAAAAGGTTAAGGAACTTCTTGATGACTGCGGTCCTTCAACAGGTTTGTTCCACCCTTACGAATATAAACTCGCAAAGAAAATCAGCGAATGTGTACCTTCTGTAGAAATGTTCCGTATGCTTGGTTCGGGTACAGAAGCATGTATGTGTGCTGTTCGTGTTGCTCGTCTTGCAACAGGCCACAAAAATATAATCAAAATGGGCGGCGCTTATCACGGCTGGTCAGATCAGCTTGCTTGGGGTATGCGTGTTCCGGGTACACTTAACCTTCAATCACACGGTGTTCCTATGTTTGTATTCAAGCACACACAGGAATTCTTCCCTAATGATCTTAAAGACCTTGAAAAGAAGCTCATCATCAACAAGTTCCGTGGCGGCACAGCTGCTGTATTCATCGAGCCATGCGGCCCTGAATCAGCTACCCGTCCTGTTGATAAGGACTTCCCTAAGGGCGTACAGGCACTTTGCCGTAAGTACGGTGCTCTTCTTGTATGCGACGAAGTTGTAACAGGCTTCCGTATCGGTTTGTCAGGTGCTCAGGGTTACTACGGTATTGATCCTGATATTACAATCTTCGGTAAGATTATCGCAGGCGGTTATCCTGGTGCAGGCGGTATCGGCGGTCACAAAGAAGTTATGAAGTATCTTGGTGCAGGTCTTGATAAGGCTGAAGGCAAGAAGATTCATAAGGCTATGTGCGGCGGTACAATGGCAGCTACACCTATCTCTTGCTGTGCAGGTTACACAGTTATCTGCGAAATCGAAAAGAGAAATGCTTGCCAGGTTGCAGGTCAAATGGCTGACAGACTTGTTAAGGGTCTTAACGAATCAATTAAGAAATACGACCTTCCGTTCGTATGCTACAATGTAGGTTCAATCTGCCAGTTACATACAGTTGCTACAATGCACTTCAGAATTAACTGGAGAAAGCCTTGGACAATTCCTACGGTTCTTAAGGAAACAGGCATCCGCCAGACAGAAATGCAATATATGGGTGCTGCTTATATGGCAGAAGGTCTTGTAACACTTGCAGGTTCTCGTCTTTACACATCAAGCGCTTATACCGAAGAAGACATTGATGAATGCATCAAGAGATTCGACAAGGTTCTTTCAAAGTGCGAAAAGATTGATTATTAATTAACGGCATAAAAAGGGCGGAACAAGGGGCACACTGCGTAAGGAATAAATGCTCAAAAATCAAATAAACATCGAAATACTGCGTTAAATTTACAGTGAAGGCGGCAAGCCTGCCCTGTAAATTATGCCTTGTCTTTCATCTGTTTCTTTGGCTTTTTGAGTGCAGGGCAGTTTAAGCAAACTGATTTTGTTCAGTGTGCATTAACAAAATCCCGTCAATACTTGCGTATTAACGGGATTTTTTAATAATACAATGGGCAAAACTCAGAAAGCTTAAACCAATTACTTCCTTAAGCAGTGCGCCCCAATGACCGCCCGTTTGTCGCTTTATAAATTACATAAATATAAGGGGAAAAATATGGCTTACGAAATTGAAGAAGCTAAAAGATTAGTTGTTGAAGCAGGCAAAAAGCTTGTTGAATCCGGTCTTATTGCCCGTACTTGGGGCAATGTTTCCGCTCGTATCAGCGATACTCAGTTTGTTATCACTCCGTCGGGCAGAGCTTATGAAGATCTTACTCCCGATGAAATTGTAGTTGTTAACATTGCAGACTGTTCACACGAGGGCGATATTAAGCCGTCATCCGAAAAGGGTGTTCACGCAGCAGCATATCGTCATCATCCTACAGTTGATTTTGTTATTCACACTCACCAAAGAGCGGCTACAATCGTTTCCATCACCGGTATGGAAATCAGAAATGTATATGACGAATTCAAGGGCGTTTTGGGCAACAAGGTTCCTTGTGCTGATTATGCTATGTCTACAACAGATTCACTTCGCAGGAAGGTTGAGATGTGTATTCAGATGAACCCGAGCAGCCGTGCAATTATGCTTATGCACCACGGTACACTTTGCATGGGTGATAATTATGACCACGCATTTGCTATTGCCGAAAATCTTGAGAAGTGCTGTGAAAAGGTAATTAAGGACAATTATCTTCGTCATTCGTGGGATAAGGCTTATTCGGATGAAGCAAGAAGAGCTTTCTATCTTAAAAAGCACAATGCAGGCGAAATGCCGGCAGAAATCTGTGACCTCGGTTCTTCTGTAAGAAACGGCAACCGCTTTACTCTTACGGTAGGCGGCAAGTCTGTTGATGTTGACCTTGAAACAGGACTCGGTATCAACGGCATTGCTCCAAAGGTAGAGAAAATTCACAGAGCTATTTATAATACGGAAAATGTTACAATGATTAAGCACCTTGCAACTCCTGATGTTGTTGCTGTGTCTTGCCTTGATGAAACTATGGAACCTATGATTGACGACTTTGCTCAAATCGTCGGCCTTGATGTAAAATGCGTTCCGTGGATTAACGGTGACACAGACGATTGTGCAAAGGAAATCGGCAAGGCTGTTGAAAAGAGAAATGCAGTTCTTGTTCAGGGTATGGGTGCAATGATTACCGGCAATAACGACGGTGACCTTCAGGCTCTCGATATTATTATGGATAAGGGTGCTGCCGCTCAAATCGATTGCGATATTTTCAATCGTTCTCACTATGTTCCAAAGGCAGAATGCTTCCTTATGAGAACGGTTTATCTTGCAAAGTATAGCAAGCAAATTGACGAAAAGTAACTATAGACTGTGATAAAGCTACTGAACCACTAAATTAATAATTGTTAAAGCCGAGGCGGAAACTTCGGCTTTTGTTTTTTTAAAAAACTGTTGACAATATATATGTTTTTATATATAATATAAATACTGATTTGCCGGCGTGTCGGAATTGGCAGACGAGACAGACTCAAAATCTGTTATCCGTTTGGGTGTGTGGGTTCAAGTCCCACCGCCGGCACCAGAAAGAGAACGATGAGGACAATCCTTGTCGTTTTTTCTTTTATATATTGCGTATACTATTATAAAAGGAGATGGTTATATGTGCACTGCCGCAACCTACAAAACAAAGGATTTTTATTTTGGCAGAACTCTTGATTATGAATTTTCTTACGGTGACAGCATCACGGTTACACCTCGCAATTATCCGTTTGATTTTCGCTTTGAGGGTAAAAACGACAATCACTATGCCATTATCGGTATGGCACATATTGCAAATGACTACCCGCTTTACTATGATGCCGTAAACGAAAAGGGCGTTTGCATTGCAGGGCTTAATTTTGTGGGCAATGCTGTTTATGCAACCGAACCTTGCGAGGGCAGGCAAAATGTTGCACAGTTTGAATTTATCCCATGGATTTTGTGCCAATGCAAGGATATGTCGGAAGTGCGTGAACTTCTCGGCAATATAAATATCACAAACACTCCGTACAATGAACAATTCACTTCCGCACAGCTTCATTATATAATTTGTGACAAAAACGAGTGCATAACCCTTGAATGTATGGCAGACGGAATGAAGATATATGACAATCCGGTGGGCGTGCTTACAAACAATCCGCCGTTTGATGTGCAGATGTACGAGTTCAGCAAATATATGTCGCTTTCACCTCAGCAACCAAAGAATAATTATGATTTGGATTTGCAGTATTTCAGCAGGGGAATGGGTGCACTCGGATTGCCGGGCGATTTGTCATCTCCGTCACGCTTTGCCAAGGTTGCGTTTACAAAACTTAATTCCAAATCTGCCGATGATGAAAAATCAAGCGTCGGTCAGTTCTTTCACATTCTCGGTTCTGTTGACCAGCAGCGTGGATGTTGCGAGGTTGCCGACGGCAAGTACGAAATTACGATTTACACATCTTGCTGCAATGCCGACAAGGGCATTTATTACTACACAACCTATAATTGCCGCAAAATCAATGCGGTTGATATGCACCGTGTTGACCTCGACAGCGACACCCTTTTTGCATATAACATGATTGATGAAGAGGAATTCTTTTTCCAAAATTGAATTTGAAGTATTAAGAAAACTCCCGAAGCGTATTCGCTTCGGGAGTTGATTTGTTATTAGCGTGGTTCAGGAGCTTTATCGGCAGTCTTATTAATCAGGGTAGCCGTTAGGATTTTGACTCTGCCATCTCCAAGAGTCCTCGCACATTTCTTCAATGCCTCTTTCGGCTTTCCAGCCAAGTTCCTTGAGTGCCTTGGATGGGTCGCTGTAGCAGGTTGCAATGTCGCCGGCTCTGCGTGGCTTGATTGAGTAAGGAATCTTTACGCCGCTTGCCTTTTCAAAAGCGTGAACAACATCAAGTACGCTGTATCCGATACCTGTACCGAGGTTGTAGATGAACAAGCCTTTATCCGCTCTAACTTTTTCAACGGCCTTGAGGTGACCGAGTGCAAGGTCAACAACATGGATGTAATCTCTTACGCCTGTGCCGTCAGGAGTGTCGTAATCGTCACCGAATACGCCGAGTTCTTCTCTCTTGCCGATGGCAACCTGAGTGATGTATGGCATAAGGTTGTTTGGAATACCGTTTGGATCTTCACCCATTGTGCCGCTCTTGTGTGCACCGATTGGGTTGAAGTAACGAAGAAGGCAAATGCTCCAGTCGTTGTCGCTTGCATAAAGGTCTTGGAGCATACATTCAATGATGTACTTTGTTCTGCCGTATGGGTTTGTAACTCCGCCAACCTGCATATCTTCGGTGAGAGGAGAAATGTTGTTCATGCCGTAAACGGTAGCCGATGATGAAAATACAATTTTCTTGCAACCGTTGTTACGCATAACATCAAGCAAAACAAGTGTGCCTGTGATGTTGTTGTCAAAATATTCAAGAGGCTTCACGCAGCTTTCACCGACTGCTTTAAGACCTGCAAAGTGAATAACGCTGTCGATGTCCTCGGCATCAAACACCTTTTGCATGCCTTCTTTATCTCTGATGTCTACCTGATAGAAAGGGAAGTCCTTTCCTACAAGTGCCTTAATTCTGTCGTAGGATGATTTTTTGCAGTTGTAAAGATTATCAACAACAACAACATCAAATCCTGCATTCATAAGTTCAACGCATGTGTGCGAACCGATGTAACCGAGTCCGCCTGTTACTAATACTGACATAGCAAATGCCTCCTAATGCTCGGATGTACTAAAGTACATCACAGTTTTTTATTTTATTGACTCAATGCCGATTGGCATTTTTTACTGTTTGTTACAAATTAATATGCTTTGCCCCAGTATACCATACATTTGGCAGGCTTGCCGCAGCATACGCATTTGTCATCAATATGCTCTTGCTCAAGCGGAATGCAACGAGAACCTACACCGGTAACTTCCTTTACCTTGTCCTCGCATGCTTCATCGCCGCACCACATAGCTTTTACAAAGCCGTCGCCGTTCTTTTCAAGGTCGGCAATAATTTCGTCCATATTATGTGCAATGTATGTTCTGCGTTCTCTGTTTTCAAGAGCCTTTTCGTAAATACCCTTGCGTACTTCTTCAAGTTTTTCAAGGATAACTTCTTCAATTTTGTCAAGAGGAACGATTGTTTTTTCTCTGTTGTGACGGGTAACAACAACGCATTGACCTGCTTCGATATCTCTCGGACCGAGTTCGATTCTTACAGGAACACCTTTCATTTCGTATTCTGCAAACTTCCAGCCCGGAGTGTTGTTTGAATCGTCAATCTTTGCTCTGCAAACCTTGTTGAGTCTGTCGCAAAGTTCGTTTGCCGCATCAAGAACACCGTCTTTGTGCTGTGCAACAGGAATAACGATTGCCTGAATAGGTGCAACAGCCGGCGGAAGAACAAGCCCATTGTCGTCACCGTGTGTCATAATGATTGCACCGATAAGTCTTGTTGTTACACCCCAAGATGTTTGATGAGGATATTGGAGTTGATTGTTTTTGTCTGCAAACTGAATGTCAAAAGCCTTTGCAAAGCCGTCGCCAAAGTAGTGGCTTGTGCCTGCCTGGAGTGCCTTGCCGTCGTGCATAAGTGCTTCAATGCAGTATGTTCTTTCCGCACCGGCAAACTTGTCGCTTTCTGTCTTTTGACCTTGGATAACAGGCATAGCCAAATCCTCTTGGCAGAACTTGGTGTAGATGCCGAGCATTTTTTCTGTTTCTTCAATTGCTTCCTCAGGTGTTGCGTGGAGTGTGTGACCCTCCTGCCACAAGAATTCTCTTGAACGGAGGAACGGTCTTGTTGTCTTTTCCCATCTTACAACCGATACCCACTGGTTGTAAAGTTTAGGCAAATCTCTGTGAGAATGTACAATGTTTTTGAAGTGCTCGCAGAAAAGAGTTTCGCTTGTAGGTCTTACGCAAAGACGTTCTTCAAGCTTTTCGTTTCCGCCGTAGGTAACCCATGCACATTCCGGAGCAAAACCCTCAACATGGTCTGCTTCCTTTTGAAGAAGTGATTCAGGGATAAACATAGGCATACAAACATTTTCGTGACCTGTTGCCTTAAACATTCCGTCAAGTATTCTTTGGATATTTTCCCAAATTGCGTAGCCGTAAGGTCTGATTACCATACAGCCCTTAACGCTTGTGTATTCGATAAGCTCTGCCTTTTTGCACACATCCGTGTACCATTTGGCAAAGTCCACATCCATCGATGTGATGTCATCAACCATTTTTTTCTGATTATTTGCCATAACAATCTCCTATATACCATAGTAATTAATTATATACATTATATATATCTGCTTCAGCCTTTTATTATAAATGAAAATATCTGAAAAGTAAACCGTTATTTTGATAATTTTACTTTTATTTTTTGCCAAATTTATTTATACTTTGAGCTTTTTCCTCTTTGTGTTGATTGATTTTGTGTGATTATTACTGTTTGGAATAGAGTTGTTCATAACTTGTATACAAATAGTAAACAGATTGTTAACGGTAGGTATAAAGTTGCACAAAAATAACTAACATTTATTGTATATTTTTATCATACGAATGTCAAAAATATGAAAAAGTCGTATTGCAAAATTTAAATTTCGTGGTTATAATGAGAGTAAAAGTAGGTGAAGAAAATAACAATCTTTTCAAACCTGCAAATATATGGAAATGGAGGAATGACGATGGCATTAGCACCTATTAGTATGAGCGTCAATTTGCAGGAAGAACTCCAAAAGCAACTCAACATCGACGAAGTGTTCGGCTTTGACATCAAGGGCGTGCATGTAGGCTTTGATGAGAGCACGGTTGTTTCCTGGATTATTATTGTCGCTGTGACGATTTTGGCTATATTCCTCACCCGAAACTTAAAAGTTCAGGGCGAAATATCCAAGCGTCAGATGATACTTGAAATGTGCTATGAAAAGGCAGAAGCATTTTTCAAAACCGTAATGGGTCCGAAAGTGGAAAAATACATTCCGTGGCTTATGAGTATGGCTTTGTTTATCGGTGTGTCCAATATGATTGGACTCCTGGGATTCAAGCCGCCTACAAAAAGTATGCAGGTTACCGCGGCAATGGCACTTACCACAATCGTGCTCGTAGAATATTGTGCCTTTAAGGATAAAGGTGTCCTCGGCAGGTTTAAGGAATTCACAAAACCTGTGTGGATTGTAACTCCTATCAATATTCTTGAAGTGTTCACCAAGCCGCTTTCACTTTGTATGCGACTTTTCGGTAACATTATCGCAGCGTTTACCATTATGGAGTTAATCAAAGCGGTTCCGTTTATGAAATTCGGATTTCCGGCTGTGTTCAGCCTCTACTTCGATTTGTTCGACGGACTGTTGCAAGCGTACATTTTCTGTTTCTTGACAGCTATTTACCTTCAGGAAGCCGTAGAGGAGTCCGAAGAAGAGCCTAAGGAAGCAAAGAAAATGCGTAAGGCACAAAAGAAAGCCGAGAAATTGGCAAAAAAACAAGCAAAAAAAGAAGCTAAAGCTGCGGCTTAAGCACATAAACAACGATTTATATTTTAAGGAGATAAAATTATGACAGGATCAATTATCGCAATCGGTGCAGGTATTGCACTTTTGTGTGGACTCGGTGCAGGTATCGGTATCGGTATCGCAACAGGTAAGGCAGTAGAAGCTCAGGCTCGTCAGCCTGAAATGGCAGGTAAAATTCAAACAACACTTATTCTCGGTGCGGCTTTGTCCGAAGCAACCGCTATTTACGGCTTGATCGGTGCTATTTTGATTATCTTTATGGTAAAATAGTCAGACCTACCGTTCATTTTAATTGAAAGGAAATCAGCAAATGTTAAAGTTTGATTTTAATTTGCTTTGGACAATATTCAATCTGATTATATTTTATCTTTTGATGAGATTGTTCCTTATCAAGCCTATCAGAAAAACTTTGCAGGCAAGAAAAGAACTCATTGACAATCAGTTCAAGGAAGCCGAGGATACGGTTAATGCCGCAAACGAAAAAATGGCAGACTATGAGGATAAAATCAAAAATGTCGACACCGAAGCAAAGGAAATTATTTCCGACGCAAGGGACAAGGCAAAGGTTGAATATAACAAAATCCTTGATAAAGCAAACGATGACGCCGCTAAGATGAAGCAAGATGCTCAAAAGCAAATCAAGCAGGATACCGAAAATGCCCGCAGAGATGTTAAGGAAGAGCTTGCAAAACTTGCTATGGAAACGGCACAAAAGGTTGTCGGCGAAAGCGTAAATGCTCAAACAGACGCCGATATTTATAACAAATTTTTAAACGAAAGCAGTGAAGATTAATGATTAAAAATCAGGAATTATATATCAAAAAGCTGCTTTCAAATCAAGTAAGCGTCGGCAGTTTGGAGGACGCGTTAAGACTTATGAACGGAAGTGAGGAACTCCGCACAACTCTTAACAATCCAAACTATAAGACAGAAGAAAAGCAGCAGGTAGTTAACGATTTGTTCTCTCCGTCCGTAAGAGAATTTATGGGCGAGCTTGCCGAGAACTGCCAATGTGATGACCTCGAGGAACTCATTGAGGCATACATCGTTGAAAGCGACAGACAAAAGAATATCGTTCACGCAACAGTAACCTGCACAACTCCTCCGGATGAAAAGCAACTCAAGGGCATTGAGGATTTTGTTCGCAAGGAGATGAATTGCGAAAATGTTGTTGTAGATGTTAAAAAGGACGCATCTTTAATCGGCGGTTTTGTAATTGCCGTTGAGGGCAAGGAATACGATTTTTCCCTTAAAACAAAGATGCAAACAATCAAAGACCAAATTCTTCGCACGGCAAAGGAAAGCACAGGCGACAACAAAGAAGTGCTTGAGGTTTTGCGTAAGGATGTAAAATCCTTTAAGGACAATCTTCAGGGCGAGGAAGTAGGTCAGGTAGTTAAGGTCGGCGATAATATCGCAACCGTTGTCGGACTCGGTAACGCAGTATACGGCGAAATCGTTGTATTTGAGGACGGCACAAAGGGCATGGTTCAAAACATCAACCTTAACTCAATCGGCTGTATCCTTTTCGGTTCGGACGAAGAAATCGAGCAGGGTACAAAGGTTAAGCGTACAAAGAGAAAAGCCGGTGTACCGGTAGGTGACAAATTTGTCGGCAGAGTTGTTAACGCACTCGGTGAGCCTATCGACGGCTTGGGTGATATTGAAGCAAGCGATTACCGTTTGATTGAACAGCCGGCTCCGTCAATCGTAGACAGAAAGTCGGTATCAAAGCCTATGGAAACAGGTATTCTTGCAATCGACTCTATGTTCCCGATAGGCAGAGGTCAGCGTGAACTTATCATCGGTGACCGTCAGACCGGTAAAACTTCCATTGCGGTTGATACAATCATCAACCAAAAGGGCAAGGACACAATCTGTGTTTACAATGCTATCGGTCAAAAGGCTTCAACAGTTGCAAAACTTGTTAACACACTTAAAAAGAACGGTGCAATGGATTACACCATCGTTGTTTGCTCAACAGCGTCGGATGCGGCATCACTTCAGTACATTTCTCCGTATTCGGCAACGGCTATGGCTGAATACTTTATGTACAAGGGCAAGGATTGCCTTATTGTATATGACGATTTGAGCAAGCACGCAGTTGCTTATCGTGCAATTTCGCTTCTTCTCGGAAGACCGCCGGGACGAGAGGCTTATCCGGGCGATGTATTCTACTTGCACTCAAGACTTCTTGAGCGTTCAAGCCGTTTGAGCGATGAACTCGGCGGCGGTTCGATTACTGCTTTGCCTATTATCGAAACTCAGGCAGGCGACGTATCGGCTTACATTCCTACAAATGTTATTTCTATTACAGACGGTCAGATTTATCTTGAAAGCGACCTTTTCTTCTCGGGTCAAAGACCGGCGGTTAATGTCGGACTTTCCGTATCCCGTGTAGGCGGTGCGGCTCAGACAAAGGCTATGAAGAAGGCGGCAGGTTCACTCCGTGTAGATTTGGCTCAGTTTAGAGAAATGGAAGTATTTACCCAGTTCTCATCTGATTTGGATGATGAAACAAAGACTCAGTTGAAGTACGGCGAGGGACTTATGGAACTCCTCAAGCAGCCGCTTACTCATCCTATGTCTTTGGCACAGCAGGTTGTTACCCTTGTAGGTGCAATCGGCAAAAAATTTGTTGATGTGCCTAAAAACCAAATCAAGAGCTATCAGGGCAAAATGCTTGAATATTTTGACACTCATCACAGCGACCTTATGTCGGAAATCAACACACAGCAGGTGCTTGACGATGAGCTTAAAACTTCAATCCTCAATGTGATTGATGAATTCGGAAAGGCAAATAATGGCTAATGCAAGAGAAATCCAGGGCAGAATGAAGTCCATCAAGGATACCATGAAAATCACAAATGCGATGTATATGGTGTCCTCATCAAAACTTCAAAAAGCCCGCAGAGATTTAAAAAACACAGAGCCTTACTTCTTTATGATTCAAGACAGCCTTGCAAAAATTTTGGATGTTGCCCCGGAGGTCGGTTCGGCATATTTTGACGGGCGTCCTTACAGGCAGGGTAACGACAGAACGGTTGCGTATCTTGTTCTCACAGCCGATAAGGGCTTGGCAGGTGCTTATAACCACAATGTTATCAAGCTTGCCGAGCAAAAGGCAACGGATGACGGTTGCAACAATGTGCTTTTTGTTGTGGGTCAACTCGGCAGACACTTTTTTGAAAAAAAGGAAATCCCGATTGATATCAATTTTAAATATGCCGCACAAAATCCAACCGTTAACCGTGCAAGGCACATAAGCGAAAAACTTGTTTCAATGTTTCTTGACAAAAAGATTGACGAGGTGCATGTTATATACACAAAAATGGTCAATTCAATGACAGTAGAAGCGGTTTGCACTCAACTTCTTCCTCTAAAAAAGGAGAAGATTAATATGCAAAGCAACGAGCTTGTTGCACATTATACCGACGCAACATTTTTGCCCGATGCAAAAACGGCGTTTGATTCAATCGCTCCGAGTTATGTTGCCGGCTTTGTGTACGGTGCGCTTGTAGAAAGCTATTGCAGCGAGCACAATGCCCGTATGATGGCTATGCAAAACGCAACGGACAGTGCCACTTCTATGATAAGAGATTTGTCCATTCAGTTTAACAGAGCAAGACAGGCGGCTATCACGCAGGAAATCAGCGAGGTTTGCGGCGGTGCAAGCCACGCCTCTCAAAATGCTCAATAACAACCTTTCAGAAAGGTAAAAAATTATGAATTACGGTAAAATAACACAAGTTATGGGACCTGTTGTCGATGTACAGTTTGACGGTGATCTTCCTAAAATTAAGGAAGCACTTGAGGTCGAAAATGACGGCAAGCGTGCCGTTATGGAGGTTGCACAGCATATAGGCGGCAATACCGTTCGCTGTATTATGCTTGCCGCATCCGAGGGCTTGTACAAGGATATGCAGGTTGCCGCAACAGGAGATTCTATCAAGGTGCCTATCGGCGAAAAAACCTTGGGCAGACTTTTCAATGTTGTAGGCGAAACCATTGATGATTTGGAAAATTTGGATAACGAGGAGCACTGGTCAATTCACCGCAAGGCTCCGAGCTTTGACGAGCAATCGGACGAAGTAGAGATTTTGGAAACAGGTATTAAGGTTATCGACCTTCTTACCCCTTACCAAAAGGGTGGTAAAATCGGTTTGTTCGGCGGTGCCGGCGTAGGTAAAACCGTACTTATTCAGGAACTTATCACCAATGTTGCAACTCAACACGGCGGTTATTCCATCTTCACCGGTGTAGGTGAGCGTTCAAGAGAAGGTAACGACCTTTGGAACGAAATGAAGGAATCCGGCGTTATCAACAAAACTGCCTTGGTATTCGGTCAGATGAACGAACCGCCCGGAGCAAGAATGAGAGTTGCCGAAACAGGACTTACAATGGCAGAATATTTCCGTGACAGAGAGCATCAGGATGTGCTTCTCTTCATTGATAATATTTTCAGATTTATTCAGGCAGGTTCCGAGGTATCCGCACTTCTCGGCAGAATGCCGTCAGCCGTAGGTTATCAGCCTACTTTGGCTACCGATGTCGGCGAACTTCAGGAGAGAATTACTTCTACAAAGAACGGCTCCATCACATCTGTTCAGGCTGTATATGTTCCTGCCGATGACCTTACCGACCCGGCTCCGGCAACAACATTTGCTCACCTTGACGCTACTACCGTACTTTCCCGTAAGATAGTAGAAAAAGGTATTTACCCTGCAGTTGACCCTCTTGAGTCCAACTCAAGAATTCTTGAGGCCGATGTTGTAGGCGAAGAACATTATGAGGTTGCCTGCAAGGTACAGGAATATCTTCAAAAATATAAGGAACTTCAGGATATTATCGCAATCCTCGGTATGGAAGAGTTGTCCGATGATGATAAGCTTTCGGTATACCGTGCAAGAAAGATTGAAAAGTTCCTTTCACAGCCGTTCCATGTAGCAGAAACCTTTACGGGCTTAAAGGGCGTTTATGTTCCTATTAAGGAAACCGTAAGAGGCTTTAAGGCTATCGTTGACGGTGAAGTGGATGATTTACCTGAAATGGCATTCTTCAATGTCGGCACTATTGATGATGCGATTGAAAAAGCAAAAACTCTTTAACGGGTGATTTATATGAACACTTTTAAATTGAAGATTGTTGCATCAAACCGTGTGTTTTTTGACGGTGATGCACAAAGTCTTGTTGTGCCTGTTGCGGAAGAGGGACTTTGCGGTTTTTTGGCAAACCACGAAAACACGGTTGCACCTATTGAATTCGGTGAGATGAAATTTACCGATGCACAGGGCAAGGTAACCGAAGCGTTTGTGGGTTCGGGATTTCTTGAATTTTTTGACAATACGGCAACACTTGTTTGTATTTCTGTTGAACTTCCTGAAGAAATTGACAAGCGTCGTGCTCAGGAAGCTGCCGAAAGAGCGGAAGAAGAGCTTCGTCAACAGCATTCGCTTGATGAATACTATCAAATTCAGGCAAATCTCTCCCGTGCGATGGAAAGACTTAAAATCAAAAATAAACACCAAATATAAACAAAATGACCTTTCGAAAAAATCGAAAGGTCATTTTATGTTATATCTTTTGCGAGATTATTGTTCTTTGTTTCGCTTTATTATGTCCTTTGCAATGTATATCGGGCGGTGCTTTGACTGTTCGTATATTTTTGCAATGTATGAGCCGATTATGCCCAAAGTGGTAAGCGTTATTCCGCCGAAAAATGTAATCAAAATTACAAGCTGTGTAAAACCGTCAACGCTGATGTTGTTTGTGAATTTTCGTATCAGCGTTATGATAAAGTAGATAATTGAAAATGCCGTGGCGATTGAGCCGACATATGATGCCATTTTGAGTGGGGCGGTGGAAAATGCCATTATTCCGCTTATTGCGTATTTGGTTAAAGAGCGAAAACTCCATTTGGTTTCACCTGAGTTTCTGTCGCTTGCCTCGTATTCCACAAATTCAGTGTTGAATCCAACCCAACTGAATATGCCTTTTGAAAATCTGTGATATTCGCCGAGCGAAAGTATGGCGTCTTTAACCTTTGATGTAAACACCCTAAAATCGGACGCACCGTTTTTGAATTCGGTATCCACCATTGAATTCATAATTTTGTAGTACAGCGATTTGGTTTTGGACATAAATTTGCTTTCACGCCTGTTTTTTTGATAAGCGCATACGCAATCAAGCTCCGGATTTGCAATAAGTGTGCGGTACATTTGATATGCCGTTTGCGGCAACTGTTGCAAGTCGGCGTCAATCAGACAGATTGCGTCGCCTGTGCTGTTTTGAAGCCCTGCAAATATCGCCGATTCCTTGCCGAAATTTCTTGAAAAATTTATTATCGTAATGTTTTTGTCGGGATGGTTGTCAAACAATTCTCTGAGCTTTGCTTCTGTTTGGTCGCCGCTTCCGTCGTTTACAAAAACATATTCGTAGCTTATCGGAGCAAGGTCAAGCACCTTTTCCGCCTCATCAAAAAAGGCGGCAACATTGCCCTCTTCGTTATAGCAGGGGATTATTAAAGAAAAGTCCATTTTGTCCCTCGTTTCCGCATTTATGCTGTGGTTGTTGACCGATAGGTCGGTTTGTGATAAAATCAATTATACCACAGTTAAAAAATCTATACAAGGACTTTGATTTATGAAAAAGTTTTTTACCAAAGAAATATTGATGTATCTTATTTTCGGTGTGCTCACAACGGTTGTGTCTTGGGGTACATATACCGTGTTTGTAAACATCTGCAATATGTCGGTATTTTGGGCAAATCTCATCAGCTGGGTTTGCGCGGTAACCTTTGCTTATATCACAAACAAACTTTGGGTTTTTGATTCAAAAAGTTGGGAAGTTAAGTTTGTTGTAAAAGAGGCGGTTTCGTTTTTTGCCTCTCGAGGCGTTACCGGCGTGATTGAAATTGTGTGTGTTCCGCTTCTTGTAAAAACTTCGTTTGACAATCTGTTTTACAATTTGTTTGATAAAATGGGCGTAGGGATGAAAGTTTTGTTCACCGACGGAATTTATTCAAAGATTGTCGTGTCGTTTATTATAGTTATTCTTAACTATGTTTTTTCAAAATTGATAGTGTTTAAGAACAAAAAGGTCGAGGATTAAAAGGCCTTTTTATTCTTTTTCACAAAAATATTATTCCTTCTTTGTATAATTTTTATAAATTATTATAATAAATATATAAATTAATATTGAATATCAAGTCCGTTTGTGAGATAATAAAATGTAATTTTATGTAGAATTAAAAAAATGTGATTTGTTAGGGAGAAAATATGACTGATTATAAAGAATTGGCACAGCTTTTGTTTCCGAACATAACAAAGGCTCCGCAGGATTTTGAAGAAATGTATCCGCCGCGTGCTCTCAAAGACGGTGCAAGGGTAACCCGTTTTGCACCGAGCCCAACGGGATTTTTGCACTTTGGCAATCTCTTTACCTGTATGGTGTCGTATAAAACGGCAAAAACCACCGACGGTGTGTTTTATGTAAGGGTTGAGGATACCGACCAAAAGCGTAAAGTTGAGGGTGCTATTGATGTAATGCTCAAGGGACTTTCGGTTTACGGCATCAATGCCGATGAGGGTGTTGTCGGCGATGAAAAAGAAATCGGCAACTACGGACCGTATTACCAAAGTGCAAGAGTTGAGATTTATCAAACTTATGCAAAGGCACTTGTTGAACAGGGACTTGCTTATCCTTGCTTTTGCTCTGCCGAGGAACTTGACGGAATTCGCTCCGCTCAGGAAAACGAAAGCATCAAGGGCTATTGGGGCAAATGGGCAAAATGCCGTGACCTTTCGTTTGAACAAATCAAGGCTAACATTGATGCAGGTATGAGCTGGACTCTCCGCCTTAAATCTCCGGGCGAGCTTGATAAAAAATGTTATTTTGACGATATGATTAAGGGCAAAATTGAAATGCCGGAGAATGTGCAGGATGTCGTTCTTCTCAAATCGGACGGAATTCCGACCTATCATTTTGCACATGCCGTTGACGATCATCTTATGAGAACAACTCATGTTGTAAGAGGCGACGAGTGGATTTCTTCAGTTCCTATTCATCTTCAACTTTTCAAGGTTCTCGGCTTTAAGCCGCCTAAATACGCCCATGTTTCTCCTATTATGAAAGAGGAAAACGGCGGCAAGCGTAAGCTTTCAAAGCGTAAAGACCCTGAGGCAGCCGTTACTTATTACGCAGAAGAGGGCTATCCTCAGGAGAGCGTAAACGAATATTTGATGACTCTTGCCAACTCAAACTTTGAGGACTGGCGTAGAATGAACAAAACGGAGCCTATCGAAAAATTCCCGTTCAATCTCAAAAAAATGAGCGTGTCGGGTGCATTGTTCGATATAGTAAAACTCACCGATGTGTCAAAAAATGTAATTTCTCTTATGCCGGCAGATAAGGTGTTTGAACTTTCATACGCTTGGGCAAAGGAATATCAGCCGCAACTTGCAGAACTTTTTGCACAGGATGAGGCAAAGGCAACCGCAATACTCAATATCGACCGTGAGGGCAAAAAGCCTCGTAAGGATATTGCAAAATGGAGCGATGTTTTGGACTATGTAAGTTATATGTATGACGAAACTTTTGTTCCTAATTATGAACTTAACGGCAACGCAACACCTGCTCTTGCAGTTAAGGTTATTGAAGAATATATCAAGGTTGTTAATCTTGATGATGACAAAGACGCTTGGTTTGGCAGAATGAAAGATATTTGTCCGCTTGTCGGCTGCACACCGAATGTTAAGGAATATAAGGCAGAGCCTGAAAAATTTGAAGGTCATGTCGGCGATGTTTCAACAATCATTCGTGTGGCACTCACAGGCAGAACAAACACACCCGACCTTTTTGCTATCACCGCTCTTTTGGGTGAGGATACGGTAAAGGCAAGACTTAATTCGGCATTGAAATATTATAAGGAGGAAATGTAAATGGCAGTTGACGAAATCAAAGACGAGGAAACCGTAACCCAAAACTTCATTCACGATTTTATTGATGAAGATTTAAAAGAGGGAGTGTATTCCCGTGTTCAAACAAGATTTCCTCCGGAGCCTAACGGCTATCTCCACATCGGTCATGCAAAGGCTATTTGCATAAACTTCGGTGTAAAAAACAAGTACAACGGCGTTTGCAATCTCCGTATGGACGATACAAACCCGATTAAAGAAGATACGGAATATGTTGATTCAATCAAAGAGGATATTAAGTGGCTCGGATTTGATTGGGACAATATGTATTTTGCTTCCGACTATTTTGATTATATTTACGAATGTGCGGTTAAGCTCATCAAAAAAGGTCTTGCCTATGTTGACGAATCATCGGCAGACGAAATCAGAGAGATGAGAGGCACGCTTACAGAACCGGGCAAAAACAGCCCTTACCGTGACAGACCTGTTGAAGAAAGCCTTGATTTGTTCCAAAGAATGACCGACGGCGAATTTGAGGCAGGCTCAAAGGTGCTTCGTGCAAAGATTGATATGGCGTCACCGAATATGAATATGCGTGACCCGATTATTTACCGCATTATGTATGCACATCACCACAGAACAGGTGACAAGTGGTGCGTTTATCCTATGTATGACTTTGCTCATCCTCTTTCGGACGCTTGTGAAAAGGTAACACATTCGCTTTGTTCTTTGGAATTTGAAAATCACAGACCGCTTTACGATTGGGTTTGTGATAACTGCGTTGAGGGTGAAAAACCAAGACAGATTGAGTTTGCAAGAATGAATCTTAACTACACTCTCACTTCAAAGAGAAAGTGCTTAAAACTTGTTCAGGACGGCATTGTAGACGGCTGGAACGACCCGAGAATGGCTACCATCAGCGGTATGCGTCGCCGTGGCTATCCTGCCGATGCTATCCGTGATTTTTGCGAAAAAATCGGTGTTTCAAAGGCTTACAGCGTAATTGATTTTGCAATGCTTGAAAGCTGTGTTCGTGACAGCCTTAACAAAAATGCCAAGAGAGCAATGGCTGTTGTTGACCCGCTTAAACTTATTATTGACAATTATCCCGATGACAAGGTTGAAGAACTTGAAGTTGAATATCATCCGGATCACGAGGAATTCGGCAAGCGTACAATTCCTTTCGGCAAAGAACTTTGGATTGAGAAAAACGACTTTATGGTTGAACCTATCAGCAAGTACCGCCGTTTGTTTGTCGGCAACGAGGTAAGACTTTACAAGGCTTATTGCGTAACCTGTATAGGCTATGATTTGGACGAAAACGGCGAGGTTGTTGCAGTTCACGCAACATACGACCCTGAAACTTTCGGCGGTGACACACCGGACGGAAGAAAGGTAAGGGGTACAATCCATTGGGTATATGCAAACGATTGCAACACTGCACAAGTCAGACTTTACGACCGTTTGTTTGATGTTGAAAATCCGAGCGATGAAGAGGGCGTTGGCTCGTTTGAGGATAATCTCAACCCTAATTCGCTTGAAGTCAGAACCGCTTATGTTGAAAAGGCACTTGCAGACACTCAGCCGGGCGACAGATTTCAGTTTATGAGAAACGCATATTTCTGCACCGATCAGGACAGCAAGCCGGGTGCACTTGTGTTTAACAGAACAGTTCAGCTTAGGGACAGCTTTAATAAAAAGAAGTAAAGAAGGCATTATTGTGGCAAAAGAAGAAAGAAAAGATATAAAAAATATTGCGATTATTGCTCACGTTGACCACGGCAAAACAACTCTTGTAGATGAAATGCTGCACCAAAGCGGTATTTTCCGTGACAACGAGGTTGTTCAGGAAAGAGTAATGGACTCAAACGACCTTGAAAAGGAAAGAGGCATTACAATTCTTTCAAAGAACACATCAATTCATTATAAAAACACAAAAATTAATATCGTTGATACCCCGGGACACGCTGATTTCGGTGGCGAGGTTGAGCGTATTCTCACTATGGTAGACGGTGTTTTGCTTGTAGTTGACGCTTTTGAGGGCTGTATGCCTCAAACCCGTTTTGTACTCAAAAAAGCACTCGGTTTACATAAAACTCCGCTTGTTGTTGTTAACAAGATTGACCGTGACGGTGCAAGACCGGAAGAGGTTATTGACGAAGTTCTTGACCTTTTCATTGAACTCGGAGCAGACGATGACCAAATTGATTTTCCTGTTGTTTATGCTTCGGCAAGGGACGGCTATTCGTCACTTGACCCTAATGTTCGTGAGGGCGATATGCGTCCGCTTTTGGATGCTATTTTGGAATACATTCCGTCACCTGTCGGCGACCCTGAGGGTCCTGCTCAGATTTTGTTCTCGTCACTTGAATATGACGATTATGTAGGCAGAATCGGTGTCGGCAGAGTTGAAAGAGGCACAATCAATGTCAACACTCCTTATGTTCTTTGCCGTCAGGACGGAACACAGGAAAATGTAAAGTTTTCAAAAATGTATCAGTTTGAAGGACTTAAAAGAGTTGCTTGCGACAGTGCCGAATTCGGTGACCTTGTTTCGGTTGCCGGCATTGCCGACCTCAACATCGGCGAAACCGCTTGCGACCCGGAGCATATTGAACCGCTTCCGTTTGTAAAAATTGATGAGCCTACAATCAGCATGAACTTTATCGTTAACGATTCACCGTTTGCAGGCAGAGAGGGCAAGTATGTAACTTCCCGTAATCTCCGTGACAGACTTTTTAAAGAGGTTGAAACCAATGTTTCCATGCGTGTTGAAGAAACCGATTCTATGGACACCTTCAAAGTTTCGGGCAGAGGCGAACTTCACCTTTCAATTCTTATTGAAACTATGAGAAGAGAAAATTACGAATTCCAGGTTTCCCGTCCACAAGTTATCACAAAGACGGATGCCAACGGTAAGGTGCTTGAACCTATGGAAACCGCTATTATCGAGGTGCCGGAGGAATATGTCGGTGCCGTTATGACAAAACTTTGCTCACGCAAGGGCGAAATGATTAATATGGATACCCGTCCTACGGGTATGACTCATATGGAAATCAAAATTCCGTCAAGAGGTCTTATCGGCTACAGAAGCGAATTTTTGACCGATACCAACGGCAATGGTATTATGAACCAGCTTTTTGCAGGTTATGAAGAATGGCACGGCGATATCGAAACAAGAAGCCGTGGCTCAATCGTAGTTCACGAAACAGGCACAACAACAGGCTATGGACTTTGGAACACACAGGACAGAGGTCGCTTGTTTGTTGGTCCGGGCGTTGATGTTTACGAGGGTATGATTGTCGGCGAATGTGCAAAGGACGAGGATATTGTATGCAATGTCTGCAAGAAAAAGCATGTTACAAACACCCGTGCAAGCGGTTCTGACGAAGCACTCAAGCTTGTTCCGCCAACCACTCTTTCGCTTGAACAGAGCATGGAATTCTTGGCAGATGACGAACTTCTTGAGGTTACTCCAAAATCAATTCGCTTGCGTAAAACAATTCTCAGCAAGGAACTCAGATTAAAGGCTGAAAACAGAGCCAAAAAGGGTTAATTATGAATAACGAGCGTTCGGGATTGTATTTTCACATTCCGTTTTGCAAAAATAAGTGTCCGTATTGCGATTTTTACAGCGTGAAGTTTGACGAAGCGTCTGCACGGCAATATGTTCAAGAAATATGTAATGAAATTAAGCAGTATCAAGGTGTCTTTGATACTGTTTATTTCGGTGGCGGCACTCCGAGTATTTTGCCGCCCGAGTTAATCGGCAAAATCCTTGATTGTGCAAGGAAACGGTTTGATATATCCGATGATGCGGAAGTTACCGTGGAATGTAATCCAAGCAAGGATTTGTCCGAGGATTTCAAAAAATACGCTTCGTACGGTGTTAATCGTATAAGCCTCGGTATGCAAAGTGCGGTTGACAGCGAACGCTTTGTACTCGGCAGAGCGGCAGGGAAGAACGAAGTTGAACGCACGATAAATTATGCAAGGCAGTCGGGGATAGAAAACATCAGCCTTGACCTTATGCTCGGCACACCAAAGCAAACACTCGCCTCGCTTGATTATTCGTTTGATTTTATCAAAAGTATGGGCGTGCCGCATGTGTCGGCATATATGCTCAAAATCGAAGAGGGCACAAAGTTCTATCAAATGCGTGACCGACTTGTTTTGCCCGATGACGACACGGTGGGCGAAATGTATCTCAAAACCGTTGACACTCTCGCTTCGTTCGGAATTGAGCAGTACGAAATCAGCAATTTTGCCGTGCCGGGATTTGAGAGCAGGCACAACACGAAATATTGGACTTTGACCCCGTACCTCGGCATAGGAAAGTCGGCTCACAGTTTTTGGGGCGGCAAAAGATTTTTCTACGACAGAGAGTGGAACAAAATCAATGACGGCACGGGCGGCGACAAAGAAGAACAAATTATGCTCGGACTTCGCCTTGCAAGGGGAATTGACAAATCACTTGTTGACCGAGATTTTGCCGAACTTGTCAAAATGGGATATGTTGCCGACCTCGGCGAGCGAATTGCATTGACCCCAAAAGGTATGCTCGTTTCCAACACGATAATAAATTATATAATAGGTTAGGGGAAATCGTGGTGATAGGGCTTGCAAATCGGTTAAAATATCACCAAAATTTTGCAGATTGTTACAAAATTAACATAATATGTGTGGGGTATATAGATTGTTTTTGTATAATCTGTAAAAAATCATATTTTCACTTGATTATTGGGATTAAACAGTATAAAATAATAGTGCAATAAAATAAAGCAATTTATTTAATTAATTTAATTTTCGGAGGTATAATCCAATGGTAAAAGTTGCTATTAATGGTTTCGGCCGTATCGGTCGTCTTGCTTTCCGCCAGATGTTCGGCGCAGAAGGTTACGAAGTTGTTGCAATCAACGATCTTACAAGCCCAAAGATGCTTGCTCATCTTTTGAAGTACGATTCATCACAGGGTAAGTATGCTCTTGCTGATACAGTATCAGCTACAGATGATTCTATCATCGTTGACGGTAAGGAAATTAAGATTTATGCAAAGGCTGACGCTTCAGAACTTCCTTGGGGCGAACTTGGCGTAGACGTTGTACTTGAATGCACAGGTTTCTACACATCAAAAGAAAAGGCTTCTGCTCACGTTAAGGCAGGTGCTCGTAAGGTAGTTATTTCTGCTCCTGCAGGTAACGATCTTCCTACAATCGTTTACAATGTAAACCACGATACACTTACAGCTGAAGATACAGTTATTTCTGCTGCATCTTGCACAACAAACTGCCTTGCTCCTATGGCTAAGGCTCTCAACGATTTTGCTCCTATCCAGAGCGGTATCATGTGCACAATCCACGCTTACACAGGCGATCAGATGACACTTGACGGTCCTCAGAGAAAGGGCGACCTCAGAAGATCAAGAGCTGCTGCTGTTAACATCGTACCTAACTCAACAGGTGCTGCAAAGGCAATCGGTCTTGTAATTCCTGAACTCAACGGCAAGCTTATCGGTTCTGCTCAGAGAGTTCCTACTCCAACAGGTTCAACAACAATCCTTACAGCTGTTATCAAGACAGACAAGGAAGTTACTGTTGAAGCTATCAACGCAGCTATGAAGGCTGAAGCTACAGAATCATTCGGTTACAACACTGATGAAATCGTTTCTTCAGATATCGTTGGTATGAGATACGGTTCACTCTTCGACGCAACTCAGACAATGGTTCTTAAAGTTGCTGATGACACATATGAAGTTCAGGTTGTTTCATGGTATGACAACGAAAACTCATACACATCACAGATGGTTAGAACAATCAAGTACTTCTCAGAACTTGGCTAATCAATAACCCAAAACAAAACTCGGAGCATCTGCTCCGAGTTTTTTAGTCTGTCGATCTTGCAATAAAAAAATAACCGCCCAACCCCGCTAAAAGTTGGCGATTATTTCATAATCAACTTTTGATGAGGGCTAACCGTCTATCGGGCAAGCTCCTTATCTATTCTTATTATATATCAATTATTTTATTTTGTCAACATCGTGCTTATTCAAGGTAAAGCACGATTTTTTGTTCTTTGATGGTTTTCTTTATGTCGATTACTCTTTGATTGGATGAACCGCGGAATTTCAGCGTGATTGAGTGCAAATCTTCCACATACGGGCCGTCAACAAGTATGTCAATAAGCGACAGCATTTCCTTGCTGATGTCGGTTGCGGCACGGCTTTTTTCTTCCGTACAACCGAGAATTTGTTCAAGCGTAAATCCGGTGTAGCACCACACGGTTTTGTCAGGAAATCTTTCGTGGAACATCACCAAAAACGGCACAAGTACCTTTTGATTTTCGGGTTCAAACGGTTCACCGCCGAGGAGCGATATGCCGTTAATCCAGCTGTGGTCAACACTTTTGAAAATATCCTCCATGGTTTCTTCGGTGAAAAGATGACCGTAGCCGAAGTCCCATGTAACTTCGTTAAAACAATTTTTGCAATGATGTCTGCAACCGGATACAAAAAGGGAAGTTCTTACTCCCTCGCCGTTTGCGATGTCATTTGTTTTTATTTCTGCCCAATTCATAAATCAGTCCGCCTTTCAGCGCTCTTTTTTATATTATAGCACATTAACATTGTAAAATAAAGAGTATTATAATTGACAATGATATGTTGGGTGTGATAATATATTTACATACTATATAAAGTATTAAATAAGGAGTATTGCATAATGAAATACGGTGTGTTATACAGAAAAACCACCAAAAATATCGGCGACGATATGCAGTCATATGCCGCAGAGCAATGGTTGCCGCATACCGATTATTTGGTGGATATTGAGGCTATGGATAGCTTCAAGGCTGATGATGACGAGCCGGTTGCAACCATTATGAGCGCATGGTATATGTGGGAAAAGTGGAATTGGCCGCCGTCAAAATATGTTTATCCTTTGTGGATAGGTCTTCACTACAATGATATTCAAAGAGGCAGACCTCGTGGTATGCCTTCAAAGTTTGAATATATCGAGAGCGGACCGGGCAAGGAATATCTCAAGAGATTTGAGCCTATCGGTTGCCGTGATTATTATACACAAGAGCGTCTTTCGGAGCGTGGAATAGACAATTACTTTTCGGGTTGCGTAACCCTTACACTCAAAAAGCGTCCGCCAAAGCCGAGAGAAAGAGAATATATTGTTCTTGTAGGTCTTGCAAAGCCTGTTGAAGAGGCTGTAAAAAAGCAGATGGAGGGCACAGGCATTGATGTAATCGTTGAGCCGCCTACCCGTCCTATTCCGTCAGACCAATTTATGACTTGGGAGCAGAGGCGTGCCGAGGTTGAGGAAAGACTTGACCTTTATCAAAATGCAAAATGCGTGCTTACTTTCAGAGTTCACTGTGCACTTCCTTGTATCGCACTCGAAACTCCGGTGCTTTGGGTTCGTCACAACTTCAATTCGGTTCGACTTGACCCGTACAAGCACTACGCCAATACAGCTCTCAATGAGGATGTTATCGCGGGTAAGTATAAGGATTATATGCTTAATCCTATTCCAAATCCCGATACTTACAAGCCTGTCAGAGAAAATCTTGAAAAAATCATTTCGGAATTTATCGACAAGGCAGAGCACGAAACCCGCACTGCTTCCGAGCTTTACGAATCACAGTATACCGATGAGGAAATTATGCAGTGGCGTCACGATACTATGAAGAAAACTCTTTACAGCTATCACAAGGAACATCACATTGACCTTCGTGAAATGACTGCAATGAGGAACGAACTTGCAAAGTATCACAAAATCGGCGATATTGACGAAGTTCGCCGAATGAACAGGGAATATAATTCAAAGATAGTCAAATTTGCAGTTAAATGCAGACGACTTTTGCTTAAGCTTTTAGGCAAAAAGCCATAATAAAAAGGATCGATTATATGAGCGAAAAGAAAGAAAAGGGCAACGGCGGTTTTTGGCAGTTTGTAAAATTTGCACTGTTCTCCGCTTCTGCCGGTATTATTCAGGTTGCGGCTTTCACTCTTATGAGCGAGGTTATTATCAAACTTCCGGTTTTTCAAAATTGGATGGCTTCAAATGCCACTTTTGCAAAAATTATGCAAAATGAGTACGGCCCTATGTATCTCATTGCACTTTTGCTGTCGGTTATTTGGAATTTTACATTCAACCGTAAGTTTACATTCAAATCGGCAAACAATGTGCCTATTGCTATGCTCAAAGTTCTTGCGTTTTATTGCGTGTTTACACCGGTGAGCACAATTTTGGGCAACTACTTTACCGCAAAATTTGCCGATGTAACCGCTATTAACTATATTGTTCTCGGTTGCACAATGGCTTGCAATATGATTACGGAATTTTTATACGACAAGTTTGTTGTGTTCCGCGGTCAAGAGGGAACAGCGGTTAAAAAATAGACAAACGGCGGCTTTTGATTAAGTTACAATTTGTTCATACTTACAAAAATGTGCCAAAACATTTGACAAATCGAATTTTTGGTACTAACATAAAAGCATAAATTAAACAGTCAAATGCAATGAACAGGATATGACTTTGCGTAGCACCGTTTACAGAAAGCTGTCGGTTGTGCAAGACAGTAACAGGCACGCTTTGCCCTCCCCTGCAAGCAGTTTCAGTGAAAGATTGCGAGTAGTTGAAAACGGGACTCACCGTTATATGAGGCACTGTTAATTTTATTGACGGTGGTTGAGCGGTCGGCATCTGTCGGCAAGCAAAGTGGTAACACGAAAGCACTAAAATTTATGCCTTCGCCTTTGCGGAAAATCGGAAACGATTTTCGCTTTGGCGGAGGTTTTTGTTTTTGTTTACCGATGCAAATTTGGATTTAGGCTGTAAAAAAAGAGAAAGAAGATGTAAATTATGAACACGCTTGTAATTGTTTTGATTGCTGTTGTTGTTCTCGGTGCAGGTTATGTCTTTTACGGCAGACATCTTGCAAAAAAATGGGGCGTTGACCCCAAAGCCGAAACCCCTGCCGTAAAGTATAATGACGGTAAGGATTATGTTCCGACAAACGGTTGGACCGTATTTTCTCACCAATTTTCATCAATCGCGGGTGCAGGCCCTGTAACCGGTGCCATTCAGGCGGCTGTATTCGGCTGGCTTCCCGTACTCCTTTGGATTTTAATCGGCGGTGTATTCTTCGGTGCGGTAACAGACTTCGGTGCACTTTACGCTTCGGTTAAAAATCAAGGTAAATCCATGGGTATGCTTATTGAAAAGTACATCGGTAAAACAGGCAGAAAGCTTTTCTTACTTTTCTGCTGGCTCTTTTCCCTCTTGATTATTGCGGTATTTGCGGATATGGTATCGGGTACTTTCAATGCGTTTGACGATGTAACGGGCAAACTTGCGGCTAACGCTTCGGTAAACGGCTCGGCAGGTATGGTATCGATTATGTTTATGGTATTTGCCGTAATCTTCGGCCTTATCCAAAAGAAGTTCAACTTCTCCGGCTGGAAAGAAGCTGTTTTGGGCATCGTGTTTATCGTTGCTTCGTTTGCTGTGGGTATGCAGTTCCCGCTTGAATTCAGCAAAACAACATGGAGTTATGTTGTATTTGTTTATATTTTCTTTGCCGCAATTCTTCCTATTTGGCTTATGAAACAGCCTCGTGACTATATGACAACAATTATGTTTGTTTGTATGATTGTCGGTGCGGCTTTGGGACTTGTAATCGGTCATCCTACAATGAACCTTCCTGTATTCACAGGCTTTAAAAACGAACAGCTCGGCACAATGTTCCCGATTTTGTTTGTAACTGTTGCCTGCGGTGCGGTTTCGGGCTTCCATTCACTTGTATCATCCGGTACTTCATCAAAAACAATCGCCAATGAAAAGGATATGCTTAAAGTAGGCTACGGTGCAATGATTCTTGAAAGTGTGCTTGCCGTTCTTGCCCTTTGCGTTGCCGGTGCCGCCGCTAAAAACGGTGTTCCTGCCGAGGGTACTCCTTTCCAAATCTTCTCATCGGGCGTTGCAGGTTTCTTTGAAAAGATGGGTCTTTCGGTTCACTTTTCAACGGTATTTATGACAATGTGCGTATCTGCTCTTGCACTTACAACACTTGACGCCGTTGCCCGTATCGGCAGAATGTGTTTTCAGGAATTCTTCAGCGTTGACGATATGGAACACGCAAAGCCTTGGAGAAAGGTTGTTTGCAATACATATTTTTCAACAATCATCACACTTCTTTGCGGCTTTGTTCTTACAAAAATCGGTTACCAAACAATTTGGCCGCTTTTCGGTTCGGCAAACCAGCTTTTGAGTGCACTTGTTCTCATCACACTTTGCGTATTCCTCAAGGTAACAGGCAGAAGCAACAAGATGCTGTTCCCTCCAATGATTATTATGCTTTGTGTAACATTTACCGCTCTTATTCAGCGTGTAATCGGTCTTGTTAAATCCCTTGCCGCAGGCACGGATATTTTTGCAAGCGTAATTCAGCTTGTTGTTGCTGTTCTTCTTATCGTACTTGCCGTTATCATTGCAATTAACTCATTCAAGAGTTATGTTCACAGCAAGAAAAACAGTGAGCTTGAAGAAAAGACGGAAACAGCCGAAGAAGTCAAAGGCTGTTGAGAAAGGTTCTGAATTTCGTTTTCTTGCGAACATTGCTGTACGATGGTACCGCTTGTTCGCAAAAAACGAAAAACGCTAAAAAAGCTGTAAGTTTGATACTTACAGCTTTTTTAAAATTCACCGTCAACACTTCGTGTTGCCACCTCCGCTTACATTAATGTGAGGCGTAATTCGGTTGACTATATTTTGGCGTGTTTCAGGAACTTTATCGACAGTCTTTTCTATTTGTTAAATCGGTAACCCTTACCCCAAACCGTGTTGATGAATTCCATATTGTTGTCCACCGCAAACAGCTTTTCACGCACCCTGTTGATGTGCACGGTTACGGTTGATGTGTCGCCCATTGAGTCGTAATTCCAGATTTTGCTGAGCAGTTCTTCCTTTGTAAAAACCTTGTCCGGGCTTTCAGCCAGAGTTGCAAGGAGGTCAAACTCCTTATTTGTAAAGGTTATTTCGGTGTCCTCAAAATAAATTCTGCGTGATTTTTTGTCAATTTTAAGGTCGCCGATTTCGATAATTGAACTTTCTTTAATATCCGTGTTTGTAAGTCTTTCGTATCTGTTGAGGTGGGCAATAACTCTTGCCACAAGTTCTGACGGACTGAACGGCTTTACGATATAGTCGTCGGCACCGAAGCCTAAACCGTTGATTTTGTCAAATTCGTCCTTTTTTGCACTTACAAGAAGAATAGGGATGTTGCTGAATTCTCTGATTTTTTTGCAAACCTCAAGCCCGTTGAGTGACGGAAGCATAACATCCAAAAGCACAAGTGCAACATTGACCGTTTTTGCAATTTCAAGTCCTTTTAATCCGTCGTTTGCACAAAGTACCTCAAAGCCGTGTGCTTCAAGATAATCCCTTTCAAGACAGGTGATGTTTTCGTCATCTTCGATAATGAGAATTTTTTTGTTCATAGCGTTATGCGTCCTCTCTGTTAAGTGAAATCATAATGGTTGTTCCGTGGCCTTCTTTACTTGTTGCCCAAATGTGACCTTGGTGCAGTTCAACAATTTCCTTGCAAACCGCAAGACCCAAGCCTGAGCCGTCATGCACCCTTGTGCGTGCTTGATCGGCACGATAGAATATATCAAAAATATGCTTCAGATTTTCTTCGCTTATGCCTATGCCGTTATCGGATATTGCAATGATGATTGATCTGTCGTAAATCTCAAGGCTGATGTTAATGGCAGGTTTTCGTGCTTTTGACGAGTATTTGACAGCGTTTGAAATAATGTTGTTGAGCACTCTTGAAAATCTGTTTGGGTCAAGCATAACATAGGCTTTGCCTTTTGTATTGGGACCGGAATATTTAATCGTTATGTTGCCGGTTTGCCATTTGTTTTCTTTTTCCGCAAGGTATTCGGCAAGGTATTCGTTTATGTCAATCTTGATTAAATCAAGTTGGGTGTTGCCTGATTCCAATTTTGAAAGCGTCAGCAGTTCGTCAAGCAGCTTTTCCATATCAAGTGCCGAAGAATAAATGGTTTGCAGGTATCGTTCCTGCTTTTCCGGAGTGTTTGCAATGCCGTCACGCAAGCCTTCAACATAGCCTTTTATAGATGTAAGCGGCGTTCTCAAATCGTGGGCAATTCCGGCTGTCATCTCTTTTCTTGACTGTGCCATTTCGCTTTGCCGTTCTATTGAATATTTCAGCTTGTCCGTCATATCATTGATGGATTTTACGGTTACTCCGATTTCATTTGTACTGTCGTAATCAATGTGATAGTCAAGATTGCCGCCGGCTATCTCGTTTGCACCGTCCGAGAGCTTTTTGATAGGCGCCGTGATTGTTCGTGATGTTATCAGTGACATTATCAGGTTTGATACCACGATGATAACAAGTGCCATGAGTACCATAAATCCGCTTCTGCCCGTAAAAAGCAGTTTAAAGCTTTGCAGTGAGTTGCGAAGCGAATAATCGCTTACTGTATAATTAGGGTTTACTATATTGATTACAAATTTGCCGTTTTGCGTTTTTATATGAGATTTTATTACAAGTCCGTTTTTTCCGTAATAGTACATATTCCTCTTGCCCGAGGTGTCTGTTATTGTGCTTGCCAAGGATTTTATTTCATCCTTTTCGGTGTTGGAAAAATATTTTTCGCCGTTTTTTGATATGTATATTTTTGAGCCTAATTCGGTTATGGATTTTGTAATGCCGTTTAAGTCTTCCTTTATTTTTTTGTCGGTGGCGTTGTCGGCAAGCTCACGGTTGATGCTGCTCATCGTTTGTGCCCATTGCAGTTGGTTGATAATCGAATACTCGTTTGATTCAACTCTTGATATTCCGTATATATCGGGCAGCAGGGAACGGAAAATCAATATTGCCGCTATTATCATAACCACCGAGGTTATAATGCTTGCAAGCGTTGCAATGGAAATTCGTGTTGCAATTTTAAGATTTCGGGTTTTGTTGGACTTTTTCATATGTATACCTCTCATATATATTAAAACAATTTATAATATTTTTCAAGTGGTAGAATTTCTGCTCATAATTGTTTTTACGGGTGTTTACAATTTGTAATATTTACTTGTCGGGTGAGTTGTCGCTTTATGCGTAATACAGCGGTTTTGATGAAAAACGCAAAACTACATTTCGTATAAATTTATTACAATTTGAATTTTAGGCACAATATATTGTATTTTTTATCCAAATTCTATTGACACAGCCACAATGTTTTGTTATTATTGTAATTGTCATCGAGTGAAAAGTTACAGCGTTGTAACTACTTGGGTATAAGTATTTGAAAGGGGAAAGAAGTTTATGAATATTATCAAGAGAAACGGCTCGGAAGCAAAGTTTGACCTCAACAAAATCGTTATAGCCGTATCAAAGGCAAATGCCGCTTGTGAAAGAAAAGAGTTGACACAGGGTCAAATCAATGATATTGCCGAATATGTGGAATTTAAAATCGGCAAGGCAAACCGTGCTCTTTCGGTAGAGGAAATACAGGATATTGTAGAAGACCAAATTATGGCACAGGGTGCGTTTGAGGTTGCAAAGCGTTATGTTAAATATCGTTACACCCGTTCTCTCGTGCGTAAGGCAAACACCACCGATAATCAGATTTTGTCCCTTATTGAATGTAATAACGAAGAAGTTAAGCAGGAAAATTCAAATAAAAATCCAACTGTCAATTCCGTTCAGCGTGACTATATGGCGGGTGAGGTTTCAAAGGATATTACAAAGAGAATTCTTCTTCCTGAGGATATTGTCGAAGCACACGAAAACGGACTTATTCACTTCCACGATGCAGACTATTTTGCACAGCATATGCACAACTGCGACCTTGTTAATTTGGAGGATATGCTCCAAAACGGCACAGTTATTTCGGATACAATGATTGAAAAACCGCACAGCTTTTCAACAGCCTGCAATATCGCAACACAGATTATCGCACAGGTTGCTTCATCACAGTACGGCGGTCAGTCAATTTCTCTTGCACATCTTGCACCGTTTGTGCAGATAAGCAGAGAAAAAATCCGTGCACAGGTTATCGAAGAAGCAAATGATTTCGGCGGTGAACTTACGGAAGAAAAGATTGTTAAGATTACCGAAAAGCGTTTGCGTGATGAGGTTTCAAGAGGCGTTCAGACCATTCAGTATCAGGTTGTAACACTCCTTACAACCAACGGTCAGGCTCCGTTTGTTACCGTGTTTATGTATCTTAACGAAGCAAAGAACGAGCAGGAAAAGAAAGACCTTGCACTTATTATTGAGGAAACACTCCGCCAAAGAATCAAGGGCGTTAAGAACGAAAAGGGCGTTTGGATTACTCCTGCGTTCCCAAAACTCATTTATGTTTTGGAAAATGATAATATCAATGAAAATACACCGTTTTACTATCTTACCGAGCTTGCCGCAAAATGTACGGCAAAGCGTATGGTGCCCGATTATGTAAGCGAAAAAGTTATGCTCAATCTCAAAGGGGATGTTTACACTCCTATGGGTTGCCGTTCGTTCCTCACTCCTGACAGATTTACCGAAGCGGGAGTTGGCAATATCGCAAGAGCAAAGAACTATGTTGAGGGCAAAAAGAAGTACTACGGCAGATTTAATCAGGGCGTTGTTACAATCAACCTTGTTGATGTTGCCTGCACTTCGGGCGGCGATATGAATAAGTTTTGGGAAATCTTTGATGAGCGTCTTGAACTTTGTTATCGTGCACTTATGTGCCGTCACAACAGACTCAAGGGCACACTTTCGGATGCTGCTCCTATTTTGTGGCAACACGGTGCACTTGCACGACTTGACAAGGGCGAGCCTATCGACAGACTTCTTTATGACGGATATTCAACAATTTCTCTCGGCTATGCAGGTCTTTATGAATGTACAAAGTATATGACGGGTAAGTCACACACCGATGAAAACGGCGGCAAGGAATTTGCACTCCATGTTATGCGTCATATGAATGAGGCTTGCGACAAATGGAAAAAGCAAACAAATATTGACTTTTCGATTTACGGCACTCCGCTTGAATCAACAACCTATAAATTTGCAAAATGCCTCCAAAAGAGATTCGGCATTATTAAGGGCGTAACAGACAAGAATTACATCACAAATTCTTACCATGTTCATGTTGCGGAAAAGATTGACGCATTTACAAAGCTCAAGTTTGAGAGTGAATTCCAGGCTCTTTCACCGGGCGGTGCAATCTCGTATGTCGAAGTTCCTAATATGCAGGATAATATTCCGGCTGTAATTCAGGTAATGAAGTTTATCTACGACAATATTATGTATGCCGAGCTTAACACAAAGAGCGACTATTGTCAGTGTTGCGGTTATGACGGCGAAATTAAGATTGTTGAGGATGAACACGGCAAACTTATTTGGAGATGTCCAAACTGCGGCAATGAGGATCAGGACAAGATGAATGTTGCAAGAAGAACTTGCGGCTACATCGGTACTCAGTTCTGGAATCAGGGCAGAACGCAGGAAATCAAAGACAGAGTTTTACATTTATAATATCAAATTCAAAAAGGCTCCTCTTGATAATATAACAAGAGGAGCTGTTTTGTATTCAGTCTGAGGCGAACGCAGTTCGCCCCTACGATTAATAAGGCAACACTTACGGAGTGTTTTTATATTACGCTTGTAATAAATCTTAAAATATATTATAATAATTTTTATGGAATATAATTATGAAAGACTGTCGGATAATATAAAAATTGCTGTGAGCGGTGACCACACATTCGGCACGGATGCGGTGCTTTTGTCACATTTTGCAAAGCCTAAATATAAGGATAAAGCTCTTGATATGGGTACGGGGTGCGGCATAATTCCGCTTTTGTGGTTGCGTGACGAAAAACAAACGGGCGTGCATTGTCTTGACATTCAGCAAAATGCTTTTGAGCAGGTTAATGCTTCGATAAAATATAATAATCTGGGTGACAGGCTTACTCCGCATCTTTGCGATTTGAGAAAAATCAATGAGGAATTTTCGGCGGAATGTTTTACGCTTGTTACTATGAATCCGCCGTACAAGCCTGTTAACACAGGTATTGAATCACTCGGCGAGAGTGCAAGAATTGCACGCCACGAGGTGTGCTGTAATATTGAGGACGCTGTTAAAGCGGCTTCGTATTTGCTTACATATATGGGCAGATTTTGTATGTGCCACCGCCCCGAAAGATTGGTGGACGCACTTGCAATAATGCGTCAATACAAAATCGAGCCGAAAAGGCTTCGTTTTGTTATTGATAAACAGGGAGAAGAACCGTTTTTGTTTTTGGTAGAGGGCAAAAAAGGAGCAAAGCCGTTTTTGCGTGTTGAACCTACTTTGATTATAAAAAACGATGAGAGCAAATTCACTCCCGAGATGATAGAAATTTACGGCTCTTATGCCGACGGATATGAGGACAAAATCAGATAATGAGCGGAAAACTTTATGTTGTGGGTACTCCGATAGGCAACCTCGGTGACTTTTCGCCGAGAGCGGTTGAAACACTCGAAAGCGTGGATTTTATCGCCGCAGAGGATACCCGAGTAACCCTTAAATTGCTTAATCATTTTGGCATAAAAAAAGAAATGGTCAGTTATTTTGAGCACAACAAAAATGAGCGTGGGAATGTGATTATCTCCCGACTTGCAAACGGCGAAACCTGTGCAATTTGCACGGATGCGGGTATGCCGGCAATCTCTGACCCCGGCGAGGATTTGGTAAAACTTTGCCACGAAAACAATATTGATGTTGAAAGCGTACCCGGACCTACGGCATTTGCAACCGCACTTGCAATATCGGGTATGAATACAAGAAAATTCACATTTGAAGGCTTTTTGTCGGCAAACAAAAAGGAACGCAGGGAAGAACTTGAAGAACTTGCAAACGAAAAACGCACAATGGTTTTTTACGAAGCACCGCACAAACTTACGCAAACGCTCAAGGATATGTACGAGGTTTTCGGCGAGCGTGATATTGCCCTTGTAAAAGAAATTACAAAGGTGTACGAAAATGTTGTTCGTACCGATTTGAAAACCGCTTCAACAATGTTTGACGAAGAAAAACCCAAGGGCGAATTTGTTGTTATAGTTGACGGCAAAAAAATTGAAGAAAAGGAAATATCGTTTGACAAGGCGGTTGAGGAAGCAAAGCGGCTTATGGTAGACGGAATGAGCACAAATGCCGCCGCAAAAGAGGTTGCAAAAATCACCTCGTTTAAGAAAAACGATATTTATAAGGCGTTGCTATGATTTGTAATGCGTGCCCGAGAAAATGCAATGTTGACCGTCAAAATACGCTCGGCTATTGCAAAAGTCCCGATAAGTTTAAGCTTGCCCGTGCCGCTCTCCATTTTTGGGAAGAACCGTGTATCAGCGGAAAAAACGGCTCGGGTGCGATTTTTTTCAGCGGTTGTAATTTGGGTTGTGTTTTTTGCCAAAATTTTGATATCAGCCATAACTGCAAGGGCGTTGAGGTGAGCGATGACAAGCTGATTGATATTATGAAAAGCCTTGTTGATAAGGGTGCAAACAATATCAACCTTGTTAATCCAACACATTATTCGGCACAGCTTTTGCGAGTGTTTGAAAAATACAAGCCGCCCGTTCCGATTGTTTATAACACTTCGGGATATGACAGCGTTGAAACGCTCAGGCTTTTTGACGGAATAGTAGATGTTTATTTGCCTGATTTTAAGTACATAAGACCCGACAAAGCTAAAAAATACAGCAAGGCGGAGAATTATCCGCAGGTTGCCGAGGCGGCTTTGACCGAGATGAAACGACAGGTCAAAAGCGATGTTTTTGATGACAGGGGCATTATGCAAAAGGGTATGATTATCCGTCATTTGGTGCTGCCGTCAAACACCAACGCTTCTGTTGAAGCACTTGATTATTTGGCAAAAAATTTTGACGATACTTACATATCCGTTATGGCTCAGTATGTGCCGTGCGGTGATTTGTCGGATTATAAGGAAATTAATCGACCGCTCACCCAAAGAGAGTATGACAAGGTGGTTAATCATATTTTTGATTTGGGGCTTGATAAAATTTTTGTTCAGGAACTTGAGGCCGCAAGCGACGAGTTTATTCCCGATTTTGATTTTACCGGTGTGGTTGATTTTGACTGAACAATATGTTAATATGTTGTTATAAAAGATGTGAAAAGGAGAATAGCAATGAAGAAGTTTTTAGAAGAATTCAAAGCGTTTATTTCTAAGGGTAATGTGCTTGATATGGCTGTCGGTGTTATTATCGGCGGTGCGTTCGGTTCGGTCGTGTCGGGACTTACGGATAACATTATTCAGCCGCTTCTCAACTGTATCGGCGGTGCCGAGGTTCAAGGTAAAATTCGCCTTTTCGGCACTGAAAATTATCTTGATTACGGTGCGTTTATTTCTGCCGTTATCAATTTCCTAATTATGGCACTTGTTGTATTTTTGATTGTAAAATCGGTCAACAAGATTTCTGAAACCGCACATAAACTTGCAACCAAAGATGAGGAAGAAACAGCCGCCGCACCTACAACAAAGATTTGCCCTTATTGCAAGAGCGAAATTGATATTGAGGCAACAAGATGTCCGCATTGCACATCTGATTTGAAAGAATAATTGCAGGGGCGGATATTATCTGCCTGTTGCATAATTTGAATTTTCGGGAGGATAATATCCTCCCCTACGAATAAAAATTTAATATTACATACTTAATTTTTATTATCTAAAAGGGGTTTTATTATGATAAAGAAAGAGTACACTTATAAAAGTGCTTCGGGCATTTGTGACATCAAGGCTTGGCAGTTTGCACCCGAGGGCGAGGTTAAAGCCGTTATTCAAATGCACCACGGTATGGCGGAGCACACAAACAGGTATCGCAATTTTATTTCTGCTTTTACCGACAGAGGCTATGCAATTTTCATCAACGATATGCTCGGCCATGGTCAGTCGAACGAGGATAAAGAATTGCTCGGTTATTTCGGTGATAAGGACGGCTACAAAAACATTCTTGCCGACGCAAAAGCACTCACCGATATTGCAAAAAAAGAGTATCCGAACAAGAAATTTATCATTGCCGGTCACTCTATGGGTTCGCTTATTATGCGGTGCTATATCAACGAGTACGGTAACGATTTTGACGGTGCCGTGTTTATCGGTACGGCAGGACCTACGCCTATTGCAAAAGCGGGTATTCCTATTATGAAGGTTGTTGCCGCACTCAAGGGCAAAAAGCATCACAGCAAGTTTCTCAATGATATTTCGCTCGGTCCTTACGATAAGCCGTTTGAGCACAGAACTCACTACGATTGGGGTATGAGAGATACAAAAGAGGTTGACGAATATGTTGCCGACCCGCTTTGCGGATTTCTCTTTACCGTTGCAGGCTTTATGGATTTGAGTCAGCTCACCATTCAGTGCAATGAGGACAGATGGTTCAACAATGTTGCAAAGGATAAGCCGGTTCTTTTGATGTCGGGTGATATGGACCCTGTCGGAAATTACGGCAAGGGCGTAACCGAGGTTTACAGAAAATTGCTTGAAACCGACCATAAAAATGTAACCCTCAAACTTTATCATGATGCTCGCCACGAGATTCTTAACGAGCTTAATAAAGACGAGGTTTATAACGATTTGGAACATTGGATTGAGGAGAACATTCTTTGATTTATACAAATATTTTTGACACACATTCGCACTATGACGACGAAGCGTTTGACAGCGACAGGGAAGAACTGATTTTGTCGCTCAAGGACAAGGGCGTTGTCGGTGCAGTCAGTTGTGGATGTGATATTCCGTCAACGGCGGCAAACCGTGATTTGGCACATAAATTTGATGATTTTTACTTTGCGGCAGGCTTTCATCCCGAAAATTTGGAGGAGTACGGCATTGACGATTTGAGCCTCCTTGATGAATATTTGAGTGATGAAAAGTGCGTTGCCGTCGGCGAAATCGGACTTGATTATCATTGGATGGAATCGACAAAAGAAAAACAAAAGGCTTTTTTTGAGGCACAGATTGAAATTGCCAAGAACAACGATTTGCCTGTGATTGTACACGACAGAGAGGCACACGGCGACACTCTCGATATTCTCAAAACAACCAAGCCGAAGGGCGTTTTGCATTGCTTTTCAGGCTCAAAAGAGATGGCAAGGGAGATTATCAAGTTGGGTATGTACATCGGCTTGAACGGCGTTGCAACTTTCAAAAATGCACGCAAAAGCCTTGAAGTTGTCAAAGAAATTCCGCTTGACCGCCTGGTGCTTGAAACGGATTGTCCTTATCTTGCACCCGAACCGCACAGAGGCAAACGCAACGATTCGTCATATATTCCGTTCATTGCCGAACGCATAGGCGAAGTGCTCGGAATGTCGGCACAGGAAGTCCTTGACCAAACCTACCAAAATGCCAAAAAATTGTATAATATTAAATGATAAATTAAAAGGCGAACACAGTTCGCCCCTACGAAATTCGGTTCAACCGTAGGGGCGACCTGCGGTCGCCTTATTTTTTACGCCGATTGGTCGGTGTCGGATATTGAAAGGGTGTTCACTTCAAGCAGGGTTTGCTGGATAACCGTTGCAAGGGTTATCGGGTTAAACAGCGGTATGCTGTCGTCAACCGTTACCGTGCCGTCGGCTATTTCCGCTTCCTGTGCAATGCCTTTGGTGGTGAAAATTATCGTTTCTTTGCACGCACTTTTGATTTCGTCAATGTACGGCATTACAATTCCCAAACTTGCATTGTTGCCGATTATCGGGATAATCAGCGTGTTTTTTAAATCCAAACAGCTTGCCGCAACATCGTATATCGGCATAGAAAATGCAGGGATGTTTGCAATCAGTCTGAATTTTTCGGCAAGGGATTTTGCAAGTGCTTCGTCGGTTGAGTAACCGCATAGGACTATGTTGTCAAATTTGCCGATGTATTCGCCAACGCTTTGCAGTTCTTTTTGACTGTTAGGAGTAAACGACAGCTTGCCGGGGAGCATTTGACCGAGTTTAAGTGCAACGCTCATATTGATTTTTGTCATACAGCCGAGCGTACTTCCGAGGTGAATTCCGAGGATTGCAAGTGCAAGGTATTCGTTTTGAAAAGTGCACAGGCTTGTGTCGCAGTCGGCAAGATACAACTTGCTTTTGCACATTTTTGAAAGGGTGGAATCTTTTGCCGTCACTGCCGTTATCTTTGTGTTGTTGTTCATTGCACGCTTCACCGCCGCTATGGTGTCGGTATTTTCGCCGCTTTGCGAAACGGCGATTACAAGTGCATCACGGTACAGCACGCCCCTTGTGCTTTTCAGAAGAGCCGACGGAATTGCGTATGTCGGCAAATCCGTGAGAAGTTCCAAGTTGTGTGCCATTGCCTGTGCGGCATAAAAGGATTGCCCCGAGCCTGTAAGTATTATTTCCGACAGGCTTTTTATTGCTCGCTTGCTCATTTTTAAAGTAGGTAAAGTGAGCTTTTCTTTTTGTATAACTTCACCTAAAAATCTCTTTATGGTTTGTGCAATTTCGCTGATATCAATTTCGTATAAACTTCCTATTCCCAAATTATCTGTCATTCAGTTTCGCTCCAATCTTGCAAAAATTATACTCATATCGTCTGCCTTTTTGTTTTTCATTTCCTCTTTTGCACAGCCCAAAATGTAGTCTGCACCCTCTTGCACGTCTTGCGGCATACCCGATATTGTGTCCTTCAACCAACGCTCACCGAGGTCGGTTATGCCGTCACTCATCAAAATTATGCTGTCGCCGAGGCTCAAAACCGCCGTGCGTTTTGCAAATTCTATGCCTCGCAAAATTCCTGCCGGCATAGAGGTCAACTCGCATTTTGTCAGCCTGCCGTCTCTGATGATGTAGCTTGCCGGTGCACCCGCTTTGAACAGTTCGCATTTGCCCGTAAACAAATCGATGTTTGCAATGTCAAGCGTTGCAAGGCTCTCGTCGTTGGATTTGACAAGCAGGGCAGAGTTGACTATTTTAAGTGCCGAGTCAAAGCCGAAGCCCGAATTGATGAGCTTTGACAGCAACCCGGCACCCATTGCACCGTCAAGTGCCGCACGGGAGCCTTTGCCCATTCCGTCACTTATAATAAGTATGGAGTGTCCTTTGCTGTCGTTGATGATTTTTACCGTGTCGCCGCACAGTTCGCCCTCTGCACTGTATTGTGCAAAGCCGACTTCAAGCGAATAGTTCGGTTTTTCCGAGAACGAAAGCATGGTTTCCGTTTTAAAATTCGTTATTCTGCCCATGTCAAAATATCTGTTGCAGATTTTGCCTATTTCGTTTTTAAGTTCGACATTTGTCAGGTTTGCGTTTGATGACGAAAGCAGAATTTCCACCCTCATCCGTCCGTATTTGTCAACTATTGCAGAAATGTTTGTTGGATAGATTTCGTACTCGCCGAGCAGTCGCCGTATTTTGTTGCTTGCGTTGCCGTCAAATATTTCCGCCTCGTCAAATTCTTTTGCCAAGTCGTTCAACATTCCCGATATTGATATGAATTGGTCGGACGCAACCATTCTGATTTGATTTGTCTTTTCAAGAATTATCTCCTTTGTGATGTATTCTTCGTTGCTCATCGTGCCACGCAAAGCCTCGTTTTGCCTGCGTGTTACATCGTTTATTCGCTCACGAACTTCGTCAACGCTGTCGGATATTGCCGCCATAGCATTTGATGCAAACCTTAACTTTAATACCAAATTTTGCCTGAGCGTGCCGTCGGGCGGCAGGTCGGTTCCGATGTCAAAAAAGTCCTCGATTTTGTCTGTTAATCCCGTTGGCAAAAGTATAAAGAACAGCGTGCCCACAAGTCCGTCAAGAAACAGCGACAGCCCCGCATCGTCCCCCGAAGCTATGGAGAAAAAAGTAATTGAAGCAAAAAACGCTCCGCCCGTTGCAAATATCGAAGCTTTTGAAAACAGGCTTGCCGTCAGTGCGGAAAAACCGAAAGCACCGCACAAAAACAAAATGTCCTTGTCGTAAACACCGAGCACAAAGCCGAGTATCAGCGACAAAATAAGTCCCTGCCGTTCTCCTGCGTAGTGAAGTGTTATCAATATAAGTGATATTGCGACAATCCTTATCGGGTGAAACTTCCACAGCGATATGTTGCCGAGGGTTAAAAACAGCGTTGATATTGATATCAAAATGCAGGTAAGCTCCGTTATCGGCAGTGCTTTAAATCGCATTTGTTTAAAATTTGCGTTTATGCTTTTGTAGTAGCAGTAGGTTACTCCGGCAGTCAGCATTGTTTCGGCAAGCAGTAAAAAATACGCCTGTGCTTCTGCCGCAAGTTTGATGTTTACAAATATTCCCGTTGACAAAATTGCCGCCGTGCCTGTTGCGATTGGAAAAAGCGGTTTGTGATATAAGTCGCACATGTCAATTAAAAACGCACCGAGTGTTGCAAGCAAAACGGCACACATATATCTTATGTTTTGTGCGTTGAAGCCTAACAGTAAATAGCCTATTATTGCACCTGCGGCAGAGAATAGGTATCCTTTTTTTCTGCCTGCGGCTGTGAGTGCAACGCCAAACGGCTTTATTCCTCCGATTGCCGAGCCGAGCGAGATTATCAACCCCGCAAAAAAATATGCGGCAAATATTCCCGCTTTTTTTAACACTTCACTTTTTACATTCTCCTCTATCTTTTCCTTGATTTTAACTTCCATTTTTGCCTCTTTTTGTTGTTATTTCCTCTGCATTATATGGCATAGTATACAAAAAATATGTCGCAATAGGGGAACACACAAAAATAGGTTGAAATATATTCGCCGTTGTGATAGAATATTGTGGATTTTAGATATTAGAAAGGTGAGGTATAAATATGATTTCCGCAAATGATGTTTCCGTTCAGTTTGGCGGCCGCTCTTTGTTTGAAAGAGTAAATGTCGCATTTACACCGGGCAACTGCTATGGTATTATCGGTGCAAACGGTGCAGGCAAATCAACATTTTTAAAGGTTCTCAGCGGTGACCTTGAACCGTCAAAGGGTGAAATTCACATCACTCCGGGCGAGCGTCTTTCCGTTTTGAAGCAGGACCACTTTGCATATGACGATTATGAGGTTGTTCGCACCGTGCTTATGGGCAATCCTCGACTTATTGAGATTATGGAGGAAAAGGACGCTCTTTATGCAAAAGAGGATTTCTCCGAGGAAGACGGCGTAAAAGCGGGCGAACTTGAAGCAGAATTTGCCGACCTTGACGGTTGGAACGCAGAGAGTGATGCCGAATTTATGCTCAACAAATTGGGCGTTCCGGATGAATTCCATTATCTCAAAATGGCGGAACTTCCGTCCGATATGAAGGTTAAGGTGCTTCTTGCACAGGCTCTTTTCGGCAATCCGGATATTCTTCTTCTTGACGAGCCTACAAACCACCTTGATTTGACCGCCATCAGCTGGCTTGAAAACTTCCTTTTGGATTTTGAAAACACCGTTATTGTTGTATCGCACGACCGTCACTTCTTAAATAAGGTTTGTACTCATATTTGTGATGTTGACTACGGCAAAATTACTCTTTACACAGGTAACTACGATTTCTGGTACGAATATACCCAGATGCGTCAGCGTCAGGCAAGAGACCAAAACAAGAAGAATGAGCAAAAGATTAAAGAACTTCAGGACTTTATCAACCGTTTCTCCGCAAATGCGGCAAAGTCAAAGCAGGCAACATCCCGTAAGAAACAGCTTGATGCTCTTGAAATGATTGAAATGCCTGTATCATCCCGTCGCTTCCCGTATGTAGACTTTAAGCCTGACAGAGAATGCGGCAACGATTTGCTCCGTGTTGACCATTTGACAAAGACAATCGGCGACCGCAAGGTGCTTGATGACATCAGTTTTGTTATCCACCCGAGAGAAAAGGTTGCTTTTGTCGGCTCCGATGTTGTGGCAAAGACAACACTTTTCAAAATCATTATGGGTGAACTTGAACCTGACGAAGGCTCGTTCAAGTGGGGTGTTACAACTTCTCAAAGCTATTTCCCAAGTGACAACAGTAGTTATTTTGACGGCGTTGACCTCACTCTTGTTGACTGGCTCAGACAGTACACCGAAGAACAGCTTGAGGCTGATATAAGAGGCTGGCTCGGCAGAATGTTGTTCTCGGGCGACGAAGCACTCAAAAAGGCAAATGTTTTGTCCGGTGGTGAAAGAGTTAGATGTATGCTTTGCAAGATGATGCTTTCGGGTGCAAATGTTCTCATTTTTGATGAACCTACCAACCACCTCGACCTTGAATCCATCGCCGCACTCAACAACGGTCTTATCCGTTATCCCGAAACTGTGCTCTTCACTTCTCACGACCATCAGTTTGTAGAAACCGTGGCAGACAGAATTATTGAGATTTCGGGCAACACCTACATCGACAGAAAGGGAAGTTATGACGAATTCCTTTCTACATTTGATGAAGAACAGCTTAAAAAAATGTAATATATTAATACGCACATTCGTAAATTGAATGTGCGTTTAGACTGTCGATAAAGCTCCTGAACCACGCCAAATATAATTAACCGAATTATGCCTCCTCTTGTTTATAAGGGTAGGTGGCAACACGAAGTGTTGACGGAGGGGTTGAAAAATGCTGTAAGTATCGAACTTACAGCATTTTTGGCGTTTTTCGTTTTTTGCTCAGTCGAGGTACCATCGTACATCTTCCTTCACAAGAAAACGAAATTCAGAAACTTTTTCAACAGCCTACAGCGTGTCGAAAACACTTTTTCGAAACGCTGACGCACATTCGTAAATTGAATGTGCGTTTTTGTATAATTTTAACAAATTACAAAGACTCTTTTGGTGAAAATGGTTAAAAACTCTTGCTTTGCATATACTCTTGTGATATAATTACCCTGTTTTAAAAGAGGTGTTATAAATGAGTGAACATAATCACGCTTCCCATCACGAGCATAATTATGAAAATTGTTGCGACAATCATACACCCGATAATCACGGTTGTGGTTGTTGCGGCGAGGATCATTTTAATGAACATAAAAAAGAAACGCTTACAAAAATTATTATAAGTGCTGTATTTTTTGCAGCAGGGTATATAATCAGCGAATTTACCGAATTGCCGAGTTATGTATATCTTGTTTGCTACCTTATTTCATATCTTATGGTAGGATTTGACATTGTAAGGGATGCGGCAGACAGTGTTATCCACGGCAGATTTTTTGATGAAAACTTCCTTATGAGTTTTGCAAGCATCGGTGCATTTGCTATAAAGGAATATACCGAGGGCGTAGCGGTTGTGCTTTTGTTTACAGTGGGAGAGTTTATTCAAGGTCTTGCAGTTTCAAAGAGCAGAAAATCAATTGATAAAATCTTTGCTCAAAAGCATAAAACTTACACTCTTCCTCGTCATTATGACAACGAGGAAAGCCACACGGAGCAGATGATTACAAAATTTGCGAGAATTTACACTCCGGCAATTTGTATTATAGCCATTGCCGTTGTTGTTATTCCTCCGATTTTCTTAAAGGCAGAATGGCACGAATGGCTTCACAGAGGTCTTGCCGCACTTGTTGTAGGTTGTCCTTGTGCCATTGTTATTTCCGTTCCGCTTTGCTACAGTGCCGGTATCGGTGCTTGCTCAAAGGATAATGTTTTTGTAAAAAACACTTCCACTATGGATGAAATCAATGCTTGTGATACAATTATTACTTACAAAGAAGATAAGAGCATTGATGATATTAAAGTTCTTCAAAATAACGGTCACAAGGTTATTTATCTCGGCAAGGGTCACGGTGATTTGACCATGCTTGAGGTGGCTGATATAGCCGTTGCAGTCGGTGAGGATTGCACAGGTGATGCGGTCAATCTTGCCGATATGGTTATGATTGATTATTCCGACACCGCTATAGACGATGTTAAGGCTGTTGCAAAGAAAATTCACACTATTGCAATGGAAAACATTTATTTTTCCGTTGCCGTAAAGCTTGTAATTTTAATTCTTGATGTTGTGCTTGCAAAGAGTATTCCGATGTGGTTTGCGATTTTCGGCGACATCGGCGTGTGCCTGCTTGCGGTTGCAAACTCGGCAAGAGCTATAGCATTGGGCAAAAGAAAATAATTTTAAAGGATGTATTCTTAAACGAATATGTCCTTTTTTCTTGTTAATTTTTCATTAATGTGCTATATTAAAATTAAAGATAAAAATATGAATAAACGGAGGTAATTTATTATGAACACAGGAACTGTTGTTTTGATTGTTGTTGTTGCTTTGATTGTGCTTGTCGGAGTGTACATCGGTGCAACTTATAACAAGCTTGTAAAGTCAAAGAACAGCGTTGAGGAAGCATTTTCAACAATGGATGTTTATCTCAAAAAGAGATGGGATTTAATTCCAAACATTGTTGCGTCCGTTAAGGGTTACGCAAAGCACGAGGCAGAAACACTTGAAAAGGTTATTTCTGCAAGAAACAACGGCTATTCATCAATGAACTCACAGCAAAAGCTCGAGGCAAATGCGGAACTTAACACAGCTATAAAGAGCCTCAATGTTGTTGCGGAGCAATATCCGGAACTTAAAGCAAATCAAAATTTTATGGATCTCAATGCTCAACTCAAAAAGACAGAAGAGGATATTTCAAACGCAAGAAAGTTCTACAACGCTGTCGTAAAGCAGTACAACAATACTGTTGAGATGTTCCCGTCAAGCATTGTTGCGTCTATGTTCCGTTTTGAAAAAAGAGAAATGTTTGCAGTGGAGGATTCTGCTCAAAGAGAGGCTGTAAAGGTTGAATTCTGATGAAAAAGGTCAAATATGTATTTTTGTTTGTGCTGTGCCTTGTGCTTTCTCTTGGCTCAAGCGTAACAGCACTCGCAGAAGATTATTCAACTTATCCGTACTACATCAAGAATTATGATGTAAATATTACCGTAAACGAAGATAACAGCTATCATATTACGGAAAATATCGATTGCTTTTTTAATGAATACAGGCACGGAATTTATCGCTATATTCCCGTTCGCTTTACTGTGTACAGAGCAGACGAAAGTTCAAGCGATGTCAAGGTGAAAATCAGGCACGCAAAATGCAGTGACAAAACGAGTAATTCCATACAAAACGACAATTTTGTTATGCAAATCGGTGACGAGGACGAAACTGTAATCGGCGAAAAATCCTATACCATCTCATATGATTATTATGTCGGTCCTGATTATGTGACCGATGCCGACGAATTTTATTTCAACATCATCGGTGACGGTTGGGATACTGTTATTGACAAGTGCAATTTTACCGTTACTATGCCAAAGGAGTTTGACAGTTCCAAACTCGGCTTTTCAACAGGCAGATACGGAAATGTCGGCACGGATATTGTTGACTTCAAGGTTGACGGAAAAGTGATTACCGGCCACACAACCGCACCGTTGGGAGAACACGAAGCACTCACCGTCAGGACAGAACTTGACGAGGGATATTTCACCTTTGATTATGCTCACGAAAAAATGCTCGATGCGTTTATGATTGGGCTTCCTGCGATTGCATTTGCCGTTGTTCTCATCATTTGGTTGAAGTTTGGCAAGGATAAAAAGGTTATCGAAACCGTGGAATTTTATCCGCCGGAGGGTATGAACAGCCTTGAAGTTTCTTATTGGTACAACGGAAAAGTTGAGAAAAAGGAAATTGTTGCAATTCTCATTGAACTTGCAAACGAGGGCTTTATTGAAATTAATGAGGATAAGGAAACCTATATCCACAGGCTTCGCGATTATGACGGCGATGATGAGGATAAAAGGCAGTTGTTCAACTCGTTGTTCAAAAAAGGTAAGCTTAAAGGTACTTATGTTAAAGAGTTGCAATATCGTATGGCAGGTACAGCCGAAAAGATTGCAAACAGGTATGTTGTCAGAGTAAATCAAGCAAAGGCATTCGATTCAAAGTCGCAGTTGCTTCGTGTTTTGTGCTGGGTAATTTCCGTAGGCTCGTTTGCTTTGTCGTGCTGTATTTCTACATTTACATTCGTTCCAAAAACCACGGCGACAGCTTTACGCATAGGTTTTGTGCTTGCAGTGATTAGCTTCTTGCTTTCGTTCTTTGTGCGAAAAAGAAGTGATGAGGGATATGAAAACCTTTGCAAGGTCAAGAGTTTTAAAACCTTTTTGGAAACTGCCGAAAAGGAAAGACTTGAAGCACTTGTTGAGGAAAACCCGAGTTATTTTTACGACATTTTGCCGTATGCCTATGTTTTGGGCGTGTCGTCAAAGTGGATACGAAAATTTGAAAAGATAGCTATGGACCCACCTCGTTGGTACTACGGCAGTAACCCGTACACCTACATTTGGATGGCAAACTTTATGCGTAGCAGTGTGCCGCAAATGGGCGACACAATTGTAACTCCAAAACCATCAGAGCATAACGGCAGTTCGTATAGCGGAGGCGGAGGCTTCAGCGGAGGCGGAGGATTTTCAGGCGGAGGCTTCGGCGGAGGCGGAGGCGGAAGCTGGTAAAAGAATATAAAACAAAAACTCAAAGCGGAGGATGAGCCCTTCACTTTGAGTTTTATATTTTGTGGTAAAGTTAAATTCTTGCTACGCCGTCTTTGCGAGCTGCTTCGGCAACTGCGTTTGCAACCGTGTCTTTGATTCTTTCGTCAAATGCGTACGGAAGAATGTAGTCCTCGTTGAGCTTATCGTCATCAACAAGAGAAGCAATAGCGTAAGCTGCTGCGATTTTCATATTCTCTGTGATAGCAGACGCTCTTACATCAAGTGCACCTCTGAAAATGCCCGGAAATGCAACAACATTGTTGATTTGGTTAGGGAAGTCCGAACGGCCTGTGCCGACGATTTTTGCACCTGCCGCCTTTGCTTCGTCCGGCATAATCTCAGGTGTAGGGTTAGCCATTGCAAGTACAATAGGGTCTTTGTGCATTGTTTTAATCATATCTTCGGTAAGAACGCCCGGAGCAGAAACACCGATGAAAATATCTGTGCCGACAATAGCGTCCTTGAGTCCGCCTTTAACCATTCCACGGTTTGTAACCTTTGCGATTTCAGCTTTTGACGGATTGAGCTTTTCTCTGCCCTCATAGATGGCACCTGTTCTGTCACAAAGGATAACATCCTTCAAACCGAGTGTCATAAGGAGTTTTGCAATTGCGGTGCCTGCCGCACCCGAACCGTTGATAACAGCCTTGCATTCGCTCAAATCCTTGCCGATAATCTTTGTTGCGTTGATAAGTGCCGCAGATACAACAACCGCCGTACCGTGCTGGTCATCGTGAAAAATAGGAATGTCGCACATTTTTTTGAGCTTTTCTTCAATTTCAAAGCAGCGAGGAGCCGAAATGTCTTCAAGATTAATTCCACCGAACGAACCCGAAATGTTGTAAACGGTTTGTACAAACTCATCAACATCCTTTGTTCTTACGCAAAGAGGGAATGCGTCAACATCACCAAACTCTTTAAACAGCACGCATTTGCCCTCCATAACAGGCATACCCGCCTCAGGTCCGATGTCACCAAGGCCGAGAACAGCCGAACCGTCTGTGATAACTGCTACAAGATTGTTTCTTCTTGTAAGTTCATAGCTTTTGTTGTAATCCTTTTGTATTTCAAGGCAAGGCTCAGCAACACCCGGTGTGTATGCAAGTGAAAGAGATTTGCTGTCGTTTACCTTTGCTTTGGCAACAACCTCAATTTTGCCGTTCCATTCATAGTGCTTTTTGAGCGATTCCTCTCTTATGTTCATTTTATAACACAGTCCTTTCTTTTTATTATTTATTGTGTGACGAATTGTGAAAATAATCACAAAAAGGGGGCAGGTCGCTCTCGGACAGAAGCCCGAGGGCATCCCGCCCCTAAGTTTTATATGGTTTTAATGAATATTAATTACTTTTTTCTTTCGATGTGAGAAGTAATTTTTTCTTCCTTTTCATAAGGAACATAATTATCTTCCCAAGGGAAGGTGTAGGAAAGACCGAGTTTATCTCTGACTTCGTTGATTTCCTTTTGTACAGCCTCATTGATAGGAACACCGCTGTTTTCTCTTTCTTTCCAAACAAGGTATTCTTTTTCGCCGGCTGTGTAAATTCTTTCCTGACCCGGAGCCTTTTTTGATGCTCTTACTTCACGGAGAATTTCACCCGTTTTCTTTCTTGTGGCTTCTTCGCCTGTGAACTTTGATGTGTCAATAGCAAGGAAGAAGTGACCGAGATGATAAGGAACAAGATTTCCGTTTTCGTCCTTACCGTCAAGAGCTTTGCCGTAGTTACCGTCTTGAAGAACAGCGGAGAGAAGCTCAATAATCATAGCGTAGCCGTAGCCCTTGTATCCGCCGAGTGCTTCGCCGATACCGCCGAGTGCGGTAAGAGCCGCCGTGCCCTGACGAATTCTCTTTAATGCTTCGCCTGCGTCGCCCTCAACAGGATCGCCGTCAAGACCGATGATTGTGCCCGGATGAACAGGCTCGCCGATTCTTGCGTAATATTCAATCTTACCGTTTTGAGTGATTGATGTTGCACAGTCAAGTACAAAGTCAAAATCTTCATCAGACGGAATACCCATGGTGAGTGGGTTTGTACCGAACATACCCTCAACGCCGAAGGTCGGAGCAACGGACGGTCTTGCATTTGTACCGGTAAAACCGATGCAACCCTGCTCTGTTGCCTGAGTTGCATAGTAACCTGCGATACCGTAGTGGCAGGAATTACGAACTGCAACCATACCAAGACCAAATTCCTTTGCCTTGTCGATAGCCATTTGCATTGCCTTGTAGCCGATAACCTGACCCATACCGTCATGGCCGTCTACAACTGCAGTGCAAGGTGTTTCTTTTACAACTTCAAAATTTGTAACAGGGTTTTGAATACCTGCAACGATTCTGTCAATATAAATAGGTTTAAATCTGTTACAGCCGTGGCTTTCAATACCTCTTTTGTCCGATTCCAAAAGTACATCGGTGCAGATTTCCGCATCCTCTCTCGGAACACCGTAGCCAACAAATGCGTCGGTTACAAAGTCGGTGATTAAGTTCCACGGACATACAACTTTTCCCATAATTAATTAATCTCCTTTGATTTATATTATTTTTTACATAAGTAAAAATTTTATACTTTTATTATCTTTCCCAATTTCGGCTGCGTTCAACCGCACGCTTCCAGTCGGAATATTGTTTGTTACGCTTTTCTTCAGGCATAGACGGAATAAAAATTTTGTCTACCTGGCGATTGGCTTCAATTTCTGCGGTATCTTTCCACACGCCCGTTGCAAGACCTGCAAGGTATGCCGCACCGAGTGCCGTTGCTTCTCTGTTTTTAGGGCGGTTAACATTGCAACCGGTCATATTTGCCTGAATTTGCATCATAATGTCGGACACACTTGCACCGCCGTCAACACGCAAATCTTTCAACCTAATGTCGCTGTCGTTCATCATTGCTTCAAGCAAGTCTGTCATTTGGTATGTTATGCTTTCAAGCACCGCACGGCAAACATGTTTTTTGTTGATGGAGCGTGTAAGCCCTACCATAATGCCCCTTGCGTACATATCCCAATAAGGAGCACCCAAGCCTGTAAATGCAGGCACAAGGTACAGTCCGTTGCTGTCCTCAACCTGTGCGGCAAGCTTGTCGCATTCTGCGGCAGAACCGATGAGTTCAAGCTCGTCACGAAGCCATTTGATGACCGAACCTGCATTGAATGCCGAACCCTCAAGGTCGTATGTAACCTTGCCGTCAAGTCCCCAAGCAATGCCTGTGAGAAGATTTGAACGGCTTTCGATTCGCTTTTCACCCGTGTTCATAAGCAGGAAACAACCTGTGCCGTATGTGTTCTTTGCCTGACCGACTTCAAAGCAACCCTGACCGAAAAGTGCACCCGGCTGGTCGCCTATGGCACCGGCAATCGGAATTCCTTCAAGTTCTTCGATACCGATGATTTTTGCAAGGTGACCGTAAACGCAACTTGACGGTTTAACCTCAGGCAAAATATTCATAGGAATATCAAGCTTTTCGCAAAGATATTCGTCCCAGCAAAGTTTGTCAATGTCAAACAGCATGGTTCTGCATGCGTTTGAATAGTCGGTTACATGAGCCTTGCCGTTTGTCAAATTCCAAATAAGCCATGTGTCGATAGTTCCGAAAAGAACTTCACCTCGCTCGGCTTTTTCTCTTGCACCTTCAACATTGTCCAAAATCCATTTGATTTTTGTTGCGCTGAAGTATGCGTCAATCAAAAGACCGGTTGTGCTCTTGATGTAGTCCGAAAGGCCCTGAGATTTCAGCTCTTCGCAGTAATCGGCGGTTCTTCTGCATTGCCAAACAATGGCGTTGTAAAGCGGTGTGCCCGTTTCCTTATCCCAAAGAATTGTTGTTTCTCTTTGGTTTGTAATACCGATACCCGCTATGTCCTTAGGGTCAACCGTGCCCTCACGCATAGCACCTATCATAGAACTTACAACAGAAAAAAGTATTTCGTGCGGATCATGCTCAACCCATCCGTTTTGCGGATAGAACTGCGTAAATTCGTTTTGATTTTTGGCGACAATTTCGCCCTTCTTATTAAATATAATGGCACGGGAACTTGTTGTTCCCTGGTCGAGTGCCATAACAAATTTTTCTGCCATATTAAACCCCTTTTACAGCATTATTATTGTTATACATATATAATAATAATACTATTAAAAGTGTGCGGTGTCAACGAACTAAACTAACGAAAATTTCGACATTTCTTTGGTGATTTTAACAAAATAAAAACAGGCAGACTCCTGCCTGTTGTATAAATTGTAATATTTGTACAGTTTATTCTTCTGTGGTTGAATTTTCAATAAAGTTAACAATGTCCTCAACGGTTTTCATATTTTCTATTGCACTGTCGGGAACTTCAATGCCGTATTGGTCCTCAAGGCTCATAACAATGTCAATGGCGTCAAGTGAGTCCGCACCGAGGTCCGAGGCAAGGTCAGAGGTCATTTCAATAGTGTTTGGGTCCAAATCAAGATTTTCTGCCAATATATCTTTTACTTCTTCAAAAATCATAAAAATATGCTCCTTAAAAAATTAGTTGTTATATTTAATGTAATATGTTATTATCATATTAGTAACTTTTTACTGATTTGTCAATAATTTTATTATAAACATTATCTTAAAAATATTCGGAGGGATAAATATGCGAGTGGTGAAGCCAAGGAGATATATCTACGGACTTACGGGTTACCCTTTGGGTCATTCAATGAGCCAAGTTATTCACAATGCTCTTTTTGAACTTTGCGGTTTGGAAGCAACTTATTTGATGGTCGAAACTCCGCCTGAGGAACTCGGCGATACTTTCAGAAAAACATTGAGCGCTTTGCGTGGATTTAATGTTACAATTCCGCACAAAATCGAAATTATCAAATATTTGGACGAGCTTTCACCGAGGGCAGAGCTTTTCGGTGCGGTTAATACAGTTGATGTCAGAGAAGATAAAATTGTAGGTCACAACACCGATTGTGCCGGATTTTTGTCCGCACTTCAAATGGCTGATATTGAACTCGGCGGCAATGTTCTTCTTCTCGGAAGCGGCGGCGTTGCCCGTATGATTGCGTTTGAGGCAATTTTGGCAGAGGCCGATTTGACCATAGCTGTCAGAGAAGCAGATATTCCTGCGGCAAACGAAATCAAAAAGGAAATTAACGAAAAACTCGGCAAGGATTGTAAAATTATTCTTTTAGGTGAGGCAAAGGGCGGATATGATTTGGTAATCAACGGCACACCTGTCGGAATGTATCCGAATGTTGATGCCTGCCCTGTGGAAAAAGAAGTGATAACAACATCTAAGGCGGCTTTTGATGTTATTTATAATCCGGAAGAAACCGTGTTCCTTAAATATGCAAAAGAAGCGGGAATTAAGTATTCCGGCGGTCTTTCAATGCTTGTATGGCAGGCTGCCGTGGCACAGGAAATTTGGAACGGTTTTCAGTTTTCAAACGACGATATTCAAAAGGTAATCGATATTACCAAAAAGGAGCTTGAAAAGAATGAATAATATTGTTCTGTGCGGATTTATGGGCAGCGGCAAAACCGTTGTGGGCAAAGAACTTGCAAAAATTTTGGGTGTAAAGTTTGTTGACACCGATGAACTTATCGAAGAAGAACAGGGTGTTGCCATCAAAGCGATTTTTGCCGCACACGGCGAGGATTATTTTCGTGATTTGGAATATGAAATGTGCAAAAAGGTTGCCGAGATGAACGGCGTTGTGGTTTCAACCGGCGGCGGAGCAATGACTTTTAAGCGTAATGTTGACGCAATCAAGGAAGGCTCAAAGGTTGTTTTTCTCGATGCCTCGTTTGATGTTATTTGCGACAGAATAGGCGACAGTACAACACGGCCTCTTTTTCAGGACAAAGAAAAGGCAAAAAAATTGTATGACGAACGCAAGGATAAGTACCTTTCTGCTGCCGATTATGTCATAAACGGCGATATGGGAGCAAGGAAAACCGCTATGCAAATTGCCGAAATTTTCAGATAATAGACTATTACGGCGGTTTTGGTATGCCAAAAAAGTTACGATGTTGTAACTAATTGATAAAATGTGTTGAAAAATAATATTGCATATGATATAATGGCACAGATTTAAGACAGCCGCACTCAGTGGTGAAAACAGAGGTGTTCTATTTGAGTACTGAGGAAAAGAAAGAAGAATTTAAACATACCGTCAGTATGTTTAATAAATATAAAGACCTGTTGATGGAGCTTACAAGAAAGAATGTAAAGCTCAAGTACAGAAATTCGTGGCTCGGCATTTTTTGGAGTTTTTTACAGCCGCTTCTTAATATGATAGTTTTGTCTGTCATTTTCGGCGCACTCCTCGGCAGAAAAAAAGACGGTATCGTTTGTTATCCTGTTTACTTGTTCTCCGGTCGACTTATTTATGAATTTTTCGTTACATCTACAAAACAGTCGCTCACCGCATTCAGACGAAATGCGTCGATTATTAAAAAGGTATATGTACCAAAGTATATGTATCCGCTGTCGTCAACGCTTTCAACATTCGTTACATTTGCTATTTCAACTATTTGTTATGTGTGTGTATGGCTGTTCTTTAAGATAACGGGTCTCAGCGGCGGTTCGGGACTTACTCTGAGCTGGAAGATAGTTCTTGTATTTCTGCCTATGATACTGCTGTTGATGTTCTCAACGGGTGTCGGCCTTATTCTTTCCGTAGTCAATGTTTATTTCAGAGATGTCGAGTATATTTGGGATGTTTGCACAAAGCTCTTTATGTATATGGTGCCTATCCTTTATTCTATGAACAGATTTGAAGGCAGAAGAGTAATGTATGTTATCAAACTCAATCCGCTTTATTCTATGATTGAACTGTTTAGACAGTGCATTCTTTACGGCGATACGGTGCCAACGCAGCTCCTCAGCTGGAAATTGGTGCTTTATGCAACGGTTATGTCTATCGCATCGCTTGCAGTCGGAATTTTCGTATTCAATAAGTATTCCGACAAAATTGTATATCATCTTTAAAATCAAATTCCCGTACAACGCAATTGTACGGGAGTTTTTATCTTTCGTTTTCTTCTTCGTATTCTTTTGAATACGATGTGTTTTCGGTTGAGGGGATAGGCACTCCCATTTCGGTTTTGCCGTCCGGCTGTACGGTCGGATTGTACACATTTTCGCAGTATTTGTTTGTGAGGTGTGCGTTCAATTTATATTTGTGCTTATAGTTGCCCACCTCGGTCATTTGTGCCACAATGTCTTTCAGGTCTTGAAGGCTCGTTGCCGAAAATCCCGAATGCGTAAGCTCCTGCTTGATGTTCATCGGTAGGGAATCAAAGTAATTTTTCATTTCGTTTGTCATATTAAATGAGTTCATAGTATCATCCTTTCGTTAATATTATTTTCAATAACGCTTAAAATATTACGGTTGATATTATTGCTTTTCGGTGGTAAAATACCGATATAAGACGAACGAAAGGTAATGTTTTATGGATAAATTTATTAAAAATATCAATCACGAAGAGGTTTGCAAGCTTACCGATTTGGTAAATGCCGCAGACGGGCAGGTTGTCAGCAAAACACTTGCTCAAAACAAAGCCGTGTCGGTCACTCTTTTTGCTTTTGCAAAAGGCGAAGAAATCGGTACCCACGATTCAACGGGTGACGCTATGGTTACAGTGCTTGAGGGCACCGGCAGGTTTACCGTAGGAGGCGTTGAGCACCTTGTTCATGCGGGCGAAACGCTTGTTATGCCCGCCAAAGTGCCTCACGCAGTTTATGCTCCCGAGGCGTTCAAATGGCTGCTTACAGTCGTTTTCCCGGACGGATACAAGGATTGATTATATATTGATAATAAAAACGCTCACAGGAAGTTGTTGCTTCCCATGAGCGTTTTTGTTATTCTGCGTTTAAAATGTCAATTTGCGACTGAATGAATTTTCTTGAATAATCCGGAGAATATGTTTTTTCGGATATTGTCAGGTATTCAAGGTAATTGTTAAAGGATTCGATAAGTTCGGTGTCTTCGGTTTCAAATACAGCTTGAATTCCCAAGTCCGGCTTAGCTTTTTTGTCATCATGACTTTTTGATATTAATAATTGATTTTGGCATAATTCAATATTATATGATAATTCATCAAATGCTTCATATTTAGGATTTGTAAGATAAATTTGATGATCTTGTTTCAGATAATAATTTAAAATATCGGCTCTGTGCTTCGGCTTTAAATTATTTGCCAATTCACTCGGAAAATCAAACAGTTTTCCCGTGTTTACAAATTCGATAAGCCCGTTATATGAAAGGTTCCATTTTTTGATATTTTCGGTAGAACTGTCAAACAGTAGGTCATAGTGCGATATAAGCTGTTGATAAACCTGCGTTGCACTTTTGATTTGCTCGGTTGCAATGTCTTCTATTATTTCTTTTGTAACTCCAACGCTGCAAATGTGATTGTCAAGTGTAATAATTTCGGGATTGATTTTTTTGTGAGATATTACATCAAGATAATTCATATATTCAAACGCATTGTGGAACACAGCCACATCGGTTTTTGCATTTTGCATTTTCTTTTCGTTTTGTTTTATTATATGCTCTGCCAGCTCTTTGTTCTTGATTACCGAGCCGCTTTTTACATTTTCGTCAAACATAACAATGATGTCGCCGCACATAACAAATTCCGGGAACATAAGGTTAAAGTTGTTGTAATTTCCGGTGTAGGTAATGCAATCGTACATTGCGTAATTTATGCTGTTAAAGATGATGTTTGCGTTTTTGATTTCATCATCGGTATATTTGGTGTAGTGGTAAAATTCTTTGAACTTTTTATTTTTGCAAGCGTCGTAAATTATGCTGTTTATTTCTTTTTTGTCAAAGCTGAAGTTTGAAATAAAGATTTCGTCATTGTTTTTCAAAACAGCCGTGTTGATTGCCGCAAGAATTTTTTCCTTGCTGTCCAAAAACATAACATCGCTGTTTGCTTCAATCACGCCTGCTTCGTACTTTTTGCTCATATCCTCTTCAAACTTTTTGCTGAAGCAGTAATTGCAAAAATCAAAGAATTCAGGCTTTTTCTCATCATACTTTTCAACAAAATATGCGTCGCACAAATTTTTTATTTGTTCGCTTGTGAAAAACACGGAATTGAGCAAATCACCAAGCTTTTTTTGCGGAAACTTTTTTCTGCCGGCAATTACATTTTGAATAAAGGTGCGGTTGATATCCGCCTGTTTTGAAATTTGATAAATCGCCACTCCCTGAGTGTCTATGTATTCTTTTAGCAGTTCATTAAAATTTTTCATATTTTCCTCTTTTTTTCAAATGTTCTCAAACCATATGTGTTACCTTTTTTTTTTTTTGAGTAACACTCTAATAAATATACACTTTTTTTCACTGTAGTTCAATATGTTTTCGCACAATAAAAATTTGGTAACACTCAGGTAACATATTGAAATGTCGATTTTTGTGTGTTATATTCCTCTTTACATAGGTTATAAATTAAGAAAGGAAAGGATAATATCTATGAAAAAAGTTATTAGTTTATTAATGTCATTTGTTATGCTTTTGAGTGTAGCATCAAGTGTAAGCATTTCTGCATTTGCTGATGAATCCGAAACACCGCATTCGTTTTCTGTACAATGTGGCGATAATGCTTATTTTAATTATGATCTTGCAACCGAAACGGTTTCAATTACCGGTACAGGTGATATGTGGGCTCATGCTCTTTTTTATCGAGAGTTCCCGCATTTTTATTCTAATGGTGAAAGAGTTGACGGTAACTGGCGACAACCATATTATAAATATGTCAAGTCGATTGTGATTGGTGATGGTATTACCAAAATCCACAATCAGGAATTTAGCGGATATGAATCTGTTACAAGCGTTTCAATCGCCGATTCTGTAAAAGAAATTTGTTATGACAGTTTTAGATATTGTTCAAGTTTAAAAGAAATTAAGCTTCCTAAAAATCTTGAGATTATTGGAGTGGAAGCTTTTAACAACTGCACTTCTTTGGAAGAAATTACGATTCCTGCTTCTGTATATTTTATTGACCGTGTTCCTTTCAGAGGCAGCGAAAATATTAAAAGTTACAATGTTGACTCTTCAAATAAGAATTTTACATCTGTAAATGGTGTTTTGTACAATAAGCAAAAGACAACTATAGTAAGATATCCAAGTTCATCAACTGCTACAGAGTTTACAATCGGCAAAGATGTAAAAGAAATTTATGACGGAGCTTTTGAAGGTTCAAAAAATATCAAAAAGTTTAAGGTTGAAAAAGGTAACACTAATTTTGTAACGGTAAACGGTGTTCTTTACAGCAAGGATTTGACAAGATTGATTGCTTATCCGCCTGCCGATTCAAGCGTAACCGAATTTGCGGTTCCTCAATCGGTAACAAGTATTGATTTGGGTGCTTTTTCGCAATCTAAGTACTTAAAAAAGGTATATATTTTACCGGAAATTAAGGAAATAAAGATGCATACTTTTTATAATTGTTCAAATCTTAAAGAAGTGTATTTTTCAAAGACAATCAATTATGTTTCGGAAAATGCTTTTGATAAGTGTAATGTTAAAACAGCATATATTGCCAGTGGCGGTATTACTTTTGATAAACTGAATGATGGTATATATAATGCCGAAAAGGTTTATAATTATGTTTTGGATATGAGCAATGTCAAAGTTAATACAACCATTGATAGTCAAGTCGCCGGTGATAATGGCAATAACGACGGTAACCAAGGCGGCAATCAAGGCAGCAATCAAGGCGGAAGCGATCCTTCTGCACCTTCGCCGACACCTGCACCGGGAACAAGTGACAATAATGTAAACAATAACACAACAAATTCAAACAACAATTCAAGCACACAAAATCAACCAAAGTTTAAGAGAATTGTTCTTAATAATATAAAGGCTCAAAAGAATGGTGTTGTTGTAGCTTGGGACGCTGCTAAAAATGTAACCGGTTACCAACTTCAACTTGCAACAGACAAGAAGTTCAAGAAGAATAAGAAAACTATAACAGTTACAAACAAAAAGGTAACAAAGAAAACTGTTAAAAAGCTTAAGTCAAAGAAAAAGTATTATGTTCGTGTTCGTGCATACAAAAAACAAAACGGTAAGAGAACATATTCATCTTGGTCAAAGACAAAGTCATTCAAGACAAAGTAATTAAAAGTAAGTAAAAGGACTGCATTCCGTATGGAGTGCAGTCCGATTTTTATTCCGTCTTATTCATTACATTGAGCGGGTTGATGGTTTGACCCTTATATTTGGCTGAAAAGTGGAGGTGAACGCCGTCGCCGGATTCGCACGGGATTTTGCCGAGTGTGCCGATTGTGTTGCCGATGTCGACAAAGTCGCCTTTTTTCACCGTGGCACTTTCAAGTCCGCAGTACTTTGCCACAAATTTGCCGCCGTGGTCGATTTCCACGCACAAGCCGTACATCGAGTCGGTGTACACCTTGGTTACAAGTCCGTCGTTTACCGCAACAACCTTGTCGCCGAGTGCACCGCTGAAGTCAACCGCTGTGTGTGCACGGTAGTCGCCCATAGTTTTGTCGTAGGTCAACTCCTCGCTGTAGCCCTTTGAAACAGCGTCCGTAAGCGGATATTTGTAGTAGCTTTTAAACGGAGTATTGTTTTTGTTTTTTGCCATTGTAAGTTCTTTTTCGGCTTGCTTTTTGGTTGTGCTTTGTGCCTTGGTCGTCGTCTCGGTCGTGGTTTCTTTAGCCGTTACCGCATGCTGAACCTCGGTGGTTTCAACAATCGTTGTCGGCTCGTTTACCGTGCTTTCCTTGCTCTTTTGCGTTGTTGAAAAGTACACTATCAGTCCGAGTGCAACTATGCAAAGGCATACAACCGAAAATAAAGCCTTTATATTTTTGTCCTTGTTTTTTGAATTTGATGTAGACATAAAAAACACCTCGGTTATATTATCAACCGAGGTATCGTTTTTTATTCATTTTTGACGGAGTCGCTCAAAAGATTGAGTGTGTCACGCACGCAACCGATGGTGTCGCCGCCGATTGTTTCAACCGAAATAAAGGTTTTTTTGCCGGAATTAAGCTTTGCTCTGCCACGCATTTTTTCGTTGAGAGCAATGAGATATTCGGGCTTAACATCGTTTAAGAAAAATTTTGCGTTTATGCCGGCTTGCCTGATTTCGTAAATGCCGAGTTTCATAGCCGTGTTGCGTAAAAGTGCAATTTCTACAAGTCCGTACACGCTTGCCGGCGGTACGCCGAAACGGTCGGTAAGCTCGTCGTAAACATCATTTGCTTCTTCGTTTGAGCGAATGTTGGCAATCGTTTTGTACATATCGAGCCTTTGCGGAGTTGAAGAAATGTACGATGCCGGAATGCTTGCGTCAACAGGCAAGTCGATAAGACATTCCTGCTCTTTTTCATCCGGTACGGTTTCGCCTTTCTCCTCGCTGACAGCCTGCTCAAGAAGCTTGATGTACATATCGTAGCCTACGCTTTCCATATGTCCGTGTTGCTTGTTGCCGAGAAGTGAGCCTGCACCTCTGATTTCAAGGTCACGCATGGCGATTTTAAAGCCTGCACCAAACTCGGTGTACTCTCTGATAGCTTCAAGTCGCTTTTGTGCAATGTCGGTAAGTTCCTTGCCCTTTGCAAATGTAAAATAGGCATAGGCGCGTCTGCTGCTTCTGCCGACTCTGCCACGGATTTGGTGAAGTTGAGCAAGTCCGAGTTTGTTTGCGTTTTCGATTATAAGCGTGTTAACATTCGGCACATCAATGCCGGTTTCGATAATTGTTGTGCACACCAAAATGTCAATTTCGGCATTGAGGAGCTTTTGCCAAACATCGGATAACTGTTCTTCTGTCATTTGACCGTGTGCAACTCCCACCGTGGCGTCAGGCATTGCCTTTTTTATCTGCATTGCCATGTGGTCAATGGTTTCAATATCGTTGTGCAAATAGTAGCATTGACCGCCTCTTGCAAGCTCTTTTTCCATAGCTTCAACAAGTATGCCGAAATCGTATTCGATAACATAGGTTTGCACAGGCTTTCGGTCGCCCGGTGCTTCTTCAAGCAGGCTCATATCACGGATTCCGCTCATTGCCATATTCAGCGTTCTCGGGATAGGTGTTGCCGATAGGGTCAGAACATCGACTCTCGGGAATTTTTCTTTGATTTTTTCTTTTTGAGCAACGCCGAAACGCTGTTCTTCGTCAACAATCAGCAGTCCCAAATCTTTGAACTTGATGTCACCGCCGAATATTCTGTGAGTGCCGATTAACAGGTCAACCTTGCCTTTTTCGAGGTCGCTCAGCACCTCTTTTTGCTTGGTAGGCGATACAAATCTGCTGAGCATTTCTATTCTTACGGGGAACGCTTCCATTCGTTTAAGTGCAGTTTGGAAGTGTTGCATGGCAAGTACGGTTGTCGGCACAAGAATTGCACATTGTTTGCCGTCACCGATACATTTGAATGCCGCACGCAGGGCAACTTCTGTTTTGCCAAAGCCTACATCGCCGCAAAGCAGTCTGTCCATAGGTGCGGTTTTTTCCATATCGCCCTTGATTTCGTCAATCGAGCGAAGCTGGTCGTCGGTTTCTTCGTATGCAAAGCGGAGTTCAAAATCCCGTTGCATATCCGTGTCCTCGGAAAATGCAAAGCCTTTTGTGTTCATTCGCTTTGAGTAAAGGGCAATGAGCTCTTTTGCCATATCCTGAAGTCCTGCACGAACCTTGGATTTTGTTTTGCTCCAATCACCCGAACCGAGTCGGCTGATTTTTACCTTTGAGTCGTCACGGGGACCGATGTATTTTGAAACAAGGTCAAGCTGAGTTACCGGAACATAAAGATTGTCGCCTTTTGCGTAGCTGATTTTGATGTAGTCCTTGCTGACATTGTTGATTTCAAGTGCCTGTATGCCCTCAAAAATGCCGATACCGTGGATGTTGTGAACAATGTAATCGCCGATGACAAGTTCATCAAGCGAATGAATGGCGTCTTTTGAACTGAAGTGCTTGTGCTTTTTCTTTGCTTGGTTAACTTTGCCGTAAGTGATGAGTGCAAACTTGCACGAGGAAAGCTGAAATCCCGATGAGGTTGTGCCCGACATAACGGTTACAAGACCGTGGGTGAATTCCTCCGGCTTTTTGTCACAGTAAACGGCTTGATAGCCCATTTCCTGCAAATCGTAGGCAAGAGCTTTTGCCGATTTTGATGTGCCGGCAAGTATGCAAACGGCGTATTTTGTTTTGATAAGAGGGAACAGTTCGTCTTTGAGTTGGCTGAGAGTTCCGCTCCAGGAGTTGAAAGTTTGACAGGTGAATGACGCAAGGTGTTTTATTGGCGTGTCAAAACTTCCGCGAGGGAATGAGTCGAGATAAATCGCCTTATGGTTTTCGTAAACACCCAAAAGGTCGGTAAAATCAAGACTGAATTTGTCAATACCTTTGCAAATTATGCCGTCTTCCAACAGCCACTTGATATCCTCAAGCATAAGTTTTTGTTGGTTTTCGCATTTTTCTTTGCATTTACCGCTTTCAAGTACAAACAGCAGACCGTTAAAATAATCAAACAGTCCGTTACTGTTGTATGCAAGCGGAAGATATTTATCGTTGCACGGCAGATTTATGCCTTGCTTTAATTTGTCGCTGTCGGCGTAGAGCTTTTCTCTTGCTTTTATGGCTTTGCCTTTGAGCGATGCGGCAAGTTCGTCAATCTTTTTTGCCTGAATTTCCTTTGACGGAAACAAAACTTCCGTTGCCGGAATGATGTCTATCTTTTCAACAATATCATTTCTTCTTTGTGTGGAAATATCAAATTTTGCGATGGAATCAACCGTGTCGCCCCACAATTCAATTCTTACAGGGTCATCGGCTCCCGGTGGGAATATGTCAATAAGTCCGCCTCTTACGCTGAACTGACTTGTGCCGTCAACCTGGTCAAATCGTGTGTAGCCTGCCTTAACAAGTTTGTTGACGGTTTCGTCAATGTCGATGTCCTCGCCCTCGCTGATGGTGAAAGAACGGTCGATAAGTGCCTGCGGCGGCATTGTCATTTGGCACGCCGCCTGTACCGAGGCAACAACTATGCTGTAGTCGCCCTTGATGATTTTTGACAGCACGCCGAGTCTGATATGTTCAAATTCACGGCTTATGCCCTCAACATCAAGAAAGGTGAACTCTCTCCTCGGATAGAGCAAAACTCCGTTTGTAAGCGTTGACAAATCTTCGTAAACCCTGATTGCACTTGCTTCATCGGGTGTGATGACAAATGCTTTTTTGCCGAGGTCGTCACACAGAGAATGAACAATGTGCACCTTGTTGATTTCGGGCAGACCGACAGCACCCACGGGGAATTCGTGAGTGCCGACTGCTTCTTTTAAATTTTGATATTCTTTGTCTTTGTCAAATATTTTTGAAAAACAGCTCATATTTCGCCTTTAACTGTTGTATTTGTTCATGGCTTCGTCGGTTTTGCCGTTGACCATAAGTCTTGCCGCTTTTGTTGCGTTTTCAAGTGCGGTTTGCAGTTCTTCGGATTTGTCTTTCGGAAATTCGCTCAAAACCCATTTTGCAAGGTCGTATGCGGCATTCGGCTTTTTGTCAACTCCGACTTTAATTCGTGGGAATTCTTCGGAACCGAGGCACGAAATTATGCTTTTTATTCCGTTGTGACCGCCGGCACTGCCTTTTCTTCTTATTCTTGTTTTGCCTATGTCAAGGCTGATGTCGTCATAAATTACTATGATGTTTTCGTTTGGAATATTATAGTATTCGGCGGCTTCCATAATCGCCTCGCCGCTGAGGTTCATCATAGTCTGCGGTTTCATAACAAGGCAACGCTTGCCGTCTATCATTTCGTCTGCAATCAAGGCTTGAAATTTGGATTTTTTAATTTCAAAACCTTCTTCCTTTGCAAGCAAATCAACCGCTTTAAATCCTGCATTGTGCCTTGTGTTTGCGTATTTGGGTCCGGGATTTCCCAAGCCTGCAATGATGTATTCTATTTTTCCTCGTTTAAATGAAAACATTTGTTATTCCTCGTTTTGTTCTTCGTTTTCTGTGATTATTTTTGTAACCTTAACTTTTTCTGCCCTGCGTCCGTCGGTTTCCACAACTTCAAAATGCAGGTCTTTATAATCAAAACTGTCGCCGATTTCGGGTATTTTGTCTGTGTTTTCCATAATCCAGCCGTTGAGCGTGGTTACATTTGTGTCCTTGTCGTCAATTTCAAAATATTCAAATATATCGTCAAGGTTTGCCATTCCGTCAACAATGTAGGTGTTGTCATCGATTTTTTCAATATCCACTTCAACTTCGTCGTGTTCGTCCCAAATTTCGCCAACAAGTTCTTCAAGTATGTCCTCAAGCGTAACAATACCCTCGGTGCCGCCGAATTCGTCAATTACAACTGCAAGGTGAGTTTTGTTTTTTTGAAAAATTCGCAGCAATTTGCTGATTTTTGTATCCGGGCTGACGGTCGGAACGGTTTTTATGATTGTGCGGAGTGACTTCAATCCACGGCTTCTGATGTCCTCAAAATCACGGTGGTGGATGATGCCCACAATGTTGTCAATGTCGCCGATGTAAACAGGAAGTCGGCTGTATCCGCTTGCCTTGAATATTTTTTCTATGTCGGACAGCTTTGCGTATTTGTCAACGGCTTCAACATCAATTCTCGGAGTGAGAATATCGCTTGCGTAAAGGTCGTCAAATTCGATTGATGAACGGATAAGTTCGCTTTCGTTTTCGCTGATTTCACCGCCTGTTTGAGCTTCGTCAACATAGGTTTTCAGCTCTTCTTCGGTTACGGCATTGTTTTTTTCAAGGCGAAACATTTTGTTGAGCAGAAGTTTCCAGCCTCTGAACAGCATATTGAGAGGGTAGAAGAGAAACACAAAAAACTTAACTGCCGGAGCAACTGCAACGGCAAAGGTTTCTGCCTTTTCTTTTGCAATGGTCTTTGGTGTAATTTCGCCGAAAATCAACACAACAACGGTCATAACCACAGTGCTCACGGTTGCACCGAGGTCGCTGTTGTCGCCCAAAAGTCCCGTAAAAAACAGGGTTGCAATAGAGGTTGAAGCAATGTTTACGATGTTGTTGCCAATCAAAATTGTTGAAAGCACAATGTCAAAATCATCCGCCAACTTCAATGTTCGCTCGATTTTTTTGCTTTTTTCGCCTTGTTCCATCGCTTTGAGTTTTACTTTGTTAAGCGATGAAAATGCGGTTTCCGCCGATGAAAAAAATGCCGAAAACATTACTAAAATAATCATTACGATTAATAAGGGTGTGTTCATTTCTGCTCCTTTGTTTAAAATTGCTTTAAAGGGCATATCAAACCAGATATGCCCTTATTTTGTTTATGCGAAAAACCTGTTGTTATTCAGTTTTTTCAAATTCGTTAAATTCTCTTTCAGAGTCATCTTTTTCGTAGTTGTACATATTTTCGTCTTTAACATGCTTTGCAATGTACTCATCTCTGTCAAACAATTCGTCTGCCTTAACTTTCCAAGCCTTTGCGGCTTCAATAGTTTTGTCAAACAAAGCGTTTGCACTTTCAGGATGTTGCATTTCTGTTGAATATGCACCTGTTTCGGCAACCATTTTGCTGATAGCACCCGGGTTGTCAAGTACAGGGCAAGGACGAAGCATATTGTTTGAGAACGGTTGGTTCTTCTTGTAAGCCATAAAGAGCGGGCTTTGAAGTGCTTCCAAAACGCTGCATTCTTTGATGTTGACATTTGAATAGTGAACAAATGCACAAGGCTCACAGTCACCGTTTGAGTTGATGTGGAAGTAGTGTCTGCCGCCTGCGATACAGCCCTGAACATATTCGCCGTCGTTCCAGAAATCGAGAGCAAATATAGATTTTGTCTTACGCCATTCGTGCATCTTTTTGTACATAAGAGCACGCTGTTCAGGCGATACCATAAGCTCGGTTACGGCACCGTTGCCTGTCGGCATATATGTAAAGAACCAAGCAAACTTTACGCCCTGTTCAATGAGCCAATCCATATATTCGTCTGATGCCAAAACATCTGTGTTTTTGCTTGTGTAGCAAAGAGATGCACCAAACGGAACGCCTCTGTCTTTAAGACGCTTCATAGCGGCTGTGCACTTTTTGAATGTACCGTTTCCACGGCGGAAGTCGTTTTCTTCTTCGTATCCTTCAATAGAGAATGCAGGGTAGAAGTTGCCGACTTCTTTGATTTCGTCAGCAAAGCTGTCATCAATGAGCGTGCCGTTTGTAAAGCTCAAAAATGCACAATCAGGGTTTTCACGGCAAAGACGCATCAAATCTGCTCTTCTCATTGTAGGCTCGCCGCCTGTGTAAAGGTACATATATGTGCCGAGTTCTTTACCCTGTTTGATGATTCTTGCAAGGTCGTCGTATGAAAGACTGCTTGTGTGGCCGTATTCTGCTGCCCAACAGCCTGTGCATTTGAGGTTGCATGCTGCGGTTGGGTCCATCAAGATTGCCCAAGGCACATTGCAGCCGTACTTTTCGATAGCTGCCATACGCTTTGTGTAGCTGTTGATTGCAACATTCATAAGCGGCGGAACGAGCTTTTCGATAACATGTTCGTCTGTATTGCAGATGATGTCTTTTGCAAACTTCATCCAGTTGTTGTTAGGGTCGTCCATTACTTTGTGAAGACCTGCATATGTTGAACGATTAACACGCTTTACATCTGCTTTTTCAATTAAATTCAAAATTTTCGGTGCGTTTCTGTCAAAATCTTTTCTGGCATACTTGATAGCATTTCTGATAGCAAAATCAACTACCTGCTCTTTAAATGACATGGTTTTACCTCTCTTACGGGGCAAGTGCCCTCTTTCATCATTATTATTTTATAGATATAGATAATATAATACTAAATTTTAGGTTTGTCAAGTTTGATTTGCTCAAGTGACAATTTGGTAATTTTTACTAAAATCTAAGCTGAAATTTTAGACGATATGTCTTGTCTGTTTTGTTTTTGTATTTTTCATTGCAATGTGCACCCCAGCTGTCATAGCCGCCAACGCCTTGCTGTCTTGCTATAACTCTTACAACGGTTTTATCGTATTCGGGCAAGTCTTTTTCGTGCCATACATCTTCAATTTCTTTAGGGAGATAATGGCAAACATTAAGCTCGCAAACAGGCTCGGCAACAATGCCGAATGATTTTTTGTCGCCCAAAAGGGTTGCGTATCTTACACCTGTTCTGTTGCCGCATTCCTGAGGCTTGAGGTAGTCAACCCACAGGTCGTTAACAGTTGTGCTGTACAGTCCTATTTTTGCGGCATTGCATCTGTCAATGTAGTTTTCGTCCGGACCTGCACCGAGATAGGTTAAACTTTCAAAATCCTTAGGAAGTTCAAACAAAAGGCTGACTTCCGGAATTTCAGGCAAGGTGTCGTTTGGTTTGAATTCAAGACTTACTTCCATGCCCTTTGATGTGATTGTGTAAACAACAACTGCTCTTGAAACAGGCTGTGTGCAAACTTCTGCACCGCCTACAACCACAATTTTTTTGCCGTTGTCAAGAATTTGATAATTTTCAATTCTCCATTTTGTGTTGTTAAAAATGCCCGGTGTGTCGCCCGCATCTCTCCAGCAACCGAGCCTGCTTCCGGCTCTTGAACCTCTGTCGTTGTCGGTGAGTGCTCTCCAGAAATTCAAACGCATAGGTGCTTGGAGCATTTCTTCGCCGTTTACCTTAATTGAGTAAAGCTGATTGCGTTCTCTTCTTTCAAAGCGAATGTTTATGTCGTCGCTGATGATACGGAGTGAGCCGTATGTATCGTCAACAAGAAGAGGGAGTTCCTCCTCCAATTCATCGTATGTGTTTGCAAATTCGTTTATAACAAATTGTTCTTCTGCTGCAATGTGACCCGCCTTGCACCAAGAGGTGTCCTCTTTTACTTTGAGTTCAAGATTAAGGTAGTATTCTGTTGAAGAAGCCTTTGCAAGTTCAAGATTGATTGTTTTTTTGTCAAAAGGCTCAAGGTCAACGGTGATTGTACCCTCGCTGAATATACCTTTGTCACTGCATTGGCTCCAGTGCAAATCGTATTCTTTAAGGTTTGTAAACAAATTTTTGTTTTTAATTTCGATAATTCCACGCTCTGCGTCGATAGCCTTAAAGTCAACATTTTGGTAAAGCTTTTTGATTTCTGCAAGTTTTGGTGTAACTGCTCTGTCGCCGAACAAAAGTCCGTTGCCGCAGAAGTGGCCGTCGTGCGGATTTTCGCCGAAATCACCGCCGTAGGCAAGATATTCTTTGCCGTTTTCATCGGTTGTCATTATGCTTTGGTCAACCCAGTCCCAAACAAAGCCGCCCTGAAGGCAAGGATATTTGTCCCAAAGGGTTGTGTATTCGTCGGTTGAACCGCAGGAATTACCCATAGCGTGAGTGTATTCGCAAAGGATGTAAGGTCTGCCGTCTCTGCCCGTGAGTGCGTATTCCTCGCAATCCCAAGGTTTTGCGTACATTTTGCTTTGAACATCCGAAAGCTCTTTTTCGTCAGGTGCTCTGTCACATTCAAAGTGAACAAATCTTGACTTGTCGGCTTCCTTAATCCATTTGTACATCTTTTTAGGTGTTTCGCCGCCGAGAGATTCGTTGCCGAGACTCCAGCAAACAACGCACGAATAGTTTTTGTCACGCTGGTAAAGAGCCTTGATGCGTTCCATACAAGCCTTTTCCCATTCCGGACGGGAAGCGGGAAGCTGAGGGCAACCGATAATTGTTGACCAGCCTGTGCCGTGGGTTTCCATATTATTTTCATCAATAACATAAAGTCCGTATTCATCGCAAAGTTCATACCATCTCGGAGCATTAGGATAGTGCGAGGTGCGAACGGCATTGATGTTGTTTTTCTTCATAAGTTCAATGTCTTGACGCATTACATCTTCGCTGATATATCTGCCCTTGTGACAGTCAAACTCGTGTCTGTTTGTGCCTTTAAACACAACTCTTCTGCCGTTGATTCGGATAATACCGTCCTTGATTTCAACGGTTCTGAAGCCGATTTTGTGCGATATGTATTCGATAGGAACACCGTTGTTTTTGAGTGTGAGCACAACCGTATAAAGGTGCGGAGCTTCACTGCTCCAAGGCTTAACGTTTGTAACAATCGCTTTTAGGTCGGTAACATGGTCTTCGCTTGCATACTGACTGTCGAGTGCGGCGGTTGTGCCGTCATCGTCAACAACTGTCATATCAATGCTGAGCCCTTCGTATGCACCGTTTGTTTTAACCCGAACGGTAAGATAACCGTCGTGAAGCTGTGAGTCAGGCTCTGCATGGATTTCAAAATCACGGATGTATTCACGCTCGGTTGTGTAAATATATACATCACGGAAAATGCCGCCGAGACGCCACATATCCTGGCATTCAAGCCAACTGCCGGTGCACCAGCGGTAAACTTCAACGCCGATAACATTTGAACCTTCAACAAGGTGACGGGTGATGTCAAACTCGGCTCTGTTAAATGTTGACTCGCTGTAGCCCACTCTTTCGCCGTTTACATAAAGGTAAAAGGCGGCCTCAACACCCTCAAAGCAGAGAACAACTCTTCTGTTGAGCACGGCTTGATTGATGTGAATTCTTTTGAGGTAGCAACCTACCGGATTGTGCTTAACAGGTGCGTTAGGCGGGCATATATCTTCACTGCCCTCCCAAGGATAACGCACATTGCAGTATTGCGGCTGGTCATATCCCTGCATCTGCCATGAGCAAGGCACAATAACCGAGTCCCAATTATGCGAATCATAATTAGGGTCGGCAAAATCCGACGGTCTGTATGCGTAATTTTTGTATAGTTTAAATTTCCATTTGCCGTTTAAAAGCTTGCATCTTGAAGAAGCGTATCTGTCTGCCTTTTTTGCTTCCTCAAATGTTTCATAAGGCATAAGCGTTGCGTGCTGAGGCAATCTGTTTACGCCTACAATTTCCGGATTGCTTTGCCATTCGGTATATCCGTCAATAAAGTTTCTTTCCATATATTTTCTCCCTCGGGTTTGTTATGTTATCTTCTGTGAATTGCACCCTCTTGATAGCCTTTTTGCTTGGCTACAACTCCAAATGAGCGTAAAAGGATAATAAGGTCGAGCTTTAAGCTCCAGTTGTCGCAGTATTCTTTGTCAAGCTTCATTTTCTTCATAAGAGATATGTCATCTCTGCCGTTGATTTGTGCCCAACCCGTAAGTCCGGGTCTGAATCGGTAAACGCCGTATTCAAGTCGCAGCCTGTGTGCTCTGATTTCGCTTGAAATAAGCGGTCTCGGACCCACAAAACTCATATCGCCTTTGAGTATGTTCCACAGTTGCGGAAGCTCGTCCATGCTCGTTTTGCGAAGAAATGCACCGAATTTTGTAATGTACTGCTCCGGATTTTCAAGTTCGCCGGTGGCACAGTTCGGTGTGTCGTTACGCATGGTTTGAAATTTGTAAATTCTAAACGGCTTTCCGCTTCTGCCCCTGCGTTCGTGGCTGAAAAATACTTTGCAGTTAGGTGTGAAGTAGTTAACCGCTATAATGAATAAAAACAGCGGTGATAAAATTATCAGGCTGAAAAACGAAACTACAATGTCAAACAATCGCTTCCACTTTGTAGCTCCGAAATATCTGTGCAAAAACTGTTTCATTTATTCTTCCTTGTTTCATCATATATTCCGCATTTTTACAACAAAATGTGTTGCAAAGGGTATAAATCCCCAATATATAGTTTATAGACTAAATGATTATAGCATAGCTTTTATAAAAAAGCAATTAGTAAATTATTAATTTTTTCGAAAAGATTTTTTTATAATTTATTGTTAAAATTATATACAAATTGCCGTTTGTGTGATAAAATATCTGTATTCTATTATTGAGGTGTAATTATGAAAAATATTCCTAAAATTTTGTTGAGCGTGTTTTTGATTGTTGTTTTGGCGTTTTCTTTTTCGTCGTGTGCAAAAACAGAGATGACCGAGGAAAACATTACCGATACCGTTTCAACGGTTGAAACCGCACTTAAAGAATTCGACAGCAAGACGCTTGAAAAATATGTCAGTTCTTCAACGCTTTCTTATATTATGAAATATGCCGAAAATCACCAACAATTTGTTGATTTGGGCAAGGCGATTTTTAAGGATTTGGAGATAACGGTTACCTCTGTTGATGTTGAAAACAGGACGGTTACCCTTGATGTTAAAAATAAAAATCTCAAAACCGCCGCTTCCATTTTTGCTCTGAACCTAAAAGATAAATATACTACAATGCAACTCCTTCAAAAACTTGATGACGAAGCATTTTTGGATGAGTCGCTCGGCACACTTGTCGACTCGATAAATTCTACAAAAGATACGGTTGAAGCAACCGTTACGCTGAAGGTTGTGCAGGGCAAGAGGAATCTTGTGCTGTCGTTTGACGATGACGGAGAAGATGCCGTTTCCGGAGGGGCACTTACAGGTATAAAGAACATATATAAATAATATAAAATAAAATTAAAATACTATTTGACATTCTGCCGGCTTTGTGTTATCATATCGAAGTATGCAAATGCAAAATTTTAATTCCTAATTTTGAGGTGAAATAAATGGCTAACAAATTTGTAACAGCTATTTTCGGAGATTACTCAAAGCACGAGGTTAAAAAGCTCCGCAAGATAGTTGACAAAATCAATGCTTTGGAAGATAAGTACCAGAGCATGGATGATAAGGAGCTTGCAGCACAAACTCCTGTTCTTAAAGAAAGACTTGCAAACGGAGAAACACTTGATGATATTCTCCCTGACGCATTCGCAGTTTGCCGTGAAGCAAGCTCGCGTGTTCTCGGTATGCGTCACTTTGATGTACAGCTTATCGGCGGTATCGTTCTTCACCAAGGCAGAATTGCCGAAATGAAGACCGGTGAAGGTAAGACTCTTGTTGCTACACTTCCGGCTTATCTTAATGCACTTTCGGGTGAGGGTGTACATATCGTAACAGTTAACGATTACCTTGCAAAGCGTGACTCCGAATGGATGGGTAAGATTTACCGTTTCCTCGGCTTGAGCGTTGGTCTTATCGTTCATGAAAAGAGCGATGCAGAGCGTCAGGAAGCTTACAATGCCGACATTACATACGGCACAAACAACGAGATGGGCTTTGACTATCTTCGTGACAATATGGTTCCTTACAAAGACCGTAAGGTTCAGAGAGGTCATTCATTTGCCATCGTCGATGAAGTTGACTCCATCCTTATCGATGAGGCTCGTACTCCTCTTATTATTTCCGGTAAAGGTGACGCTTCAACAGACCTTTATCGCCAGGCAGATATTTTTGCCAACACTCTTACTATGACAAAGGTTGCAAAAACCGATGACAAGCAAGATACGGAAGAACAATATGAGGGCGACTATGTAGTTGACGAAAAGGCAAAGACAGCAACCCTCCTCAAGAGCGGTGTTGAAAAGGCCGAAGCATTCTTTAAGGTTGATAACCTTATGGATATTGAGCACACAACACTCCGTCACCACATCGATCAGGCTATTAAGGCTCACGGTGTTATGACAAGAGATATCGACTATGTTGTTAAAGACGGTCAGGTTAAAATCGTTGACGAATTTACAGGCCGTATTATGGAAGGCCGTAGATATAACGAGGGTCTTCACCAAGCTCTTGAAGCTAAGGAAGGCGTTAAGGTTGAGCACGAGAGCAAGACTCTTGCAACCATCACTTTCCAAAACTACTTCCGTTTGTACAAGAAGCTTTCCGGTATGACAGGTACAGCTTCAACAGAAGCAAACGAATTTGACGAAATTTACAAGCTTGATGTAGTTGAAATTCCTACAAACAAGCCTGTTATCCGTGTGGACAAGCCTGATGTTATTTTCCAAACAGAAAAGGGCAAGTACTACAATGTAATTAAGCAAATCGAAGAATGCCACGCAAAGGGACAGCCTGTTCTTGTTGGTACAATCAGCATTGAAAAGTCCGAGGAACTTTCAAAGCTCTTGAAGAAAGAGGGCATTGAACATAAGGTTCTCAACGCAAAGAACCACGAAAAGGAAGCAGAGATTGTTGCACAGGCAGGTAAGTTCGGTGCTGTTACAATCGCTACAAATATGGCAGGTCGTGGTACCGATATTATGCTCGGCGGTAACGCAGAATTCCTTGCTAAGGCTCAAATGAAGAAGATGGAATTCACAAATGAGCAAATCAGAGAAGCAACAGGCTTCGGCGATACTGATGATGAGGATATCCTTCGTGCCCGTAAGACATTTATTGAGCTTGAAGCTAAGTTCAAGGAAGAAATCAAGGACGAAGCAGATAAGGTAAGAGAAGCAGGCGGTTTGTTCATTCTCGGTACAGAAAGACACGATGCCCGTCGTATCGATAACCAGCTCCGCGGTCGTTCGGGTCGTCAGGGTGATCCGGGTACAAGCCAGTTCTTCCTTTCACTTGAAGATGACCTTATGCGTTTGTTCGGCGGCGACAGAATGCAGAAGATGATGGGCAAGCTTACAGATGATGAAAATATGCCTATCGAATCCCGCCTTATCTCAAAGACAATCGAGTCATCACAGCAAAAGGTAGAAGGCAAGAACTTTGCTATCCGTAAGAACACTCTCCAATACGACGATGTTATGAACCGTCAAAGAGAGCTTATCTACAGCCAGCGTGATCAGGTTCTTGACGGTGTTGACCTTACAGAAACAGTTAACAAGATGCTTGATACAAATATTGAAGAAACCGTTGCAAACTACTTCACAGGCGAGTCAAAGGCTGATTGGAATGTTGACGGCCTTCGTGAAAAGTACAAGGATTGGAATATTGCAACAGATGATGATTTCAAGGATATTGATTCACTCACAGTTGCAGACACAGTAGAACTTCTCCAAGACAGAGGTCATAAGATTCTTGAAGAAAAAGAAAAGATTCTCGGCTACGATATGTTCCAGGATTTCGAAAGAATGGTTATCCTCAGAAATGTTGATACATACTGGATGGATCATATTGACGCTATGGAAGACTTGAAGCAAGGTATTCACCTTCGTTCTTATGCTCAAAAAGACCCTGTTGTTATCTTCCGTATGGAATCATACGATATGTTTGATGAAATGACATCACTCATCAGAGAAGATACGGCAAAGATGATGCTTACACTTATGCCTATCCATAAGTCGGATGTTCAGCGTAAGGCTGTTGCACAGGTTACTTCAACAACTTCGGGCGGTGACGAACCTGAAACAGCAAAGGCTGTTACAATCCGTAAGGATAAGAAAATTGGTCCAAACGATCCATGTCCATGCGGAAGCGGCTTGAAGTACAAGAAGTGCTGCGGTTCTCCTGCAAAGCTTGCAGAAGCTGCTCTTGAGGCAGATAAGAAGCATAAGGAAGAAAAACGCAGAGTTAAGCCAAGAATTAAGTAATCAAATAGGAATTTTAAAAGCGACCCGAAACTTTAGGGTCGCTTTATTTTTGGCAAGCTGTAGGCTGTTGAGAAAGTTTCTGAATTTCGTTTTCTTGCGAACTTTGCTGTACGATGGTACCGCTTGTTCGCAAAAAACGAAAAACGCCAAAAATGCTGTAAGTTCGATACTTACAGCATTTTTAAAACCCCACCGTCAACACTTCGTGTTGCCACCTCCCCTTGCATCAATGGGAGGCATAATTCGGTTGATATTATTTTGGCGTGTTTCAGGAGCTTTATCGACAGTCAAAAGCGATTCGATTTTCGAATCGCTTTTTTTATATAATATATAATAATATTACATTATATATATGTCATTTCCTGTCGCTTTTGTTGGCATATTGCAGGATTTTACTGTTAATGAGCAGTGTTTGTACAAATTACATAGTTTTTTGATTGAAATTGTGTAATTTTTTTGTTATAATCAATATATATTTACATTAAATGGAGTGATTTTTATGCCTAATGTTATTGATTATATAGAAAAGTACGGTGACATCTCGTTTTGCGATGTTCCGTTTGGTGAAGCTGACAATGTTGCTCTTTGCGATATGTATTATATGCCTCTTGACCTTGCCGTTTCGGACAGTTTTGATGACGAACCCGTGCCGTATGATGAGGTTGCAAACAAGATATTTGATTTACGAGGCAGAAAGCATGAGCCTGTCGGTTTAGTTCTTCAAAAGTACATAAGCGAGGTTATGATGGCAATGGCTCCGAAAAAGCGTTTTGCCGAAATGAAGGTTGTTGCCGCAGTGCGTATTTATGAAAAAAAGCCTGCCGTTCAGTTTGAGGCGGCAACATTTTTGCTCCCTAACGGAGATGTTGTTGTGCTTTTCAAAGGTACAGACGATACCCTTATCGGCTGGAAAGAGGATATTGACATTCTTACCAAAAAAGGTATTCCGTCCAATATGTTTGCAACGGAATATCTTGAAAAAGCGGCTGCTAAGTTTGACGGCAAAATCATTGTTTGCGGTCATTCAAAGGGCGGCTTCATTGCTCAATATGCAACCCTGTTTTGTAAAAAAGAAATTAGGGACAGAATATTAAAAGTATATAACAATGACGGTCCGGGTTTTTGGGATTATTCATATCTTGAGAGCGAGGCATATGCCGAAATGCTCCCTAAATATCGCCATTTTGTGCCGCAATCGTCGTTTATCGGTATGATGCTTGCACACGATTATGATTATACCGTAATTAAAAGCGACCAGGTTCTCGGTCCGCTTCAGCACGATTTGTATTCATGGCAGTTTGACGGCAGAAGATTAAAGCGAGTTGATGACCTTACGCCGGTAGGTAAACTTAATGACGGCATTTTGCACGACTTGGTAGATAATCTTACCGATGAGCAAGAGCAGGCACTTGACGAAGTTTTTGATGTTGTGATAGCGGGAATCAATCAAGAAGGGCTCCTTGATGTCAAAAATAATATTATTCCGTCACTTAAGGGCGGTGCTGAGGCTTGGCGTTCACTTGATAAGGATACTCAAAAGAAATTTTTGAAGATTTTTTCTGCTGCTCCGTCAATAGTTGTTAAAAATACGGAAAAGATAAGAAAAGAAGAACAGGCAAAGCACCAAAAAAAGATTGTTGATACCTTGAAGTATCTCAATGTTCTTTTTTGACAGACGAGGTGACATATGCAGGATATAATCCACATTATTTACTGTACGGATAAAACTGTTGTTTTGCTGTCACTTGTTGTTTTGTCAATCTTATGTTCGGTTTACAAATTTTTGTATCAATCAAAAAAGCAAAATAATTTTATTGTGGGCATTGCCTTTGTGTTGTGCGTTGTCATTGCACTGTGTCCGTCTGTTTTTATCAGGTTTGGCGGTGAAACAAGAGAACTGGTTTTAGAGCCTTTTCGCTCGCTGAAACTCTATTTTCAGACGGGATACGAGGAGTGGATTAGAGTTATTGTTATGAACATTGCAATGTTTTATCCGCTCGGTTGTGTATATGCATGTTTTAATAAAAGCAAAAAGACAAAGCCGTGGATGTTTTTTCTTTTCGCTTTTCTGTTCAGCACGGCAATAGAGGCAGTACAATATGTTTTTTCTCTCGGCGTCAGCGAAACGGATGATGTAATCAACAACACATTGGGTGCGGTGCTCGGTTATTTGATAACATATTTGTTTTATAAGGTGCTCAATAAATCGGGTGAAAAGCAATAGTTTTGTATAAACAAGAATAATAAAGGGGTAAATTATGGAAAATAAAGAAGTTAGACCTTTCGGTATGCGTGACAAAATAGGATACGGTCTTGGCGATTTCGGCTGTAATATGAGCTTCGCTTTCATCAACAACTATCTTATGGTGTTTTATGTCACCTGTATGGGTATCAAGGCAAAGCATTTTGCGGTTATTATTTTGCTTGCAAAGATTTTTGACGCAATTAACGACCCGATTATCGGCGGCATTTGCGACGCTTCAAAGCCGGGTAAAGACGGCAAATTCAAGCCGTGGATTAAGTGGGCGAGTTTGCCGCTTCTTGTGTCAAGTATTCTTATGTTTATTTATGCTCCAAATGCACCGTATGCACTCAAAATTGCAATGTGCCTCGGTTTGTACTGCGTGTGGAGCGTCGCTTACACAAGCGTAAATGTGCCTTACGGTTCAATGCAGTCTGTAATCACAACGCAGTCGGATGAGCGTTCGTCACTTTCAACTTGGCGAAGTGTCGGTGCAATGTTTGCACAAATCCCTGTAATGATTTTGCTTCCAAAACTTGTTTACGATTCAAACACATCAAATCCACGAGGCAATGTGTTCATCTATATTGTGGGCGTTATGGGTCTTATCGGCTTTGTATCGTTCATTCTTCTTCGCAAACTCACAACGGAAAGAGTTGAGCCTAAGGTTAACAATGAGCAAAAGTTCAATTATTTCAAAACCCTTGCTTCATTCTTCAAGAATAAGCCTATGATGGGCGTAACAATTTCTTCGGTTGCTTACCTTGCGTTGATGATGACTGTTACAAATTCTATGCAATATGTGTTTATGTGCTACTTCAAAAACACAGATATTATTCCGATTGCCACCATTATTGCAGGGCTTCCGATTGGTTTGGGTATTGTTATAACAAAGCCGCTGCTTAAGAAGTTTACAAAAAAACAGCTTTGCACTTATCCGTTTGCAATTTCAGCCGTTGCGGCAGGTATTGCAACTTTTGTAAGATTTGACAATCCTTATGTTTGGATTGCATTCATCGGTGTTTCGATGTTCGGCACTTGCTTCTATCTCACTCTTATGTGGGCACTTGTTGCAGATTGTATTGATTATCAAGAAGAAAAAACAGGCAGACGAGAGGAAGGCTCAATTTACGCAACCTACTCTCTTTTCAGAAAAATTGCACAGGGCGTAGGTGCTTCAATCATCGCTCTTTCACTTGATTTGACAGGATACAGCGAAAAGCTCGATGCACTTTCACAGGCAAAGGGCGTACCTGAAAAAATCTACACTATGACGGGTGCATTGCCGCTTATCGGTGCACTTATCTGCTTATGCAGTATGCACTTCTTGTACAATATTAAAGATAAAAAATCGGAGGAATGATTTTGAGAAATATCATTACAATAAACGAAAATTGGTCATTTACCAAAGAAAATAAAACAGAAACAGTCAATTTGCCACACACTTGGAACGGCACAGACGGTCAGGACGGCGGAAACGATTATTATCGCGGCACTTGCATTTATCAAAAGGAAATTGCAAAAGCCGATATGCCGGACGGCGAGGAAGTTTACATTCAGTTTGACGGTGTAAATTCAAGTGCAAAGGTGCTTTTCAACGGCAGGGAAATTGCCGTTCATCACGGCGGATATTCAACCTTTAGGGCAAAACTTGACGGCATAAAGGACAGCAACACAATCGTTGTTGAAGCAGACAATTCGCCAAATGATTTTGTTTATCCGCAGCAGGCAGATTTTACATTTTACGGCGGAATTTATCGCAGCGTAAAACTTATCGGTGTGCCAAAGGCTCATTTTGATTTGGATTATTACGGTGCACCGGGCATTACGGTTACTCCTGTTGTTGACGGCAAAAACGCAAAAATCACTATGCAGGCATTTGCAGACGGCGAGGTTCAGTTTGATATTATCGCAGACGGCGAGGTTGTTTGCACAAAAACCGCAAACGGCAAAAATCCGACTGCCGAGGCTGTTATAGAAGATGCCCGCCTTTGGAACGGAACAGTTGACCCTTATCTTTACACGCTCAAGGCAAGCCTTGTTGTTGACGGCGTGGCTGTTGATGAAGTCAGCACAAAATTCGGTGTCCGTTCATTCAAGGTTGACGCACAAAAAGGCTTTATTCTCAACGGCAGGGAATATCCGCTTCGTGGCGTTTCCCGCCATCAGGACAGACCGCAAATCGGCAACGCTCTCAGCTATGAGCACCACAAGGAGGATATTGACCTTATTTGCGAAATGGGTGCAAACACAATCCGCCTTGCTCACTATCAGCACGCACAGGAATTCTATGATTTGTGCGATGAAAGGGGACTTGTGATTTGGGCGGAAATTCCGTATATTTCCCGCCATATGCCAAACGGTGTTGAAAATACAAGAACGCAGATGACCGAGCTTATCTGCCAAAATTATAACCATCCGTGCATCGTCACTTGGGGATTGTCAAACGAGATTACCATGGGCGGAGCAAGTGACAAGAGCTTGATTGAAAATCACAAAATGCTCAACGACCTTGCTCATTCGCTTGATAAAACCCGACCGACTACTCTTGCGGCACTCACAATGTGTGGCATAGATGAGGAATATGTGCACATTTCCGACATTTTGTCGTATAACCATTATTTCGGTTGGTACGGCGGTAATGTTTCAATGTACGGTCCGTGGTTTGATGATTTCCACAAAAAATATCCAAACAGGGCAATCGGCATAAGCGAATACGGTTGCGAGGCTCTCAATTGGCACACTTCAACTCCGGAACAGGGCGACTACACCGAGGAATATCAGGCGTATTATCACGAGGAGGTAATCAAGCAGATTATCGACCGTCCGTATTTGTGGGCAACTCATGTTTGGAATATGTTTGACTTTGCCGCAGACGCAAGAAGCGAGGGCGGCGAAAACGGTATGAATCACAAGGGACTTGTGACCTTTGACCGCAAGTACAAAAAGGACAGTTTTTATGCTTATCAGGCTTGGCTTTCGGACAAGCCTATGGTGCATATTTGCTCAAAGAGATATGTTGACCGAGTTGAGCCTGTAACCAAGGTTACCGTTTATTCAAATCAAAACGAGGTTGAACTTTTTGCAAACGGCAAAAGTGTCGGCAAGCAGACAAAGGGCAAGTATCCGTTCTTCCATTTTGAAGTTGAAAATGCAGGCGAAACCGCACTTGTTGCCAAAGCGGGCGAGTGCGAGGACACCGCTGTTATCAAAAAGGTTGACACTTTCAACGAGGCTTACAGAATGGCAGAGGAGGGTGCAGTTATCAACTGGTTTGAGATTGACACCCCTACGGGCTACCTTTCCGTAAACGACACTTTGGGCGATATTATGGCAACCTTTAGGGGCAAAATTGTGCTTCTCAGTATGATTCCGATGCTCAAAAAGGCACTTTCGTCACCCGACAAGCCAAAGGAGAAAAAGAAAAAAGAAAAATCTTCGGGCGGTATGTCGGTGATGGGCTTCAAGATTAACAAAACCATGCTCGACATTGCCAAGGGATTTGCACTCAAGCGTGCGTTCTCGATGCTCGGCGGAAAGTTCACAAAAGAGCAAATCCTCACAATCAATAAGCGACTTAACAAGATTAAGAAGAAATAGCAATAATTTACGGCTCTGTTTAATGGAAGCAGAGCCGTTTTTTGCTACCGAAAAATTTTGTGTTTTTTGTAACCGTTTTTGGTGTACGAAGTGTTGTATATAGTAGAAGGATAAATTTTATGCTGGCATTTTATATGATGCTCATTGATGATGAGCAAAACAAATCAAAATTTGAACAACTTTATTATGAATATCGTGACCGTATGATGTATGTCGCTTTGTCGGTGCTTCATAACAATGAAGATGCCGAGGACGCCGTACATAATGCTTTTATCGGTATTGCAAAGAATATGGATTCAATAGGTGAGGTGGCTTCGGTGCAAACATTGTCTTATGTGCTTAAGGCGACAAAAAACACGGCGATTAATATGCTTGGCAAAAATAAAAGATACGAAAGTGTGGATATAGAAAATTTTGATGTCGTTTCAGATGATGATTTTTTCGCAAACCTTGATATTAAGGAACGCTACAACGAGGTTGTAAAAGCCATTGTAAACTTGGACGAAAAATACAAGGATGTGCTGTTTTATCATTATGTCAGCGATATGCCCGTTTCAAGGGTTGCCGAGCTTCTCGGCAGAAAGGTGTCAACCGTAAAGCAACAGCTTGTCCGTGGCAAAAGTTGTTGATTGAAAGTTTGGGGGCAAATGAAAATGACGAATAAGGAACTGTTTGTAAATGCTTTTATCGAAGCTGAAAAAATCCAATACACAGACTATCTTGACAAGTCGTTTTTTACTTTTGAATTTTCACCTAAATTTGAAAAGAAAATGTTAAAACTTATTTCAAAAGAGCATCTGATTAAGTTTTCAACCCGCCGTAAAATTTCAAAATCGCTCATTGCCGCAGTAGTTGCAATCGTTGTTATGTTTACAGGCTTGATGTCGGTATCTGCAAATCGCCGAAAAGCTATTGATTTTATTGAAAAGATATTTCCGAAACATATTACAATTGAGTTAACAGATGATTCTATACCGGAATATGATTATTTGCAAACCGAATATACACTTTCTTCTGTTCCGAACGGATATAAACTTATTGAATATGACAAAAGTGAATATAGCGTTTGGTCTGTTTGGAAAAATGAAAATGATGATGAAATCGTATTTTCACAAACTGTTGTCGGCGGCAGTATGTCGATTGATAATGAACACAATTTAGAGTATTTGAAAATAAACGGTTATAAAGCATATTTGATAACAGAAAATTATAATTGTACACTGACTTGGAATGATTCTAATTATAGTTTTATGATAGATGTTCCGATAAATGAAAAGGAAAATATAATAAAAATGGCAGAAAATATTGTTGAAAAATGATATTTCCTTTAAATTTAAAAAAATTGGGATTTTTTGTAACCAAAAATCTCCTTTGTTTTGTTGTATATAGTGAAGGCACAAATACAGCAGGAAAGGAGGTCTTTTTGTGAAAATCTATTGAGTAATTTCTAATGTTGAATATTTTATATAAGTATGATATTATCAAGGTGAGAAGTACATAAACATATGGGCGGACAATATCCGTCCATGTAGTATAATTTGAGGTGATTTGATGAAAAAGGCGGCTGTTCCTTTAGCTTTAATATTTGTTGCTTTTGCAGTTTGCATATGTGCTTTTCTTTTGCCCAAAAGTGATGCGTATAATGATAACAAGAAATACAGGCAAACTTTTGGCGTGATTGCGTATGAAACATTAAATTCCGAGTTAAATGACAAGAAAATCAAACAAATTGAACCGATTTTCAACGAGGTAAAAGCCGCAATTTCATATTCGGGAAGCAAAGAGGACTGCAATATATCTCAACCTCTGAACAAATTGTGTAAATTTACGGACGAGGACTGTTACAAAATCAATAAAAGCAATGTCGAAATTGTCACATACAAAAAACTCTTCCGCACCGGGTATTTGTGGATTGAATACAGCCGTGAATTGCTTGATGAAAACGGAAATGTAGCTTCCGCCGGATGTGACATATTGTGCTTAATTAAAATTAAATACAGCAATGGCAAGAATGAAGTAACAAGAGTTATTGAAGCACCTTGATGCTAAATCTGCCATATAATATGATTTGGAGATGTTTTTATGAAAAAGTTAATGAGCATTTTGTTGGCATTGGTGACCGTGCTGTGTGCATTTTCGGGTACAACCGTTTTTGCCGATGATGAGTACATACCGAATCATATTTGCGAATATGAGGAATATGTTGAATCGGGAAAATTTGTTAGAGGCTTGTACGGCGGAACAGATTGGCTTGACGGTGAAAAAGGTCAAAAATGTAAGATTTGCGGTGAGAAAAAGGATGTTGAGGTAATCACTTGCCCAAATGTTAATTTGAGTAAAGACTTTTATTATTACAACGGCAAACAAAAAACGCCAAAAGTGATTTGCACCAAAGAAAACGGCGATTTGCTTGTTGAGGGTGTGGATTATACCGTTGAATATGTCGGCGAAAGAATAAATGTTTCGAGATACAGAGTTACTGTGCGTTTTATGGGTGATTATGCAGGGTATATAAACAGATATTTCAGCATTTTCCCTAAAAAAGTAAAAATCAAAAGCGTTCAGGGAATTAAAAACGGCTACAAAATTTCTTGGAAAAAGTCATCGGGTCAATTTGACGGATATAGAATTACAATCTATGACGGCAATTACAAAGACAAAAATTCGCCTTTGAACAGAACAAAAACCGTCAAAATCAAAAACAAAAAGCAAACCTCTGCAACTGTCAAAGGCTTGAAGCGTAATCACAAATATTATGTTTTTGTTGAGACATACAAAAAAGCACCGCTTGATTACAGAAAGAGAAATAGTGATACATTTTCTTCGGGCGGATATGATTTATTCAAAAACTTACCTATCAAGCAGTACAAAACAAAATAAAAAGACCGTAGGGGTGAACTTGGTTCGTCTGTTAAATTCAGAAAGGTTAAATTAGGGTGTTTTTATGAATCCAAAAAAATTGAAAGCGCTTAAAGTTGTTGATATAATTGTTCTTATTATTGCAATTGCACTGCTTGCCGCGGGTATATATGGATGTATATTTGCAGCTTTTGTCTATGATGGCTCGGGATCACTTAATAAGAGCGATGTATTTATTATATACGCTGTAATTTATGGTGTACCATCTATTGTTTTTTGGGTATTGTTTTTTATTATCAAAAGCAAAATCAAAAAGTATGACAAACTTGATGATTAATAGTGACGAAACACAAGGTTATCGTACACCGTCATTTGTTTTAATATAGCATTAAGTTCGTTTTAACAATCTGTAAACTTTACCCCGACTTTGCGGTCGGGGTTGATTTTTGCCTTGACGGGTGAGTTTTTAAGCTATATAATACCTTTTATATTTATTTGGAAGATGATTATATGCTGTTTAAAATTTTGATTTGTATAATCGCCGGTGTGGGTGCAGGGCTTGGTACGGGCTTTGCCGGAATGAGTGCCGCTGCGGTTATCAGTCCGGTGCTTATCACATTTTTGGATATGGATTCGTATATGGCGGTAGGTATTGCTCTTGCAAGCGATGTTTTGGCAAGTGCCGTGTCTGCCTATACTTACGGAAAAAATAAGAACCTTGATATAAAAAACGGACTTATTATGATGGCGTCCGTTCTGTGCTTTACAATGGTGGGCAGTTATGTTGCAAGCATTGTGCCGAGGACAACAATGGGCAATTTTTCTGTGTTTATGACATTTTTGCTCGGCGTTAAATTTATTGTAAAGCCGGTTACGGAACCGAAAAAGCGGCTTCAAACAGCAACGGCTAAGCAAAAGGCAATTCGCTCCGTGCTTTGCGGTGCAATGGTTGGATTTATTTGCGGATTTATCGGCGCAGGCGGCGGAATGATGATGCTTTTGGTGCTCACCTCGGTACTTGGATATGAACTTAAAACCGCTGTCGGCACAAGCGTTTTTATTATGAGCGTAACCGCTCTTACGGGATGCGTCAGCCACTTCGCAATAGGCGGCAAACCCGATACTTTGGCACTTATTGTGTGCGTAATCAGCACACTTGTTTTTGCTCAGGTTGCGGCTCTGTTTGCCAATAAGGCAAAGCCTAAAACGCTCAATCGTGTAACCGGCGTTATCCTTGTCATTCTCGGTATCGCAATATTTTCGGTTAAATTCTTTGCAAAATAAAAAGATATGGCATAAGTCAAATGTGGCTTATGTCATATCTTTTTTTATTTACCTTTTTTTCTTCTTCATTGCGGTAAGGATAATCAGTCCTGTGCCTGCGCTGATGATTGATGCAAATGTTGATGTGTTGCCCGTGAGCGGAGATTTTTCGTAATTGTTTGAGTTTGCATCGGCTTTTTTTGCACCTGCCGATAACGAGTTGTTGTCTGTTTTGTCTTTTGTGTTTTTGCTGTTGTTTTGTTTGTTCGGCTTTGTTGTCGGCATAGTTGTCGGTTCGGTCGGTTTTTCGGTGGTAGGTTCAATTGTTGAACCGCTTGACGAACCGCCCACATATTTCCATTTTGCCGTTAAGGTGATTTCATCAAACACAGGAGTGTCAAAATCGTACTTTTGCTCTCCGTTGTACCAGCCGTCAAAGGTGTAAGCGTATTTGTACGGCTTTGTCGGCTCGGCAAGTTTTTGACCTCTCAAAACTTTTTGGAGCGTTGTGCCCGTACCGCCGTCAAGGTTGAAGTTTACATTTACCGTTGCACTGTCGGCGATTGTGCCGTTGCCTGTGACCTTGCCGAAAAATGTTCCGCCCATTATTGTGCCGTTGTTTTCAACATTTCCCTTAAAAATACCGCTGATTATATTACCATTGCAGACAATGTTGCTGTTAAGTGTGAAGTAATCAAACTCAATATCACCGTCAATAATCATATTGTCTTTTATTTCAATTTTGGCATTTTCCTGTGGGAGGGAAATTTTAATTTTGCCTGTGATTTTCGCATTTCCGCCGATATATGCACGGCTGTCGCTTGTCAATTCTTGAATAATAAGCGTGCCCTGAAATTCAGAGTTGCCGTCAATTTTAGTTTCGGCGTTTCCTGTTGAAAATACATCGCCGATGAATTTTGAATTGCCGCTGAGTGCCATTTTTGAATCGGGTTCTGTACAAAGATTATATCCGTTTTGAAGCGTGCCTGCGTACATATTAAACGAACCGTAGTTATCAATCGAACATTCAAGTTTGCCGCCGTCGGTGCAGTCTGTAATTGTAAGTGACGCACCGCTGTTAACGCTGATTGCATAATCAATTGTGTTGCTCTTTATTGTTTTGCCGTTGAGGCAAATGTTTATATCGTTTT
>NZ_CAKTGT010000002.1 GCF_934561735.1 uncultured Eubacterium sp.
AAAAAATAAAGCTGTCTCGGCTGATGAAGACTATAAATTTTGCTGTTTCTGAACACAACAGCAGAGTTTACAGTCTTATTTTTTTGTAGGTGATAATATGAAATTTAAAAAATATGCAACAAAAACGCTGATGATCGTTATCGGATCAATAATATCCGCATACGGAATTACGCTTGCAATAGGCGCAGGTTTCGGCGGCGCAACACTTGCGATATTGTGGCAAGGGCTGACGAATGTAACAGGTATGTCAATCGGCACATCGTCGTTTGTTGTGGCTGTGGCAATGATAATTTTTGCCTTTTTCTATGACAGAAAGCAAATCAATGTCGGCACAATTCTTTACCAAATCATTTACAGTTTTTTTGTGGATGTATTCACAAAGATTCAGCATTATACAGATATTAAAGCGGTTAATTTTGTTATAATGCTACTTGGCATTGCTATATTTTCGTTCGGAACGGGGCTTTACTCCGCCGCTGATTTCGGCAGGGGCTCATATGAAGCAGTCACATTTTCGCTTGCCGAAAAAAACGGGTGGAAAATCAAAATCGTGCGAATGGTTCTTGATATTATAATGGTAATTATCGGCGTTTTGCTCGGCGGTAAATTCGGAATTTGCACAATTGTCACCGTTTTGCTCTCCGGTCCGATAATTCAGGCAACCGTAAGCATTGTTAAGAAATCAAAGATTTTAAAAAACATTTCTTAAATTTCTCATACAAGCCTGAAAGTGATAAGACATACAAAAAGGACGGAATTCGATTTGAACAAGTCCGTAAAAAATGGACAATAGAAAAAAGGACCCTCTTGATGTAGAATATACATCAGGAGGGATTTTTAATGCCAAGAAATTATCGAAACATAAGTGTTTATGAAAAAATAACAGAATTTGAGCCAATACGAAAATCTTTATAAAAGAATAAATAAAGAATACGGCTTTGCGTACTCCTTTACCATCCTTTGATATTTATTAAAAAACCAAAAAGCTGCAAACGGCAAAAACCATTTACAGCTCAAATATTACTTTTAATATAATTATATCAAATTTTGGTTCAAAACATTTAGTCGCCGGCAGAACATATTGTATTGTTCTTCGGATTCAAACCATTCTTTTTTAACCTCGTGGATTTGGATTTGATTGAGTCCGACTGATTACTTTTTTATAACTTTATATTTAAGATAACAAAAATGCAATAAAATTAACATTTTGCCCTCATTATTGCCCTCATTTGATTTATACGTGTTGGTAAAACAGCCTATTTATAAGGGTTTTGATAATGAAATATTAGCCTCAATTCCTTCTGCCCCTGCCGTTTTAGTGCTTTTCAATGAAAAAATTTTGTAAAACGCTTCGGTTTACATCTATTAATTTTATATTTATATTTTTAAAATAAGGTAAAACTCCTGCTCAAAACAGTGATGAATAAAGTTAAAGGTACCGATGTGGAACAGCTTTTGAGAGAAAGCGGATTAATTAAATAACCAAAAGCATGGGAGGCAGTTTAAATCGAATTGCCTCCCTATTTGAATATTTTATAAGAAATTATTAGTTATGAATTAACGGATAATTTTATTCGATATCCTTGCTTTTTTAGTTTATTTGAAAAATGCAATCTTTTGTGATATTATAATTGTGTTAACAATACTGTGTTTTTTGGTGGTGCAGAGATGAAAATTGCGATTTGTGATGATAATTTGAATATAGTTGATGAGGTTAAGAATTTGCTTGATGAGTACGCTTTGAGCAAAAATCTTTCTCTTGATATTTCGACCTTCAACGACGGACAAGCCGTGCTTGAAAGTGACGAAAGATTTAATATTGCTATCCTTGATGTTGAAATGCCAAATATGGACGGCATTAAGCTTGGCGAAGCTTTGCGTAAACAAAACAAGCAAATTGTACTTATTTATCTTACGGCGCACAGTCAGTATCTTGATTCTGCGCTTAATTTGAATGCCACTCGCTTTTTTGAAAAGCCGATTGACAAGGCTCGTTTTTTCAACGGAATCGACAACGCACTTGAAAGAATAGACAACAGTTCAATCAGCTTTTATATCCGAGATGACAAAACGCAGGTACGAATTTCAGCAGAAAATATCGTTTATGTTGAAATAGAACGCAGAAAAACAAAAATCGTAACAGACGAAAAAGAATATTACACAACACATACGCTTGATTATTTCAAAGAGCGACTTGTAAGCTCGGTTTTTGCCCAGCCTCACAAAAGCTATATTGTTAACTTGAATTATATCACGGCTTATGAGCGAACCGGCATTGTGCTTGATGATAAGTACAAAATACCTGTTTCACGCAGTAAGCAAACGGAATTTCATACTGCTTTTATTAGATTTATGGAGGGCAAGTGATGAATTATTTATGTATCGGACTAAACTATATTTTTGAATTTTTAATTGTTGTTTCATTTTGCAACAGAATGATGGAAAAGAAGTTTAAATATACAAATATTCTGCTTTTCACTTTCCCTTTGTATGTCCTCGCTTTTGCTTTGTATTTTGTTTTTGAAAATATTTTGTTAAACAATATAATTACTTTTTTAATCTACTTTTTCACGATGTTTATCGGATATAAAGAAAAAGTGTTGAAGCAAATAATCTATACTGCTTATTTATGCATAATCAATTATGTATCAGAAGCTGTTTTTGTTCCCTTTATGTTCCCTAAATACACGACAATAACCCAATTTGATACATTATCCGATACACAGATTCTTTTGATTTCGCTGGGTTCAAAAATGCTAAATTTCATTTTTGTTCAATTGTTTATACTTTTGTTGAAGCATAGAGAATTTAACGAAAACAAAAAGCTTTTGCCGTTGTTTATTTATCCTATAATCTCATTGTACTATAATTCTGAAATTTGTGTCTTGACAGACAAATATGATTTTGCAAAATCCGACCTAAATAAATACATATTTATTTCGGTAATGATTACCGTAATGTGTATTGTTATTTTCATCTATTATGATTTACTGAACGAGCAGGACAAAAAGCTAAAGGAATTTGAAAAAGAACAACAATTTGTGGAACTGAACGATTCATATATGCAAGTGCTGGAAAGCCAAAACAACGAAATGCATATGATTGTTCACGATGTAAAAAACCACTACGCCGCCATTGCTTCGATGGATGATGCAAATGAAATACACGACTATATCTCAAGCATTGCAAACGATATACAAAAATATCAGATTGTCAAATTAACAAATAACAAAATGCTTGATTTGCTTTTGAGCAAGTATAAAGTTGAGTGCTCTGCCAACGCAGTTGAATTCAATGCCGAGGTCAAAACAGCAAATCTAAACTATATCGACGACAGTGATTTGTCAATCATCATTTGCAATTTGCTTGACAATGCCGTGCAAGCTGCGTCAAAAAGCAACGCAAAACAAATTTCACTCTCTCTGCGACGAGTGAACAATTTTGATGTGCTGACGGTCACAAACTCCTGCGACGCCGAGCCACAATCCACAAACGGCAAAATAGCCACAAGCAAAAAAGACAAAACCTCCCACGGTTACGGAATGAGGCTGATAGAAAAATACGCACGAAAAAACAATGCCGAATACGAATGGCATTATGAAAACGACAAAAACATATTTGTATCAACATTGATATTCAAAAGATAAAAGTGTTTTCAACAGCCTATAGAGTACACACAAATTTTTGTGTGCACTCTTTTTTATCATTTTTTTACCGATTTTACATAAAAAATAGCACATTTTTGCAAATTTGCAGATTTTTATATTTTTCTGATATATATTAAATGCAACAGAAAGGAGATTTTAGAAATGAAAAAGCTAATATCTGCAATATTAACAGCAACAATAATAGCAACATGCGTTCCGATGATTTCGTATGCAAATGAGAGCACGGATGTAATGAGCGATTACAACGCCGTTGTGTCCGAATACGATGCAGGCAAAAGATTTATCGGCGGAGTGATTCTCACGGAAGATTCGGATGAAGTGATGATTGACGATATGACCGTTTCGTGCGATGAAAAGGTCACCACTGTAGACGGAACCGTTATGGTGCCGATTGACAGCCTGTGCGACCATATCACCGCAACATATATGCCGGCTAACGAATTGAGGGGATATTCCAAAATCGAATATGAAAATTCTGTGGTTTGGTTCAGCGAAACTTCGGGTGTAATCAACACCTGCGTTGACGGCGAAGACAATTTTGAGGTGCTTGATGAAACGCCGTATAAAACCGATGACACTGTTATGGTTCCGCTCGAATCTTTTGCCGACGCATTGGGATATGAAGTTAAAGAAAGCAATCAAGACGGAACTCATTATCTCCTCACTCAACCGTATCAAACCGCCCGTTTGCTTGTTTCAACAAATAAGAGAAATATTAACACCGAGGGTGCACTTGCATCGGTCAGAGATGAAAAAAATGATATAACCGTTTTGCAATATAATACTGCCGAAGAAGCAAAATCGGCAATGGAAAGCCTTGCGGAAACTAAAGGTGTAACAAATGTTGAGCCTGATTGTATTATGTCAACAAATATGTTTGCCGGACTTAATCATGGTAGCGGAGAACTTGACACAACGGCGGGTCACAGAGATGAAGGCGCAAGCGAAGCAATACATGTTGACGATATGCTCGAGCCGTTAAAGAATGAAAAATTGAACAATATAACCGTTGGTGTTATTGACAGCGGTGTTTGCTCAACTCACGAAGCGTTAAAGGACAGAACCATCTGTGCCAATGTTGATTTCAGCTCTGACGAACAGGAAACCTCCGAAGATAATAACGGTCACGGTACGCATGTTACGGGTATTGTACTTGATAACACTCTTGATAATGTTAAAGTTCTTGCTGTTAAGGCTATGAACGGAGAAGGTAAAGGAACAGATTATCAAATATACCAAGCAATGCAGTATGCGGTTAACAATGGCGCAAAACTTCTTAATATGAGCCTTGGCAGATACGGCAAAAGTGATTTGCTTACCGAATATGTTCAAGAACTTTGGAACAAAAACATATCCGTTGTTGTTGCGGCAGGTAATGAGCATTGGTTTGCCGATGAATTCACTCCTGCCGGAATAGTTGAATGTATTACAGTTGCGGCGGTCGATAATGATGTTGCACATAATTTAACAGGAAGATTTACAAACGGCGGTTATCCAACCGACTGTTACGCTCCGGGATTAAATATATACAGCACATGGATATATGATGATAACTTTAAAGGCTACAGGGAATGTACGGGAACATCTATGTCCACTCCGTTTTGTGCCGCCGCTGTTGCAAATATGTATTCATACGACAGTGAATATACGGCACAATATGTTCATGACAGAATAAGAAGCGAATGTCAACCGTTTTTGTCGGGAAAATATGTTCATCATGAATATAAGGATTGGGTAATGGGTGTACTTGATTGCAGAAGCCTTATAGATTTTAACCGTACAGCAATGCCGACGGTAAGCACATATCCCGATTACCTTACGGAAACTCAAATGAACACCATCACTTGTGAAGATGAAAATGCAGAAATTTATTATACTACCGACGGTTCCCGTGCTTCAAAAGAAAACGGCACCTTGTATACGGAACCTATAGCGGTTGATAAAACCATGCGTATTCATGTTATTGCATATTGTGAGGGAAAAGGACAAAGCTATCAGGAATATTACGATTACATTATGGTTGTTACAGCCGATGAGAGCAAGTTCACAAGGGATAACTACGGCGTAATTACATCGTTTGATTATACAAAGGGAGAAGATAAATATCTTCGTATTCCGGATATGGTAAAAGGTGAATATGTATTCGGAATAGGCGACAATGTGTTTAAAGATAACGATGACCTTGTAACAATCTTTTTGCCTGAAAGATGCAATTCAATCGGAGATTATGCCTTTTATGATTGTAACAATTTGGGCAAGGTAAACGGTAAAGGCGTTGAAAATGTCGGAAAATATGCTTTTTATAATTCCAACACAGGAGAAAGAAACAACAATTCAAAAGATGAAATCATCTTAGGTGAATTGAAAAAAATAGGAGCATTTGCGTTTTACGAAACATTCGGATATAAATCATTGGTGTCCGAAAAGTTGACGGAAATTCCGGAATCTGCATTGCAAGGGTGTGGTATTGAATATCTGTATGCTCCGAATGTTACTTCAATAGGCAAAAACGCTTTTAAGGATGACCATTATTTTTCAATGGACTTTGAATTCCCTAAAGTAACAGAAATAGGCTATCACGCTTTTGAAAATTGCAGAGTCCATCACATTGAATTACCGGAATTAACCGATGCTTCGGGTTTGGGTGAGGGTGTATTTTACAACAGCAGTCTTTATTCGATAGATTTGCCTAATCTTGTGGGCGAAATACCTCGTGATACCTTTTTTAAATCTCAATTAAGGACGGTTAATTTGCCGAAAGTCACTTCGGTGGAGGTCGGTGCTTTTGATGAATGTGAAAACCTTAAAGAACTCGTTTTGGAAAATGTAAAAGAATTTAAAAGTAATTTATGGACGGGTATACATATTAAAGGTGTAGGTTATGATTACGGAAATATCGAAAGAGTATCAATGCCTAATTGTGAATCGTTTACAGGTCAGATTTGGTCATATTATCTGAGAGAACTTGATTTGCCAAAGTGTAAAAACCTGCGAAGCGTATATTCAAATTCATTAAAATATGTATATTTGCCTAATCTTGAATATTTGAATGAGTATACATCAAACAAGAAAACCTTTGGCTTTAAATGTCCGAATCTTTTATATGCTTATTTACCAAAACTCAAAAGTATTTCAGGAAATGATGAAGCTACGCATTCTATTTTCCTTGACTGCTTTAATCTTGAAAAAATAGATTTACCGAGTCTTGATTTCGATTCATACAAACCCGAATGTAAGCGTAAACTTATTAACACCATATCCGATTACTCATATGAAGATAAATGTAAGCTTAAAATAGTAAACGCACCGTATTATGCCGATAAAAAAGCATTAGGTATATACGGTCATGGATTTCTTGACGGGAAAATTCCTTCATTTAAAATACTTGAAGATTTGCCGTCAACTCAATCCGGCGGAGATTTAAGTATTGATGTTTCGGGCTTCAACATTTCGTATCAATGGTATTATTCAAAGGACAATACAAATTTTGAGCCGATTAAAGGTGCTGTTAATGAATCGTTCTCACCGTCAAAGCCGGGATATTATTGCGTTGATGTAATCCAAAGCAATTATACACAAAGCGGCACAAAGAGATCTTCTGTATGTAATTACACCGATGAAAGAGTTGTAAATCCTTCGGTTAATTTAACCGTAACGGCTCAAAACGAATTTTCGGTATCTGCCGATAATTACACATATACGGCAGAGAAAAACGGAGAAACATATTCAATCAATGTGTCTGTTCCAAAAGGAAATCTTGTAACGGTAGATTATCTCAACGATGATTTTGAAGCATGGATAAATGATAAAAACCGAACCGTGTCGGACAAAGCGAATTATACTTTCAGAATTGCCGGCGACACCGTGATTAACTGCGTTTCAAAAAATGCGGGCGTTGTATCATTTTACAATGCAAACGGTGACCTCATCTCATCAAAGAAGTTCACAAAATTCACAATCGGTTCTTTCCCTGCCGCACCAACTCTGTACGGTCACACCTTTACGGGTTGGGACAAAACCGCAGAGGAAATTGACGAAGCGGTCAAAGCAGGCAAATCCGTAAAGGTAACGGCTCAATATAAAAAGAATTTGACATACTACAGCCTTGTATTAAACGGCGGAGAGGTAGTAGATACTTCAAGTGACGATTACAACGGCGAAATGTCTTTCAGAGAATTTTCAACCGTTACGGTCAAGGCAAGCTTTGAAACACCGATATTCAGATATTGGGTTGACGGCAACGGCAACATTGTAAGCTATCGCAGCGAATATAAGTTTTATATGTCAAACAATCTTGAATTAACTGCTGTTTACGGCGAAACCCCTGCTACTAAACAACCGATTATTAAGATAACTAAAGTTTTTGAGGACGCAGAAAACAAAAGATTGGTATTTACATCTGAAAGAGATATACCTAATAATTATACGGTGTTAGAACATGGTATTTTGCTTTCCAGAGATAATGAAATTTTAATGGGAAGAATTCCTTTAACTTTAGATTATGACGGTACATTAATTAAATGTACATCTATTACTAAAGGCAATGTAGGAACTTATTCGGCAAATAAAAAGATTGTAGATGAGGTTAGGACTTGGGGTGCGGTTGCTTATGTTATATATCAAAAACCAAACGGAGAAGTAAAAACATTATATTCAGATTTAATAAAGAAAAAATATTTAACCGATAACATTTAAAAAGGAGGTGTTTTTTATCAAAAAGGTATATATTAAACCAAATTCTGATTTTGTTAATTTTACAAATTGTGAAATTATTTCAACAAGCACTACAGAACCCGATATAGATATAGGCGGAGATTATTAAAAAAGCTAAAAAATTGATTTGGGGTAAAGTAAAAGCAATCCTCCTATGGCAGTTCAAATATACCATAGGAGGATTGTTTATTTGATTTTATCAGTACGATTCAAAACTTTAATTTTTGGCAATCCTGTTTTGATAAGTTGAATGTTTTTAAGCCAAATTATCCTTTGGGCCAAGATTTTCTTAATGCCGCATAAGAAATTATAAAGTTGGCGAGCCAGCCTGCCGGTACGGCAAGCCAAACAAATTCAATACCGAAACGCGGAGCAAAAATTAATGCTACGGACAAACGAATTGCAAGGTTAACCATATTGGCAATTAAAAACGGTCGCATATTTCCAAGTCCGCGGAGAACACCGTCTGTTGCCATCTTGATGCCCATAAATATGAAAAAGTAGCCGATCCATTTCATATAATCACCGGATACTTGATATGCCAATTCTGTTCCGTCTTTGCCTAAGAAAAGAGAAGAAATTTGAGTGTGCATTGTTTCGATAATTACAAATGCAAGAACGGCAAAGCATACATCTAACAGCAAAGCGGCACGGTAACCTTTCTTGATACGGTCGATTTTTTTAGCACCAAGATTTTGCGAAACAAAAGGTGACACGGCATTTCCGATAGATACAAATATCAGTGAAAAAACATTTTCTACTCTCATTGTTGCCGCATATCCTGCGAGTGCTTGCGTGCCGAAAGGATTTACAACCGCTTGCACAATCATCATACCGATTGATACTGTTGATTGCTGAAGAATAGACGGAACGGCGATTTTAAGCATACAACGCAGTTCGTTTTTGTCAAACCAATTAAACGGCATTGTGTATTTGCGCATACGGCGAATAAAAATTAAAAGGGAAAGAACGGCGGAAATGCCTTGTGCAATAAGAGTTGCAAGTGCTGCACCAAATACACCGAGTTTTAGACCGCCAACCATCCATAGATCCATAATGATATTCAAAACAGATGAAAATATTAAAAGCCATAACGGAATTTTCGATTCACCGATGGAAGTAAACATGGTTGACAGAATGTTGTACATAAACAAAAACGGAAATCCTGCAAAATAGATACGCAAATACAGCACCGCATCTTTCATTATATCTGCCGGCGTTTGCAATATGCTCATCATCCAATGAGAACTGCAAAACCCAAAAACGCCGAGAAATATGCTTAAAAGTAAAAAACTGATTAATGAAGTAGAAACGATTGTTTTCATCTTGCCGTAATTTTGAGCACCGAAATAACGGCTGACCAGCACGCCTGCACCTACACCTGCACCGAGAGCTATACAAATAAAAACATTTGTAAGTGCGGCACAAGCACCGACGGCGGCAAGTGCAGAAGAACCGACAAATTGACCGACGATGATTGAATCAGCCATATTGTAAACTTGTTGAAAAAAGCTGCCCAAAATCATAGGCATTGCAAAAACAGTTAACGCCTTGAGCGGCGGATCTGTTATTAAATATTCATCTTTTGTCATCTTTATTCTCCTGAAAATCTTTGAACTGTTTCTGCGTTCGTTTTCCGAAAAAGCATCACATATAATTAAAAAGCCAAACAAGACGCAACTATCTCAGTTTGCACCTGTTTGGCTTTTGCTATAACTAAACAATCGCTCCCTGAGCGAACATTAGAAGTATAGCATTGTAAAAAATAATTGTCAATATTAATTAAACATAGGTCAGCCAATTATTCCATCAAAATAAATCAATATAGTTTTATCGTGTCAACGCTTTATATATATATTAATAAATTATAATCGTTTGTTATTGTAATATTTTTCAAAATGCTGTATTATATTATTAGATAAAAGAAAAACGATTTTTGGAGGCTGTACTTTGAGAGAACTATTTTTAAATTCTGATATAACCGATACAGGAGGAATTTTATGACTAATTTATATTTGCAAAAAAAGTCGATAGAAAGAAATAAATTCTATAAGATATTGATTAGCCTTATGGTTTTGTCGTTTTCTGCGTTTTTATTGTATTCGTTTATTTCTTGTATAAATGATGTTAACATCCCATCTTTGTATATGTTAGGTAATACATTATACACATTGCCTTATTTAATAATATTCTTTATATTTTTCACATTTGAATGTTCTTACAAACTCAATAGGTACTATGAGCCTATATGCATTACCAAAAAAGGTATGAAGTGTGTATACAAAAATCAGTTGCAATCAATTTTTTTGTATGATTTGTTGCTGTTTGCAGAGGCTTTATTGTTTAATGTTATTTATATTTTTGTGAATAAACAGTTTTCACTCTCTTTAGTGATACATACTTTAGTTGTTTTGATAATTTACTTTTTGTTGTGCATTTTGTCTGCAATATTTATTGGCTTTTTGCTGTCGAAAATAAAGGGCAGATTTGTTTCATATATCATTATGCTTATTATAGCTATATCGGAAACAAACCTTATGGACTCGCTTTCTGTCGGCGTTTATAATTCAACCGGCACAGACATAACAAAATCCCTTAAATTTTTCAATATAGCTCCCGCTTCAATCGGTTGGACTCCAAATATGCATTCGGGATATATAATAACTTTGGACAAGTTTTCTCAAATATTGTTTTTTATATTTTTGGCATTGCTTTTTTACTGTTTAACTGATAATGAAATTTCAAAGAATAACAAGATATTAAAAAGCACGATTTGTTCTTGCCTGTGTGTAATAACATTAGTCGGATATATATTGCCGTTTTCTGCTCCGCAAATGAATTTGAGCGCTTCGGGTGTGTCGGCAGATAAAAGATATTACGAGAACAATGAACAAGTTTCGGAACCTGCCGATTTTAGGGTTGAAAGTTATGATTTGGAGTTTAATTTCAGAAACGACTTAAACGCCGTTGCAACAATCAAAACAGATGATTTTAAAGACGAATACAAATTCACTTTGTATCACGGATATAAAATCAGTAAAATCACCGACAGTAACAATGATGAGTTGGATTTTACAAGAGATTCGGATTATCTTACGATAAAAAACACTTCAAAATCCAAACTGATAAAAATATATTATCATGGTTCCTGCGATAAATATTACAGCAATTATTTATCCGTATTTCTTCCGGGAAATTTTGCGTTTTATCCTATTCCGGGATTTAACGAAATATATAGCACACATTCATATTCCGGATTTGATAATTTATCACTTCCGTATGAAACCGATTTTAATGTTACTGTTCATTCTTTGAAAAAAGTGCAATGTAATTTAAAAAGCGGAACTAATAACGAATTCAAAGGAAAAAGTGATTCGTTAACATTGTTGAGCGGATTTATTAATTGTGTTGCAATCAATGAAACTCAGATTTATTATCCGTATTTTAACGATGCGTATAACAGCGACACCATTAATGAAAAATTAGAGACTTTTGTTTCGGAAAATCCGAACATCAAGAAAATATTTATTATTCCCGATATAAATTTGGAAGATATTGAATTTGCAAAAACTTTCAATGATTATATGATAACTGCGTCGATTGACGATATAGACAGATTGAGCTTTGTTTCCAAAATCAGTGCAAACAAGATGGAGTTATACGACGCCGTAAACGCTTATATGAATTATCCCGAATACTTTGAGTTCTTAAAAGAGAATTCTTCCGAAGAATTACAAAAAGCAATTCCTGTTTTGGAAGAAGTTTTAAAAAATGATTATGACGGTAAAAAGCTCGAAAAAATAAATAATTATTTGATTGATAATGCTGATGAGAGAAGTTTTTCGGAATTTCTTTGCGAATTGAGGTGATTGTATGTTGAAGCTTAACAGTATTAATAAAAGATTCAAATCTATCGTTGTGGCTGATAATGTCAATGTTCAGCTTGAAAATTGCACATACGGCTTGTTGGGCAGAAACGGAAGCGGCAAAACCACTTTGTTGCGGTGCATAACCAAGATAGAAAAACTTAACGGCGGAAGCATCACTTATTCAGACGGCGTTAAAGAAACAAATGATTATTTGACTCACATTGGCTATCTTCCGCAAAATTTTGAGATTTTTAATGAACTTACTCCGTATGAAGTTTTGCAGTTTTTTGCAAATTTAAAGGATTATGGCATTACAAATGACGAAATCAACAATCTGTTGAAATCACTTAATCTTTTTTCTAAAAAAGATACTGTTGTAAAAAAACTGTCGGGCGGAATGAAACGAAGACTCGGAATTGCACAGGCATTGATAGGAAATCCGGACATTGTTTTGCTTGATGAACCGACAGCAGGTCTTGACCCTGAGGAAAGATTGAATTTTAAAAATGTTGTCAGAGAAATAAAAAAAGACAGATGTGTTGTTCTTTCAACGCACATAATAACCGACATAGAATCCTTATGCGACAAAATATTGATTCTCTCAAACGGGGTTATTACACAATTTAACTCTTGTGACGAATTGGCTAATGTTGCAAACGGAAAAGTTTTTGCAGTCAACAGCGCTGATGATATCGATGCTCCTTTTTATTCAATGGGAACGATTTATATTGACGGCAAGACATATGAAAAAGTTATTTGTTTAAACAAAATTGATGCTTTGCCGCTTGCTCCCACAGTAGAGGATGGTTATATATGCTTTATAGAAAATCTGAGTTGAAAAAACACAAATACTTTCTGAAATCCATTCACGGATTATGGATTCTGCCCATAGTGATAATTAACCTGATTGTGCCGTTGTTTGATTTTTTTATATATAAGTTAAATAACAACGATATGGTAATAGATATAGAAAAAATTATTTTTTTCTTTTTTCCGATGTTTTCTGTATGGACAGGTGTTTTTGTGGCGGAAATATTTTTCTCAGAAAAAACTAAAGATGTGTTTTTCTTTTACGGCAATAAAAAACGATTTGAAACTACGATAGTGTATTTTTTGTGCTTTTTGATTAATGCTTTGGCAGTGATACTTTTGCATTTTTATTGCATAGATGATTTGATTGGGTTCTTTTTTAAGATTTTAAGTGTAGCTGTGTTTTATTACGGATTATCTATGTTTGTAATGTTTTTTTCAAAATCCGCACCGATAACTATAATGGTTTTGTTGTTATACGATTTGATAAACACTTTTGTCAGCAGTACCAACGTCTTTCTTTTGTATGAAAATTTTGAAATCTTGACTTTGAAAATGTTTTTGACCAATTATTTTCCGTTAATAATCGTAGCGGTCATTTTTATTGCCGTTGTGTTTAAAGACGGTAAAAAAAGCACCGATTGCCGATAACAATTCTCTCAAATATGTTTGTTTTACAATCTATAAAAGCACTTAAACAAACGATATTGATTTGATTTGGAGTAATATAAAAGCAATCCTCCTATGGCGGTTCAAATATACCGTAGGAGGATTGTTTATTTGATTTTATCAGTACGATTCAAAACTTTAATTTTGGGCAATCCTGTTTTGATAAGTTGAATATTTTTAAGTTAAATAATCGCTCACTGAGCGAACATAAGAAGTATTAATAAATTACAGTCTTTGGTTATTGTAATATTTTTCAAAATGCAGTATTATATTATTAGGTAAAAGAAAAACGATTTTTGGAGGCTGTACTTTGAGAGAACTACTTTTAAACTCTGATATAACCGATACGGGAGGGTTTTTATTAAGGATTTCGTTGGCGATTATTCTGGGCGCTATTATCGGCTTGGAAAGACAGCTGACCCGCCACAATGCAGGAATTATTACTAACATAATTGTGTGTGTCGGTGCTTTTTTGTTTACCTCGTTTGGATATTTGGTTCAGGGTCCGGATACAGATTTGACTCGTATTGCCGCACAGGTTGTCAGCGGTATCGGCTTTCTCGGTGCCGGCTTGATTATAAGAGAGGGTGCAAATGTAAGGGGACTGAACACAGCCGCTACTGTTTGGACAAGTTCTGCAATCGGAATTCTTTGTTGCCTTAATCAACTAAAATATGCCGTTGTTGCGGCATTAGCAATTGTAGTTGTTCACTTGGTGATTCATCCATTGTCGGATAAAATTGACAAAGCTCGTAAATATGATAAATCCAAAAAAGAAAACAGAGAGAAGTTTTATAAAATCACCGTTGTTTGTCCCGAGGAAGCGGCACTTGAAATCAGAAAAAACATTATGTCTATCATCAAAAACGAACCGAATGCGTTGTTGCATAATTTGGAAACAATTGACGGCGAAAATAACGAATCGAAAATCAAGGCTTTTATTACAACTAAAACAAACAACGATTATTTGATTGAAAACATATTAACCAAGGTCGGAAAGGCTGAAGATATTATTTATGCCGGCTGGAAAACGGTTGAGGATTGATTTTTCAATTTTGGAACACAACATTTTTTAAGAAAACAATATAAAAACATTAATTATAAAGGAGAACGCTATGGACACTGAATTTGTTTTGTACGGTTTTGATCTTCCTTGCGGGTTGATTCACGACCAAAAACTGTCGAATGTTAAGGTGGAAAATGACACTATCGTGCTCACCTTTGATATTGAATTGTATCCGCAGAATTATTCGGACGATACTATTTATAATCAATACAAGGATTTCAAGCATTGCGATATGATTATTGAGATGCCTGAATGTTCAAACCCAAATTTACAATTCCAAACCACTGCAAACAGCAAAGGAGAGTTTAAAGGGCTTCAGCTTGAGGTTGATGATTTTGTTGACGCATTGAACAATGCTTCAAGTGCAGAATTTGTTGACTGTTATGTCAGATGCGGTGAGATCATTGTTGATTTGACAATTGAATTTTATGACGCAAAGGGTGACTGCAAAAAATACAAAAAATACACTTGGTGCGTCATTAATACAGAAGCATCAAAGCTCAAATGGAATTGGTACTAATGAAAAAATCCCGATTTTTCGGGATTTCAGACTGTCGATAAAGCCCCTGAAACACGCCAAAATTATTTCAGCGAAACTTTGTAGGGGGTGCGGGTCTCCTGTGGAGACCTCTGCATTTTAATGCAGAAGCACCGACCGAACCGGTAGGTGAGACCGGCTTGCCTATCCCGTAATTTGATAATACTATTTAAAGAAAAGTGCCGCAAACATCGAGCTTACGGCACTTTTGGCATTTTTCGTTTTTTGCTCAGTCGAGGTATCTATATACATCTTCCTTCGCAAGAAAACAAAATTCAGAACCTTTCTCAACAGCCTACAGCGTGTCAAAAATATTTTGTAAAGATAAAGTATATTATAAAACCACTTAATTTATACTTAACCTATTGACATAGTAGGCTTTGAGTAGTATAATTCGATTATACAAAAAAGAAATCGGGTGATTGTATGAAACAACTGCTGTGTTTTGGAGATTCAAACACATGGGGTCTTATACCCAAAACAACAAACAGATATTCTTGGGGAGTCAGATGGACAAGTGTTCTTCAGGAAATGCTTAACAATCGTGATGTCAGAGTTATTGAGGAAGGTCTTTGCGGCAGAACAACTGTTTATGATGATGCTTATCGTAAAAATCGCAACGGTCTTGAATCTTTGCCTGAAATTTTGGAGTCAAGTTATCCTGTTGATGCGGCTGTAATAATGCTCGGCACAAATGATTGCAAGTCTTATTATAAGTCCAATTCATTCAAAATTGCAAAAGGCTTGAGCCTTTGTATTGATGAACTTTCAAAATATATTTCTCCTGAAAAGATATTGATTATATCACCTATATTTTTGGGCAAAGAAGTGTGGAGAGAAGAATACGACCCTGAGTTTGACACAAATTCGGTAGAAATTGCCCACAATTTGTTTGAGGAATATAAAAAAATTGCAGATGAAAAAGGAACAAGTATTATATCTGCCGCCGATTATGTGGAACCGAGCGATGTTGACCAGGAACATTTAACAGAGGACGGACACAAAATTCTTGCAGGTGTTATTTACAATACGCTTGTCGGTGCAAATATAGTGTAATTTGAAACTTCTTCAAAAGTGTAATAATGAAACGTTTTTTATGAATTTCTAAAAATTGCAGGCCGTTTTGTTGAATATATTTATTTTTATTGATATAATGTGCTAAGAAAGAAGGGGTTATTATGTTAATCGCTTACAGTATCATTGCGTGGTTTGCGGCACTTTTTATGATTTTAATAGGAATTTCGCTTGCAAAAGGGAATTATAATTGGCTTCATGGTAAAACTTTTGACAGACTTAAAGATAATGAAAAGGTGCCTTTTGCCAAGGCAAGTTCCAAACCTGTTATATTTTTAGGAGTTGGAATTGCAATATCCGGATTTGTTACTGTACTTTCAAAGTCTTACAATTCTTTGTTTTGGGCAATGGGCGTTGTTGCCGTTATATTGATTATTTATGTGTTCTATATGTACATAGTTGAAAAAAGATTTAAATAAACGCTATTCATTTTTGACGCATTAATTACAATTATTAATGTCGAAATTTGTAGTTTTTGCAAGTTGAATTTAATTCTTATTTATGATTTAATAGAAATATTATAACATATTTATTGATTTGTGACAGATTGTATGGTGAATATCAATGAAAAAGTTTTTATCTCTATTTATTATTGTAGTTTTAGTTCTGTGTTCTGTTCCTATGTGTGTAAACGCTCAGACGATTAATGATAAATTAAGTGACAACATTTCGTATACATTTAACAGTAAAACAGGAAAACTTGTTATAAAAGGGAATGGTGACACCAACGATTATGTTAATTCTCCGTTTGGTTATATCGGAACAAATATAAAATCCGTTGTTATTGAAAAGGGTATTACGGGAATAGGTTCAAGATTGTTTAGAAATTGCAGTTTTATAGAATATATTAAATTCTCCGAATCTGTTTTAGACATAGATGTAACAGCGTTTGACGGCTGTAAAGGCATAAAAGAATTCAGCGTTGATATAGAAAACGAAGTGTATTCTTCTTTTGACGGTGTTCTTTATTCAAAGGATTTATCAAAGCTTATTAAATATCCGTCGGCTAAAAATGATGCAAGGTTTGCAACTCTTAAAAATACAACCACGATTTGTAAGAACTCATTTAAAGGTTCTGTTAATTTAAAAACGATTGCATTATCATCCGAAACCGTAAATATAGAGGAAAATTTTGAAAATCTGGGCATATCTCTTGAATGTGAAAATGAATTGCCTAATCCCGATTCCGCACATTATCACGAACCGATTTATAAAACTGTATATCCCACTTGTTCTGAATACGGGTATATTGAGGTTACATGCAGAACCTGTGATGAAAAGATTATCAATAAGTACATCTGTCCCACTAAACATAAATATACCGAAAAAATTACACCTGCAACCACCGAATCAAATGGTCATATTGTTACGGTGTGTATAGTTTGCGGTCATATAAAAGAAGATAAGATAATCAATAAAATAGAAAGTGCGTCCTTGGATTATTCAAGCGTTGTTTATGGTAACCATCAATTTTCGCCGAATGTAAATGTTGTTGATTCAAGCAGTAAATCTTTGGTGAAAAATGTTGATTATGTTTACAGCTTGCCTCTTGGCAGAAGAAGTGTCGGAATTTATAATTACGACATTACATACTTTGGTAATTATAAAGGCACATCAAGATTACTTTTGTTTATTTATCCGCAAAGTCCGATATTTAATAAGATTATTTTAACAAAAACAGGTGCGGAATTATGCTGGAATAAAATATCGGCACAATGTGACGGATATGAGATTCAGTACAGCACCGTTTCAAATTTTATGTCGGATAATCATTATATGACGGTTAATAATAAAAATGCAAAAAGCCTTAAACTTCAAAATTTGAAATCAAAAACAAGATATTATTTCAGAATAAGATCATTTAAAAATGTTACCGAGAGCAATGTGTTCTTTTCTCAATGGTCGAGAACAGGTACAGCTAAAATGTTATAGTACAGTAAAATCCTTCGATTTTTTTCGAGGGATTTTGTTTACTTGACTTTTGCCCACAATATATTGTATACTTATAAAGTATGTATACTTCTTATGGAGGGATTTACTTGGCAAAGAAACAAGAATACGGAAATGAAAGTATTAAATCTTTAAAAGGTGCCGATCGTGTAAGAAAAAGACCGGCGGTTATTTTCGGTTCTGACGGCATTGACGGTTGTCAGCATTCTATATTTGAAATTATGTCAAACTCTATTGATGAAGCAAGAGAGGGTCACGGTACAAAAATTACCGTAACCCGTTTTCTTGACGGCTCTGTAGAGGTTCAGGACCACGGTCGCGGAATTCCTGTTGATTACAATAAAAATGAGGATAAATATAATTGGGAACTTTTGTTTTGTGAACTCTATGCCGGAGGTAAATATGATAACGGCGGAGATAACTATGAGTTCTCACTTGGCTTAAACGGCTTGGGACTTTGTGCTACACAATATGCTTCCGAATATATGGACGCTGAAATTAAAACCGACGGCTATAAGTACAATCTTCACTTCGAACACGGTGAAAATGTCGGAGGTTTGCAAAAAGAGCCTTACGGCAAGAGAGGCGATACCGGAACACGAATCAGATGGAAGCCGGATTTGCAGGTGTTTACCGACATAAATGTGCCTGTTGAATTTTACAAAGAAACAATGAAGCGTCAGGCAATAGTTAATGATAAAATTAAGTTTATCTTTAAAAATCAGCTTACCGCAACTCAATTTGAAACTTTTGAATATTGCTACGAAAACGGTATTATGGATTATGTTACCGAACTTGCGGGCGACAAAGCGTTTACAACTCCTCAATATTGGGAATGCGAAAGAGTCGGTAGGGACAGAGATGATCTTAAGGATTATAAGCTTAAAATCAGAGCGGCTCTTTGCTTTTCTCTTGAAACACAGCTAAAGGAATATTACCACAACTCATCATTTCTTGAGCATGGGGGTGCTCCTGAGAAAGCCTTTAGAAGTGCATTCGTAAATCAAATTAATGCTTATCTCAAATCCACAAATAAATATAACAAAACCGATTCACAAATCACGGTTCAGGATATTGAGGAATGTGTTATTTTTGTGGTTTCGTCTTTTTCTACTCAAACTTCGTACGAAAATCAAACCAAAAAAGCGATTACAAACAAGTTTATTCAAGATGCTATGACCGATTTCTTCAGGAAACAGCTTGAAGTATATTTTATCGAGAATAAAATGGATGCTGACAAAATAGCAGACCAAGTTTTGATAAATATGCGTTCTCGTGTCAAAGCCGAAAAAACAAGGAAAACACTCAAAACCACTTTGCAAACCAAGGTGGATATGACAAACAGAATTCAAAAATTTGTTGATTGCAGGTCAAAAAATGTTGATGAGAGGGAATTGTTTATTGTAGAGGGTGATTCTGCTCTCGGTGCTTGTAAGCAGGCAAGAGATGCCAATTTCCAAGCAATTATGCCTGTAAGAGGTAAAATTCTTAATTGTCTTAAATCCGATTATGATAAGATATTTAAGAGCGATATTATTACCGATTTGATTAAGGTTCTCGGCTGCGGCGTTGAAGTAAAAAGCAAAGCCGCAAAAGATGTTTCAATGTTTGATATGGATTCGCTTAGATGGAACAAAATTATGATTTGTACCGATGCCGATGTTGACGGCTTCCAAATCAGAACTCTTATTTTAACAATGATTTATCGACTTATGCCAAAACTTATTGAAGAAGGCAAAGTTTATATAGCCGAATCTCCGCTTTATGAGGTTACCTGCAAAGACCAAACGTACTTTGCTTATAATGAAATTGAAATGGATGAGATTAAAGCTGAACTCGGCGACAGTAAATATACCGTTCAGCGTTCAAAGGGTCTTGGTGAAAATGAGGCTGATATGATGTCGCTCACCACTATGAATCCTGCTACAAGACGACTTATCAAGGTTACTCCGAGTGATGCGATAACAACAAGCGATATTTTTGATTTACTTCTCGGTGACAATCTTGACGGAAGAAAAACATATATTGCCGATTACGGTCATTTGTACCTTGATGCGGCAGATGTAAGCTAAGGGAGGTTTTCGTTATTATGGCAAGAAAAAAGAACAGAGATAATGAAGTACAAGCCCCTTTGGCTGACAATGTACACATTCAGGATGCCGGCTTGATTAAAGATGAGCAGATAGTAGATACTCTTAAATCAAATTATATGCCTTATGCAATGAGTGTTATTTTATCGCGTGCCATTCCCGAAATCGACGGTTTTAAGCCGTCACACAGAAAACTTCTTTACACAATGTATAATATGGGGCTTTTACAGGGGGGTACAATTAAGAGTGCCAATATAGTCGGAAGAACCATGCAACTTAATCCTCACGGTGATTCATCTATTTATGAAACTATGATTAGATTGTCACGAGGAAATGAGAGCCTTTTGTACCCGTTTGTTGAGTCAAAAGGTAATTTCGGTAAGGCTTACAGCAAAAATATGATGTACGCCGCTTCTCGTTATACAGAAGCTAAATTGGCACCTATTGCAAAAGAACTTTTTGAGGATATTAACAAAGATACTGTTGATTTTGTTGATAACTACGATAATACAATGAAAGAGCCGACTCTCTTGCCGGTTACTTTTCCGTCTATTCTTGCAAATGTTACAACGGGTATTGCCGTTGGTATGGCGTCTTCTATCGCTTCTTTTAATCTTAAAGAGCTTTGCGATACTACCGTTGCACTCATTAAAAATCCTGACCATGATGTGTCGGAAACTTTGCTTGCTCCTGATTTTGTAGGCGGAGGATACATTATTTATAATAAGGAAGAACTTGAACGAATTTACAAAACGGGCAGAGGCTCGGTTAAGGTTCGTGCCAAGTATACTTATGACAAATCGTATAATTGTATTGACATCACGCAAATACCGCCTACAACAACATCCGAAGCGATTATTGACAAGGTTGTTGAACTTGTAAAAACCAATAAGGTAAAAGAAATTTCGGATATTCGTGACGAAACCGACCTTAAAGGTTTGCGTATAACCCTTGATTTAAAACGCGGTGTAGATCCCGATACTTTTATGACAAAGCTTTACAAGCTTACTCCGCTTGAAGATACATTTTCATGTAACTTTAATGTGCTTATTAAAGGCTATCCAAAGGTTTTGGGCGTTTCTGATATTCTTAAAGAGTGGATTGAATTCAGACTTGAATGTGTCAGAAGAAGAACGCAGTTTACCCTTAACAAAAAAGCCGAAAGGCTCCATCTTCTTCAGGGTCTTGAAAAAATTCTTCTTGATATCGATAAGGCAATAAAGATTATTCGCAATACAGAAAGTGAAGCGGATGTTGTTCCTAATTTGATGATAGGCTTTGGAATTGACAAGGTTCAGGCAGAATATGTTGCCGAAATTAAGCTTCGTCATCTTAACAGAGAGTATATTTTAAAACGCACAAAAGATATAGAAACTCTTAAGGCCGAGATTGAAGAACTTCAAGGTATACTTGACAGCAAAAATAAACAGAAGAAGATTATTATTAAGGAACTTAATGATGTTGCCGATAAGTATTCGGGTGAAAGAAAATCCGAAATTCTTTATGAAGTTGAAGAATTTGATGCTTCTGCAGAAGCTGAAATTCCGGATTATCCCGTTACTCTGTTTATTACCAAAGAAGGCTATCTCAATAAAATCAGGACAGCCAATCTTCGTATGTCCGGTGAACAAAAGGTAAAAGAAGGCGATGAAGTTGAAACGACCTTTGAATGTTCCAATAAAGACGAGCTTCTTGTATTTACCGATAAAGGTCAGGTGTACAAGGCTAAGGTAGATGACTTCCCGGATGGAAAGGCTTCCCAACTCGGTGTTTATGTTGCCGGTAAACTTGAAATGGACCAAGACGAAAAAGTAATATATATTTGCGTAATTAAAGAATATGTCGGATATATGATTTTCGTTTTTGAAAACGGCAAGGTTGCCAAGGTTGACATTTCCGCTTACCAAACAAAAACCAACAGGAAAAAGCTCCTTAAAGCATATTCGCTTAAATCTCCGCTTGCTTGTATTGAATACATTGAAGAAGATTGCGAACTCGTTCTTTGTTCTACAAGCGGCAGAATGTTAATTCTTAATACGGGAGCTTTAACTCCTAAATCTTCAAAGGATACGATCGGTGTGTCTGTTATGACTCAAAAGAAAAATCATAAGGTTGAATCAATGCACCATTATACAGAGGGTGAATTTGAAAAAACCTGGAGATTCAGAACAAAAAATCTTCCTGCTGCGGGCGCTTTGCCTACAGCTGCCGATAACACCGATCAAATAACATTTTGATAAATTAAAAAAAGTCTTGCATTATGTATTTTATTATGCTATAATGCAGTAGTTGAAAATTCTAATGGAGGAAATATTATGCTCTGGTATCATTATGTATTCGGTGCAGTACTTATTGTTGCATCAATTATTATTACAATCGTTGTCCTTATGCAAGAGGGCAGATCATCAAACTTGTCCGGCGTTATCGGCGGTAATTCCGAGTCTTACGGCGGCAAATCAAAAGGTATGACTAACGAAAAGAAGCTTGAAAGAGTAACAAAGTGGTTTATTGCATTCTTCTTTGTTCTTGTTTTAGCTGCATTTTTAGTATTTCTTTTTGTATAACAGTTAAGTAATAACCTTGCGTTATGCAAGGTTATTTTTGTTTTGAGGTTTGGTTAAGTTTTGAATTATATTATATTTGATTTGGAATGGAATAATGCCTATAGCTATTCAAAAAAAGGATTTATGAATGAGATTATAGAAATAGGCGCCGTAAAATTGAATGAACGTTTGGAAATTGTTGATACTTTTAAACAACTTATTTTGCCCAAGATTACAAAAAAACTCTCGGGCAGATGTAAGAGTCTTACCAATATTACAAATGAAGAACTGAAAACAAACGGAATTCCTTTTGCCGATGCCATTAAGGATTTTTCAAGATGGAGCAGGGGAGAAAACAATGTTTTTATGTCTTGGAGCAATTCTGATTTGTATGTTCTTACAAACAATTATCAAACATTTTTGGGTAATGTAAATATTGATTTTATTACAAGGTATTGTGATGCTCAAAAATATTGTATGTCTTTTATGGAACGGGAAAACAACAATCAAATTTCTCTTGCCGATTGCGGAAATGCCTTCGGAATTGAAATTGATGTTAAAAAGCTTCACAGAGCCTTAACCGATTGCTATCTTACAGCCGAGTGCTTTAAAAAAGTATTTGACAAAGAAAAACTCAAGAATTTTGTTCACGATTGTGACAGTTCATTTTTTGAGCGACTTATATATAAGCCTTATCTTATTACAAATCCGGTTTCGGATATTTTTAATGTTTATGAGCAAGATATTATTTGTCCCGCTTGTAAGGGGAGTATGGTTAGAGTTAAAGATTTTGAATGTGTAAACAAATCTTTCAGATGTCCCACAAAGTGCAAAAAATGCGGCAAAACATATTGGACAACCATCAGAGCCAAAAAAACATATGATAAGGTTGAAGTTAATCAACGCAGTATCGAAATGAATAGAAAAAAAGCTAAAAAAATAAAGAAGGATTAGTTTTGAAGAAGAAATTTTTTATAATATAAAAATTCTTCTTTATTTTTTTGATAATATATATTATAATATATTTAATATTGCATATAAGGAGGACGGTTTCGTGGCAAATAAAGATTATGATGATCTTCTCGAGTCGTTTATGAATAATTCTCAAAAAGCCTATAATGACGACAGGGAAACACGAAAAAAGAACGGTGGCAAATTGCCGTCTGCCTATAATACATTTTCTAACGGAGACAACAAAAAGGATAAGTCCGGATATGCTGCTTCCGTTAAATCATCCAAGGATAAGAAAAAAAGAACCGGTAAAAACAAAACTCCGGCACAAAAGGCACTCGGTACTTTCGGTAAAATTATTTTAGGTATAGTTTTGGTTGTTGCCGTTGTCGGAATAATTTGTTCATCCGTCTTGTTTGTATACGGCTTTTCCGTTGTACACGGAGATGTGGTTTTCAACCTTGAGGACGAAGCATCAAGTCAAAACCAAACATCTTTTATTTATGGCTATGACGATAACAATAAACTTATAGAAATTACAAGACTTCACGGTGAAGAAAACCGTATTTGGCTTGATAAAAACGATATGACAAAATATATGTCAAAAGCATTTATCGCCATTGAGGACGAGAGATTTGAAAAGCACCACGGTGTTGACTGGAAACGAACCATAGGCGTTATGGTTAAGCCGTCCAACAGCGGACAGGGTGGTTCTACAATCACTCAACAGCTTATTAAAAACCTTACCGATGAAAATGATGTAACATTTATCCGTAAGTTTAACGAAATCCTTTCGGCTCTCAATTTGGAAAAGCATTATTCCAAGGATGAGATAATGGAAGCGTATCTCAATACAATCTATTTGTCACACGGATGTTACGGCGTAAAAACAGCGGCTGAAACATATTTTGGTAAAGAAGTAAAGGACCTTAACATTGCCGAATGTGCTTGTATAGCAAGCATAACCCAGTTTCCGACAAAGTATGACCCTCTTATCAATCCTGAAAACAATAGACAGCGGCAGCTTCGTGTTCTTAAAAAAATGCTTGAAAGAGGATTTATTTCTCAACAAGAATATGACGAAGCTGTTGCATATAAAATGGTATTTACCAACTCTCCTGATTATAAGGGCAGTCAAATTAAAAAGTCTGCTTCTGAAAAGAAGCAAGCCGAAAAAATCAATTCTTACTATACAGACTATGTAATTGATCAAGTTATTAATGACCTTCAAAATTCGGGATACAGTGCAAAAAAAGCTAAAAAAATGATTTACGGCGGCGGTCTGAAAATTTATTCGGCTATTGATTTTGATGTTCAGAACGCTATTGAAGATGTGTATGAAAATTACAGAAAAATGCCGGATGAAACCGTTCAGGGTGCTTGTGTAATTATGGATTATCACGGCAGAATTCTCGGAATGGTCGGCGGTACGGGTAAGAAAAAAGCCAATCGTGTTCTTAACCGTGCATGGCAATCAAAGCGTCAACCAGGTTCTGTTATTAAACCGCTTTCTGTTTACGGGCCTGCACTTGAAAAAACATTGCAGGACGGCGACACCAATGTTTATTGGTCAACGCCTACAAAGGATGCACCGCTTACAAAAATTGACGGAAAACCGTGGCCTACAAATGAGGGCGGCGGATATTCAGGTGAGGTTATAACCGTTCAAAAAGGTTTGGCTCTTTCCAAGAATACAATTTCTGCAAGAACTTTGGATAAAATCGGTACAACCTATTCTTATGAATATATTTCCAACAAGTTCCATATTTCAACTCTTACCGTGCAGGACTGTGACCTTGCTCCTATGGCAACCGGTTCTTTGACTTACGGTGTGACGGTACTTGAAATGACAGCCGCATATCAGGCTTTCGGCAACGGCGGTTATTATTATGAGGGCTACAGCTATTATAAAATTGAGGACTCACAAGGCAATGTAATTCTTGAAAAGAATCCTGAAAAGGATAAGGAAATTGCTTTGTCGGAGAATACTTCTTGGGTTATGAACAAGATGCTTCAAACCGTTATGACCGAAGGTACAGGTCGTTCGTATAAGATTGACGGTGTTGAGTGTATCGGTAAAACAGGTACAACAACAGGGTCAAACGACCGTTGGTTTATCGGTGGCACACCTGAATATATCGGCGGTGTTTGGTATGGATACGATAAAAACAAAGAAGTTGTATATCGACTTTCGGCAAACCCTTCAGGTACAATTTGGAACACAATTATGTCTCAAATTTACGAAAAGAAAGGTAAAAATGTTAAAGAATTCCCTGAATGTGACGGCATTGTTCACAGAGAATATTCTTCAAACGGTACTTTGAGTAAAGGCTCGGGCAGATGGGGCTGGTTTGATGTTAACAACCTTCCGTCAACAGGTTCAAGTGAATATATAAGTGAAAACACAACCTTGAATGACAGAATCCCTGAAGTTTCCACTACAAAAAAACCGGACTTCTATGTGGAAGATCCTACAGAAGCTGATGATGATACATCAGACGGTTCGGATGATTTTGATGATTCTTCGGATGATTATATTGATGAGGATACTGTAAATGAATAATTGACAATAATAGGAAAATCAAATTTGGTTTTCCTATTATTAATGAGGAAATATGAAAATTATGTCAATCGATTACGGAGATGTTAGAACAGGCATTGCTGTTTCGGATATAAGAGGCATCCTTGCTTCTCCGTTGTGCGTTATAAAAGAAAGTTATCAACCTAAGCTTGTTAATAAAATAATTGAACTTATAAACGAAAATAAGGCAGAAAAAATTGTTATCGGTCTTCCGAGAAATATGGATGGCTCGTATGGGTACCGTTGTGATGAATGTAGGTCACTCGGTCAGGCTATCGGCGAAAAAACAGATATAGATGTTGTTTTTGAGGATGAAAGACTTACTACCGTCATGGCACACAATATTTTGTCCGACAACAATGTCAGAGGAACCAAGAGAAAGCAAACGATTGATGCGGTATCGGCTGTTATGATTCTTCAAAGCTATCTTGATAAAAACAAGTAATTATTGATTTGGTATCATCGTATTTTTATATGGTGATAATTTGAAATTTAGACTTTTTGATATTGAGTTTGAAATAAGCTTTTGGTTCTTTGCGATAGTTTGTATTGCACTGTTTGCAAACAATTATGACTTTTTATATGTTTTATTGTTTTCGTCTTTGCACGAATTGGGGCATATTGCATCACTTTATTTGCTTGGCGGTAAAGCAGATAAAATTAATGTTTCATTTTATGGCGTGGGATTAAAACATTCATCGGATTTGACTGTATCAAAAGAGATTGTTTTTCTCTTGTCGGGAATTGCGGTAAATTCAGTATTTGCAATTCTTAATTTTAGAAGAGATATTAATATTGCATTGATTGTTATTAATATTTTGCCGATTTATCCGCTTGATATGGGAAGATGTTTAAAGCTTGTGCTTGATAAATATTTTAATATATCCGTTTCGTATTTTGTGCTTTATGCTTTTGGATTTGCAACGCTTATATTATTGATTTGCTATTCGATATACAGTAAAAATTACAGTATATTGATTGTTTCGGCTTATTTGGCTTTTTGGCTTTTAAGAGGTAATTTATGATTAAAAAAGAAGTAGAAAAAATATTGCAATATGTTCAAAAACCTGCAAGATATGTTGGCGGTGAACTTAACAGTGTGATTAAAGACCCCGAAAAGGTTGATATTCGCTATGCGTTTTGCTTTCCGGATATATACGAAATCGGTATGAGTCATCTCGGTATGAAGATACTTTACGGTTTGGTTAATGACCGTGAGGACTCGTGGTGCGAGCGTGTATTTGCTCCCGATGTTGATATGGAAGAACAGATGCGTAAAAACAATGTTCCTCTTTTTGCTCTTGAAAGCGGCGACTATATTAAGGATTTTGACATTATCGGATTTACCTTGATGTATGAGCTTTGCTACACAAATGTGCTTAATATGCTTGATTTGGCAGGCATTCCGCTATATTCCAAAGACAGAACCGAGCTTGCTCCGATTATATGTGTCGGAGGTCCGTGTGCGTGTAATCCGGAACCCATTGCCGATTTTGTTGATATTGTCTTTTTGGGTGACGGTGAGGACAGTACAAATGCTGTTCTTGATTTGCTTAAGAAATGTAAAAAAAGCGGTGCCACAAAGCAAGAATTTTTGCTCAAAGCAAAAGACATTACCGGTGTTTATGTTCCGTCTTTTTATAAGGACAGCTATAATGCCGACGGTACATTAAAAGAACTTGTTCCGATTAACGGAGCACCGGAAAAGGTTAAAAAATCCATTGTGTCGGATATGAACAAATGTTATTATCCAAAAGAATTTGTTGTTCCTTTTATCAGCATAGTTCATGACAGAGCGGTTGAAGAAATATTCAGAGGTTGTATAAGAGGATGTCGCTTTTGCCAGGCGGGATTTATTTATCGACCTATCAGGGAAAAAAGCGTTGAAACTATCAATGCTCAAAGTAAAGCACTTATTGATTCGACGGGATATGACGAACTTTCGCTTTGCTCTCTTTCCACTTCGGACCATTCGCAGGTAAACGAGATGCTTACATCTCTTATTGACTGGACCGTTAAGGATAAAATCAATCTTTCGCTTCCAAGCCTAAGAGTGGATAATTTTTCGGATGAATTGGTGGATAAACTTAACAAAGTAAGGAAAAGCGGTCTTACTTTCGCACCGGAAGCCGGTACACAACGACTTCGTGATGTTATAAATAAAAATGTTACGCAGGAAGAGGTTATCAACACTTGCACAAAAGCGTTTGATAACGGATGGACAACCGTTAAACTCTATTTTATGATGGGACTTCCTACCGAAACGATGGAGGATATTGAGGGCATTGCAAATCTCGGTATGGATGTTTTGCATGCGTTTTACAACAATCCAAACCGCCAAAAGGGAACAGGACTTCAAGTTAATATTTCGTGTTCGTCTTTTATCCCGAAGCCGTTCACTCCGTTTCAGTGGGAGCCTGAAGATACTATGGAATCGCTTAAAGCAAAGCAAAAACATTTGCTTGAGTCTATTCCGTCAAAGAAAATTAAGGTGTCGTATCACGAAACTCCGACTTCACTTCTCGAAGGCGTCCTCGCAAGAGGCGATAGACGGCTTTCGGCTGTTATTTATTCGGCATTTAAAGACGGTTGCAAATTCGATTCGTGGGATGAACACTTCAAGTTTGATTCATGGCTGAAAGCGTTTGATGAACATAATCTTGACCCGTATTTTTATACACAACGCAAAAGAGATTTCGGCGAAGTTTTGCCTTGGGACCATCTTGATTACGGTATCAGCAGAAAATTCCTTGAAAAAGAAAATTTGAAAGCTCACGAAAACAAAACAACACCGCATTGCAGAATCAAATGTGCCGGTTGCGGAGCAAACAGACTGAACGGAGGTCATTGTGATGCGAGAGGTTAGACTTAGATTTTCAAAAACAGGACAGGCTAAATATATAAGCCACCTTGATACAAATCGTGTGTTTTCAAGGGCTTTTGCCAGAGCAAAAATTAATCTTTGGTATACACAGGGCTTCAATCCACGCCCGTATATGAGTTTTTCGCTTCCGCTTTCTCTCGGAGTTGAGAGCTTTTGCGAAAATGTTGATATAAGAATCATTGATGATTTGACGGATGAAGAAATCAAAGTCCGTGTAAATGACGCTTTACCGCTTGGCATAAGAATTGTTGATGTGTATGATGACTTTATGGATTGCCATGATATTGTTTACAGTGATTATGTTTATAAGTTTGAGTTTAAGGATAATGAACTTGCACTTGAAAAAATAAAAGCTGTTTTGGAAAGCGATGCCATTATGGCTCAGAAAAAGGCAAAGCAGGGCAAAAGGCGTGTCCTTAAAGAAACAGATATTAAACAATTTATTGTAAAGTATAATATTTCAATCAGAGATGATAATATTATATTAAATATCAGATTGCTTGCCGGACCGGATAAAAACTTAAATCCAACACTCCTTTTTGATACAATAATCAGGCTTATTGATATGGATTATGAGTGGAAAAGTATAGGCAGAATCAATCTTTTAACAAAAGATTTTAAAGAATATAAATAAAATGCTTGCATTTTGTGCAAACATATGCTATTATATTTCAGCATTTATCCGTTGCATATCCCTGCAACGCGTAAGATGTAGCGTTTCGCATTTTAGAAGATGGTCCGCTTTCTTATAGATATGAACATCTCATAAATTATAAAGGAGGAAATTAAAATGGACGCACTCAAGATTATCGCACAAGACAACATCAAGGCAGAAGTACCAAAGTTCAACATCGGTGACACTGTTAAGGTATCGGTTAACATCCGTGAAGGTCAAAGAGAAAGAATTCAGAACTTTGAAGGTACTGTAATTGCAAAGAGAGGTTCAGGTATTTCTGAAACTTTCACAGTTCGCAGAGTATCATACGGTGTTGGTATCGAGCGTGTATTCCCGGTTCATTCACCAAATGTCGTTGATGTTAAGGTTATTCGTACCGGTAAGGTTAGAAGAGCTAAACTCTATTATCTTCGTGACAGAGTTGGTAAGGCTGCTAAGGTTAAAGAAGCACTCAGATAATAACCGAAAAATAGTCGTATCGTAGGTTTGCCTGTGATACGGCTTATTTATTTTATTTGCTATTATTTGATTTATAATGTATAATAAATAAAAAGGTAGGTGAACAATATGCCTGAACTTATAAAACAAAATGTACAATGGTTTCCGGGACATATGGCCAAAACAAGGCGACTTATTAAGGAATCGCTTAATCTTGTTGACGGTGTGGTTGAACTTCTTGATGCAAGAGTGCCCTACAGCTCACAAAATCCCGAACTCGACGGAATAATAAATAATAAACCGAGAATTATTTTACTTAACAAATGCGATGTCGCTAATCCTACCGCAACCGCAATGTGGATAAAATATTTTGAAAGCAAAGGTGCTTACGCCATACCTGTTGACTGTAAGACAGGAAAAGGTCTTAATAAATTTGATGAGGTTGTAAAAAAGGCTTTGGCAAGGGTTATTGCCAGAAATGAAGAAAAAGGAATGACAGGCAAACCGCTTCGTCTTATGGTGGTCGGTATTCCGAATACAGGCAAGTCCTCATTTATCAATCGAATGGGCAAAAACGCAAAAGCAAAGGTTGCCGATAAAGCCGGTGTTACAAAACAAAATCAATGGTTTGTTGTCGGTAACGGAATTGAACTCCTTGACACTCCGGGTGTATTGTGGCCAAAGTTTGATGACCCCGAGGTTGGCGATAAACTTGCTTTTATCGGCTCTGTTAAAGATGAGGTAACCGACAAAGAAACAATTGCTTGCAGATTGCTTGAAAGCCTTGCAAAAACAAATCCAAACGCTATAGAAGAAAGATACAAGATTTCAGGTGTTGAGGGACTTCAAGGCTGGGAAATCCTTGAAATGATAGGCAAAAAGCGTGGATTTTTAATTAAAGGCGGAGAAATTGATTACGAGCGAGCAGCCGTTATTGTTGCTGATGAATTCAGAGGAGGAAAGTTGGGTAGAATTACCCTCGAATTACCGTAATGAAAAAAGAAACAGAACAAATTGATTGGCTTAAATTTGAAAACGAGGCTTATAAAAACGGATACACCTGTGTTTGCGGTGTTGACGAAGCAGGCAGAGGTCCGCTTGCGGGTCCTGTTTTTGCCGCTGCCGTTGTTCTTGGAAAAGGTCAAATTATTGAGGGCGTAAACGATTCAAAAAAGCTTTCGGAAAAAAAGAGAGAAGCTCTTTTTGATAAAATAAAAAAAGAAGCATTGTGTTATTTTATAGCTTCTGTTGATGAAAAAACCATTGATGAAATTAATATTCTCAATGCAACTTTTCTTGCAATGAAAAAAGCAGTTGAGGGACTTGAAATAAAACCCGATTATGCTATGATTGACGGCAACAAAACACTTGATTTATCTATTGATTGCGAGTCTATTGTTAAGGGCGATGCAAATTCAGTATCAATCGCCGCAGCTTCAATTCTTGCTAAGGTATCAAGGGACAGATATATGCTCAAAATGGCAGAACAATATCCGGAATATCAATTTGAAAAGCATAAAGGCTACGGAACAAAACTCCATTATCAAATGCTTGATGAATACGGTCCGAGCGAAATACACAGACAAACATTTTTAAAAACATGGCATGCTAAAAAATGAATAACAAAGGCAGACTTGCGGAAATGAAAGCCGCAAATTATTTACGCGACAAAGGTTATTTTTTGCTTGAACACAGTTATAAATCACGATTCGGTGAAATTGATCTTATTTTTGAATATGAAAATTTCATTGTTTTTGCCGAAGTAAAAGCAAGAAGTGAGAATTCAATAGCCGAGCCGCGTGAGTTTGTTGACGAAATTAAACAAAAGAAAATTATTTCAACGGCAAACCTTTACATGATGCAATATAAGGTAAAATTACAGCCGAGATTTGATGTTATTGAAGTTTTTTTGGAGAATAACCGAATAAAATCCATTAAACATCTTGAAAATGCTTTTACTTTGTAATAAAATAGTACTACTAAAATTTTAGGAGGACATATTATGTTCTATACTTCGACAAGAAATAAAAACATTAAAGTAACTGCCGCACAGGCTATTGCACAGGGTATCAGCGAAGAGGGCGGACTTTTCGTACCTTGTGAGCTTCCGCAGTTTTCACTTGATAAAATTGCTTCTATGGTAGATATGCCGTATACACAAAGAGCAAAAACCGTTCTAAAGGATTTCTTGACAGACTTTTCTGAGGAAGAACTTGATTATTGCGTAAACGGTGCTTATGCTGCTGAAAAGTTTTCTTCATCAAAAATTGCCCCAACCGTAAATGTTGCAGGTAATAAAAATATTCTTGAATTGTGGCACGGCCCTACTTGTGCGTTTAAGGATATGGCACTTCAGCTTTTGCCTTATCTTATGACTGTTTCTGCAAAGAAAACAGCTGACGGCAAAACTATCGTTATCCTTGTTGCAACATCAGGCGATACGGGTAAAGCCGCACTTGAGGGCTTTAAAGATGTTGACCACACAAGAATTCTTGTTTTCTATCCTGTTGACGGTGTTTCTCCTATGCAGAAACTTCAAATGACAACTCAAGAAGGCGAAAATGTTTCCGTTTGTGCAATTAACGGTAATTTTGACGATGCTCAAAGTGCTGTTAAGGCAATCTTTACAAACGATGAAATCAAGGCACAACTTGCCGATAAGAATATGATGTTCTCGTCCGCAAACTCAATTAACTGGGGCAGACTTGTACCTCAAATTGTGTATTATTTCTCAACATATTGTGATTTGATTGAACAAAAAAGAATTGCTCTCGGTGATGAGATAAATGTTGTTGTACCTACAGGTAATTTCGGTAACATTCTTGCTGCTTATTATGCAAAGAATATGGGTCTCCCTATCAAAAAGCTTGTTTGTGCTTCAAATTCAAACAATGTTCTTACGGATTTCTTAAAGACAGGTGAATATAACAAAAACAGAAAGTTCTTTACAACAACTTCACCGTCTATGGATATTCTTATTTCTTCAAATCTCGAAAGACTTCTCTATCATATGAGCGGCGAGGACGACAGCCTTGTTAATGACCTTATGAAAGCTCTTTCTGTCGAAGGAAAGTATGAAGTACCTAAGACTCTCATTGAGGCTGTTCAAGATGTGTTTGACGCAGGTTGCTGTGATGAAGCAAGCGTTGATGCAACCATTAAAGAGCATTTTGATAAATATCATTATCTTTGTGACACTCATACCGCAGTAGCCGTTAATGTTTATGACGATTATGTAAAGCGTACGGGTGATGATATTCCTACGGTAATTGATTCAACCGCTTCACCGTATAAGTTCTCAAAAAGCGTTTTGACTGCTGTTATGGGCGGTGAAGAAGCAAATCTTGATGAATTTGCTATGGTCGATGAGCTTAATAAGGTTTCGGGTGTTGATGTTCCAAAACCGCTTCAGGCACTTAAAGATAAGGCGGTTCGCTTTAATAATGTTTGCGACAAAGAAAATATGAGCGAAATGGTATTTAAACTTTTGAATTTGTAAAAAATAAAAGAGGCCCATTATTGAGCCTCTTTTTTATTAAGTTCAGCTTAATTACAATTGCAATCACTGCAACATTCAAATGTTTCGCAATTTGTTTCGTTTGTTGATTTAGCTGTTGTGCAGCCTACTTTGATGCTGCCTGCCGTACAGCAGTTTGACATATCGTGATGAACACAATTTTTAACTTCGCAGTTGATTCCTTTGATTTCGTGCTTCATTATTTTCACTCCCTTTCATTTTTATCATTTGATTATTTTTTGTTTTTATTCAAGGAGATTTTATGTCAATTTTTGCGATCGCCGATACTCATCTCTCTTTCGGCACCGATAAGCCTATGGATTCGTTCCCGGGCTGGAATGATTATGTAGAAAGAATTGAAAAAAATTGGAATAAAATTGTAACCGACAATGACACCGTGGTTATCGCCGGAGATATAAGCTGGGCAATGAATTTTGATCAGCTTGTTGCCGATTTTGATTTTATCAATAAGCTTAGCGGACAAAAAATAATTTTAAAAGGCAATCACGATTATTGGTGGAATACTGCTAAAAAAATGAATGAATTTATCGATAAAAACGGTTTTAATACAATAAAAATTCTTTCAAATAATTCTTATACAGTTGAAAATGTTTCTATCTGCGGAAGCAGAGGATGGCTTTTTGATGTTAATGACGAGCATAACGAAAAGGTACTTAACAGGGAAGTCGGAAGAATAAAGATGTCGCTTGACAGTGCGGAATGTGAAAATAAAATTGTCTTTTTGCACTATCCACCGATTACAACCGACACAAAATGCGAAGAAATTTTGAATTTGCTAAAGGAATACGGTATAAAAAAATGCTATTACGGGCATCTTCACGGTAAGGCTGCAAAAACCGCTATTGATGATACGATTGACGGAATTGAGTTTAGACTTATATCGTGTGACAGGCTCGGTTTTGTTCCGAAACTTATTCGTTAATATAATATATAATAATAAATTTTATAAATATATTGAAATATATTTATTTCTGTGGTATAATGCTACGGTATCAAATTGTAAATTAATGAAGGAGGGTCATTATTATGGCACTTAAGTCATCTAATAAAGTAGAGACAAATGTTTATGAACTTGAAATTACTGTAGATGCTGAAACATTTACAGAAGCTTGTAAAAAAGCTTATTTGAAGCAAAGAAAGTCAATTCAAATCCCTGGCTTCCGTAAGGGTAAGGCTACTCAGGGTATGATTGAAAAGGTATACGGCGAGGGTGCTTTTTATGAAGAGGCACTTGAAATCGTTTATCCTGAAGCAGTAGGTGCTGCATTTGATGAAGCAGGTCTTAATGTTGTTGATCAACCGTCTGATGTTGAATTTCCTACAATGAGCAAGACTGAGGGTGTAGTTATCAAGATGAAGGTTACTACATATCCTGAAGTTAAGCTTGGCGAATACAAGGGTATTAAGGGCAAGATGCTCGATACAGAAGCAACAGACGAAGATGTTGAAACAGAACTTAAAAATATGCAGGACAGAAATTCTCGTCTTGTAACTGTTGAAGACAGAGAGTCTGCTATGGGCGATACATGCGATATTAACTTTGAAGGTTTTGTTGACGATGTTGCTTTTGACGGCGGCAAGGGTGAAAATTATCCTCTTGAACTCGGCTCAAACAGCTTTATTCCCGGCTTTGAAGAACAAGTTGCAGGTCATAAGGCAGGAGAAGAATTTGATGTAAATGTTACATTCCCTGAACAGTATGAACCTTCACTTGCAGGCAAAGAAGCTGTATTTAAGTGTACAATTAACGAAATCAAGGCAAAGGAACTTCCTGAACTTGATGATGAGTTTGCAAAGGATGTATCTGAATTTGATACTCTTGATGAACTTAAGGACGATTTGAAAAAGCAAATTGCAGAAAGAAAAGAAGCAAACGCAAAGACAGATTTTGAAAATCAGATTCTTGAGCAGATTTGTGAAAATATGGAAGTTGAAATTCCTGAATGTATGTTTACTCAAAAGTGTGACGAAATGGTTCAGGATTACGCATACAGACTTCAGATGCAGGGCCTTGACCTCAATACATATCTTCAGTATCTCGGTCAAACAATGGATCAGTTTAAGAAACAATTTATGGAAGGCGCTAAGCAACAGGTTAAGACAAAGCTTGCTCTTGACGCAATCGTAAAAGCTGAAAACATTGAGGCTTCTGAAGAAGAAATTGAAGCAGAAGTAAATAAGCTTGCAGAACAGTACAATATGGAGGCCGATAAGATTAAGGCTGCTGTTCCAAACGAGCAACTTGCTGCCGATATTACTACTCGCAAGGCTGTTGACTTTGTTGTTGACAATGCTGTAAAAGAGTAATCATTTTAATTTGTTAAAGGATAGTGATAACTATGGCATCAATGCCTTATGTAATTGAACAATCAAGTTCGGGCGAACGCAGTGTTGATATTTTTTCAAGACTGCTTTCAGACAGAATCATTGTTTTGTCCGATGAAGTAACCGATCAAACAGCTTCGCTTGTTGTTGCTCAGTTGTTGTTCTTGGAAAGTCAGGACAGCACAAAGGATATTTCACTTTATATTAATTCACCGGGCGGTTCGGTTACTGCCGGTCTTGCTATTTACGATACAATGAATTATATCAAGTGCGATGTATCAACAATTTGTGTCGGTATGGCTGCAAGTATGGGAGCGTTTCTTTTGAGCAGCGGTGCAAAGGGAAAGAGAATTGCCTTGCCTAACAGCGAAATCCTTATTCACCAACCGCTTATCGGCGGCAACGGAATTACAGGTCAGGCAACCGATGTTGAAATTGCTGCCAAAAATCTTTTAAAGACTAAAGAAAAGCTTAACAGAATTCTTGCCGAAAACTGTGGTAAAGATTATGAAACTCTTGTTAAGGATACAGACAGAGATAATTGGATGTCTGCAAACGAGGCTATGGAATACGGCCTTGTTGATAAAGTAATCGAGAAGAGATAAGGAGTATCGATTTTGGCAAAAGACGATTCAAAAATTAATGTAGATGTGGCAAGATGTTCGTTTTGCGGTAAAAGTGAATCTATGGTTAATCGTCTTATCGAAGGCCCGGGAGTGTTTATTTGTGACGAATGTGTTGCACTTTGTGAAGATTTAATTCGTCAAAGCACACCGATGCCTAAATATGATAAGAAGTTTTCGGAGATGGTTATTCCAAAACCTATGGAAATAAAAGCTCAGCTTGATGAGTATGTAGTAGGTCAGGATGAAGCTAAGAAAAGCCTTTCTGTTGCCGTATATAACCATTATAAAAGGATTTATTACGAAAACAACGGCGATGTGGATTTGCAAAAAAGCAATATTTTGCTTCTCGGTCCTACCGGTGTAGGCAAAACAATGCTTGCACAAACCTTAGCCAAGATTCTTGATGTGCCGTTTGCTATTGCGGATGCCACAACTCTTACCGAAGCCGGATATGTCGGTGAAGATGTTGAAAATATTCTTCTTCGTCTTATTCAGGCGGCTGATTTTGATATTGAAAAAGCACAGCGTGGTATCATTTATGTTGATGAGATTGATAAAATTTCACGCAAAAGCGAAAATCGTTCAATAACCCGTGATGTAAGCGGTGAAGGTGTTCAACAGGCTTTGTTGAAAATCCTTGAGGGTACTGTTTCAAATGTTCCTCCCGGAGGCGGAAGGAAGCATCCGCAACAGGAATTTATTCAGATTGATACAACTAATATCCTGTTTATATGCGGCGGTGCATTTGACGGTATTGATAAAATTATTGAAAAGCGTTTGGGCAAAGGCTCACTTGGATTTGAGTCCGAACTTTCAAAAAACATTGAACATAAAGAAGATGTTCTTAAGAATATCAACCAACACGATTTGGTTAAATACGGTTTAATTCCCGAGCTTATCGGCAGAATTCCTATTTTAACGGTTCTTGATGAACTTGATAAGGACGCACTTGTTAAGATTATGACCGAACCGAAGAATTCTATTGTAAAGCAGTATACCAAGTTGTTTGAAATGGATGATGTTGAGCTTGAGTTTGAACCGGGTGCTTTGCAAGCAATGGCTGATATAACACTTGAGAGAAAAACAGGTGCAAGAGGACTTCGTTCGGTATTTGAAAGCATACTCGGCGATTTGATGTTCAGTGTGCCATCCGATTACTCAATCGAAAAGATTGTTGTAACGGAAGATTCTGTTCGCAATGCTACACAACCGCTGCTTCTTACAAACAAATCAAGGAAACCGACGGTTCTTCATCCAAAGGACATCAAAAACGCATAATTTAATAAGTTTTAACTGCATCGAGAATGATTTTTCATTCTCGGTGTTTTATTTTTGCCAAGCTGTGATATTTTTTGTTCTTTTTGCATAGTCTTAATTGAAATAGAAAGGAGCAAAATTATGGAACTTGAAAAAGAATATTCTTGTTTGGAAAAAAATGAACTTGTTTTCAGCAAAGTGATTAATGCAGACAAGAATTATCAGGAAACGCCCGAAGCTTATCTTGACGATATATTTAAGGTGGTGAAATGTACCGCTCACAGTTATGTGACATCTTGTGATATAAAAGATTCATTTGCTTATATTTTCGGTAAGACGGAAATATGTCTGACATATTTTAATGATAATAATGAGCTTATTTATACGGACTTTGTAGAGGATTTCAGCGAAAGCATAGCGGCAGACGATGTGTCCGAATATGCTTTTGCCGTAGCAGATGTTTGTAACAAATACTGTAATTATCGCATTATTAATCAGCGTAGAATTGATGTTCATACTTCATTTGCACTTAATGTAAATGTGTATGACAAAAAGAGTTGTCCCTGTGTTTGTAAATGTGAAAATTCAAAGCTTTGTGCTTTTGAAGAAAAAGTATCTTATGTTGAAAATGCCGTTATTTCTAAAATTGATGTTGAAGAATCTTTTAATCTTCCGTCCAATTCAAACGGTATCAACAGAGTTGTCAGCTTTGAAACAAATATTGCAGTAACTGATATAAAAACAATTAAGGATAAAGCTCTTGTAAAATCAAATGTTTCGTTATCGGTACTTTATACGGACAACGATAATAAAATCGACAGAGCGGAATTCAATTTTGAAATTTCAAAAATTGTTGAGGTTTCAGGCGTTGACGAAAACTGTAATTGTATTGTTAAAATAGGTAAAGGCAGTTTGTATGTTAAAGCAAAAAGTTCTGCTGATGATAACGGCGGAAAAATTGAAGTATACGGCGATCTGTCTCTTACACTCCTTGTAATTAAAGAAGAAAGTAAAAACATTGTGTCCGACGGATATATAGTGAGCAAAAAAGCAAAAAACAGCTATGCTTCACTTGATTGTATGATTGACGGAAAAAACATAAGTGAGTCGTCAAATACTAAACTTTCGCTTGATTTATCAACAGCGATTACCAAGGTATATGATTTGAATGTTTCGGTTAATGATTGCACGGTAAAAAATCATAAACTCTGTGTAGAATTTGAAATTTGTATTTTAGCCGAAACCTCCGAACAGGGAATACAGTATATTACCCAAAACAAAATCGTTGAAATAAAAACGGATGATTCGGCAGTGGCATGCACGGCTTTTGTAACTTCATTTGATTATACTATTGTTAACGATAAAAATATTTCGGTTAATTTGATGTATACATATTTTGCATATATCGGAAAAGAAAAAAAGATTAATGTTCTTACAGAAATGGATTGTTCGGATGATGTGGTTAATTATCCTGCATTGACATTATATTTTGCAAAGCAAAATGAAAAACTGTGGGATATTGCAAAGCAGTTTTCTTCGGATATTGAACTTATAAAAAAAGAGAATAACATTACTTGCGAAAGTCTTGACAGTAACAAAGTAATTATTATTCCGGGATTATAGGAGGAAATATGAATACAGATATTTACAGCGATATATCAAATAGAACAGGCGGAGATATTTATATCGGAGTTGTAGGCCCTGTTCGTACGGGTAAATCAACTTTTATAAAAAAGTTTATGGAAACACTTGTAATTCCGAATATCAATGATGATTTTGTTAAGCAAAGGGCAAACGATGAACTTCCGCAATCTTCTGCGGGTAAAACAATAATGACAACGGAGCCTAAATTTATACCCGAAGATGCAATCGAACTCAGCTTAGATAAAACTTCAAAGTTTAAAGTTCGTATGATTGATTGCGTAGGATATATAGTTCCAAGCAGTGAAGGGTATTTTGAAGATGAGGCTCCGAGGATGGTAATGACGCCATGGAGCGAAGAAGAAATTCCGTTTAATCTTGCGGCAGAAATCGGAACAAAAAAGGTTATAGAAGAACATTCTACCATCGGGCTGGTGGTGACAACTGACGGCACTGTAACTCAAATACCGAGAAATGAGTACGCCGAAGCCGAAAAACGCGTTATAGACGAACTCACGGCTATCAATAAACCGTTTGTTGTACTTTTGAACAGTACAAATCCAAACAGTAAAGCCTGTAAGGACTTAGCTTGCAAACTTTCAAAGGAATACAACAAGCAGGTAATTCCCGTAAATTGTCTTGAACTTGATGAAAATAAAATTAAAGATATAATTTCGGGCATACTTTATGAGTTTCCTGTAACAAGTATCGGAATTGATTTGCCAAATTGGTTCAGAAGCCTTGATGAAGATGACAAAATGCGTACTGTTGTAACATCTGCGGTTCTTGAAAATGCAACCAAGGTAAGCAATGTCCGTTCCGTAAGTGATTATATAAATGCAGTTTCGGCCATTGATGAAATTACCGATATAAGCATTTCGTCTGTTGATTTGTCTTGCGGTAAGGTCAGCGTAAGGGCAAATATAGATAATTCGTATTTTTACAGCATTCTTTCGAGCAAATGTGAAATTACCATTAAAAACGAACAGGATTTAATGCGTGAAATTTCTGTTCTTTCAAAAGTAAAAAAGGAATATTCACGAATTAAAGACGCATTAAATCAGGTTGAGCAAACCGGTTACGGAATTGTTATGCCGACTCTTGACGAACTTTCGCTTGAAGACCCTGAAATAATGAAACAAGGCGGTAAATACGGCGTAAGATTAAAAGCACACGCTCCGTCCATTCATATGATAAAATGCAATACTTATACCGAAGTTGCTCCAATCGTAGGCAGCGAAAGTCAGAGTGAAGAACTTGTTATGTATTTGCTTAAAGAATTTGAAAATAATCCGTCACAAATTTGGGAAACAAATATTTTCGGAAAATCGCTTCATTCACTTGTTAACGAAGGGCTTAACAATAAACTCTATCGTATGCCGGCGGAAGCAAGAGATAAGTTTAGAGAAACAATAGAAAAAGTTATCAATGAAGGCTGCAGCGGCCTTATTTGCATAATCCTGTAAAATAAAAATTCGGCAGTTAAAAGCTGCCGAATTCTGTTTTAAATAATAAAAATGTTATTATTGCACATTGAAAACCGATGATTAAAGGAAATCCTATCATAAACGATTTGTGTTTTGTTTTATGCCTGATTGTTTTCATTGTGGCATAGCTTCCGATTGAACCGCCCAAAAGTGCGATTGCCCAAAGCGTTGCTTCGGGGATACGCCATTTGCCGTGCTTTGCTTTTTGTTTATCCGCAATGTTAACGATAATACCGATAATATTAATTGCAATAAGATATATAATTATGATTTTATACTTCAAATTTTTTGAGTTCCTTTAAATCATAATTACCGATAGAAAGCTTTTCACCGTTTTTAAAATTAACGCCTTTTTGTCTGTCTACACCGTAAATCGATGCACATTTCGGACATATGAGAAAATAAACATTTTCAAGTTTAACAACAGGTAACTGTGGTATAAGTCTTGTATTTAAATTTGAAAAAACAGAAAAGCTGACACTGTTTTTGCAATTTGGACATTCAAGCGGTACAGTTGTTCCTTCTTCATATATTCTTTTACTTTTGCCGAGTCTGTATTCCATATAATCACCTCATATGAATATATAATACTATATTAGAAAGAAGTGTTCAAGTGAAAAAAGTAATTCCTTTAATATTAATTTTGTGCTTTACTTTTTCTTCTTGTTCGTTACCGCAGAATAATACACAGCCGGTTACACAAAAAAACGAATACAGAAAAGCCGTATGGATTGCTTATTATGAATTGTCCGAATTTACAAAAGACAAAAGCAAATATGAATTTGAACAAAAAATTAATGATGAGTTTTCAAAGCTCTCATCGTATGGATTTAATACGGTAACCGTTCAAATAAGACCTTGTGCCGATGCTTTTTATTTGTCAAAATATTTTCCGTCAAGCGTTTATTTTAACGGTACACAGGGCGGAGAAATGGCTTATGACCCTCTTGAGATAATGTGTTCCGTTGCACAAAAATACAAACTTAATATTGAAGCATGGATAAATCCTTATAGAGTGAGTCAAGACGATGATTATACAAAATTAAGTCCCGATAATTTTGCAATAAAAAACAAAAAAATGACCAAGGTTGTTGACGGCAAGATATATTTTAATCCGGCTTACGATAAGGTTACGGATTTGATTGTAAACGGTGTTAAGGAAATAGTTGAGAACTACAATATTTCCGCAATACATTTTGACGATTACTTTTATCCGACTCAAAGCAAAAACTTTGATAAAAAAGAATATAAGAAATACGGCGGTGATTTGTCACTAACGGATTGGAGAAGGCAAAATGTAACCAATATGGTAAAAAGAGTTTATGACGCAATCAAGACTGTTAATAAAGGTGTAGAGTTTGGAATAAGTCCCGCATCAAATATAAAAAACGATAAAAACAACCTTTATGCAGATGTTGAAAGTTGGGTAAAAAACAAATATGTTGATTATATTTGTCCTCAGGTGTATTTCGGATTTAAAAATGTGTATCAGCCGTTTATGTTCACTGTAAAGAAATGGGTTAAACTTTGCGAAAATACAGATATAGATTTATACATAGGATTGCCTCTTTACAAGGCAAATACAAAAGACAAATATGCTGCCGAAAATGATAAGAGTATTATTAACGAATTTAGAAATAACAACAATATCATTTCAAGACAAATAACATATATTTCAAAAATTGACAAAATAAAAGGATACTACATCTTTTCATTCTCACAATTAACAAGTGAAAATGCAAAAGAGGAAGTATCCAATATGCTCAAAGTTATGCAAAGCAACAATCAAGATTAATGTTGGCACTTTTGATTGTTACTTCTATCTCTTTGCCGATAATGTCTGTATCGCTTTCCATACGAACAGGCACATAATTCTTTGTGTAGCCTTGATATGTGTTACCTCCGAGATTGTTTTCAAATAAAACAACTTCTTTGGCACCGATTAATTTGTTGAAGTATTCGTGACGAATCTTGTTTGTCTCTTCAATCATAACAGCGGCTCTGCGTTCTTTTTCCTGTTTAGGCACATTGTCACCTTTGCGTGAGGCAACGGTGCCCTGACGCTCTGAATAAGGGAAGGTGTGAACCTTTTCAAATCCGATTTCCTTTGCAAATGCAAGTGAAATATTAAAATCTTCTTCGCTCTCGTCGTTAAATCCAACCATAATATCCGTTGTTATCGTTGCACTGTCAAATGTGTCACGAAGTTTTTTGCAAAGTTGACGATATTCATCAGCGGTGTAGTGACGATTCATATCTTTCAGCGTTTTGTCACAACCGCTTTGAAGGGAAATGTGAAACTGCGGACAAAATTTTTCGCATTGTGCAAGCCCCTCAATAACTTCATCGGTTATATGATCGGGTTCAAGTGAACCGAGGCGAACTCGTCTGATGTTTTCGTCCTCGTTGCAAATTCTGACCGCATCAACAATATTAAAATCTTGACCTTTGCCATAAGATGAGAGATTAATTCCTACAAGAACGATTTCTTTAATACCGTTTTTACCGAGCATAGCAATTTCTTCTTTCAAATCCTCAAGCGATTTACTGCGAACACGACCTCTTGACATCGGAATGATACAGTACGAGCAGAATCTGTCACATCCGTCCTCGATTTTAACAAATGCTCTGATTCTTTCGCTGAATTGATTGATTGAACATTTTGAAAATTCATCGCCATTTTGGTGTTTGTCAATTTTTACAATACGATTATGCGTAACATTAAATTGATTGATGAGGTCGAGAATGTCATCGTTGCTCTTATTGGAAAGTACAATATCGGCTTCGTTAAGAGCCGAAGCTTGATCGGGAAATGCCTGAGGCATACATCCTGTAAGAATAACAACCGAATTTGGGTGCTGACGCTTAAATTTGCGAACATTTTGTCTTGTCTTTTGGTCTGCCGTTGCGGTAACCGTGCAAGAATTGATTATGTAATAATCGGCTTCCTCATTGTGCGGTACAATTTGCATACCTGCGTTTTTGAGAACTTCTGCCATATATTCCGTTTCATATTGGTTTACTTTGCAACCGAGTGTATAAAATGCTGCTTTCATATTTGTTCCTTTTATACATTAAATTTTTAGATATTATATCAAATATATATTGCTTTTACAATAAAAAAGTGGGTGTTACTATGAAAAAAATATTGGCAATGCTGTTGTGTTTTGTGATTTCAATTCAAATACCGATAGCGGTTTATGCAAAAACCGATGACGATAAAGGCAAAAAAATTAATGCCAAGGCTGTTTGCTTGATGGCACTTGACAGCGGAGAAGTGCTTTATAAAGAAAATGAGTACGAAGAACTTTCGCCGGCATCGGTTACAAAAATTATGTCTATTTTGCTTGTTTTGGAAGCACTTGACAGCGGTAAAATTAAGTTAACCGATAAGGTAACGGCATCAAAAGAAGCCGTTGCGATGGGCGGTTCGCAAATTTGGCTTGAACTCGGAGAAGTTATGACTGTTGAAGAACTTCTAAAAGCCGTAATTATCGCAAGTGCAAACGATGCTTGTACCGCTTTGGGAGAATATGTAGCCGGTTCGGATGTTGCATTTGTCAAAATGATGAATGACAAAGCAAAAACTCTCGGTCTTAAACATACGAATTTTGAAAATTGTACGGGTCTTGATGATACCGTTAAAGCACATTATTCTTGTGCATATGATTTGGCGGTTATTTCCCGGGAAGTAATGAAACATTCGTTGATTACAAAATATTCAACCGTATGGCTTGACAGTTTAAGAAACGGTAAAACGGAGCTTAATAATACAAACAAACTTGTAAAATCATACAGCGGTATTACCGGTCTAAAGACAGGTACAACATCAAATGCCGGATTTTGCATCAGTGCAACCGCAAGTCGTGACGGACTTAATCTTGTTGCTGTTGTTCTTGGTTCGGATACGAGCGAACATAGATTTGATACAGCAGCATATTTACTTGATACAGGATTTGCAAATTATTCTTGCGTCAAAGCAAAAATCGACAGCAAAAAAATTAAATCCGTAAAGGTTAAAAACGGTAAAGAAAAATCAATAAAGCCGTATTATAATACCGAATTAAAGATGATTGTTCCTAAAGGGAGCGATAATTTATCATACAAATACAAAGTAAAAAAAGAGATTTCTGCTCCGATTAAAAAAGGCGATAAGCTCGGTAAAGTTGATGTTATTTCAAACGGCAACAAGATTAAATCCATAGATTTATATGCAAATAAGGATATAGAAATCGTTGATTTTAAATACATATTTTTAAATATTTTTAAACATATTTAGAAAAATCGGTTTTTTTATTGCTTTTTATTTCAATATGTAGTATAGTATCTCTATGAATTTGTTAAATAAACACAAGAGGTAAAATACAATGTCATTGAAATTTAATTCAAAATACAGTGAATCTATTGTATCTCCTGCCGATATTAAAGCTATGGCTCCAAAGGCAGTTGAGGCTATGGATACACTTATGTCAAAAACAGGCGAGGGCAACGACTTTTTGGGTTGGATTGATCTCCCTACAAATTATGATAAGGAAGAATTCGACAGAATTAAAAAATCAGCCGAATATATCAAGAAAAATGCCGATGTTCTTATTGTAATCGGTATCGGCGGTTCGTATCTCGGTGCAAGAGCGGTTGTTGAAGCAGTTAAGTCATACAACTACAATCTTCTTGCAAAGGACACTCCGCAAATTTACTTTATCGGTAATTCAATCAGCCCGTCAAGCCTTAACGAAATTGTTAGCCTTTGCGACGGCAAGGATGTTTGCGTAAATGTTATTTCAAAGAGCGGCACAACAACAGAGCCTGCTATTGCTTTCAGAGTTTTCAGAGAACTTATTAACAGCAGATATTCAAAGGAAGAAGCTGCAAAGAGAATTTTCTGTACAACAGATGCTCACAAGGGCACTCTTAAAGAACTTGCAGACAAGGAAGGCTATGAAACATTTGTTGTTCCGGATGATGTAGGCGGCAGATTTTCCGTTTTGACAGCCGTAGGTTTGCTTCCTATTGCTGTTGCAGGTATCGATATTGACGCTCTTATGCTCGGAGCAAGAAATGCACAAAACGAGCTTTGTGATACAGATATTGAAAAGAATCCGGCACTTAAATATGCGGCAGTAAGAAATTGCTTCTATAACAAGGGCAAAAAGATGGAATGTTTTGTTTCATATGAGCCTAATATGACAATGTTCAATGAATGGTTAAAACAACTTTTCGGTGAAAGTGAAGGCAAGGACGGTAAGGGTTTGTTCCCTGTATCGTGTGTATTCTCAACAGACCTTCATTCACTCGGTCAGTATATTCAGGAATCAGGTTCGGATAAAATGTTTGAAACCGTTGTTAAGTTCAACAATTGCCTTAATGATTATGTTATTGACGAACAAGAGGGTAATATCGACGGTCTTAATTTCCTTGCAGGCGAAAAGATGAGCGTTGTAAACGACAAAGCAAGACTCGGTACTTTGCTTGCTCACACAGAAGGCGGAGTAGGTAACCTTATTGTTGAGGTTGACAAACTCGGAGCGGAAGAAATCGGTTATCTTATCTATTTCTTTGAAAAAGCTTGTGCTATTTCGGGCTACATTCTCGGTGTAAATCCGTTTAACCAGCCGGGTGTTGAAAGCTACAAGAAAAATATGTTTGCACTTCTCGGTAAGCCGGGCTATGAAAGCGAAAAAGAAAAACTTGAAAAACAATTGGATATATGATAATATATAAAAAAGATCATATACCTTACAGGAGGAATAAATAATGATTAAACTTATCATCGGTAATAAAGGCGCAGGAAAAACAAAGAAACTTATTGACTTGGTTAATTCTTGTGTAGAGAATTCTGACGGAAATATCGTTTGCATCGAAAAAGAACCGAAGCTTACATATGATATTTCATCAAAGGCTCGTTTGCTTGAAACAGAAACTTACGGCATTAACGGTCACAAGGCATTTTACGGTTTTCTTGCAGGTATTTGCGCAGGCAATTACGATGTTACAGATATTCTTATTGATGCTACATTCAAGATTGTTGGCAGAGAATATGAAAAGTTGCCACAATTCTTTGAAATGCTTTCCGGCTTAAGTGAGGCTTCGGATGTAAACTTCTATTTCACAATCAGCTGTGATAAGGAAGACCTTCCGGTAGAAATCTTCGATTATTGCGACGAAGCGTAAAATTTACGGCACACTTGATAGCAGGTGTGCCGATTTTTTTAAATTTTACTATTGACAAAAAAGCTCTTTATATATATAATACTTAAAGTGCAAACATGAGGTGAACTGTATGCAACTTGATTTTACAAATCTTCTTAATTCATCGGCTGATGAAATCAATATTGATTATCATATGGACGCCGAGGATTTTATGTATGACACCTACAAACCACTCAAAAACGGTGTTGATGTAAAGGGAAGAGCGTATCAAAAAGTCGGAGTTGTGTATCTTGACCTTGATGTTAACTTTGACTTCTTCGGTGTGTGCGACAGATGTGCGGACGACATCGAAAAGAAGTATGATTTTTCTCTTAATAAAATCATTGTCAATGCAATGGAAAATGAAAATGATGACTATGACGATTACATAGTGGTTGAAAACAATGTTCTTGACCTTGACGAGCTTATTAATGAGGAAATTCAGTTGTTTTTGCCTGCAAAAATGCTTTGCAAGGATGATTGCAAAGGGTTGTGTCAAAACTGCGGCAAAAACTTAAATTATGAAAAATGCGAATGTGTAAAAGAAGTTGACCCACGGTTGGCTGCTTTGGCAGATTTGCTGATTGATGAGTAAACTAACTTGTTTTTATAATAAGGAGGAAATTAAAAATGGCAGTACCAGCAAGAAGAACAGGTAAAGCAAGAAAGAATAAGAGACGTTCAAGCGTTTGGAAGGCAGTTGCTCCAACACTTGTAAAATGCCCAAAGTGTTCTGAATACACAGTACCACATAAGGTTTGTGCAAACTGTGGTTACTACAACGGCGAAGAAGTAATCAGCAAGGACTAATTATTTGAGCATCGGCGGCTTTTTATTAAAGCCGCCTTTCTTGTTATAATAAACAGTGAGGTGATTATATGGCAAAACCCGTTGTGGCTATTGTCGGCAGACCCAATGTCGGCAAGTCTACATTGTTTAATAAGTTAATAGGCTCAAGACTTTCTATTGTTGATGACACACCCGGTGTTACAAGGGACAGAATTTACGGCGATTGCGAATGGCTCAATCACAACTTTTTGTTGGTTGATACAGGCGGTATTGAGCCGTACAGCACCGATGTAATTCTTTCTCAAATGCGTACTCAGGCAGAGATTGCTATTGAAACCGCAGATGTAATTATTCTTGTAACAGATTTAAAGTGCGGTGTTGTTGCCTCTGATATTGAGGTTGCTTCAATGCTTCAAAAGAGCAATAAACCTATCGTACTTTGTGTAAATAAGTGCGACAGTATCGGTGCTCCCGATCCCGAGTTTTACGAATTCTATAATCTCGGATTGGGTGATCCTATTGCTGTTTCATCGGTTCATGGTCACGGTACAGGTGACTTGCTTGATGAAGTTATCAAGTATTTTCCCGAAGAATCCGAAGACGAGGTTGAAGATGAAGAGGTAATCAATGTAGCCGTTATAGGTAAGCCGAATGTCGGCAAATCTTCACTCATTAACCGTATCAGCGGTACAAACAGAGCGATTGTCAGCAATATTGCCGGCACAACAAGGGACACAACCGATACTTATATTGAAAATAAATTCGGTAAGTTTAACTTTATTGATACCGCAGGCTTGCGTAGAAAAAGCAGAGTAAACGACAGCATTGAAAAATACAGTATTATCCGTGCAAGAATGGCTGTTGAAAGAGCTAATGTATGTGTTATTATGATTGATGCAACAGAAGGCTTTACAGAGCAGGACAGCAAGGTTGCTGGCATTGCAATCGAGCAGGGTAAGGCTTGCATTATTGCGGTTAATAAATGGGACGCTGTTGAAAAAGACGGCAACACTATGAAAGAGTTTAGAGAAAAACTTTCTGTTGACTTCTCATTTATGAGTTATGCACCGTTTATTTTCATTTCTGCAAAAACGGGTATTCGTATTGATAAACTTTATGAAATGATTGTTCATGTTCATTCTCAAAACTCAATGCGTATTTCAACAGGTAAGCTCAATGAAGTTCTCGGAATTGCTACCGCAAGAGTTCAACCGCCTACCGATAAGGGAAAGCGTCTTAAGATTTACTATATGACTCAGGCGTCTACAAGACCGCCTACATTTGTATTCTTTGTTAACAACAGCGAACTTTTCCATTTCTCATATCAAAGATATTTGGAAAATCAAATCAGAGAAATTTTCGGTCTTGACGGAACTCCTGTAAGATTTATCGTCAGGGAAAGAAATGAGGGTAAAAAGTGATAGCTTTCAAATTTATCATTATCGCCGTAATTTCGTATTTGCTCGGCAGTCTTAATTTCGGCGTTATCCTTTCAAAAGGTATGAAAAGTGAGGATGTCAGAGATTCGGGCTCAGGCAATGCAGGCACAACAAATATGATGCGTACCTATGGCAAAACACTGGGATTGCTTACTATAGCAGGCGATATTTTAAAGGTTATGCTCGCTATTTGGCTCGCATTTAGGATTGTTTCTGTTGAAGAACTTAAAATGACCCTTGACAGTGCATCCGATTATCCGCAAGTGGTTCTAAAATCCTTTGCAGGCTTGTTTGCCGTACTTGGTCATATCTTTCCTTGTTATTTCAAATTTAAGGGCGGCAAAGGCGTTGCAACAAGCGGTGGAATGGTTATTGCGATTGATTGGCGAATAGCTCTCATATTGCTTGTGATTTTTGCTTTGACTATTTTAATAACAAAATATGTCAGCCTCGGTTCGATTCTTATGGCAATATTCTATCCTGTGTTTATCGGAATTTTTTACAAAGATATTATTCTTGTGCTCATCGCTCTTGTCTTTACGGTTATAGTGGTTGTGGCACACAGAGAAAATGTAAAACGACTCTTTAATCATACCGAAAATAAGATCGGTTCAAAAAAGAAAAAGAAAACATAAACAAAGAGCAGAGCGGTTTACTTCCGTTTCTGCTCGTTTTTGTTTTTATTGATTTTACATAAAAAATAAGCTGTTCAAAATGAACAGCTTTATCTTTTGCGTAACTCTTACGCTCTTTCAACCTTACCTGAACGAAGGCATCTTGTGCAAACATAAACTCTCTTTGGAGATCCGTTTACGATAGCCTTAACTCTCTTAATGTTTGGTTTCCATGTTCTGTTTGATCTTCTGTGTGAGTGGGATACCTTGATACCGAAGGACATTTCCTTACCACAGTATTCACATTTAGCCATTTGCGAACACCTCCTTAATAATTTACAACGGAAATATAATAACAGAAAGTTACATAAAATGCAAGCATTTTTTTAATAATTTTTGTAAAGGTGATATTTATGGTATATTTGTACTATAAATTCTTGATTTTGTATACAATATATAGTATAATAAAACAGTAAAATTTTAAGTATTATTCGGAGGAATTGTCAATGGCTGTTGATAAGAAAGCAAATGACAAAAAAACTGCCCTTGAATCCGCATTGAAGCAAATTGAAAAACAATACGGACAAGGTGCAATTATGCGTCTTGGCGAAAACGCACATTTAAAGGTTGATGCTATATCAACCGGTTCACTTACTCTTGACCTTGCAACAGGTATCGGAGGACTTCCAAAGGGAAGAATTATTGAAATTTACGGTCCTGAATCATCAGGTAAAACAACGCTTGCACTTCACTGCGTTGCCGAATGTCAAAAACTCGGCGGTGAAGCGGCATTTATTGATGCCGAACATGCACTTGACCCGGGTTATGCAAAAAATCTTGGTGTTGATGTTGATTCGCTTTTGGTTTCTCAACCCGATAACGGCGAACAGGCTCTTGAAATTACCGAACAGCTTGTAAGAAGCGGTGCTGTTGATATTATCGTTGTTGACTCCGTTGCGGCACTTGTTCCTCGTTCGGAAATCGAGGGCGATATGGGTGATTCTCATGTAGGCTTGCATGCAAGACTTATGTCGCAGGCTCTTCGTAAACTTACAGGTGCAATCAATAAGTCAAATTGTATAATTATCTTTATCAATCAGCTTCGTGAAAAGGTTGGCGTTATTTACGGCAGTCCCGAGGTTACAACCGGCGGCAGAGCGCTTAAGTTCTATTCTTCTATGCGTATTGATGTAAGAAAGGTTGAGCAACTTAAAGCACCGGGCAATGAATTTATCGGTTCAAGAACAAGAGCAAAAATTGTTAAAAATAAGGTTGCTCCGCCGTTCAAACAGGCTGAATTTGATATTATGTACGGCACAGGTATTGATAAGGTCGGTGAAATTGCAGACCTTTCCGTTGCACTCGGTATTGCAACAAAGGGCGGCGCTTGGTTTACTTACGGAGAAGAAAGATTCCAGGGTAAAGAAAAGTTTAAGGAATATATCAAGTCAAATCCTGATGTTCAGGCAGAACTTGAAAAGAAAATCAAGGACGCTTTGGCAAACAATGACGCACAGGAGGAAGCTCCCGCACCTGCAAAAGCACCTGTTGAGGCAAAGGCTCCTGTTACTCAAACAAGAGCAGCCGCAAGAGCTAAGCTTGATATTGCAATAGACGATGATGAAGATTAATGAAAATATCTCATACAAAGGGCAGAGGCAAAAAGATTCATATTTTTGTTGATGACGAATATACAATAACAACAGATATTGACTTTTGGGCAGAACACTTTTTTAAAGACGGTCAGGAAATAACCGATGAGCAGTGGCAGGAACTTTGCAATGGCATTCATTATAAGAAAGCTGTTGATAAGTGCTATGATTTGCTTTCGAGGCGTGACCATTCGGTAAAGGAACTTAAAACAAAACTTCTTCGTACCGTTGATGAAGAAAATGCAGACAGAGCTATTGAAAAAATGATAGACTACGGATATTTGGATGACGAAAAGTATGCCAAAAATCTTGTAAAATATCTGTCCGAAACAAAGCGAATGTCAAGAAATCATATAAAACAAGAAATGTATAAGCGAGGCGTACCAAATGACATAATTGCTTACACTCTTGAAGAAACTGAAATAGACAATGTGTCGGCTGTTGTTGATTTGATTTTTACAAAATACAGAAACAAATTAGATGCTCAAGACGGTAATAAAAAAGTTATTGCCGCCTTGATGAGAAAGGGATTTTCCTATTCTGACATAAGAGAAGCTTTTGAAAGAATAGAAAATGAAGAATACGATTAATGGCAAAGGGTTATAAAGTCGGAATGATTTCCCTCGGCTGTCCGAAAAATCAGGTTGACGGGGAGGCACTCCTTGCAAAACTTGCGGCGGCAGGGTATCAGATTGTAAACGAAATAGAAAATTCGGATGTTATGATTGTTAATACATGCGGATTTATCGAGGACGCAAAAAGAGAAGCGATTGATACAATTCTTGAGGTAGCACAGTATAAAGAAGCCGGAGTAATATCCGCTCTTGTTGTTACGGGTTGCCTTGCCGAAAGGTATCAAGATGAAATATTAAAAGAAATGCCTGAGGTTGACGCGGTTATCGGTATCGGTGCAAATGCCGATATTGTTAAAGTTTGCGACAAGGCTCTGTGCGGCATTCAAACCTCTAATTATCCAAATAAGTGTTATCTTCCCATTGATGATGAAAGAGTGATTTCTACGCCTTCTCACTGGGCGTATTTGAAGATTGCCGAGGGATGTGACAACAGGTGTTCGTATTGTGCTATTCCCGGTATCAGAGGTAAGTTTCGTTCAAGAAAAATCGAGTCTGTTATTAATGAAGCAAAAAGTCTTGTAAATCGTGGTGTTAAAGAAATAATTTTAGTTGCACAGGATACAACTAAATACGGACAGGATTTGTACGGCGAATATTCACTCGACAAACTTCTCAAGGAACTTGTTAAAATCGACGGACTTGAATGGATAAGGCTTTTCTATTGTTATCCGCAAAGAATTACCGACAGCCTGATTGATGTAATTGCAAACGAAGATAAAGTATGCAAATATATTGACATACCGCTTCAGCATTCGGATACCACTGTTCTAAAAAATATGAACAGAGTAGGGGACGGAAATGATTACAGAGTGCTCCTTGACAAAATGAGAAAAGCTATTCCCGATTTGGCACTCCGCACAACTTTTATGGTTGGTTTTCCTGGTGAAACGGATGAGCAGTTTGAAAATCTTTGTGATTTTGTAAAAGATATGAAGTTTGACAAAATGGGCTGCTTTACATTTTCTCCCGAAGAGGATACTCCTGCTTTTGATATGGATAATCAAATTGACGAAGATGTTAAAAAACGCCGTCAAGAGGTTTTAATGAACGCTCAGTATTCTATTACGGAAGCTTCAAATAAAAACAGGGTAGGTAATGTTTACAAGGTGATTATCGATTCATTTGCCGACGGAAAGTATACAGGCCGTTCTTATATGGATTCGCCGGAGATTGACAGCGGAATTATTTTTACTTCTAATAAAAAACTTAATATCGGTGATTTTGTTAATGTAAAAATCACTGATTTTGACGGATATGATTTGATAGGAGAGCATTATGAATTTACCTAATAAAATTACTGTTTTCAGATTTTGCTGTATACCTTTTTTGTGGCTCTTTTCAATATGGCAGTTTAGATACCATTGGGTAGTGGCTTTGTTGATTTATTTTGTGGCGTGTGTAAGTGACACCGTTGACGGTAATATCGCAAGAAAGAAAAAGCTTGTTACGGATTTCGGTAAGCTTATGGACCCGCTTTCGGATAAAGCTCTTGTGTTAGCCGCTTTCCTTATCCAAATTAATCTCGGAGTGAGAACCGATATTGTCATTATGATTATGATGGCGAGAGAGTTTTTGGTTGCCGGTATGCGTATGGCGGCAACGGTTGAGGGCGAAGTTATTGCGGCAAATGTTTTCGGTAAAGCAAAAACATTTATTCAAATGGCAACAACGGGTATGACATTCCTAATCCTTGCTATTATGGAAAAAGACGGAGAAATCATTATTGCAACCAACGGATTTAATGCACCGCATTGGCTCAGTGTTTACTGTACAATCGCATTTTGGATTGCCGGCATAGTAACTGCCTTGTCAGGCATAAAATATACTATGGACGGCTGGCATTATATCAAAACAAAATAATACTTGCATTTTATACACAAAATGAATATAATGTATATAAAGGCTGTGATTGGGAGAAGTACCGATATTGTACCTATTCAGAGAGCAAACGGTCGGTGAAAGTTTGTATAGGTCATATTGCGAAATGCACCCATGAGCTTCTCAAAGGAATTTTAGTATTTTGAGACGGTAGGCACCGTTATTTGCAACGGCTATATATGTAGCTTGAGTATAAATCAGAGTGGAACCGCAGTATTACTGCCTCTGTCGTTTGACAGGGGCTTTTTATTTTTTGAAAGGCAGATATATTAATGTTTAAGCAATATAAAGAAGATATCCAGAGCTTTATTGACCATGATCCGGCAACAGATAATCCGTTAGAGATTATTTTGCTTTATCCGGGCTTTAAAGCACTTCGTTCTCATAAAAAAGCATATTGGTTTTACAATCATAATATGCCGTTTATCGCAAGGGCGATAAGTCAACGCTCCGCACATAAAACCGGTATAGAAATTCACCCGGGTGCAAAAATCGGCAGAAGAGTTGTAATTGACCACGGTCATGGTATTGTTATCGGCGAAACCGCAGAAGTCGGCGACGATGTTATGATATATCAGGGCGTAACGCTCGGCGGTACCGGTAAAGATGTCGGTAAACGCCATCCTACCGTAGAAAGCGGTGTAATGATAGGTGCAGGAGCAAAGGTACTCGGACCTATCACAATCGGAAAAAACGCTAAAATCGCCGCAGGTGCGGTTGTGGTTAAGGATGTAGAACCTAACTGTACGGTTGTGGGTGTTCCGGGTGAAATCGTCAGAATAGACGGTGAAAGAGTGGATGATTTGGACCAAATCAATATTCCCGATCCGATTATGAATGCAATAAGAAATAATGAAGAGCAAATCAAAAAATTGCAAAATGAAGTTGAAAAATTAAAGGAGATTGCTGGTAATGAAAATATTTAACACAATGTCAAGAAGAAAGGAAGAGTTTATTCCTGTTGATCCAAATGAAGTAAAAATCTATGCTTGCGGACCTACCGTATACAATTTTATTCATATCGGTAACGCAAGACCGCTCTGCGTTTTTGATGTACTTCGCAGATATTTGGAATACAGAGGATATAATGTAAAGTTTGTTCAGAATTTTACCGATGTAGATGATAAAATTATCAAGAGAGCAAATGAAGAAAACAGCACTTTTGAAGAAATTTCAGAAAAGTATATCAAAGAATTTTGGACTGATGCACACGGTCTTAATTTTAAAGATGCTACCGTTCATCCAAAGGCAACGGAAAACATTGATGAAATTATAGAAATTATCAAAACTCTTGAAGAAAAGGGCTACGCTTATGCCGTTGACGGAGATGTTTATTACAGAACATTAAAGTTTAAGGATTACGGCAAGCTTTCTCATCAACCTATTGACGATTTACAATCGGGTGCAAGAATTGCTGTCGGAGATAAAAAAGAAGACCCACTTGATTTTGCTTTGTGGAAAGCCGCAAAAGAAGGCGAACCTTACTGGGATTCTCCATGGGGCAAAGGCAGACCGGGTTGGCATATTGAATGTTCTGCAATGAATAAAAGATATCTCGGTAATACAATTGATATTCATTGTGGCGGTCAGGACCTTATTTTCCCTCATCACGAAAATGAAATTGCTCAGTCCGAAGCCGCAAACGGTTGTATGTTTTCAAAATATTGGATGCACAACGGTTATATAAATGTAGATAATGTAAAGATGAGCAAGTCACTCGGCAACTTTAAAACTGTTAGAGAAATTGCCGATGTTTACGGCTATGAGGTAATCAGATACTTCCTTATTTCTTCACATTATCGTTCACCGATCAACTACAATCTTGAGATTATCGAGCAGTGCAAGTCTGCACTTGAAAGACTTTATAACTGCCGTGAAAGCCTTGATTTTGCCATTAAAAACGCAAAGAGCGATATTGCTGATGATGAAGAAATCTTGGCTTTGATTGCCGGAAGAAAAGAGCAGTTTATCAACTCTATGGATGATGACCTTAATACAGCTGACGGTATTTCCGCTGTATTTGATTTGGTAAGTGATATCAATACAAAAATCATCAACAAGGAAGTTTCAAAGAATGTTTGCCAAAAGGCTGCCGATATGTTCGATGAGCTTACAGGCGTTTTGGGGCTTGTTTATAACAGAAAGTCAAATGATATCAATGACGATATTGAAAAGCTTATTGAGGAGCGTCAGCAAGCTAGAGCAAACAAAGATTGGGCAACTGCCGACAGAATTCGTGATGAACTTAAAGCTCAGGGAATTACGCTCAAAGATACACCTCAAGGTGTAACTTGGATTAAGGAATAAACTATGGTAGACAGAGTTAAGTTTAAAAATGTTGAAGTTTCCCGTTTGGGGCTTGGTAATATGCGGCTTCCGTGTAAAACTCCGATTAAACGAGAGGCTAACCCTTTAATTGATTACGACAAGGCACAACAAATAGTTGATATGGCATACGAAAACGGCGTTAATTATTTTGATACGGCGTATATGTACCATTGTGGTAAGAGCGAAAAGTTTATCGGTCAGGCACTTAAAAAATACCCGAGAGATTCTTATTTTTTAGCTGATAAACTTCCTATTTGGATGTGCAAATTTCCTGCCGATATGGAAAAGATATTCAACAAACAGCTTCAACGCACAGGTATTGATTGTTTTGATTTTTATCTTCTTCATTCGCTTGATAAGAGTAATTTTGAAAAGTGCGAAAAATACGGTGCTTATGACTTTGTTCTTAAAAAACAGGCAGAGGGATTGGTCAAAAATATCGGTTTTTCATTCCACGGAACTGTTGAAGATTTAAAGAAAATCGTTTCGGCTCATCATTGGGACTTTGCTCAAATTCAAATGAACTATCTTGATTGGAAAAATCAGGACGCAAAAACGCAATATCAAATTTTGACCGATGCAGGTATTCCTGTTATAGTTATGGAGCCGGTCAGAGGCGGTAAACTTGCAGATTTGCCGAAAGATGCAGAGGCTGTTTTGAAGCAAAACGCTCCGGATAAAAGCATTGCATCTTGGGCTATGAAGTTTGTTGCGAGTTATGATAATGTTATCACCATTCTCAGTGGTATGAATTCGTTAGAGCAAATGCAGGATAATCTCAATACTTTAACCGATTTTGTTCCTATGAATGAAAAAGGATTTAAAGTTTGCGAGAATGTTGCATCTATCATTAATAAAAATGATATTATTCCGTGCACAGGTTGCGATTATTGTGCCGACTGCCCAAAGGGTGTAAAAATCAGCACGATATTTGATGTATACAACAAGCTAAAAACAGAGGAGTACACCGAGTTTGAAGCGAAGAATAAGTATAAAAACATTGATGTAAATCATACCGCTTGCGTAAAATGCGGCAAGTGCAAAGAACATTGCCCGCAAGGAATTGACATTCCAAATGAATTGGCAGGAAAAATTAACGATTTATTTTCGTAAATGAATATTGACTAAAAAAGAGCAAACCAATTACGGTTTGCTCTTTAATGTTATTATATTTATTTTACAAGCTCTGACATATCGTACATACCGGCTTCTTTACCTGCCATAAATACAGCAGCGTTTACAGCACCAACGGCGAAAACTTCTTTTGACCTTGCAGAGTGTGAAAGTGTGATAATTTCATCTCTGCCGGCAAAAATAATTTCGTGTTCACCGACGATTGTGCCGCCTCTGATTGAGTGCATACCGATTTCGTTCTTTGTACGTTTTTCACGCTTTGAGTGACGGTCGTATTCATATTTCATACGATTGTCAAGTTCTTCGTTGATAGCATCTGCAAGCATAAGTGCAGTGCCTGACGGAGCGTCAATTTTTTGGTTATGATGCTGTTCAACAATCTCAATATCAAATTCATCACCCAAAAGTGCAGCTGCTTTCTTTGCAAGAGTTGCAAGGAGGTTGATACCCAAACTGTAATTGTATGTGAAAAATACAGGGCACTCTTTTGATGCGTCCGCAATCTTTTTCTTTTGGCAATCATCATAGCCGGTTGTAGCAATTACAAGAGCTGTTTTTGTTGTTTTGCCATATTCCAAAAGACTGTCAAGAAGTGACGGATTTGAAAAGTCTATTACAACATCGGCTTCTTCTTTTACATCCGAAATGTTTTCGTAAACAGGGAAGTCGGTCATATTGTTGTTATACTTGTCAACACCGGCAACGATAGTTGCATCATCACGGTTTGCAACAATATTTTGGATAACTCCGCCCATTTTGCCACAGCATCCTGATAATATAATTCTTGTCATTTATACTTCCTCTAAATTTTACTTAATAAGTCCGTACTTTTGCATAACACTCTTTACATATTCTGTATGTTCATCAGTCATATCGCAAAGAGGCATCTTGCAAGGTCCTGCAGCCCAGCCCATCATATTGCAGGCTGCTTTTACAGGAATCGGGTTAACTTCAACAAACATAGCATTTGCAAGTTCAAGATATTTTGCCATCATTTCTGTGCACTTGTTTGCGTCACCGTCAAGATAAGCCTGAACCATATCATGAGTTTCCTGTGGGCAAATGTTTGAAAGGACGGAAATAACGCCCTTACCGCCGCAAGCCATAACTGCAGGAATTTGGTCATCGTTACCGCTCCAAATATTGAGGTCGTCACCGCAAAGTGCGTGAATTTTCATAACCTGACTGATGTTGCCGGATGCTTCCTTAACACCGTTGATTCTTGGGAGCTTTGAAAGCTCTTTGAGAGTTTCAGGAGCAATGTTTACGCCTGTTCTTGACGGAACATTGTAAAGAATGATAGGTACATTTGTTGCATCATGATACATTGTGTAGTGCTTGATAAGACCTTTTTGTGTGCATTTGTTGTAGTAAGGAGTAACAAGCAAAAGTGCATCAACACCGTATTCGCAAGCCTTTTCAGCAAGTTCAAGACCGCATTCTGTATTATTTGAGCCGGCACCTGCAATAACAGGTACTCTGCCGTTAACATAATCAACACAGAATTTAATTGCTTCAAGGTGATGTACTGTTTTAAGTGTTGAACTTTCACCTGTTGTGCCGCAGATTACAATAGCGTCTGTTCCATTGTCAATCTGCCAATCAATAAACTTCTTAAATTCATCGTAATTAATGCTGAAGTCTTCATTCATTGGGGTAATGATAGCTACAGCCGAACCTGTAAATACCGGATTCTTCATAATAGTATATTCTCCTTATATAGATTAGTCTAAATAACCTTCAGCGGCAAGCAATTCTGCAAGCAATACTGCACCGCCTGCTGCGCCACGAAGTGTGTTGTGTGAAAGACAAACAAATTTGTATTGATATTGTGTGTCTTCTCTGAGTCTGCCGATAGAAACTGCCATACCGTTTTCAAGCATACGCTCTGAATGAATTTGAGGTCTGTCAGGTTCTGTGAAGTAGTTGAGGAACTGCTTTGGTGCAGACGGAAGCTCGAGTTCTTGTGCTCTGCCCTTGAAGTTGTTCCAAATTTCAATCATTTCATCCTTTGTAGGCTTCTTTTCAAAGTTTACAAATACTGCACCGAGGTGACCGTTTGATACAGGAACACGGATGCACTGAGCGGTAAAGTTTGGTTTTGTGGCACTTTCGATATGGTCGCCTTCAATTTTACCCCAAAGTTTGAGAGGTTCTTTTTCGCTCTTTTCTTCTTCGCCGCCGATGTAAGGAATAACATTGTCAATCATTTCAGGCCATGTTTCAAATGTTTTGCCTGCACCTGAAATAGCTTGATATGTACAAACCAATACATCTTTTACGCCAAACTTCTCATGAAGAGGGAAGAGAGCCGGTACATAAGACTGAAGTGAGCAGTTAGACTTAACAGCGATAAAGCCACGCTTTGTGCCGAGTCTTTTTCTTTGCTCAGGGATGATATGGATGTGTTCTGCATTGAGTTCAGGAACTACCATAGGAACATCCGGAGTAAATCTGTTTGCAGAGTTATTTGAAACTACAGGGCATTCATGCTTTGCATATTCTTCTTCAAGTGCCTTGATTTCATCCTTCTTCATATTTACCGCACAGAATACGAAGTCAACCATTGATGTGATTTTTTCAATATCGTTGGTAGCGTCCATAACTACCATATCTTTATATTTGTCTGCGAGCGGTGTATCCATACACCATTTGTTGCCGATAACTTCGCCGTAAGGTTTGCCTGCTGATCTTGATGACGCTGCAAGTACAACAACATTGAACCATGGGTGATTTTCTAGCAAGGTCATAAATCTTTGACCTACCATACCTGTGGCACCTACGATGCCGACATTAAATTTTTTCATAAATAATTCTCCTTAGAACTTGTATTATTTATCATTTTGCAATATAATAGACAAAGTGCAATTCGCACAAGATAATTTAGTATATATAATATCACTATTTATATATGAATGTCAATTAATAATTATATAAATTTGGAGAATTATGATGAAAACTTCTGACTTTTATTATGATTTGCCGCAAGAACTGATTGCGCAAACTCCTATTGAACCGCGAGATATGTCAAGACTTATGGTAATTGACAAAAATACCGGTGAGGTTGAACACAAAATTTTTAAGGATTTAATAGATTATTTAAGACCGGGTGATTGTCTTATCCTTAATGATACAAGAGTAATTCCCGCAAGGATTTACGGCGTTAAGAAGGAAACGGGTGCCGTAGTTGAATTCTTGCTTCTTAAACAAAGTGAAAATAATGTGTGGGAATGTCTTTGCAAACCGGGAAAACGAGCAAAAATAGGAACAGAATTTGTATTCGGTGACGGTATTGTCGAATGCGAAGTTGTGGATATTACCGATGACGGAAACAGAAAGGTTCAATTTAAGTGTGATTCCAAAGAAATTTACAATATTTTGGACAAGATAGGCAAAATGCCCCTCCCACCATATATTACGGAAGAACTTCAAAACGGTGAATTATATCAAACTGTTTATTCCAAAGAACTTGGTTCTGCCGCAGCTCCGACTGCCGGACTTCATTTTACCGAGGAAATGCTAAAAAAGATTGAGGACAAGGGTATTAAACTTGGGTATGTAACGCTTCATGTCGGACTCGGAACGTTCAGACCTGTAAAGGTTGATGATGTTACAAAGCACAAAATGCACAGCGAACATTATCATATAAGCAAAGAAACAGCCGATTTGATTAATGAAACAAAGAAAAACGGCGGTAGAGTAATTTCGGTAGGTACAACAAGTACAAGAACGCTTGAATCTGTTGCAACCAAAAACGGTTGTATATGTGAAGACGAGGACGATACTTCTATATTTATTTATCCGGGATATGAATTCAAATGTATTGATGGCTTGGTAACAAACTTTCATTTGCCTGAAAGCACTTTGATTATGCTTATTTCTGCTTTTGCCGGATATGATAATGTAATGAATGCTTATAAGATTGCAGTGGAAGAGAAGTACAGATTTTTCTCATTTGGTGACGCATGTCTTTTTATTGATACAAAATAAGGAGAAATTTATGGGATATAAATTGTTAAAAACAGAGGGTAAAGCAAGACGGGGTGAGTTTTCAACAGTTCACGGTACGGTTCAAACACCGTGCTTTATGAATGTTGCAACCGTTGCCGCAATAAAAGGCGGTCTTTCAACTGTTGACCTTAAAACGGTCGGTGCACAGGTTATGCTATGCAATACATATCATCTTCATGTCAGACCGGGTGACGACAAGGTAAAAACTCTCGGCGGACTTCATAAATTTACAAATTGGGACAGACCTATTTTGACCGATTCGGGTGGATTTCAGGTGTTTTCTCTTGCAAAACTCAATAAGATTACCGAAGACGGTGTTACATTCAATTCTCATGTAGATGGCAGAAAAATCTTTATGGGACCTGAAGAGAGTATGCAAATTCAGTCAAATTTAGGTTCTACAATAGCAATGACTTTTGACGAATGTGTTGCTAATCCGGCAAAATATGAATATTCAAAAGAAGCATGCAACCGTACTTTGAGATGGTTAGAACGCTGTAAAGCGGAAATGGAAAGACTTAATTCATTGCCTGACACAATCAATAAAAATCAAATGCTTTTCGGTATCAATCAGGGTTGCACCTTTGACGATTTAAGAATTGAGCATATGAAAGAAATTGCAAAATTGGACCTTGACGGTTATGCTATCGGTGGTCTTGCTGTCGGCGAGCCAAAGGAGGATATGTACAGGATTATTTCTGCTGTTGAACCTTTTGCTCTGGTTGATAAACCAAGATATCTTATGGGAGTCGGTACTCCTGGCAATATTCTTGAAGGTGTCAGCCGAGGTGTTGACCTGTTTGATTGTGTTATGCCTGCAAGAAACGCCCGTCACGGTCAGTTGTTTACTAAAAAAGGTATAATTAATATTAACAATGCCAAGTATATTCTTGATGACCATCCGATTGATGAAGAATGTCAGTGCCCAACCTGTCAAAATTATTCGAGAGCATATGTCAGACATCTTCTTAAGGCAGGGGAAATGCTTGGTATGCGTCTTGCAGTTATGCACAATCTTTATTTTTATAATAACTTAATGACCGAAATCAGAGATAATATTGATAACAATTCATTTGAAGATTACAAAAATGAATATGTTGATAAATTGGATACAAGAATTTAAAATAATTCTTGCAATTATTTGACAGATACTATATAATTGTAGTACTTAATGTATTTTAGGAGGCAAAAAATGATTTTAGATTTAATGCAAGCAATAACTTTAATGCAAGGAACAACGCAGGCTGCCGGTCAAACAAAGGCAGGCTCTACATCTTATATTGTGCTTATGGTTGTACTCGTTGCCGTAATGTATTTTATGATGATTCGTCCGCAAAAGAAGCGTCAAAAGGAAGAACAGGAAATGCGTTCTTCACTCGAAATCGGTGATGAAATTATTACAATCGGCGGCATCGTTGGTAAGGTAGTTACTATCAGAGAAGAAGATATAATTATCGAAACAGGTGCTGACAGAAACAAGATGAAAATTCAACGCTGGGCTGTAAATACAAATGTAACAAAGACAGAACAGCACAAAAAAGAAGTTGAAAAGGCAAGAGAAGCTGCTAAGGAAAAGAAAGAAGCTAAAAAGGCCGATAAAAAATCAGATAAATAATGTAATAAATAAATGTCCCCCTGAATATCTTTTAACAGGATATTCAGGGGGATTTTTTTATGAAAGCAAAATTTGACAATGTCCTTTTGGGATTTATAATTAAATCGGTGTTTTTGTCTGTTGTTATTGTTGCATTTTTAACTGCAATTTTGTCAAAGGTTGTTTTGATATTTGATTTGGATAATTCCTATTGTGCATATTTAGGATATTTTATCTTGTTTATAACGTCTGTTGCAGTAGGTTTTCTGTCAACAGTCAAGTTTAAAAACAGCTTAATATTGATGAGTGTTTTGTCAAACACACCGATTTTAATACTGTCTGTAATTAATTCAATAATCAATAAATCCTTCGGTCAGCTTTGTATCAGTGCTGTAATAATAGCATTTGGCAGTGTTCTCGCATCTGTTTTTAACGCAAAACGAACAAGAAAATTGAAGGTATGAAAATGAAAGATATAGCTGTTGCCAAAGAAACTTTTGATTTTGATAAGTTTTTAGAAAAGAACAAAGAATATATATATTTATCACTTATTTATATTGCCGGGTTGCTTGCCGGTTCATTGCTTTTTAAGACTCTTCAATTGTCAAAGTATTCATCTTATGTAAATGATATTTTGACAGTAAAAGGCGACAGTCTGCTTTCCGTAGTGGTTGACAGACTGTCTATTTATCTTATTATATATGTTTTTACAATTCTTCTCGGGCTTTGTATTATTGGATTTCCTATTATAAATCTTGTTCCGTTTTTGTGTGGATTTGAAGTAGCAATAAAAGTTGCTTTTTATTACAATTTGTATTCATTAAAGGGAATAGGGTACTCACTTTTGATGATTGTACCCGAAACTGCGGCTTTTATGGTAATTCTGTTTTTTACAATTTCCGCATCAAAAGAGTTGAGCAAAAACATTTTTGATATATCTGTACAAAAAAATTCAAAAAAACAAATCGTTCTTGCGGATTATTTAAAATCATTTTTAAAATACGGAGCAGAGATTATTGTGATTTCATTTGTAAATTCGATTATAATTTATCTTTTTAATTCAATAATCAAGATTTAAAGTTAGGCTTATTGTTTGCAAGCGGATTAGAGTCAATAGCTTGCTTTGACGCATCACTTTGAATGTGGGTATATATTTCGGTTGTGCCCAAATTTTCATGACCGAGAATTTCTTTTAGTACCAGCACATCGACATTTCCGTGCTGGTACATAAGTGTAGCAGCCGTATGACGGAGTTTGTGTACCGAAAGCCCTCTGCCGCCGAGTCCAGCTTTTTCAAGATTATTTGCAACCATAGTTTCAACCATTCGAGGGCTTATTCTTTGATAACGACTGCTGATAAAGAGTGCTCGATCTTTTACTTTGTCGTTAGGACGAACCTTCATATATTCTGTTATAGCGTCAATACAAGCTTGGTTAAGGTAAACAGTTCGTTCTTTGTTTCCTTTACCTGTAATGACAAGTGTGCCGTCTGATTTAATATCTGTATAGTCGATAGACACAAGTTCTGCAAGACGCATTCCACAATTCAGGAATAGGGTAATGATTGCAAAATCTCTTTCTTTATATTTACCGTCTATTACAGATAGTAATTTTTGAGCTTCTTCCAAAGTAAGATATTTTGGAAGAGCTTTTTTTGTTTTTGGAGCATCAAGATTTTTCATGGGATTAGAAGGTAGCAATCCAAGGTTATCCGATAAATAACTAAAAAATCTTCTGATACATACAACACGGCGGGCACGGGTTGCTTCGTTGTTGCCGCGTACATTTTTACAATAAATCAAAAAGGTGTATGTGTCATTTAATGTAATGCTTTTTATAAAACTTAAATCAATTTGAGTTAAATCTATTTCTTCGTCAGGAACATCATCGGAATAAAGACCTTTGTGTTTAGCCATAAAACGGAAAAAGGTCCTCAAATCACTTGCATATTCAATTACCGATAAAGAACTGTGTCCTTTAATCGCTTCAACATAAGTTAAATAATCCTGCACTAAAGCAGGTAACTTTATAAAATCTTCGCGTTTCAAATATTAATTTGCATTACTAATTTCGCAAAATTAATATGCGTAATGCGTAATAATGCGAAATAATCGTTCAATCGTATTTTCCCTTTCATAATGTTTATATATATTTTAGCATTTTTTATTAGATTTTTCAAGTAATACTTGATAAATTAGAAATGCTTTGATATAATAAAAACAACGGAGCACTTGGGGTACTCCGTTGCCTGATGATTAATCATCAGATTTCTTTTCGGCTATGCATCCGATTAAGTCAATGACTTGTTCGAGTGTGTAGCCTTCTTTTTTTAGCCACTTAATAAGTCTATATATCTCGCTGCTGGTCATTTTTTCACCACCTTTCTCCTCTGATGTCTTTATTGCTTCAAGGTGTCTAAAATTATTGCTTTTAAGCACCTTGGCAGAGGCTCTTATATAATTTTTATTTTTTTTATACTCCTGCACGCTTCTTTCCTCCTTTTTTAGAATTATTGCTTTTGAAGTCTCTGGCTGTCGGCTCTTATTTCGACATCTATTTAAAAGCATATGTTCTTGATTTTGTCAAAAATTCGCAGAATAATAAATAAAAAAATTTTAAATCAGAGTTTAGATAAAATTATTTTATTTATGGTTTTGATAAAGTCAAGGTTATATGCTAACTCTCTGAGGTGGAATAAGTGCTGACAGCCGGGAACAAAAGCTTTAACTCTAAAAGGAAATAATCGCAGGTATAAGGCAAAAAAATAAAACCGTGTCAGCTTGCTGACACCCTTTTTATCGTTAACGATATGGTAAAGTTGTATTGTGATAACTTAGATAGCAATTATTGATAATACAAAAAGTAAATAAAATGAAGAAAAAAACACGCCGATGAAACTTCAGCTCAAACGAGCTCACACCTCATCAGCGTGTTTTTATTGTATTTTTTATACTAATTGTTATTTGTTACGAATCATATCCAAACAAAATTTAAATCCACTTGGTCCTTTTGTTATAATAACAATTACTAAAATGGGTAATATTATTGGTGAAATTTCTGCAATAGCTTTCCAAATTAAATTAGGTGTTATAACTTTATCTAAAAATGTATCAAGTAAAATCATTTTTATCTCCTTATTTGAAAATTTCTTTTATTTTTAAAAATAGTTTTTTGATTCCTTTAATTAATAATAATCCTGCGATTAAACTAAATCCTAAATATATAACTACTTCTTGTATTTGCGTCAATTTATTATCTCCTTTTTATTTGTTCTCGCTGTTAGGTAGTCGAGTGAAACATTGAATATATCTGCAATTTCATATAATTTTTCTAATTTTATTTCGTGTTTTCCTTTTTCTATTTTTGAGTAATATGATTGGTCAACTCCTATTTTCGTTGACATTTTTATACCTGTCCAGCCTTTTTCAATTCTTAATTCTTTTATTCTTTTTCCCATTTCTTCTGTATTTAGCATAATTCTTTTGCTCCTTTTTTAGATATTATCATATTTTTCACTTGACAATAGGTAATCAATTACCTATAATGTAAATAAAAGGTAAACAATTACCTAAAATTGTCGGCGGACAGAAACGCAAAGGAGTAAAAAATATGAAAAAGAATGAAGAAACACGGTTTTATTATTTTGTGCCTTATAAAAGAAATTCAAAAGGGTATACTCGTTTATTAAATGCGGTTAGTACATTATCCGGTGATAAAACTATTTTGCAATATATTCATGAATTAATGGTAATTCCTGAATATAATTCAGTTGAGTTTTTTGAAGTTTTTTACCGTACTTCTGATGATTGGTCAACATTAAATTATGTTGATACATTTCGTGTTGTTGATTTTGATAATTTTTTTATTGATATTGAAAAAAATCTTTTTTTAAGAGGTGTTTCAAATGAATAATTCAATTTGTCCAACTTGTAAAAATAGATTTAATTGTCCTGCAAGGGATGTTGATATAATCTGTGATGATTTAAGAGATTTTTTAAAATCAAAGAAAAACGATAAGAAATTAAAGAAAGAAGAGGTTGAAAAATGAACAAAAAGCGGGTGTTGACCCCCACCACTAATAGGGGGTCAGAAAATACAAGTAAATATCCTATAATCATAGACTACATAACCTTTTCAGGGGTTTTTAATAACTTTGAAGAAATGATAGATTTTTTAGGATTGAAAAACGCAAATTTAGAGTTCAAGCCTATCGGTCCTCGGTGGTTCTTCAAGTACGCTGTTGATTACGATAATATGATAACTTTGATGTTAAGTCAAAAAGACAGTATTACAAGTGCCTGTGTGAATATAACGGGTAAAGGTTGTAGGCTTCTTGAAAGCTTCAGCTGTTATGATTTAACACAAATTATCAACCGTGTTACAGAGCTTCCTGATTTTCAGCTTACAAGAGTTGATATAGCAATGGATGTTATTGATGATAAGTTTGATATACAAACGCTTGTTAAGAATTACGAAAAAGGAAATTACACTTGCCGGAGCAAATTTTCAAATGTGATGAAAAGTATTGATGACGGTATCAAGGGTACATCTCTTTACTTCGGTAAACAAAGTTCAAATATCTATATAAATATTTATGATAAGAGGGCAGAGAGGGGATATTCTCCTGAAGATATGCCAAATTGGACACGACTTGAAATAAGATTAAGAGGTCCGAACGCTGTCGGCTTCGGTGAAAAGCTGTACGAAAACTGTAATGTTGGTTTTTTTATTCCGGCATACTTAATAACTATTTACGATTTGTTGTTAACTCTTCAGATGTCAATAAATCAAGATTGCCAACCGCTCCTTATTGGAAAAAGTTGTTATCTCATACCGATAAAATATCGGTGTTCAGTTCGGTAGGTATTGAGTATGATTTCGGTAAAATGGAAAACTACTTGTTTAATACGGCAGGGTCTACATTAAAAACATATTTGTTAACACATTCTGTTGATGATTTGTTAAATGAATTAGGACAGCGTGATATTAAACTAAATGCAAGACAAAAAAGACTTGTTGATAATTATGTACAAGATTGTGATTTTTATATTATTGATTAAAGAAAGGAAAAAAATATTATGTTTAACACAATGATTGATTCGATTAAAAATTTTGGTGCTATTGAATGGAGTTTAACAATTACATGCTTTATTGAGCTTGCTGTTATTCTCTTTTACAATAAAGGTGCTTTGGTTTGCAAAAGCAAGCTTGCCGCTTATGAAGATGAGCTTCGTTCGGCAAAAAAAGACCTTGAACATGCTCATAATGAAATAATGATTTTGAAAGGTGGTGATTTGAATGAAGATTAATGCAGTTCTTCAGGCTCCTGTTATTGATATGTTTTCTCGTGAGTGGGAATTTGACGGCAAAAAGGGAACATCTCATTTTGTTGTTGTGTATGATTTTGAAAATCACAGAGCAGAGAGATTGACTGTTGACCCTGATAACGCTTCTGTTTTTTCAAAGGTTAGAAATATTACTTTGTTTGATGAATATAAGCTTAATATTGAGCTTACAGAAGCTTATGACAAGGTAAAGAAAACTATTATAGGGGTTGAAAAAGTTGGACAATAACGAACTTTTACAACTTATCTACTATCAATGCGGGGGAATTCTTGTAATTGAAATTTTGAAGTTTTCTATTGATTATATTATCAAACCTCTCAAAAATTGGATTTCAAGTATGTTTCCTGAAGATTGGGGGTCAACTAAATAGTGAAAGAATTAATTTTACTTTTTATAGCGTTTGCTATTTTTCTGTACGGTGTGTTTGCTTTGCTTCGTGATGCGACAAAGAAAATTATTACCGTAACAGCTGAAATAAAAAAAGAACAAAGAAAGGGGGATAAAAAGTATGTCAAATCTTCTAAACGCAATTACGATGGAAGGAACAGTTCTTGACAAAACTATTACCGGTACTATGGTTCAGGGTGTACTTAATGAAGTTGTAGCGATTATTCCTACAATTATTCCTGTTGCTATTTCATTTATTGCTATCAGAAAAGGTATCAGCTTTGTGCTTGGTATGCTTCGTTCTGCTTAATTTTTATTGTATTTTTTATTCTAATTGGGGCAGGGGGTTGGTTTCAGCCCCCTGTTTTTCAATTAAGAAAGGAGTTTTTTGTGAAAAATAAATTAAAAATCGTTCTTTGTGTTGTTATGATTGCAGTTTTTTGTTTTGGTACCTGTTCTGTTGCTTATTCAAAAACTTCTACTGATATTTCATTATCTGTAGCAACTCAAATAGTAAAAGATTATTATGATTTCCAAACTGACGGTTATAAAGTTGTTCCTGCATTTATTTATCGTTATAATGGTCATTTATATATGTTGTGGATAGACGGTCGCGGTGTAAGTGATGACGGCTTGCATTTTACTAATTCTTATGGTTCTAACGGTTTAAATTCAGGTGCTGGTTCCGGTGACTATGTTTGTCTTAAATTTGATGATGATAATATTTATTCAAAACCTACTATTGTTGCCAAAGATAAAGATTGCGTTTACGGTATCGGTCAAGGTAACGGTCTTACCGAAGCTAATCTTTTAACTAATACAGTTGATAGTTATTACGATATTTCAGGTTTAAACGGTGATAAACTTTTTACGCAGGGGACGAACCCGTCCCCGACCCCAACGAACCCGTCCCCGAACCCAACACCCGCCTCGAATACCTTATCTACCTCACTAAGCAAGGTATTTCAAACATCAGGGACGATATTGCAGGAAATAATCGCACTCTTACCTATATTGCTTCCGGTATTGGTGACATTCTTAGCAATCAGGAAGGGGATACGCTTCAGCTTGAAAATATTACGAACCGTTTAGATGAGTTAATTAAACTTTTTAATGAGTGTTTAGATTATGTTTGGGATAATCACGAATGGTTACGTTTAATTGAAACTAAGATAGTTCCTGCTTTAACAAGTATGAAAACATCATCAGAAAATATTGATAAATTGTTAGGTAATATAAATAATAATCTTACTGCCTTTATGACTAATTTTAAAGATTTTTCAGATACTACAAAAAAATATCAGTCAACTATTAAACAATATTTTGAAAATGCAAATACTTTTTTAATGCAGATTAGGGATGTTTTAAAAAATATTGAAAAATTTTATTATCCTAATTCCGGTGAAGTTTATCCCGGTATTTCAAAAGAAGACGTTTATGATATAAAATCCGGTTGGCATTCGTTTTGGTCTACATTCAGATATAAAAAGTTTGATGAAGTACTTTTAGAAGTAAATCAAAAAATTGAGGATAAAGTTAATCCGTTGTCTGAAAATAATTCAGCTGCGTTTGAGGGAGCTATAACTAATATCAAAGATAATACCTTTATCGGTTCGGCTAATGAAATGGTTACAACTTTTCCTGAAGAACTCAAAGGGGCATTGAATAAAGATAGTTCACCTGTTTTACAGTTTACTACTGCAGGGGTATCAAATAGTTATTTTACATTACCTGCTAAAAAATATAGTATTGATTTTTCTTGGTATGCTCCGTTTAAAGGTACTGCAGATACTGTAATCAGTGCATTTATGTACTTAGGTTTCTTAATTGCTTTTTGGAAGCGTTTGCCTGAAATTATTCACGGTGCTGGTGTTATGTATGTCGGTCAAGCTGAGTTTCACGAATCACAATTTAATGATCGTGTGAGTGATACAATGGCTAATGATTATTATGAACAGCTTGTATCTCATGACGGATATGATGATTTGGATATGGCAGACGGTGAATATGATTCGTACGGCAATTATTCTTCTTATGAGCGTGATTGGTGGTGATAATATGATTGTTATTACTTTTTTAAATTGGATAGCTAATTTGTTACATGGCACTAATTTTGATTTGTCTTCAATTCAGGTTGCTTGGGATGTTTTAACTGAAGCTATCGGATTTATTGGTTATTTCATTCCTCTTGGTCCTGTGGTTGTTATTGTTTCATTTTTAGCTGCTACTTATGCTTGGCGTTTGTTGGTTTCTTTTTTTAAGCTTTTATGGTCTGTTATACCTCTGTTATAAAAAATGTTTTAAATTGTCCGTTTGCACCCGTGGCTGTGCCACGGTGCAACGGAATTAAACATTTTATATTTTTTATGAAAGGTTGTGAAGTATGGTTTCTACTATATTAAAAACATTTTGGGAGATTGTTTGGGTTTTTCTCAAACCTTGCTTGTTTGTTATTATTCCTGTTATTGTTGCTTTTGTTATTGCTTTTTTGGTTGCTTATTTAAAAAAGAAAAAATCAGGTACAGCGGTAAGAAAGGTTATTGCTCATGTAAATCCTAAAGCTGATGTGTCGCTTCTTACAAAACTTTTTGTTCAGCTTCCAAAACAGTATTGGGAAAATTATTATAATAAGCCTATAGGCGAATTCAGAGAACACGGTATTATTATGTTTACCGGAGCACAGGGGCAGGGTAAAACAATTGCAGAAACAAAGTATTTGCGTGATATACAGTATCGTTACCCGTCTGTTAAAGTTAATACTAATTACGGTTACTATTTTGAAGATGCTCCCGTAGCTGATTGGCGTGATTTAGTTGATTATAATAACGGTAAAAAGGGGATAGTTTGTGCTATCGATGAGTGTCAGAATTGGTTCAGCTCGTCTATGTCAAAAAATTTCCCACCGAGAATGTTAGCTACCGTCACTCAGAACCGAAAGAATAAGCGTGTAATTATTATGTCTGCTCACTTTTTTATGGATGTATCGAAGCCTATTCGTAAACATTGTACAGAGGTGAGGTCTTGCCGTACATTTCTTGGTTGTTTTACCATAGTTAAAAGGTGGCAACCTATTATGAACGCTGAGGGTGATGTTATTAAAAAGCGTACATTAGGTTATTATTGCTTTGTTCATAACGATGATTTGTATAAGGCTTACGACACTTTAAGAGTTGTAAAGAATTTAAGTGCTGCGGGTTTTGAGTCCGATACTTGGGTTGATGAACAGGATAGTAACATTTTGAAAGCTCCTAAATCCACTTTAAAAGCTCGTAGACGAAATTATAACGCAGAAAGTCAAGTAATGCGTGCTATGGATGATTGTTTAAATCTTTTTGATGGTAAAGGTGATGAATTCTAATGAAAGAAAAAGAAAAAGAACTTTTATTACAATATTACTATAATAAAGATATGAGATTACAAGATGATATTGTTACATATGAAAATAGGTACCGGGTCCGGTATTGTGACGAAATAGACCACCTTGAAAGTATTATTTCAATCGTTCGTAAAAATATGTTTAACGAAGTAATGCTCGAAGTATTCCAGCTTCTTAAGGTTGGACCGTTTGAACGCAAAGAAAACCGCAGGGAATAAATCCTTGCGGTTGTTTTGTTGACTGTAAGCCTTTAAAATGCTATAATTTAACTAAAATTTAGAAAGGTAAGTATTTTATTTATTTTCTATCTAATTTCGCAAAATTAATATTTTGCGAAATTAGGGGAACTTTAAACAATGCTTTTCCTTTCTAAATATTATATGCTTTTCTTATTCTTCAGTAATTGCATCAAAAGCTGAACGGATATTTCTAACCGGTACTATATCCATACTTATTTTTATATCTTTTGACAAAGATTTGTAATTGTGGAACGGAATTATACATTTTGTGAAGCCGAGGCGTTGAGCTTCGGTAATTCTTTGCTCACAATTATTTACGGCTCTGATTTCTCCTGCAAGTCCGATTTCACCAAATGCAAGTGTGTTTTCGTTTACAGGTTTGTCCTTTAATGATGAAATAAGCGCCATTGCAACGCTTAGATCTGCCGCAGGCTCATATAGCTTTAATCCGCCTATTACATTTAGATATGCGTCCATTCCGTTGAATAAATATCCTGCACGCTTTTCAAGCACGGCAATCAACATACTCATTCTGTTGTAGTCAAATCCTGTGCTCATTCTTCTCGGTGTGCCAAAACCTGATGAAGTAACAAGTCCTTGAACTTCAGCAAGAATCGGTCGTGAGCCCTCCATGGTGCATGCAACACATGTTCCGCTTGTATTCTTCGGTCTGCCCGAAAGCATCATAAGTGAAGGATTTTCAACCTCGTTCATTCCGCCTTGCGTCATTTCAAAAACACCGATTTCGTTTGTTGAGCCAAATCGGTTTTTTGCACTTCGCAAAATTCTGTATGAATAATTGCGTTCGCCCTCAAAATATAATACAGTATCAACAATGTGTTCAAGCACTTTCGGACCAGCAATTGCACCGTCTTTGTTAACATGGCCAACGACAAAAATCGGGATTCCGAGCGATTTGGCAAGGTGCATAAAAATATTTGTACATTCTCTTACTTGTGTAATACTGCCGGCAGATGATGAAATATCATCAATCATCATTGTTTGAATTGAGTCGATTATAACCATATCCGGCTTTTCAACCTTTATTGTTTCAACTATAATTGAAACATCGGTTTCGGCAAGAATAAATAAATTGTCGGTATCAACACCGAGCCTGTTGGCACGGAGTTTGATTTGCCGAGCAGATTCTTCGCCGCTGATGTATAATATTTTGTGTTTTTGTCCTAAACTTTGACATATTTGAAGCAAAATAGTTGATTTGCCGATACCAGGATCACCTGAAAGTAAAATTAAACTTCCTTCTACAATTCCGCCGCCGAGCACTCTATCAAATTCTTTTATGCCTGTCGAAAGTCGCTTTTCAATGTCGCTGTCGATTTCGTTAAGCCTTTGAACAGGCTTTATTGTTGCTTTTGACCTTGTAACGCCTTTTGCGGAAACAACCGGAGTTTGTTCCTCCATTGTGTTCCATTCGCCGCAACCCGGGCACTTACCAAACCATTTTACACTTTCGTATCCACATTCGCTGCACACATATACGGATTTTACTTTTGCTGCCATTATACATCCTCACAAATTCCTGCAAGAATAGAATATGCCATATCTTTTTGATATTCTTTATCCTGCAATTTGTTGTTTTCATTTTTATTGCTTACAAAGCCACATTCAACCATAACTGACGGCTTCTGTGCTTTGTATAATATGTAATAACTGTTATCTGATACTTTATTTTCTCTTTTGTTTTCCGGTTGAATATTTTTCTTTACGCTTTGTAAAATCTTGTCTGCAAGTGTCGGACTGATTTCGTCATTCGGAGAAAACCAAACCTGAGTCCCCCATTCTGCCTCGTTTTCAAAATGATTTTGATGGATTGAAATTAAAATACTGTTTGGAACAGAATTTATAAAGTCCATACGATTGTAAAGGTCGGATTTTGTTCTTTTCTCCCCTGCCCTGTACACCTCATAATCGCCGTCACGGGTTAAAACGGTGTTTATTCCCGAAACCATAAGATAATCATACAAATCAAGGGATATTGATAGATTAATATTTTTTTCGAGTGAACCGTCAATTCCGACGGTACCGACATCGATTCCTCCGTGACCCGGGTCAATGATTACAGTCTTTTTTGTTTTAACATTATTGATGCCGACTGTTTTTACCATAACATCATCAATTTTATAACTTATGTTTATGCAAACTGCTATAAGTAAAAATCCGGAAAATAATATCATTAATGCCTTTTTCATTATATCACCGTTTTGGTTAAAAGTATAGACATTAATAATATGATTAAATTATACAATATATTTATCAATCTTTCAATAAATCGGTTGATTTATTTATTTAGAAGGGATATAATTTGTACTATAAGATAAAGGAGTGATATTATGAAGATTGTTAATTTAGACGGATATACGACAAATCCGGGTGACCAATCATGGGAAAACTTTAAGAAGTACGGCGATTTTACCGTATATGAAAGAACTGCACCGGAAGAAGTACTTGAGCGTGCAAAAGATGCAGACGCTCTTATCATAAACAAAACTATAATCACAGCAGAAATGCTTGAACAGATGCCAAACTTAAAATATATAGGCTTGCAGTCAACAGGATATAATGTTGTGGATTGTGATGCGGCAAAGAAAAAAGGTATTGTTGTTTCAAATATTCCTGCGTATTCAACAGCAGCGGTTGCACAGCTTGTTTTTGCACTTATTTTGCAAATTACAAACAAGGTTTCACTTCACAGTGATGCTGTTCATAACGGAGAATGGACATCTTGCCCCGACTTCTGCTTCTGGAAAGCACCGTTAACAGAACTTGACGGAAAAACAATCGGTATAGTCGGATTCGGCTCAATCGGACAAAGAGTTGCAGAGATTTCAAGAGCGTTCGGTATGAACGTTTTGGTGTTTACTCCTCATCCAAAGCCTGATGAATTCAAAAATGTTACATTTGTTGATTTTGACAAGCTTTGTAATGAAAGTGATATAATCACCTGCCATTGTCCTCTTACACCGCAGACAGAAAATTTGATTGATAAGAACGCTATTTCAAAAATGAAAAAAAGTGCTATTGTAATTAATACATCAAGAGGTCCTGTTGTAAATGATGAAGACCTTGCCGATGCACTTAATAACGGTGATATTCAGGCGGCAGGAGTTGATGTGTTGAGAGTTGAACCGCCAACAGCCGATAACCCACTTCTTACAGCAAAGAATTGTATAATCACTCCGCATATTGCTTGGGCTGCGTACGAAACAAGAAAACGCCTTTTGGGCATACTTGAGGATAACCTCAAAGCGTTTATTGACGGCAATCCGCAAAATGTTGTTAATAAGTAAAATTTGTAAAGGCACTTTCGTATTTGAAAGTGTCTTTTGTCTTACTACAATCCGAACAGTTTAAACGCCTTATTCGCAGGGCATAAAAAAAGCACAATAGAATAATCTACTGTGCTAAATTTCTTTTGCTTGTTTTTTTCGAATAATAAAAAAGCACAGCTTTCGCTATGCTTTCAAATATTTTAATGTTATTAATTCAACTTTTTCTTTGCTCGTTCTTCAGCAATCATTTTTTTTACTTCTTCGATACATTCATCGAGTTCTTCTTCCGTTAAGAAACTGTAATCACGACACAAATCTAAATGATACGGTTCATTGAGCATTTTTCTTACTTCTTCACGCATTGAAAATCATATCCTTTAAGTATTGATAAAGCTTTTTCTTGTGCTTTAATAACATTATATCCATTCTTTATATACTTGTCAACTTCCATATCGTACAATCCTCCGATGAATTTATCGTTACAATTATACATATAAAGTTCTCCGTTATGAGTAGCGACAAGTCCAAATTCGTAATTTCTTGAATAGCTTGTTAAATAATTGCTACCCGTTGGCATTATGTTAGTTGGATGATTATGTATTCCGATAAGTTTTCTGCCGTTTGCTTTAGCATTTAGCAACATTTCTCGCTGTTCTTTAGATAAATTGACTGTCAATTCTCTTATTGCGTTAGTTTGGCGAATAACAACATCGCCTGTTTCTGCATCAATAACATATAAATCTTCAAAATTTGTGCCGTTTCTATGTGTCAACATTCCGCTTGTTGCATTTCGTATAGCCTCATTAACTTTAGTATTATCTGTCAGTTTTGAGAATTTGGAACGATACTCATCTGATTTTATATAATTCAAATCAACTTTATTTGAACCTATTTTAGAACTACCGCTTATATATCCTTTTTCGATAGTTTTGCATACAAAACAAAAAAGCAGTGCTCAAATGAACACTGCTTTGGTGCTGGTGACCGGACTTGAACCGGTACGGTATTGCTACCGAGGGATTTTAAGTCCCTTGCGTCTGCCGATTTCGCCACACCAGCACAACACATATATATTAATTGATTTTTAATATAATGTCAAGATTTAATTTTATTTTTAAGTTTATTAACTATTTCGAGAATTTTAAATTTCGGGATGTATTTTTTTGATGTAATCATTTTCTTTTCTTCTTTTGTGAGCACTTTGTCAAAATCGTCTGTGCAAGCAGATATACAAACACTCGGATACATTACACACCACCAGTTGTGGCCTTTACCCTCCCCTATTACAATTTTTATTGTATTGTAATATCCCGACGGCAATGTAAAATCCTTATATTCCCTTATATCAAAAAATTCTTTGTCAACATATACTTTTACCGAATAATTGCTGTTGTAGTTTTTTAATGTTTTTTCAGCTGATTTTTGAAAAATATTTATGTTTTTGTTTGCTGCTTCTATCGATTCATCAAGTGTTTTGCAATCTTTAAAAATATATGCCGTGTCTTTTAAAATGTTGTCTTTAACCATCATTTTTAAATTTTGGTCTGCTTTGCTGTTGCTGTTTGCCAATATGTGCAACCTTAATACCTTTTGGCTGATGTCGTTTGACAATGTGTTAATCGGTGACATAATGCTGAACAAAACCAAAGCAATTAAGAATATAGGTACAAATAAATATATTTTTTTTGACATAAAAAAGCCTGCCTTTCAAACAAATGATTGGCAGGTTTTGTTATTTTTATTCGCTTTCGATTTTGCAACCCTTGCTTACAGGCAAACAAATATGTATGTCTTTGGCGTATTTTTTTAGTTCATTGGCTGATTTTTCGGCATCTTCTTTGTTTAAAAATATGCCGAAAACAGTAGGTCCTGAGCCGCTCATACATGTTCCGAGTGCTCCGTTTGAACGCATAATTTCTTTTATATAAACACGTTCGGGCACTTCGATAAATTGTTCAAAAACATTTTCCATTTTTGTACATATTTGCTCTAAATCTCTTGATTGCATGGCATAAAGCATACCGAGTTTGTCAGGAGTATGTACCTTTCCGTTTTCGTCAAAAGCCTTGAAAGCATTGCCGGTGTTGACTCCTGCTTTTGGCTTAGCAAGCAGGATAAAGCACTTGCGGAGCGGTTTTACAGGATTGAGCACTTCACCGATGCCCTGTGCAAGAAGTGTACCGCCACAAATACAAAACGGTACATCGGCACCGATTTTAACGCCTATTTTACAAAGCTCTTTGTTGTTCAAATTTGTCTTGTATATTTTATTAAGTGCCACGATAACTGCGGCGCCGTCGGCACTTCCGCCGGCAAGTCCGGCAGCGTGCGGAATTCGTTTTTTTATATCAATATGAATGCCCGTATCTTTAATATTGTTCGATTTAAAAAACGCCTCTGCCGCTTTGTATGCAATGTTTTTTTCATTAAGCGGAATACGCTCTTCATCACAGGAAAGAGTAATTTTTTTGCCTTTTGTTTTTTCAACGGTTACGGTATCGTAAAGACCGACCGACTGCATAATCATAAACAAATCGTGATAGCCGTCTTTTCTTTGTGCAACGATATCAAGCATTAAATTTATTTTTGCATAAGCTTTTACTTTAATCTTCATTTTTAAGTTCCTTAACAAATTCGCCTATTCTTGTAATTGCTTCTTTGATATTATCAATGGAATAGCAATATGATGCTCTGATATATCCTTCGCCGCTTTCGCCGAAAGCACTGCCCGGAACAACAGCAACACGCTTTTCTTTGATAAGTCTTTCACAAAATTCATTGCTTGAAAGGCCTGTTGATTTTATGCACGGAAATACATAAAATGCACCCTTGGGCTCGAAGCATTCAAGACCGATTTTTCTGAATGCGTTAACCGTAAATCTGCGACGCATATCGTAGTCCATAACCATTTTTTTGATGTCGTTGTCACTGTTTCTTAATGCGTCTATTGCGGCATATTGTGAGTTTGTAGGTGCTGACATAATAGCAAACTGATGAAGTTTTGTCATTTGTTTAATAACAGGCGCAGGTCCAAGTGCATAGCCAAGTCTCCAACCTGTCATAGAGTATGTTTTTGAAAAGCCGTTGATAACGATTGTGCGTTCTTTCATACCGGCGATTGAAGCTATTGAGATGTGTCCCTCCGGAGTGTAGGTCAGCTCGCTGTATATTTCATCTGAAATTACAAAAAGATTGTGCTTGATTATTATTTCACACACCGCTTTGAGTTCCTGTTCATTCATTGTAGCACCGGTTGGATTGTTAGGAAAAGGAAACACAATAGCCTTTGTTTTTTGTGTAATATTGTTTTCAATATCTTCAGGTGTAAGCTTAAATTCGTTTTCGAGTTTTGTTGCTATAGGAACAGCTTTACCGCCCGAAACCTCAATTATAGGCTTGTAACAAACGAATGACGGTTCAACAACAAGTACTTCATCGCCGTTGCCGATAAGAGTGCGGATAGCCATATCAATGCCTTCACTGCCGCCAACGGTTACAAGCACCTCTGTCTTAGGGTCGTATTGAACAAGGTATTTTCGTGTATAGAATCTTGAAATTTCGTTTCTGAGTTCAATAAGACCTGCGTTTGCGGTATATCTTGTTGCTCCTCGTTCAAGATAGTCTATTCCCTGTTGTCTGATATGCCACGGAGTCAAAAAGTCAGGCTCACCTACACCGAGAGAAATAACATTGTCCATTTCTTCTGCGATTGAAAAAAACTTTCTTATTCCCGATGGCTTAACATCAACAAGATTAGGATTTAAAAATTCATTATAGTCAATCACAGTGAGATTGTCCCCCTGTCATCTTTTGTCGGTTCTGCAAAGCTGATGCCCTGCTCTTTGTATTTTTTGAGAATAAAGTTTGTAGTTGTTGAAACAACATCCTCAAGCGGAGAAAGTCGTTTTACAACAAACATTGCAACTTCTTCAAATGATTTGTTTTGAACTATACAGCAGAGGTCGTATCCTCCACTCATAAGGTAAATGCTTTCTACCTCTTCGAGATTTGCTATTCTTTGAGCAACTTCATCAAAGCCGTGGCCGAACTTTGGCTGAACTTTAATTTCGATAAGTGCCGTGCAGGATTTTGCGTTTACCTTGTCTTTGTCAATAATAGCACGATAACCTTTGATTACGCCGCTTTCTTCATATATTCTGATTTGTTCTTTAACTTCGTTTTCGCTTACACCGAGCATAACCGCAAGTTCGGCATTTGTAAGTCTTGGATTGGTTTCAAGCAAATATAATAATCTGTCCATTTTATCTCCTTATTCTATAGTAATTAGTTTTGGCTGTCTTTTTTCAAAAATCGTAAATGAGTCAAAGCCGCATTCTTTTAATATGTCATAGCCTTTGTCAATATTGTTGCACACTTTATCAAAATAATGTGAATCAGAGCCGACGGTAACATATTTTCCGCCCATATCGTGAAATTTTTTAATATATTTCTTGTTAGGCAGTGTGTCGTTCATATCCATTGAAAGACCGGAAACATTAAGTTCAATTGCCTTTTCGTTTTTAATAACAGTATCAAATATTTCTTCGATAATATCATTGAATTTTGACATATCAACATTGATCTTTTCTCTTGCAACAATATATCTCAAGGGATATGTGAGATGAGCCAAACTGTCGGTTTGGTTCCATTTCACCAAATCAAGCAAAGCATTAAAGTATTGTTGCAACAAGCTGTAAATGTCACACTGCTTGTAATCTAAAAAATAAAAATCTTCCATATTTTTAAGATTGTGAACAGAACCTAAAACAAAATCAAAATCATAAGCGGAAAGGAATTTTTCAGAAAGTTCTTTTTCAAAAAGACCTTGACCGAGTTCAACTCCATTAAATACAGTAATCTGTTGAAATTCGGCTTTTGCTTCAAGTACTTCGTTAAATTGTTTGTCCTGAAAAGACCAACAATCATCCTTCATTCCGTCTATGTCACAATGGTCGGTAATCGCTATGCCGATTCCGTTGTTTTTTATTATACCCTCGCATAGTTGCTTGCAACTGTGATGACCGTCAAACGAATTAACGGAGTGTGTATGAGTATCAAAAATATTTCGGTATTTCATAATATCACCCGGCTCAATATTATATCACAATGTTAATAAAAATAAAATACTAAATTTAAAATATTTATTTGACAATCTTTGCATAAGAACATATAATAGATATAATATTTTATTAAGAGGTAGAGTTAAATGAAATCGAAAGTTGTTTCATCAATAATCAGTTTAGTTATTTTAGTTACATGTATTTTCCCTTTCTCGGCAACAAATGTTTTTGCTGCGGACGGAATTCAAATTCTTGATTCCGGCTCAAATACTGTTCAGGAAATTCCTGTTGATGCTTTTGCTTCAAACGATATTACAGAACCTTTAAAACAGGCTCTTCAGTATTGTGCTCAAAATGCAAATGAGCAAAATGTTTTGACAATTAAAATGCCTGCCGGTGAATATTCAATAACCAAAACAAACATTGCAACAAGTAATACTGTTTTGGATTTGACAAACGGAACTAAAATTTATAATAACTGTGCAGGTCGAGGCAATATTATAAATTCACCAAGCGGTTATTACGGCTACAGCGGTTTAACTAATTTTACCGTCAGAGGCGGCGAGTTGACCTATTCCGCAGAAAACGGTAACGAGTCGACATTGTCAAGAATTGCACATGCAAGCAATGTAAGATTTGAAAATGTTTCTTTTACAAACGGTTATATGTCACACTTTGTTGAAGTTGCAGGCTCAACAAATGTTGTGTTTAGCGGATGTACTTTTGACGGCTTTTTGGGTGACCTTACTTCTTCAAGCTGTGAAGCCATTCAAATTGATATACTTGAAGAGGAAGAACATTTTTCAGGCTTTCCTTATTATGACGGAACAATGAACAGTAATATTACCGTTGAAAACTGTACTTTTAAAAACCTTGTCAGCGGTGTTGGTACAAAGTCAATGTTCCACAGCTATTACCAAAAAAATATTACAATCAGAAATAACACATTTACAAATCTTACCGGTTCTGCCATTAGCTGTACCGCATTTGTAAATACAAACATTTACGGCAATACAATTACCGATTGCGGTGAAGGAATCAATTATTATCTTATGAGAAACGATTCTCGTTTGGGAACCGTTTGTGAAATTGACCAAAACGGCTCGATAAATAAGAATTGTGCATCAAATATTTACAATAACACTATCAGCGTAAAAGCTACCGAAGATATTGCAACCGCATCGGGCATTTATGTTTTCGGCAATAATGTTACAGCTTCAAAGCAAAGCAAATATGATTCATATGCACCTGTAGGAAATTATGCGGTTAATAAAATTTCGGTTCACAATAATACTATTAACACAACCGGACACGGAATAAGACTTTACGATACAGTAAATTCCAAGGTGTACTCAAACACGATTACAAGTTCAAGAAGCAGCGGCGGATACGGAATTTATCTAGCAAATGCTTCAAATTCAAACTCTGTAAATTCCAACAGAATAACAAGATTTTCAAACGGTATTTTAGTTGCATCTTCAAGTAAGAGCAACAAGTTGACAAGAAATAACATTAACGGAGTAGGCAATAGCGGTATTGTTATTAACTCGGGATGTAATTCCAATGTGATTGAATCAAATGTTGTTTCAAATTCAGGCAAAAACGGCATTTTAATCGGTGCGGCAAAAGTAAACAGTATTCAAAAAAACAATATTTCATCATCAAAATCAAATGCACTTCAGATTAATGCAAAAGGTAATGTTTCTGCTATAAAGGGCAATGTATTTAATTCAAACAGTAAATATGCCATTTATTTTGATAAAAATGCATCTGGTAATGTTTATGCAAACAATTATAAGAATTGCTCCTCAAGATACGGATATAGCAAGGGTACAAAAAAAGATTACAAGTTTGCCAATGTAGGCGTTCCGTCAATTTCCGTTTCAAAGAGCGGAACTTCGGCCAAAATCTCTTGGAAAAAAGTCGGCGGAGCAACAACCTATTATATTTACAGAGCCACAAGCAAAAAAGGCACCTATAGTTATATCGGTAGTACAAAGTCAAAAACATACACAAATAAAAAGCTTAAAAAAGGAAAAACTTACTATTATAAAGTTCAAGCCGTAAAGGTTGCAAACGGAGTAAAATCACGCTCCAACCTTTCAAACTATAAAAGTAAGAAAATATAAATAACGGAGGACATTTTTATGAGATGTGTAATTACTGTTGTAGGTAAGGATATGGTTGGTATTCTTGCTTCTGTTTCGGGAATTTGCAAGGAATGTAATGTAAATGTTACAGAAGTTTCACAATCGATTTTACAAGATATGTTTTGTATGATGATGATGGCTGATACTTCAAAATCCAATGTTGACTTCCCTGCTTTTGCAGAAAAGCTTTCAAAGTACGGAGAAGAAAACGGATTGTCAATTCATGCGATGCATGAGGATATTTTTAATTCGATGCACAGAATATAACCGGAGGATATTGTTTTGATTAATACATATGACATACTTGAAACAATAAGGATGATTCAGGATGAATGTCTTGATATAAGAACAACAACAATGGGTATTTCCCTTTTAGATTGCGGCGACAGTGATATAGATAAGTCATGCCAAAAGGTGTATGACAAAATTTGCACAAAAGCCGAGAATCTTGTTAAAACCGGTGAAGATATAGAAAAGGAATATGGTATTCCTATTATTAATAAAAGAGTCAGTGTTACTCCTATTTCGATTTTAGCCGGAATAAGCGGCGGTGATCCTGTAAAATATGCTCTTACACTTGAAAAAGCCGCAAGAACTATCGGAGTGAACTTTATAGGCGGTTATTCTGCTTTGGTGCAAAAAGGTTTTGCAGCCGGTGACAGAGAACTTATTGATTCTATTCCGCAGGCACTCGCTCAAACAGAGCATTTGTGTTCTTCCGTTAATATCGGTTCTACAAAAGCCGGTATCAATATGGATGCTGTTCGTATTATGGGTCAAAAGGTAAAAGAAGCGGCAGAACTTACAAAAGACAATGATTGTATCGGAGCCGGTAAACTTGTTGTATTCTGTAATGCTCCTGAGGATAATCCATTTATGGCAGGTGCATTTCACGGTGTATCCGAGCCTGATTGCGTGATTAATGTCGGCGTTTCAGGTCCGGGTGTTGTAAGAGCTGCAGTTGCCAAGCATCCTGATTATTCAATTAATGAAATAGCCGAGCTTATCAAAAAGACTGCGTTTAAGGTTACAAGAATGGGTCAACTTGTCGGTACTCTTGCAAGTAAACGACTGGGAGTTCCGTTTGGTATCGTTGACCTTTCGTTAGCCCCTACCCCGGCTGTCGGCGATTCGGTCGCCCATATTTTGGAAGAAATCGGTCTTGAACAGTGTGGTGCGGCAGGAACTACCGCTTGCCTTGCAATGCTTAATGATGCTGTTAAAAAAGGCGGAGTTATGGCTTCTTCAAGCGTAGGCGGCCTTTCGGGTGCATTTATTCCTGTTTCGGAAGATGCCGGTATGATAGCTGCTGCTAAATCGGGTGCTCTTTCTATTGAAAAACTTGAAGCTATGACAGCAGTATGCTCTGTTGGTCTTGATATGATTGTTATCCCCGGAGATACCACTCCTGAGGTCATCAGCGGCATTATTGCAGATGAGGCAGCTATAGGTATGGTAAACGGAAAAACAACTGCTGTAAGGGTTATTCCTGCGGTTGGTAAGAAAGACGGCGATGTACTTGAATTCGGCGGACTTTTGGGCTCGGGACCTGTTATGAAGGTTAACACCAATTCCCCTGCAAAATTTATTTCTCGCGGCGGTAAAATCCCTGCTCCGTTACATTCACTTAAAAACTAATTATTATAATTATTAAGGCGGTCAATGACCGCCTTTTATTAATATAAAAAATACCGCCGAAAAAATCGACGGTATAAATATGTATTTATTTACTTTGTGATAAGTGAAGTTCCATGGAATGTAACAGGAACATATTCACCGTTTTGGCTTACATATACAGCTGAAAGATTAATTGCAACCGCATAAGTTTTGCCGCTTGCATTAAATTCATAACAATCTACATTATTAACCGTAACAATGTTTGATGTGTAGTTAATAGTAGCGGATGAAGGATCACTTGAGTATGAAAGTGTTCTCCAATTATCGTGAAGAACTTGCTTCAAAAGAGCCTTTGCTTCAGATACGCTGTAGTTTTTAGTTGTTGTAATTTCGTGCTCATTTACATATCTCTCATATTCCTGAGCTGTTGAAGTTGAATCGTCAGGATTTTCTTCAGCATTTTTGATAGGTGCTACATAATTAAACCACATAACCAAGAAATAAATTACCAACCAAATTAAAAGAATTAAAATGATAAGTTTAAATACCTTTTTACCCTTGCTTTGTTGAACACCGGCAAATGCTTCCTCTTGTGTAGGAATAGGTGCAGGTGTAAACGGTTTACCTTTTTTGTTAGCTTTCTTTTCAGCCTTTGCATTTTTCTTGTCTATCTTTTTTACAAGTTTTGCGTATTGGCTAGCCTGCTTTTTTTCAGCCTTAGCAGCTTTCTTTGCGGCTTTAGCTTCTTTTTTTGCGATTTTTGATTCTTTACTCAAAGCAGTCCCCTCCTTATAAGTATGAATGTAGTATACCATTATTTATTTTAAAATTCAATAACTATTTTTAATTTTATAGTTATTTTTTGTGAACAAACTGTAAACATTAGTAATATTTATACTAATAATATACTCTATATTGTAGAATTGTTAATAGAATTTGATTGAATTCAGTCGAACTATGAGCTAAAATATATTATATAAAATAGTTTTAAACGAGGTGCAATATGAATAAATTCATCAATTCTCTATCGACCTTTGTGAACGATACCGATAAAATAATTGATTTGGTATTAGGTGTTGCAGTGTTTTTGATTTTATTTGTTTTTAAAAATAAAATCTCAAATGCTTTGATAAATGTTTTCGGAAGAATTTTTTTCAGAAATAACAAGGAAAAAGTGACCTTGCTTGTTAATTCCCTTCAAAAGCCGCTTGCTTATTTAATCGGTACAATCGGCTTGTACATCGCCTTTGCAATAAATTACAACAAGCCCGGGGTTACAAAGGTGTTCAAAATTTTAATTATATTAATTATATGTTGGGGCATAATTAATTATTTGTCGGATAATTTGTTTCTTAGCTTGCGATTCGGTGAAAATGCCGATGATACTATGAATACAACCGCACTCAAGTTTTTGGCAAATATACTTAAAATTGTTGTAATTGCTTTTGGCGTTGTGATGGTTATAAGCGAATTGGGATATAATGTAAACGGTCTTCTTACCGGTTTGGGCGTTGGAGGTTTAGCTGTTTCTTTAGCGGCACAAGACGCCGTAGGAAACCTTATAAGCGGTTTTATTATAATTTTTGACAAACCTTTCAAAGTCGGAGATTTAATTGAATCTGCGACCGTTAAAGGCTTCGTTGAAGAAGTTACAATGAGAAGTACAAAGATTCGTACTCTTGACGACAGTGTTATAACTGTTCCGAATTCAACTTTGACAAAAGAAGCCGTTACAAACATTTCAATGATGGATAAAAGAAGAATTAAGATGACATTCGGTCTTGTCTATTCAACTTCAAACGAAACGATAGAAAAAGTCAGAAACGAAATACAAAAATACATTGTTGATAACAAAGACATTCTTCCGGAGCCTTGCAGAATACATTTCAGAGAATTCGGCGACAGTGCCCTTAATTTTGAGGTTGTTTGCTACACTGAAACATCCGATATGGATGAGTACCTAAAAATCGAAAATGAGCTTAATCTCGCCATTAAAAAGATTATTGAAAACAATGATACGGATTTTGCATATCCTACTCAAACCGTATATGTACAAAAATAAAAGAGGGGCTGTTCCCTCTTTTATTTTACCCATTTAATAATATCTGTGAGTTCTTTTCTTTTTGGCTTTTCCGGTTCGATATTCGGATAACCTACAGCGATGACAGAAACGACTGTTTCTTCATTCGGGATATCCAACGCTGTCTTTAATGCTTCACCGTCTCTGATACCCATTACAAGCGTTCCTAAGCTCAATTCGGTTGCTTTAAGAAGTAAATTTTCGTTTGCAAGGCCTAAATCATAGTAGCCCCAACCGTTTTCGCATTCGTTTTGAGGCTCTCCGTCGGGTTTAAATCCGGAACGGTTATGTACGAATGTTGTAACAATTAATGCAGAATTTTCAGAATTTTTCTGATTAAATTCAGGTAAGCAATTTCTTACCTTTTCAATCGCCTCTTGATCAACCGCACAATAATATCTTGCTGTTTGTGAGTTCTTCCAAGACGGTGCATAAATTGCCGATTTAATAATTTCTTCGATTTGTTCGGAAGTCACAGATTTATCTGCACAATATTTTCTTATACTTCTTCTTGATTTGATTACATCGTTAAAATCCATAAATTATCTGACCTTTCGAAAATTAAAAACCCGAATCGTAAGACTCGGGTTTTGTGGAGGCACCACCCAGACTTGAACTGGGGATAAAGGTGTTGCAGACCTCTGCCTTACCTCTTGGCTATGGTGCCATAAAATTAATAGAAAACACAATTAGTGTTTTCTATTATGTGGAGCGGATTACGAGACTCGAACTCGCTACCTTCACCTTGGCAAGGTGACGCTCTACCGGATGAGCTAAATCCGCAAATTGGTGCTTCCGGACGGAATCGAACCATCGACACGAGGATTTTCAGTCCTCTGCTCTACCGACTGAGCTACAGAAGCATATAAATGGCGACCCGGAACGGGCTCGAACCGTCGACCTCCAGCGTGACAGGCTGGCGTTCTAACCAACTGAACTACCGGGCCATTTATATTCCAAGGCTTTCGCCTTGGAAGTGGTGGAAACAACAGGGCTCGAACCTGTGACCCCCTGCTTGTAAGGCAGGTGCTCTCCCAGCTGAGCTATGCTTCCGAATTGCTACTTGCAACGTGTTATACTATACAGTATTTTGACAAAAATGTCAACACTTTTTTTCAACTTTTTTAAAATTTTTATTTTTTGATTGAAGCATCAATTAAATGTTGAATATCTTGCGGAGTAAAAACATATTCCTTATCGCAAAAGTGACATTCTACTTTAGTATTTTTATCATCATTTGCCATTTCGGTAAGTGCTTCTATACCTGTAGAAATAAGAGCGTTTTCCACTTTTTTTCTTGAACAGTTGCATCTGTATTCTGCGGTACTTTCATCAAGCTTGTCAAGTTCTATTCCCTTCATGGCTTTTTGTGCTATTTCATCGGGAGTCATACCGCTGTCAAGCATTTGGGTAACGGATGGAATTTCCGAAACATTTTTTTCAATAATATCAATAATTTCATCAGGGCAGCCCGGCAAAAGCTGAATGATATATCCGCCTGCCTTTTTTACGGTTAAATCAGGATTAACAAGAACACCAAGAGCACAAACCGACGGTGTTTGTTCGCTGGTTGCAAAGTAATTTGTAATGTCTTCTGCAATCTCACCGCTTACAATAGGCACTTGACCGACATACGGTTCTTTCATTCCGATATCTTTAATAACATAAAGTTGGCCGTCTGTACCTACTGCACCCGATACATCAAGTTTGCCGTTAGATTTTAACGGGATTTCTACAACCGGATTTTGAACATATCCTCTTGTGTTACCCTCATAGTCTGAAACGGCAATTAAATCGCCGCATGGACCTGCACCGTTCATTCTTACCGTAATGCTGTCATCTTTGTCTTTGAGCATATCACCCATCATTGATGTTGCTGTTATAAGTCTGCCCAAAGCAGCTGTTACGGTTGCGGACGTTTTATGAATTTGTTCTGCTTTATATACAATGTCAGTAGAGTCGGTTGCAATTACGAATGCGGAGCCGTCTACTGCAATATATCTTACTATTTTTCCCATTATTACACCTTTTTGCACACAAAATAAATTCTTTCGCTGTTTTCTTTAGGTTTGTCTAGCGAAAGTTCATCATATATTTTAATATTATCAAATCCGGCATCTTTAAGCATTTGGCATAATTCTTCAACGGTATATGCCGTTTCGCAGAATTCTTCGCTGAATCGGTCGTATGATAAACCGTTATATATAAACATATCAAGTAAAATACGAACGGTTCTGTCATCGATTTTTTCATTATCCCATACAAGATAATAATCATCCTCGTCAAATACAAAAGTATTATCTGCAAGAACATTATTGTGTTTATAAACCGTATTGGCGTCAAAAATGAATAATCCGTTATTTTTCAGCGATTTGTATACATTTTGAAATGTGTTTTGAACCTCGGATTTATTATTCAAATGATTGATACTGTCAAGACAGCAAATACACGCATCAATTTTGTCTGAAAGTTCGAAATTTTGCATTTTAGCTTTAAGCAAGGAAAAATTGTTGCTTTTGTTTGAGAGTCGTTCTGAGGCGATTTCAAGCATATCTTCTGAGCAATCAATACCTATAATGCTATACCCTTTTTTTATAAAAGGTATACTCATAGACCCTGTTCCGCAAGCCAAATCCAAAATAACGCCTGATTTAATGTTGTCCTTTTCAAAAAACGAGTGAATGTAATCACATCTTTTTTCGTATTCAACATTTTGAGTCAGTTCGTCATAAAGATAAGCAAAAGTTTGATAACTACTCATTGTTTTCGTTTTCGTTGATTCTTTCAAATATTTTATCATATCCGTCACAACCGTACTGGAGAGAACGGTTTACACGACTGATTGTGGCAGTTGACGCACCTGTTTGTTCAACAATATCCGTGTAAACAGATTTTTCCGAGAGCATTTTTGCAACAACGATGCGTTGGCTGAGAGTTTTTAGCTCTTGAACGGTACACAAATCTTCAAAAAAGTCATAACATTCTTCTGTATTTTCAAGAGCCAAAATGGCCTTAAACAAAAAATCCACATTTTTATTATGCAGCTTATTATTCATAAGTAAGCCTCCGTCTTTAGTATGCTAATATTTTAACACATTAAATCGTGATAGTAAAGCAAAATTTAAAAAAAGCGGCAAGAAACTTTCCTGCCGCTAAAATTATTAATTATTCTTTGATTAATTCATCGTAAAAATCAAAGCAATCAAATGTTGCAAAATAATCCTTTGGAGTTTCCGCTCTTCTGATGAGTTTGTATGAGCCATCCTCACAGAGGAGAATCTCAGCACTCTTGAGTTTTCCGTTATAATTATAACCCATTGAAAAGCCGTGTGCACCTGTATCATGAATGTAAAGAATATCCCCCATATCAATTTTAGGCAACATTCTGTCTATAGCAAACTTATCGCAGTTTTCGCAAAGAGAGCCTGTAACATCATACTTTGTGTTGCATTCTTCGTTTTCTTTGCCCAAAACCGAAATATGATGATATGCGCCGTAAATTGCAGGACGCATAAGGTTAACTGCACAAGCGTCAACGCCGATATATTCCTTGTGAGTGTGCTTTTCGTTGATTGCTGTTGTTACAAGAGCACCGTAAGGACCCATCATAAATCTACCGAGTTCTGTGCAAAGCTTTACATCACCCATTCCGGCAGGAACAAGTACTTCGTCAAAGACTTTGTGTACGCCCTCACCGATAACTCTGATGTCATTAGGTTCTTGGTCAGGTCTGTAAGGAATACCTACACCGCCCGAAAGGTTGATGAATCCAATATGTACGCCAACTTTTTCTTTAAGCTCAACAGCAAGCTCGAAAAGAACTTTTGCAAGCATTGGATAGTATTCGTTTGTTACTGTGTTTGAAGCAAGAAAAGCATGGATACCGAATTCCTCAACACCCTTTTCTTTCATAATTTTGAAAGCCTCAAATATCTGCTCTGTTGTCATACCGTATTTTGCGTCGCCCGGGTTATCCATAATATCATTGCTGATTTTGAAAAGTCCGCCCGGATTGTAACGACAGCTCATTTTTTTAGGAAGTTTGCCGCAAGCTTTTTCTACAGCTTCAATATGTGTGATGTCATCAAGATTGATGATACCGCCCAAGTCGTTGCAATACTTAAATTCCTGAATAGGAGTGTCGTTTGATGAAAACATAATATCATCGCCCGTTGCACCGATTGTTTTTGCCATCATAAGTTCTGTTTTTGACGAGCAGTCACAACCGCAACCGTATTCCTGCAAAATTTTAATTAAAAATGGGTTTGGAGTGGCTTTTACCGCAAAGTATTCCTTATAGCCCTCATTCCATGCAAAAGCTTCTTTAAGAGCTTTTACATTTTCCCTTATTCCCTTTTCATCGTAAATGTGAAAAGGTGTAGGATAATCTTTGATGATTTCCTGTGCTTTTTCTAATGAAAGAAATGGTGTTTTATTCATTTTATCCTCCTCAAATTACCTTTAATCGGTAAGTGATTTTTCAATTAACATTTTAATTTTATCAAGTCCAAGCCCGTTTTGTGAAGAAAACGGAATAATCAAATCGCTGTCTACCATAGACAGTTCTTCCTTTATTTCCTGTTCTCTTTTTTTAAACTCTTTGACTTTCAATTTGTCTGCCTTTGTGCAAACTACAATAAACGGTATATTCATTTGTTTCATAAAGTCAATCATACCGAAATCGTCTTGTGACGGTTTATGACGCATATCAACAAGTTGAACAACAAGGTTTATGTTTCTTCCGCTTTGAAAGTAACCTTCCATAAGTTCACCGAAGCGATCACGCTCGGATTTACTCAGTTTGGCATAGCCGTATCCCGGGAGATCAACGAATTTATATCCGTCAACATCATAAAAATTGATTGTAATTGTTTTTCCGGGAACCGAACTTACTCTTGCCAACGATTTTCTGTTGAACAATTTGTTTAATAACGAACTTTTACCTACATTTGACCTGCCGGCAAAAGCGATTTCTGTAATATCGCTTGGCGGAAGTTGGCTTGATATGCCGTATGCTTTTTCAAATTCTGCTTTGTTATAATTCATATTACTGTGTCACCACCGATGAAACAGATTCATCTGATTTAATTATTACATTTTGTTTTTTATCTTTTTTTGGCATATATTCAAGCGCTTGAGTTATAACCTCGTCAAAGGAGTTTACGGGAATAAACCTAACCGCTGTTTTAACCTCTGTGCCTATTTCTGCCAAATCTTTAAAGTTATCCTTTGGAATAATTACTGTATCACAACCTGCTTTGTATGCAGCCATCGATTTTTCTTTTAAACCGCCTATAGGAAGTGCTTTGCCTTTAAGTGAAATTTCACCGGTCATAGCAACATTCTTTTTAATAGGAATACCTGTAAGTTCGCTTACAAGTGCGGTTGTGATTGCAAGACCTGCAGACGGTCCGTCTTTTGGAATTGCAGCTTCAGGTGCATGAATATGTATATCTTTTGTTTTGTAGAAGTCCGATTTAATACCGTATTGTTCTGATTTGCTTCTTACATAACTTACTGCGGTTTTGGCACTTTCTTTCATAACATCACCGAGATTACCTGTAAGCTCGATTTTACCGGAACCGTCAAGTGCAGATATTTCTATCGGAAGCATTGTGCCTCCTACCTGAGTCCAAGCAAGTCCGTTTACAACACCGATTTGATTATCGGCAGGTATTTCATCTTTTGAATATTTCTCTACTCCCAAATAGTCTGAAATATTTTTGTCAGTAACCTTAAATGATTTTTTACCGCTTTCAAGCTCAAGAGTTGCTTTTCTGCAAAGAGTTGCAATGCTTTTTTCAAGACCTCTTACTCCGGCTTCTCTTGTGTAGCACTCGATGATTTTATATATTGCTTCATCCGAGATTTTAAACTCTCTTGCGGTTAAGTTATGCTTTTTCATTTCCTTTTTAACCAAATGAAGTTTTGCAATATTGAATTTTTCTTCAACAGAATAGGAGTTAAGCTCAATAATTTCCATTCTGTCATAAAGCGGAGCGGCAATGGATGAAGTATCATTTGCCGTTGTAATAAATAAAACCTTGCTTAAATCTACAGAAAAATCAATATAATGGTCATTAAATGAGTTGTTTTGTTCAGGGTCTAAAGCTTCTAAAAGAGCCGATGACGGGTCGCCTTTGTAGTCGTTTCCGACTTTATCTATTTCATCAAGCAACACAATCGGATTCATTGTTCCGGCGTCGATAATTGCCTGCATAATTCTGCCGGGCATTGAACCGATATATGTTTTTCTGTGTCCTCTTATTTCTGCCTCATCGTGAACGCCTCCGAGAGCGATACGAACATATTTTCGGTTCATGGATTTTGCAAGAGATTTAACAATACTTGTCTTGCCGACGCCCGGAGGACCGTATAAGCATATGATTTGACCGTTGTATTCCGGATTTCTTTTTAATACGGCGAGAGATTCGATAATTCTTGTTTTAACTTTATCAAGTCCGTAATGGTCGGCATCGAGAATTTTTCTTGACTTCTCAAGATTTATTCTGTCTTTTGAATATTTGCCGAAAGGAATTTCAAGGCATTTGTCAAGATATGTTCTGACGACCGTTCCCTCATGAGAACCCGATGGCATTTTCACAAGTTTGTCACATTCTTTAAGAAGTTTTGTTTTTATTTCATCGGTACATTTCAGATTATTTACTTTGGCTTTGTATTCATCTGCTTCTTCAACAGGTGTTTCGCTGTCGCCGAGTTCATCCGAAATTACTTTCATCTCTTCACGAAGGTAATATTCTCTTTGACTTTTGTCTATTTCCTTTTGAAGTTTTTCTTGGATTTCGGCTTCAATTTCAAGTGAAGCGGTTTCTTTTTTCAAAAGAACAACAAGCTTTTTAATTCTCTCTTCCGGATTGAATTCTTCAAGCATTGCCTGCTTGTCCGAAAATGAGAAAAAGCTGTTTTCGCAAATATAATCTGTTAATTCATCAATATTTTCACAGCAAACAATTTTTGCAACAACTTCGTTTGAAATCTTTTTAAACATTGAAGCGTATATTTCATATTCTTTTTTAACAGTTCTGATGTATGCGGAATTTTCCGGAGATTCTTCAACATCATAAATCGGTGCTCTGTCAACAACAGCATTGAAATGGTCGCCGTCAGTATACATTGTTACAATGCTTGCCCTTGAAACGCCTTCAACAATTACACGAAGATTTGAAGAATTAGGTATTTTAATCATTTGCTTAATTTTGCAAATAACGCCTACTTCAAACACATCTCTTTCTGTTGGGTCTTCTATTGTTGAATCAATTTGAGAAACAAGAAAAATCATTTGATGCGTGTCCATCGCTTCGTTAAGAGCCGCAATGCTTTTCTTTCTCCCTACATCAAAATGCAGGTTCATATTTGGATAAACAACAAGTCCGCGAAGCGGGACAACGGGAATATCCTCAAAATTATTTAAATCAATATAGCTGTTCATATATTAAATCCTTAAAAATATTTATAATATTATATAATAAATAAAGATATATTTCAATACTTAAAATTTAAAAGGTGTTCCGCAGAACACCTTTTAACTATTCATCATAATTTATTTTCTTCACTTTAAAAATGGTTCGCAATATAGGTGCTAAAAGTTTTGGACTTTTGATAAGTATTACTTTCATTTTCTCCCCCTACTTTCTGCAACAGATTATAATTCCGAGGATAATAACTGCTATTGCAAGAATTCGGGTAAGCCATACGGTCGGCAAACAGCAAGCCATAACACAACCCAGACCAAAAGCAATCCACAAATAATCTTTCTTGCACATTTTTTTCATAGCAAACACCCCCGTAGCATCTGTGCTTACTATAATATATGCAAACTTGTAATTAATCGTTACTTTCAATTAACAAAAGCGTTCCCGAATCAAGTGTAATTTCGGCAAAGTCTTCGTTTACAAAATTGCTTTGAGCAAATTGGTCGCCTTGATTTATGTCTATAGAATCTTTTCCATAAAATCCTGCCGTGTAATATGCCCCTTTAATTTTAACTCTTTTGCAATCGGAAAGATATGCAAACAAAGAAAAATTGTCATAATCCTTATTAATTATGCCTTTGTCTTTTATAAGTGAAATTCTGTTTTTTCTATTAATAATACAGCATTTTACATTGTGTTTTTGACAGTAATCAAGTGAAAGGATGTTTGAATATGTATGGTCCATTCGTGAGCCGATGGCACAAAAAATCTGAATTTCGCTGTATCCCCTTTTGACAGCTTCCATAACGCAATGAAACGAATCTGTAAAAGCTTTCTCAACTTCAAGCGTAATAATTTCGCAATCAATATCGGGCTTTTCGGAAGAATCAAAATCTCCTATGATTAAATCCGGAGTAAATCCTGATTTGATACAATTTTTATATCCGGAGTCGGCACAGATGATATACGAATTTTTATCAATATTATCTTTTAAAAATTCAATATCGTTATCGGGTGCTCCTGATATTATTGTACATCTTTTTATTTGAGTTCCCATTCTTTTATATTTTTAACCTCGTTGTACATTGATACATAACTTTCGTGTCGTGATTTGCTGATTTTACCGTCATTTACCGCTTCGATAATTGCACAGCCTTTATCATTTGTATGCGAACAGGTTGAAAACTTGCACTGTCCTATGTATTTTTCAAATTCTCTGAAGCAATACGGTAAATCATCTTTGAGTATTTTTTCGCATTGTTTAAATTCCAAAGAAGAAAAACCCGGTGTATCGGCTATATATCCGTTGTCGATTTTAAAAAGTTCACAATGACGGGTTGTGTGTTTACCTCTGCCTAATTTTTTACTTGTTTCGTCCGTTTTTAAATCCAAATTCGGAAAAATATTATTGAGCAATGTGGATTTTCCTACGCCTGTATTACCTGTAAAAGCAGAGCATTTGCCGTTTAAAAGGCTGAGAATTTCGTTTGCCCCATCACCCGTTGTATTATTGCAAATAACCACTTTAAATCCTGCTTTTTCATAAATGGTTTTATATTCGTCGGCACTGTTGTCCAAATCGGTTTTTGTAATAACGATTACCGGTTCGATTTTTTTAAATTCGGCAATAGCGATTAAATTATCAATTATTGTTGTATTGATTTTTGGGTCTACAAGTGAAGCAACAATAAAGAGTCTGTCGAGATTGGCAAGCGGTGGTCTGACAAGCTCATTCTTACGAGGATATATTGTATCAATCGTGTTTTCGGATTTGTCGTTTATGCTTATTTCAACATTGTCGCCTACAAGCGGAGTAATCTTTTGTTTTCTGAAATTTCCTCTTGCCTTGCATTCATATATTTCGTTGTCGGTATCGACATAATAAAAGCCGCCGATGCCTTTGATAATTTTTCCTTTTGTCATATGTTTCTCTCAAATAACATCAACGGCGAGGGTGTCGCCGTTGAAATGTTCATCAGTTGTTTGCTTCGGTTGGGGTTGTAGGTGTTGTAGTCTGCGTTGATTCAACTGTAGTTGTGTTTGTTGCGGCTGAAAAATCAATGTTAATGTCTTCGGATTTTTTGCCGTCAATGTGCTTGGTTTCGGTTACACCCGTTGATTTAAGAGAAACTTTAATGTTTTGAGCTTTTCCGTTCTCTGCCGTAATATCGATAGGAATCGAATTACCGTCGAGTGTTACTTTACGGCTTGAATATGTGTCTTTTCCGAGTTTAACAATCAATGTGTCGGTTACAAAAGAGCCGTCATAATTTTGAACCATCGGAAGTTTAATTCCCACAGAATACTTAACTGCCTGTGCAGAAGTGGTTGTAATGCCGGAACTGATAATTACCTTTATTGAATCGGTAGTCTTTGCCTGTGAACCGACAGCCGGACTTTGCGAAATAACAACACCTTTTTTGATTGCATTGTCTTGTGTTACAAAAGAAATATTTGTAAATCCGAATTTTTCAAGGAATGCTCTTGCTCCGCTTTGGGTAAGACCTGATACATCCGGAACGGTTAATGTTTCAATAACTGTAGTTGTCGGACCTGCCGAAACATAAATTGTTACTTCCTGTTCTGCCGATACAACGCTTGTTGCTTTAGGGTCGGTATATATTACTTTTCCTTCCTCAACATTATCGCTCGCTATATCCATAGTCTTAAAATTGTTAAGTCCTTCAAGTTGCAAGGTTTGCTGAGCAAGTTCAAGAGACAAACCATACACATTCGGCATAGTTATATCTTTATCGGATGAAGCAACAATCAAAGTAACCTTTGAGCCTTGCATAACCTTTGAACCGGCTTCAGGAGATTGTTTAATGACCGTTCCCGGATCATACTGGTCGGATTTTTCGTATTCTGCAACGAATTCATAATTATATGAGCTGTTATCCTGAAGTTGATCATAAGAAAAACCGACGAAGTTTTCAAGCTTTTGAGTTTTGGTATTAAAGCCTGATGTGAACATCATAATAATTGCAACGATTGCCGCAATCAAAACAACAAGACCTGTTATAATCGCAACGGTTATTTTTTTCTTTCTTGAAGAATCGTCATATTCGGTTTCTTCTTCGTCATATTCATCGGAGGTATCAATTATCGGTTCAATTTCCTGTGACGGTTCAGGCACAACTTCGTTATTTACATAATTGAATGTTTTATTTGGGTCTTTAACAATTTCTTCTATGTCAAGAAGCATTTCCGTTGCGGATTGATATCTGTCTGCAGGATTTTTTTGCATAGCATGCATGCAAATTTGCTCAAGTCCCAAAGGAATATCGGGATTGATTTTTCTCAAATCTTCGGCATTGGAGTTTACTTGCATAAGTGCAACCGATACGGCACTGTCTGCTTCAAACGGAACCTTGCCCGAAAGCATTTCGTAAAGTACAACGCCGATTGAATAAATATCTGCTTTTTCGTCGGTATATTCACCTTTTGCCTGTTCCGGTGAAATATAGTGAACCGAACCGATAGCTTGTTCCGTAAGAGTTTTTGTATCCGAACGGGAAAATCTTGCAATACCGAAATCGGTAACCTTTAAGTTGCCGTTTGGAAGCAGGATGATATTTTGAGGCTTTATATCACGGTGAACAATACCTTTGTCGTGTGCGTGTTGAACGGCTCTTAAAATCTGAGTCATAAAGAAAAGTGCATCGTTCCAAGTGATTGAACCTTGCTTATTTATGAATTCTTTAAGCGTAATTCCGTCGATATATTCCATAACGATATATTGGAGCTTTTCGCCGAAATTTACATCATAAACCTTAACGATATTTTCATGTGACAAAAGTGCAATAGCTTTTGATTCGTTTTTAAATCTACGCTTGAAATCATCGTTGTTTAAAAATTCTTCTTTTAATATTTTTACGGCAACTATTCTGTCGTCTACATTGTCGTATGCTTTATAAACAACAGACATACCGCCTACACCGATTATTTCCTGAATTTCATATCTTCCGTCTAATCTTTTACCAACATAGTTATCCATATTTTCTCCTAAATATATTTCAAATTGCGATTGCTACAACCGTAATGTTATCGTTTCCGCCGTTTCTGTTTGCTCTTTTAACCAATCTGTCTGCAAACGCATAATATTGACCGTCTTTTATATCTTCAGCCAATTCCGAATTATTTACGCAGTTGCTCAAACCGTCGGTACATAAAATCAATGTTTCATTTTCATACAAGTCAACTTCTGAAAAATCAACATCAATTCTTTTATCTACGCCGAGTGCTCGTGTAATTACATTTTTGTTAGGATGATGCTCGGCTTCTTCCTTTGTAATTTCGCCTCTGTCAACAAGATTTTGAACAAGACTGTGGTCAACGGTAATTTGTTCAACTCCGTTTTCGTTTACCAAATAGGCTCTGCTGTCACCCGCATGAGCTATATATGCAACATTGTTTCTAACTACTACGGCAACAACTGTTGTACCCATGCCTTTTAAATCGGGTCTTGAGTATGCCATATCGTACACTTCAATATTTGCCGCAGCAATGGCGGAATCAAGCAGATTTTTGATTGAGGAATCACGCATTCTTTCGTTATATGACGAAGTAATTTTATCGCTTATTACTTTTACGGCAAGAGCTGAGGCAATATTACCGCCTGCAGCACCGCCCATTCCGTCACAAACAACAGCCCATGCAACTTCACCGGGAAGTTCACCGACTGCATATGCGTCCTGATTATTTTCTCTGACTAATCCTTTGTCTGTTTTAGCAACTATTTTCATTGGATTTCACCTTCATTCTTCTTGCGTCTTAACTGACCGCACGAAGCATTAATATCCGAACCGAGCGTTCTTCTTATTGTAGCATTTATTCCGAGTGAATACAAGGTTTCACAGAAATTTTTAATTGAATTATCTGTTGAGCGTACATTTCCTCTTTCTTCAACATCATTTACCGGAATTAAATTTACATGACAAAGCATTCCGTCAAGTTTTGAGGCTAATTCTTTTGCACATTCCTCGGTATCGTTGACACCGTTTATTAGCGTGTATTCAAACGATACCCTTCTGCCCGTCTTTTCGGCATAATTTTTGCATGCTGCAATAGCCTCGTCAACACCCCACTTATCATTTACGGGCATCATGGAAGAACGGATTTTATCATTCGGTGCATGTAATGAAAGTGTTAATGTTATGGGCATTTGCTCATTTGCCAAATCATACATTTTTGGCACTACACCGCAGGTGGAGAGCGTTATGTCACGCATGGATATATTAAGTCCTTTGTCATTATTAACTGTTTTTATAAACTTTATAACATTATAATAATTATCGAGCGGTTCGCCGATACCCATAAGAACAATATGAGAAATTCTTATATTCAAATCCTTTTGTGCAATATGTAACTGAGATTCCATTTCCGCAGGAAGTAAATTGCGTTTAAATCCTGCAAGCGTTGATGCACAGAATTTACATCCCATTTTACAACCGACCTGTGAAGAAATACAAATGGTATATCCGTATTTATATTTCATAATTACAGCTTCCACATATTCCCCGTCGTATAATTTAAAAAGGTATTTAACGGTGTCATCAATTTTTGAAACATACTTGTCTTCGATTTTAACAGAAGGGATAAAATATTTTTCACTCAATTTCTGCCTTAAATCTTTAGAAAGGTTTGACATTTCATCAAAAGAATCAACGCCCTTTTCGTGTAACCACGAATAGATCTGCCCTGTTCTGAATTTAGGCAGACCTATTGAGGTGATTTCGCTATTTAATTCGTCAAATGTAAGTGATTTAATATCAGTCATTTATCTTTTCCATAAGTGCATAGAAAAATCCGTCGCCGCCGCTTTCACTCGGAAATACGGTAACTTCATTTAATAATTTGAAATTAACGTTATTTTGTAAAAACTTTTCAACAACCTTTTCGTTTTCTTTTTTATTGAGAGTGCAGGTAGAATATAAAATTCTGCCGTTTACTTTTAAATATTTTGATGATGTATTTAAAATATCATATTGGATTTGCGGCAAAGCCTTTATATCATCAAGATTTTTGTATCTTATTTCGGGCTTTCTTCTGATTATACCGAAGCCGCTGCACGGAACATCACACAAAATTTTATCTGCAAAAGGTATATTTTCGTTATATACCAAAGCATCATTGACGGCTGTTTTTATATTATAAAGTTCAAGTCTTTCTGCTGATTTCTTTATTAAATCAACTCTGTGTTCATATAAATCAAAGGCGTAAACATTTGCTCCCGATTGAGCCATGGTGAATGTTTTTCCTCCCGGAGCGGCACAAATATCAAGTACGGTTTCTCCGTTTGTACAATCAAGAGCTTTTGCGCATGAATATGAACTGAAATCTTCTATATAGAAAAGTCCGTCTTTAAATGCTTTTATATTACTTAAATCAAAAGATGAGTTGATTTTTACAACATCGTTGTAAACTTCGCAGTCAATGCCGGCGTCTAAAAATTCATATTGAAGTTCGCCTTCATCAACAAATTTTCTGTTTGGTATTGCAAAAACAGGAGGTCTGTTATTAACAACTTTAAGAATAAAGAGTGTTTTTTCTTCGCCGTACATCTTCTTCCACATATTAATTAAATGTGGCGGACACGAAAACTTGATGCTCAAATCCTCTGTATTTTCAAGTTCATCCTTATTGTCGATTATTTTATGTAATACGGCATTTATGAGTTTTTTATAATATGAAAGACCGATTGAATCGGCAAGTTCCACAGTTTCGTAAACGGCAACCGCATCCGGTACCTTGTCCATAAAAAGTATTTGATATGCACCGAGATAAAGTAAAAATCTAACTTTTGGTTTAGTTTTAGAATCAAGAAATTTATTAACAAAATAATCAAGAGTTATTTTGCGTTCTGTAACACCGTAAACAAGCCTTGAAACAAACGCTTTGTCTTTCGCTTCAACTTCGGTCAAACCTTTTTCAACAGCTATATTTGAGTAAGCTCCGTTTTTTAAAATATCATAAATAATATCAAACGCCGTAAGTCTGCTGTTTTTCATCGTCTGTTACCGCCGTTTACCACAAGTAAAAGTCTGAATATTGTTGCAAGTGCAGAAGCTAAAGCGGCAACATATGTTAAAGCGGCAGCAGTAAGCACTTTTTTGGCACCTAAATATTCCTCGTCTGTCATAAAATGATTTGATTCTATAGTTTCAAGAGCTCTTCTGCTCGCATTAAATTCAACAGGTAATGTTATAAGTTGAAAAACTGCAACGAAACAATACAAAATAATTCCGATATATGCAACCGTTTCGGAACGGATAAACATACCGATTAAACAAAGAGGAATACCGAGAGAAGACCCGATATTGGTAACCGGGATTACAAAATTTCTGATTTTAAGCGGAAAATATCCTTCCGCATGCTGGCAGGCGTGACCCGCTTCATGGCAAGCAACACCGATAGCAGCAATTGAACGCGAATCAAAAACATCTTCGCTGAGGCAAATTTCTTTTGTTCTTGGGTCGTAATAATCGGTTAATGAACCCGAAATCTTTTTAATCTTTACATCATTGATGCCGTTTAACTGTAAAAGTCGCCATGCGGCATCGGCTCCTGTCATTCCCGAACGACTGATAACCGATGAATATTTATTAAAATTCTTTTTTACGCTTGCCTGACAAATCAATGCAAAAATGAACACAGGAATCATAATAAATCCCGTCATATAGTACATCATATAATATCCCATAATTTAATTACTCTCCTAAAACAGTACCAAGTTCAATATTATTACCTTGAAGGAATGACTTTGTGTCCATTCTTTTTTTACCGTCAAGCTGAAGCTCAAGAATTTCAAGGCAATGACCGTCACCGCAGCAGACAACAAGCCTGTTCCTATTATCTACAATTTCACCGGCTTTATTTGCGGTAATGTCTGTATGAACGGTTTTGTGAATTTTTAAGCTTTTAGTATTAACTGTTGTGGTTGCCACCGGCCAAGTTTGAAGTCCCCTAACCTGATTATGAATTTTATCTGCCGAATCGTTCCAATTAATCGGACACATTGATTTGTTAATCATAGATGCGTATTGACATTCTATGTCAGCTTGTTTTGTTGCAACGGCAGTGCCGTTTTTTATCATATCAAGAGTTTTAACAAGAGCACTTGCACCGATTGCAGATAATCTGTCAAATAGTTCGGCGCTTGTTTCATTTTCGCCTATTTCGGTTTTTTCAACATACAAAACATCGCCTGTATCAAGACCCTCATCCATTTGCATAATAGAAACGCCTGTTTCTTTGTCGCCGTTGAGGACAGCCCATTGAATAGGTGCTGCACCTCTGTATAACGGCAGGAGCGAAGCGTGAACATTTATGCAACCGTATGGTGCGGCTTCAAGAATTTCTTTCGGCAAAATTTTACCGTATGCCACAACAACGATTACATCAGGTGCAATTTCTTTAATTATTTCGACAGAATTTGAACCTTTGATTTTTTCCGGTTGATAAACAGGAATGTTATGCTTTTGAGCACAAACCTTTACTTCTGGAGGTGTCAAAATCTGTTTTCTGCCAACCGGTTTATCCGGCTGAGTAAAAACAGCCGCAACTTCGTGCTTGGCTTCAATTAACTTTTCAAGGCAAGGTACAGCAAAATCCGGAGTACCCATAAAAACTATTTTCATCAGCCTTCCAACTTTCCGATAACTTTTGATACAAATAAAATTCCCTCAAGGTGGTCGAGTTCGTGACAGAAGCATCTTGCTTTCAGTTCTTCACCTGTATAGATGTGCCATTTACCTGTCCTGTCCTGAGCTTTAACCTGAACTTTGGCAGGACGCTTACAAACACCGTACTTACCCGGTACAGACAGGCAACCCTCAGATTCGGTTTGTTCTCCCTCTGTCATTGTTATTTCGGGATTAACAAGTTCTATCGGACCGTCGCCACAGTCAATAACAACAACTCTTTTGAGCATACCGACTTGCGGAGCGGCAAGACCGACTCCGTTTGCATCATACATTGTATCAAACATATCATCAATAAGGGTTGAAAGTTTGTCATCAAACTTTTCAATTTTTCTGCATTTTTTATTTAAAACAGGATCACCTATTTCAACAATATTTCTTAAAGCCATAATACTTCCTCTTTTTATGATATATCCGGTGGATTTAAGCTAATACTAATGCTTATCTTAGAATATATCTTATCTTTGTTAACATCTTTTAAGATTTTTGTTATCATTTGACGAATTCTTTGTGAATTTTTACACTTAATTGCCAAACGGTATCTGTATGTATTGTTTATTTTTGAAATCTTTGCAGCCGTAGGACCTAAGACAACAAGTTTAATATCCTTGTATTCATCGCTGTTATATGCCACAAGACGGTCAAAAAATGCCTTTGAACACAGTGCAACCGTGTTTTCGTTTTCACCTGTAAAGGTTGCTGAATAAATATCGCAAAACGGCGGATAAATCATAAGCTTACGCATCAAAATTTCATTGTTATAAAAGCCGATATAATCCTGACGCGAGGCAAAATCGATAGTTTCATTTTGCGTATTAATTGTTTGAATAATCGCTGTCCCTGAATTATCACGCCTACCGGCTCTGCCGACAACCTGTGTTATCAGATCAAAGGAACGCTCACTTGCTGTGTAGTTTTGGTCATACAGAGAATTATCTGCATTAACAACACCCACAAGCGTTACATCCTCAAAATCGAGCCCTTTTGCAACCATCTGCGTGCCGATTAAAATATTGTATTCCTTATTTGCAAATTGCTCAAGGAGTTTTTCGTGAGAAAACTTTCCAGTGGTTGTATCGGCGTCCATTCGCAAAATTTTAGCATTTGGCAAAAGTGCTTGCAATTCTTCTTCAATACGCTGAGTGCCGAAGCCGCTGTATCTGACTTCCTCACTTCCGCATTCCGGACATATATTATCGAGTTTTTTTGTAAAGCCGCAATAATGGCACACCAAGCGATTGTTAAAGCTGTGATATGTAAGAGATATAGAGCAGTTGGGACAGGTTATAACATGTCCGCATTCGTTACAAGCAATAAATGTGTTATATCCCCTGCGATTAATCAGCAAAATTGCTTGTTTGCCGTTATCTATAGTTTGTGTTAAATGATGAAGAAGTATTGATGAAATAGGGCTTTTGTTGCCGCTTTTCATCTCGTTTTTCATATCAACAGTGATAACATTGGGCAAAACTGCATCGCCGTATCTTTGAGTTACGGTTGAAAGGGTATATTTGCCATTCAACGCATTGCTGTATGTTTCTATCGATGGCGTAGCCGAACACATAAGAAAATAAGCATTATTATACTTGGCTCTGAATCTTGCAACATCTTTGGCATTATAACGAGGTGTGCGTTCGGACTTATATGTCTGCTCCTGTTCTTCATCCATAACAATAAGTCCGAGATTATGAACTGGGGCAAATACAGCCGACCTTGTACCAACTACAATTTTTGCCATTCCTCTGTCAATTCGTTTATATTCGTCATTCCTTTCGCCTAAAGAAAGACCGCTGTGAATGACGGCAACTTTATCTCCGTACCGTTTATGAAATATATTCATAGTTTGCGGGGTGAGAGCAATTTCGGGAACAAGAACTATTACATCTTTATTTTCGCAAATTACATCGTCAATAAGTTTCAAATAAATTTGAGTTTTTCCGCTTCCTGTTATACCGAAAAGAAGCCCCGTTTTGCCGGAGCCGAGCTTTTGCTTATTGATTTGATATGCTTTTTGTTGCTCATCGGAAAGTATAATCTTACTGTTGTCTGTAGCAGTTTTACCTTCATACGGATTGCGATAAATTTCTCTGGAATAAAATTCGATTATTCCGTTTTTTTCTAAATTTTTAAGAACGGAAATACCTACGCTGCAAAATTCGCAAACTTCGTTTGCACCTGCAGAACCGATGTCGAGTAATAAATCACAAACTGTTTTTTGCTTTTTTGTGACATTTGAAAGTATGCCTTCGTCGTCAACGGCAAGTCTTACCATCCTTTCGGATTTAGATTTTAATATGCCGTATTTTCTCGGTAGCATTTGTTTTAGGCAATCATAAGTTGTGCAAAAACACCTTTCCTTAAGCCATAAAGCGAGTTTAACCATTTCGTCGGTAAGCACTTTTTCTTCAACGGTTTTGATTTCTTTCAGCCCAACGGAAGAATCTTCAAAAAGATTAACAATAATGCCATCCCTTGATTTATCTCCTCTGCCAAAAGGAACTGTTACCTTTGAACCGATTTGAGCAAATTTACAAAATTCATCAGGTACACGGTAACTGTAATCTGTATCAAAACTGAAAAAAGTGTTATCAACCGCAACGGTTGCTACAAGTGATTTCATTATTTTGACTTGATTTCGTCCGGCTCTTCGATTACATACTTGCCGTCCCAAATTTCTTCAATAGCTGTAGAAACGGTTTTTTCATTGAGAATAGTATCGTTTTCTACTGCTTCATCTCTGATTTCTCTTGCTCTTTTTGCAGTACCTACAACAAGACTGTATCTACTGTTTACATTTTTTAACATTTTCTTTAAATCCGGATTGAACATTACTTTATCTCCTTACTGTTAAGAGTTAATAACTCTTTGTTTATTATATTATTTATATTGTTTACACATTCGTCCAAATCATCATTGACTACAGTGTATTTGTACAGAGGTGCCATATCAATTTCCCTCTGTGCTATTTTCATACGATTTTTAACATCTTCGCTGTCGTTTGTTGAGCGGTTTATCAGTCTTTTTTCAAGAACTTTCAGGCTCGGTGGCAACAAAAATATTGAAATTGCATCAGGGCGTACTTTCAATATACTTTGAGCACCCTGAACGTCAATAATAAGAAAACATATTTTGCCGTCATTTATTGCTTTCTCAACCTCGGAAACAGGTGTGCCGTAGTAGCAATTATTATATCTTGCATATTCAAGAAGTTCATCATTTACAACCATAAGCTGAAAATCCGATTCGGATTTGAAGTAGTAATTGACTCCCTCAATTTCTCCTTCTCTCGGCTTACGAGTTGTTGCCGAAACAGATTCAACAACATCGTTCCTTAATTCTTTGATTGCTTTAAATACAGTGTCTTTACCGCATCCGCTCGGTGCAGATAAAATTATAAGCAAACCCTTGTTATTCGTCATTTTGCACCTCCACACCAAAGCGTGCGGCAATTTGTTTCAAGTCCATATAACTTAAAACAACATTGTCGCTGTCGGTAATAATAATACTCATTGTTTTTCGTCCGTGAGTTGCGTCAATAAGTGTTCCGTCTTCTTTCCCTTTTTGCACAAGCCTTTTAGCCGGTGCACTTTCGGGAGAGATAATGGAAATAACTCTGTCCGCATTAATCAAGTTTCCAAAACCTATATTGACTAAATTCATTTGATTCTCCGATTATATCAATTATTCGATGTTTTGAATTTGTTCTCTGATTTTTTCAACTTCTGCCTTTATATCAACAACTTTGCGTGCAATGTCAACATCGTTTGCCTTTGAGCCAATAGTGTTGGTTTCACGGTTGATTTCCTGAACCAAAAAGTCCATTTTTCTTCCGACAGGCTCATCGGATGAAATGAATGTATGGAGTTGTTCAATATGAGAACGAAGTCTTACTGTTTCTTCGGCAACGGCAACCTTATCGGCATAAATTGCAACCTCTTGCAGAATTCTGCTTTCATCAAGAGATACATCGCCTAAAAGTTCGTGAACTCTTTCAACAAGTTTGTCGTTATATTCTTTAACTGTTTGAGGTGAACGCTCTTCGATATATGAAACACAATCCAAAATAAATTGACCTCTTGAATAAATATCGTCTTTCATTTTTGAGCCTTCAACAGTTCTCATGGCAATGAATTTATCAATCGCTTCGGAGCAAACATCTTTAACATATCCCCAAAGCTTTTCTTCGTCATCTTCAGACTTTCTTAAAACAAGCACTTCAGGAAAACGCGAAATTGTTGAAGCACCGTAATCGTCCTTAAGGTTATAGGTTACGGCAATTTCTTTAAGAGCGTTAACATAAGCGTTTGCCAATGTGTGATTAACAACAACATCGGCTGTGTCTGTATTAAGTGCTTCGATAGAAACATAACATTCGATTTTTCCTCGGGAAACCTTACTGTTGACGAAAGATTTTAGTTTTTCATCAAGAAAACCGTATTGACGCGGAACTCTTGATGAAAATTCAAAATATCTGTGATTAACCGATTTAATTTCAACGGATATAACATAACCGTCTGTCTCTTTTTGGGCTCTGCCGAACCCAGTCATTGATTTTAACATTTTAAACCCCTTATGTAATAATTAAATATATTATATTTTACAAGAGAATTCAAGTCAACCATTTGTTAATAAATTGTTTACAAAATTAACTATTTGTTTACAAAATCAAAAAGCCTCATATTGAGGCTCTTGAAATAAAACATTATTTTGTTGTGGTTTGAGTTGTTTGTTGTGCCTGAGTTGTAGGAGCAACCGTTGTAGTTGTAGCAGTGGTTGTTTCTTCGGCTGCCATAAGTCCCGTGTAACCTTGATGAACAATTTCGGTATTTTTATCGTATAATCCCATATTCATCAAAAGGGGTAAAACATCATTGTTAAGAAAGTTTGAATCGGCACTTTCATCAATGATTTTGTAAGCCGTGGTTGATTTGTCGGTGTATTTAAGTGCTTCCTGAAGTCCCTCTATACCGTCAACTTCTTGAGCATCAACAAAAATATATGTGCCTTTAATTACAATAGTACCGGCATATGCTTCTTCAAGAGAAGTTGTTGTTTCGGTAGTGGTTTCTGTTGTGGTTTTTGTTGCACTTTTGTTGCCGAAGGAAATATTACCCGTAAAATAAAGAGCACAAAAAACAACGGCAATAATAACAATAATCAAAATAACAACAGGAGCTTTGTTTGATTTTTTGTTAGGGTCTTTTTTAAATCTGTGGCGTTCAAGAGTTGGCTTTTTTTCTTCTTCAATATGAGTTTCGTTCATATCAACATTAATACCGCCATCCTGATAAGACGCATCAGACTTTTTATGTACAACAAGAGGTGCGTCAAGTTGTTCTTCTCTTATTTCATCACTCATAATTATTCTCCTGTTTCTGAAATATATTTTTCAATTTTGTTTACTATAGCTGTAATTTTTTCATCATTATCAACCGGTAAAAACGGGCTTCTCGGAACTCCGGCGTTAACGCCGAATCTTTGAGAAATTACATTTTTTGCGGCACCGTAAAGTGAAGGCAAAGCGAGCAAATCAAAAATTACATCATTAATTTTATATTGAAGCTCTTTTGCTTCAGAGATACGGTTTTCGTTAATTAATTTGTCAAGCTTTACAAAAAGCTCAGGCATAGTGCCGTATGTACCGCCGATTCCTGCATTTGCACCCATAAGTCTGCCTCCGAGGAATTGCTCGTCCGAGCCGTTAAAAATTATAAAATCATCCCCTGCCGCAGTTCTGTATCTTTCCATATTGTAAACAGGCTCTTCGGAATTTTTAATGCCTATTACCTTTGGATTTGCCGCCATTCTTTTAAACAAATCCAACGGAAGATTAAATGAAGTAAGCTGAGGAATATTGTAGATAATAAACGGTAAGTCTGTTGAGTCTATAATACCGTTCCAATGCTTTTCAACGCTTGCCGGTGATAGATGATAATATACAGACGGAACAGCCGATACAGCGTCTACACCGATTTTTTCGGCGTGTTTTGCAAGTTTTATACTCTCTTTTGTACCTGCACAGCCGACATGAACAATTATCGTAAAGTTATCCGATGCGGCTTCTTTAACAGCTTCGGCAACTTTCATTCTTTCTTCTGTTGAAAGCAAAAATCCTTCACCGGTAGAACCGCAAACATAAACACCTTTTACGCCTTTTGATTCATAGACTTTAACAAGTTTTTTTATTTCTTCAATATTAATTTCATCGTTTTCGTCATATATTGTATTGAGTGCAACAAATACACCTTTAAATTTTTCAAGATTCATAACAATTCTCCAAATATATATTTTAATAAATAATATCACAGAATAATATTTTTTTCAATAATATTGTTGAATTGTAATATATTAATTGATATAATTATCAATATGAGGAATAACGAAGAAATTTTAAAGCAAATTAAGGGCGGCCTTATTGTTTCCTGTCAAGCATTAAAGACCGAACCTTTATACGACTCTTACATTATGTCCAAAATGGCATATGCAGCTATGCTCGGCGGTGCCGTAGGTATCAGAGCAAATACAATAGTTGATATTTTGGCAATAAGAGAAAGAGTTGACTTACCGATTATCGGCATTATCAAAGAGGAATACGATGACAGCGATGTTTACATTACTCCTACAATGAAAGAAATCGATGCACTTGTTGAAATCGGATGTGATATTATTGCAACAGATGCAACAAGTCGTCTGCGTCCGAACGGTGTTTCGTTTGAAGAATTTTTCAAAGAAGTTCGTGCAAAATATCCTAATCAACTCTTTATGGCTGACACTTCTTGCTTTGAAGAAGGTAAAAAAGCAGTTGAACTCGATATTGATTTAATCGGTACAACAATGGCAGGATATACACCGTATACCAAAGGCAGAAATCTTCCCGATGTTGAACTTGTACACAGATATGCTACAGAACTTAACAAGCCTGTTATTGCAGAGGGTGGCATTTGGTGCCCCGAAGATTTAAAGACTGTATACAAAGCAGGTGCATTCAGTGCGGTATGCGGTACTGCAATTACCAGACCTATGGATATTACAAAACGATTTGTAAAATCACTGGAGGAATAACATGAAAATACTCTGTTTTGATATTGGCGGAACATTTATTAAGTACGCTGTATGTAATGAAAACTTTGAACTTTCGGATAAAAAGAAAGTACCTACAAATGCCAAAGAAGGCGGTCAGGTTATTATAAAAAGAATAATTGAAATTATTGAAAGCTATGATAATATTGATCGTGTAGCAATATCTACTGCCGGACAAGTAGACAGCGAAAACGGTATAGTTGTTTATTCAACAGATAATATTCCCTATTATACCGGAATGATGGTTAAAAGTATTATTGAAAACAAAACAGGAATTCCTACCTATGTTGAAAATGATGTAAACGCCGTTGCTTTGGGCGAAGCTCGTTTTGGTGCGGCAAAAGGTCAATCCGATTTTGTAAGTTTAGCCCTTGGTACAGGTATAGGCGGTGCAATTTATCTTAACAATAAACTTTACAAAGGTTCAACATCTGCAGCCGGAGAAATCGGTCATATGATTACTCATGCAGGCGGTAAGCAATGTACCTGCGGCGGTGAGGGCTGTTTTGAATGTTACGCATCTGCAAACGCTTTGATTAATGCAGTAAATAAAATCTCCGATGAACCGCTTGACGCTTTTCAAATATTTGAAAAAGAGAATATGTCTAAACCTGAAATTAGATCAGAAATTGATAAATGGATTGATGAAATTATTCTCGGCTTAATAAATATAATCTATATATTTAATCCTCCGTTAATTGTTATCGGCGGCGGTATTATGAATGAGGATTATATTATTGAATTAATTGACAGAAAAATATATAATCGACTTATGGAAAACTTCCGTAATGTTAAAATCGAAAGAACAAAGCTCGGCGGTGACTCTGCACTTTTGGGTGTTGCTTCAGAAGCGGCAAAATTATAAAAATCGGGAAGCGAACTGTTTCGCTTCCCTTTTTTAACAAAGATAAAATGTAACTCCCGACTGAATCAGCCGGGAGTAATTAATTTATATTTACTTTTTTATCTGTACATTGGACCGTACCTCAAATCTAATCAATTTGAAACTATTTAGCCCATTGGAATTTACCTCTTTATCATAAATTTTAATCTAAAAAGATAATATTTAGTACATTGGAGTTTACCTCTCAATAATATTTGTTTGAATTTTAAGAGCCATCTACTCTGATTACCTGCAGGATGATAATCCTATATATCCTTACTATTAACTTTTACCGACACCTACAAGTATTTACCCAACCCTGCAATAACTAATTAATATCTCATAAGATCTCAGCCGGTGATTAATTCCGTTTTAATACCCGCGACTGTCAAAGTTCCGTTATCTATTGGGATACTGTATAGGTGGCTGGTGTATCAATCTGAAGTTTCATATCTCCAGCCTCCTTTCGATTATCGAACTCTTCCTTAAGTTCAACTAAATATTAGCATACTTTTTGTTAATTGTCAATAGTTTTTTTCAACTTTTTTAAAAAAATATGTAAAAACTCACAAATGAATGTTCCCTATTGACTAATTTATATATTAATATTATAATAAGAAACAGAAATGGGGTGTTAATATGGAAAATGAAGAAATCTATGAACCGGACCTTCTCTCTGTTACAGATGAGGACGGTAACGAAATCGTTTTTGAACTTCTTGAAAGATACGAAACAGATGATGATGTTTATGTTGCTATTACAGAATATCACGATACAGCCGAAGAAATCGTTGATGCCGATTATGAAGTTATTATTCTCAAGGTTGTTGAAGATGAAAACGGCGACGAATATCTTGAAGAAATTCAAGACGAAATGGAATATGAGCAAATTTCAGACATTCTTATGGCAAAAGTTGAAGAAAAGTTTGATGTTGAATATTTTGAACCTGAGCAGTAATATTTTGTTGTTTACTACATAATCTAATAATGTCTACGCATCTCGACAACCTATTGCCCAAATAACCCGAACAAATATTTTAAATTAGGGAACCAGACTCCGATTTATGGGAATGCAGACCTCCCCGTTTTTACGGGACGCTGGGAGCACAAAATTTATTGGGTGGTGCCCACCTGCCTTTAACAGCAGGTTATATTCGGCATAGGCGGATGTGTGGATATTTCTATAAACTCAAGTGATTTACTTGGGTTTATTTTTTTGCTGCTAATTTTTAATAAAAAATAACGGACAGGTTTCCCTATCCGTTATATTCAGTAAATAATTAAATTATTCGCCCTTCATTTCAAGGAGTTTAGCCTTGCCTTCGAATGAAGCCTTTGAAAGTGCGATAGAATCAAAGATAGCTGCTTCGATGTCGTCAGGAGTACATCCGAGTTCCTTTGTGTCATCTGTTGGGATGAAGAGATTCATACCCATGATGTCTGCAAGTCCTACAGGATCGATACCTGAATCAACATTTCTCTTTGCATAGTCTTTTCTCATAACAAGACCGAAAGCCTGGAATGTCCACTTAGGAACATCAACAATCTTTCTGTCAGGAATTCCGTCCATTGCTCTGTAAACAATCTTAAGGAATTCTCTCCAAGTAAGGTTGTAGCAAGAAATACCGTATGCTCTTGCACCCTTAACTTGCTCTGCGGCACCTACGATAGCTTCACCAACCTGGCGAACCGTAAGCATTGCTGTGCCTCCCTTTGGATACATTGTGAAAGGCATCTTTTCAAATCTTTGAAGTTGTTCAATAAGGATAACCCAAACAGGTCTTCTGCCAGGTTGAGTACCAAAGATATATGGGAGTTCAAGAACAGCTACGCCCATATCGTCATCGGCATACTTGAAAGCAACATTTTCCTGGTCAACTCTTGAGCGAATATATGGATGCTTTTCGCAAAGTTTCATATCAGGACGCTCTTTTGCAAGCCAAGCAAAGTATGAACCAAGAACTACGCAACGCTTAACGCCGCACTTCTTAGCCATAGCAAGGCATCTGTCTACAGGGTCGATGTTGTACTTCTTGTAAGCTTCATATACAGGAGCCGGGAATTCAACTCTTTCGTCTACGCCTGCAGCGTAAACAAAAGCATCCATGCCTGTCATAGCCTTTTCAAGTTCTTCATCTGTGAGTTCAAGGAAGTTACCGAATTCAATTTCCATTTCTTTTGGAATCGGAGCACCTTCCGGAAGAGGAGGAAGAGCAATGGTTTTTACCTTGTGTCCTCTGTCAATAAAAATTTGTGCAGCTGCCGAGCCAAGAAGACCGGTACCGCCGAAAATCAATACGTTCATAATACCCTCCCGTATTTAAAATAATTTCAACATTTCTATATTACTACAAAATTTGCCATTCGTCAATGATTAAAGTTAATAATTTGTTTATTTTTTTAATTGTGCATAATCTTTTGCGTTAATATAGCCGTCATGATTGATATCAACATAAGGACTGTAATCGGATTTGTTTACATTTGACGGATAAATATTATCAAAAATCGGCTGTTGCTTTACGGAAGTGTATACTGTTTCATTATTCAATAAAGCGTATTGCAATTCTCCATCCTGTTCGCCCATGCCGGCACTCATACCTTCAAATTCTGTTATTTTATATTCCTTGTTTGTTTTTAGGTCATAGCAATTTATTGTTGCGGTATTATTCGAAGATGTACTGAAATACAACACATCATTAATCATTGTTATTTGACCTAAAGGAACTTTCATTCCGTTTCCATATGATAAATAAACAGATGGATATTTTTTATTATTCAAAATTGCAGTATTTCCATTTTCATCTCTTTTGATGATATTAACCAAAAAATTTGAAGCGTCTAAATCAAGATAATAATAACAATTTTGATATGTAAAGATATTGCAGGTGTAGTTATTCCAAAAAGCCTCATCATATGAATAATCGGTGCATGCTACATTGTAAGGATAAACCATACCTGTGTGTTCTTTGTATGTCTGAAATTCATATGTGCTTTTTAAAAAATATTCGTGAGAAAATCTGCCCATGGTATTTGTATCAACATTCGAAAACGAAGTGTCATCCCAAGTTAAATCCGCATTGTACCAATTATTATTTATATACACAGTATTCCATGCATGTCCCATAGAATTGGAAATGACATATTTTGTAGGAATATTAAGTTTGCTCAATACAGCCGAGTACATTAATGCATATCCGGCACATACAATTTTTCTGTCTTTTACAAAACCGTAAGCGGAGTGATAAACAACTTCATCTCCGTTGTTCAGATTAGGATAAACAGCCAAATTACAAATATAGTCGTGAACCGTTAAAGCTTTTTGTAAATCGGACATACCGTCATTTGTTTTGGCTAATATTTTGTTCATCTCATTATTAAACAAAATTTTGGCTGAGTTAATTTCGGAAACGGAGGATAAGGCATAAGCAGGAACAAAACTTACAACATATGTTGTTGTAGTATTATAACTGTATGTAATATTTGTTGAAACAAAGAACAAATCCGGATTGCCGTTTATAATATTTGAAATAACAATGGCAGCCTGGGTATTCGGAATTTTATATTTTGCAAGATCAATTCTGCTTTGCATTGAGAGCAAACCCTGAATGATTGTGTTTTCCATTTCTTTTGCGGTTTTTTCATCAGGATTGAAAAAATCAAAATTAACATCCGTATCTGGTGTGTCGCTGTTTTCTTCAGAAGCAACCGTTGAATTACCGAATTTAACATTTGCATAAACTGCAAACGGAGAAAATACGGTAATTATAAACAAGACCGAAATCAGCATACATAACATTTTTTTCAAAATATCATCCCCTTCTGTTTTATTTCTCTTTAATAACATAATAACTAAAAAACAGTGCCCCGTCAAGAGCACTGTTTAAAAGTGTGATATTTTTTATTATACAGGATGAACCTTTGTTTCGATATTATCGTGTTTACCGTCAAGTCCGTACTTTTTATCTCTTCTCTTTTCAAAGAATTTAACGGCTACCTGACCAAACTGAGCATATGACAAAATATCTTCTTCCTGCTCATAATATTCTGCAATTTCGCTCTTGAATTGCTCAATAGTATCATTAAGCAAATCGGCAGGACGGCAAGTAATGATTTCGTCATCACCTACAATCTTCTTTTGGAATTCAGGGTCGATTTCACAAGGAGTCGAGCCATACTTACCTGCAATAAGGTCTTTAAATTCCTTTGTAACCATCTTGTATCTTTCACCCATAATAACATTGAATACAGCCTGTGTACCAACGATTTGTGATGATGGAGTTACAAGAGGCGGATAACCTGCGTCCTTACGAACACGAGGAACTTCAGCAAGAACTTCTTCAAGTTGATCTTCCTTGCCCGCTTGTTTAAGCTGACTGTTAAGATTAGAAAGCATACCGCCGGGTACCTGATAAAGAAGAGTGTTTGCGTCTACACCGAGCATCTTAGGATCGAGAAGTCCGCTGTCAAGATACTTTTGACGAAGAGGAGCAAAGAAATCTCTGATTTCACTGAGTGCTTTGAGGTCAAGTCCTGTGTCATATTCAGTGCCTTTAAGAGCGGCAACCATAGATTCTGTTGCAGGATGTGATGTACCCATAGCAAGCGGTGACATAGCTGTGTCAATTACATCAACACCGGCTTCAATTCCTTTGAGGAGAACCATTGAAGCAAGTCCCGAAGTGTAGTGAGTATGAAGTTGAATAGGAATTTTAACGGTTTCTTTAAGAGCCTTAACCAAATCATAAGTTCCGTAAGGAGTAAGAAGACCTGCCATATCCTTGATACAAATTGATGAAGCACCTGCATTTTCAAGTTGTTTTGCATAATGGCAATAATAATCTACATCAAAAACAGGGCCTGTTGTATATGATATAGCGGCTTGAACGTGTCCGCCGTATTTATTTGCGGCATTAATGGCAGTTTCGAGGTTACGAACATCATTAAGTGCGTCAAAAATACGAAGGATATCAATACCGTTGTCGATACTTTTCTTTACAAAATAATCTACAACCTCATCGCTGTAATGACGATAGCCGAGCATATTTTGTCCTCTGAAAAGCATTTGAAGCTTTGTGTTAGGACATTTTTTTCTGATAGTACGAAGTCTTTCCCAAGGATCCTCGTCAAGAAAACGAAGACATGAGTCAAATGTTGCACCGCCCCAACATTCCAAAGAATGATAGCCGATTTTATCCATTTGAGGAAGAATGTCAACAAATTCCTCTGTTCTCATACGAGTGGCAATCAATGACTGATGTGCATCACGGAGAACAGTTTCTGTAATTCCGATTTTAGCCATAGTGCACCTCTTATGCCAAAGTGATGATAGTTTGACCTGCTTCTACAGTATCACCCTTATTTACATTGATTGAAGCAACTGTTCCGTCTTGAGGAGCAACAATTTCGTTTTCCATCTTCATAGCTTCAAGAATTACAAGTACCTGACCTGCCTTTACAGCAGTGCCGTTTGATACCTTTACATCAAGAATGTTACCCGGCATAGGAGCGTCAACTTTAACGCTTCCGGCAGCAGCCGGTGCAGGTGCTGCTTTTGGTGCTGCCTGAGGAGCCGGAGCAGCGGCAGGTGCCGGTGCCGGAGCAGAAGCAACAGGAGCAGCTGATGAAGTGCCTTCTTCAACTGTTACATTATATGGTGTTCCGTTAACTGTAATTGTGTAATTTTTCATTTTTATATCCTCCGATTATTTAACAGAATGTTTTCTTGGAATAGTTGTTTCTCTCTTGCTCATAAGCATATCAAGATAAGAAGCAATCTTTGTTCTTGTTTCCTCAGCCGGGAAAACATCATCAACAGCGCCGCAAGCAGCTGCAGTAAATGCAGAACCGACTGTCTCTTTATATTCGGCTTCAAGCTTTGCTCTGTCTTCACCGTCTGCAAGTCTGTCGTTATAAAGAAAAGCAACGGCAGCTTCAACATCAAGAGGTGAAGCAACAGCATTTTGCCAAGCCAAAGTAACATCGGCATTTGCACCTTTACCGGCAAGAATAATATATGATGCACCGATAGCCTGTCCTGTAATCAAGCTAATTTTAGGACAAGTTGCACTTGCATATGCTGTTGTAAGCTTTGTAGCGGCAACAAGCATTTGTGCATCTTTGCCTTTTGTAAGACCTGTAGAGTTTGCAACGGTGATAACAGGAATATTAAATGCGTCACAAAGCTTAACCATAGCCTCAGCCTTATATGCACAATTATGGCAAATTTCGTCATTGTTAAATGCAATAACACCGACAGTTGAACCTTCAACGGTACCAAGCTTTGTAATAACATGTTTTCCGTATTCGGCTTTAAATTCAACGGATAAGGTTGAATCAAGAACAGAATTAACAATATCTTCAACAGAAGCACCGTCAACTGCCGAAACAGAAGGAGCCGAATATTCAAAATCAACCATAGGAGCACTGTAAAGATTGTTTTTAGGAAGCATACAAATAACTTTTTTTGCTTCGTTTAAAGCTGAGTCAACATCATCGCACATAATATCAACTGTGCCGTTTTTTGCACTTTCTTCAACAGTTATATCACTTGGTGCGGTAATATAAAAATCGCTGTCCTTGCTTGCAATAACAACATCAGCCATATTTGCAATTAAAGCTGATGTACCAAGGCAAGCACCAGCAATAATGCTGACCTGAGGAACAACGCCCGAAAGCATTGAAGCGGCTTTTACAACTTCACCGAAAGCATTGAGAACCTCAAAGCCCTGTGTAAGCTGAACACCGTTTGAATCATAGATACCGACAACGCCGCAACCTGTTTTCTTTGCCAAAGAAAACACTTTTAAAATTTTTGCACATTGCGCAACGGTTACAGCACCGCTGTTTATATTGCTGTCTTGCGCAAAAGCATAGCATTCCGTACCGTTTACATAGCCGTAACCGGCAACGACCTCAACTTCACCGCTTTCGCCTTTTGCAAACGGATCAATCTCGGTAAAAATGCCTTCATCAAAAAGAGAAGCAAGTCTTTGAATTGCAACATTCTCTTTGTTTGAATTACCCATTAATAATCCTCCTTACGAGATAATAAGTTCCTTTGATATATAAAATTACCAAAATGACCTATTATTAATATTAACATTATTTTCTTATAATATCAATATAAAATTAAAAAAAGTCAGAGAAAATCTCCGACTTTTTTATCAATTTTCTTTATGTCCAGCAGAACGAAGAAGTTTTTTTACATCCTGCTCCGATAATTCCCTATAATCGCCCTGCTTTAACATCCCGAGTTTAATCGGACCGATTGAAATTCTTTTGAGTCTTGCAACCTCAAGGCCTTGACTTTCACACATTTTTCTGATTTGGCGGTTTCTGCCTTCGTGAAGAATAAATTCAAGAACCACTCTGTTTTCTTCTTCGGTTAAAACGGTTACTTCACACGGTGCGGTTTTTCTTCCGTCAATTTCAATACCGTTGCGAAGATTAAATAGAATTTCATCATTCACAGCCGGTCGAACCGTTACACGGTAAACCTTTGCATATTCGTGCGAAGGATGGGTCATACAATTTGTAAAAGAGCCGTCGTTTGTCAAAAGCAAAAGACCCTCACTATCTTTATCAAGTCTGCCTACGGGGTAAATTCTGCAACCGAAATTAGGAAGTAAATCCATAACGGTTTTTCTGCCGAGTTCATCCGATACGGTTGTTACATATCCGCGAGGTTTGTTGAGCATTATGTAAACCATTTTTCTGTTTTTTACATTTGTAAGCTTTTGTTTGCCGACAGTAACCAAATCTTTGCGAGGATTGATTTTCATCCCTATTTCGGCAACATGCCCGTTAACTTTAACTTTTCCGGCACGAATTAAATCTTCGCTCTTTCTTCGGGAAGCTACTCCCTGCTCTGCCATAAATTTTTGTAATCTTACTTCGTTGTTTGCCATACTTTTACACTTTCCGGAACTATAATATCTACAGTCCTAATTAATTTGTTGTTTGAGTATATTTCAGTTTTGCCGACTTTGGTATTTTGCAAAATCGGAGCATACAAAATAGGATAATAATAGTACTTAAAAGTTAAATTGTCAAGATATGAAACATCAAATTGTGTGGTGCATACAACCTTTTTTCTGTTTGTTCCGACACAATCGATTGATATATTTTCAGTTTTTGACAGGGTTTTATATTGATTTTTTGCGTAATCAAAAAGTTTTTTGTGGTCATTCCAATCATCGTAATCATTCAAAGTGACAATAATAATTGTGCTTCCTTTGTAATCATATGCACTGACAAGACATCTTCCGGATTTTTCGGTAAATCCCGTTTTAACGCCGATACAGTTCTCTGTTTGATAAAGAAGTTTGTTATGATTATATATGGTTTGAACATTGCCGTTTATTGTAACATCTGCTTTTTGAAGCTTACAAACAGAAGCAAAAATTTCATTATCAAGTGCATGAGAAGTCAGCAATGCCATATCATATGCCGTAGAGTAATGATTCTTGCTGTCAAGCCCGGACGGAGTTTCAAAATGTGTGTTTGACATTTTGAATTTTATAGCATACAAATTCATCAACTTAACAAACTCCGAAACGCTGCCTGAAGTGTAAACGGCAAGAGAATTTGCTGCATCATTACCTGACGCTAACAATGCACCTTTTATAAGATCCGAAACCGTAATTTTATCTCCGACTTTTAGGTAAATAAGTGAACCTTCGGTTTTATCAAGCATTTTGTTTGTAATCGTTACAATATCATTTTGTTTCAATTTTTCACAAGCGATAAGGCAGGTCATAATTTTTGTTGTAGACGCCATAGAACATTTTACATTACTTGACTTTTCGTACAAAACAGTTGAAGTTGACTTGTCTATTACAACTGCCTTTTGTGCGGAAATATTATTGCTTTTTGCACTTACGGTAAGCGGAAACAAAATAGTTAAAACGCATAAAATACAAATAAATTTTTTATACAAAACAATCACCTACATAAATATATGCAGGTGATTCTGTTTAATTAAAATTATTCTGCTTTTTCTTCTGCAGCCGAATCCTTTTTCTTTGCTTCGGTGAGTTCTGTAAGCTTATCAACAAGTTCAGGAATCATTGCAATAGCTCTGTCTGCGGATGATGTGTAATTGTTGATTTGCATAAGTCTAACCTTTGAATCCTGAATAACGATGAATGCAACAGGAGTAATGGAGATACCGCCTCCGCCTGCACCGCCGAAAAGTTCCTTATTTTGCTTTGACGGAAGGTCTGTACCGCCCGATGTAAAGCCGTAAGAAACCTTTGATACAGGGATAAGAGTGGTCTCACCTGTAACCATAGGCTCACCGATAATAGTTGAAACATCAACCATTTCTCTCATTTTTTCAAGTGTTGATTCCATTATTTTGTTTACCGGAGTTTCTTTCATAGTTCTTTCCCCTTATATTAATTACTTATTTTTTATTAAGTTAACCAGGAATTTTGCTCCTGCTTTAATACCTATTTTTAAAATCAGTGCAATATTTATAGATGCAATAAGCTGAAATTCATATTCATTTGCGGGTGCGATAAAATCGGGTTGTATGTAATCATCATATTGGTCAACCTTCATACCGTTTAAAATCATACCCTTTAAAGGGTAATAAAAACCGCAAATTCTGCCGTATGCTCTTGCAATTTCGTCTGCATCGGCACCACCGACTATCATTTTAACATATAATGAGTAAATATGCAAACCTTTAAATAAAGTTATCACGGCAGTATTTAAAGTTTCCACCAAATTTGATGCCAAAAGCATAATTCCGACTATACCGTCTTCGTCAATTATTTTAGCAATAGGATTTTTCTTTGGTTGCTGTTTTAGCTCGGTTTTAGGTTTCTCCGGCTCAACTTTAACCTCGGAATTATCATTTGTTTCTTTTTTATTTTCTTTTGGTTCAGTGACCTGTTTTACCTCTTCTTTATTTTCTTGAATAACAGGTTTTGCAGAATCTGCTTTGTTTTTTTTCTTTTCTTTCTGTTTCTCAGCGGCTTCCTTGCCTGCTTTATCGGGAAACAAAACAAAGTTTAAAATTTTTGAAAGTTCAACATCTTTTTTTATAAAAAGGACTTGAACAGTTGTGTGCCATCCGTTGTCATAAATAACAGTTGCTTCAGCCGAAAGAGAAAGAATAATAGCAAAAAGTAAAACTATGACAGCTAAAATTATCAAAAAAGTTTTCATTTATTCCTCCTCAATATGAGCAATTTCGGATATTTCTTTTTCTTTTAGTATATCAGATTTATTTTCTTTGTCAAATAAAGAAGTTTGACTGTCGTCTTTTGCAATACTTTCAACTTCTTCGGTTTTCGGTAAATCAGGTAAATCTTCAAGAGAATTAAGAGAAAAACATCTTAAAAACCTGTCCGTTGTTCCGTAAATAAGAGGTCTGCCCGGCAGGTCCATTCTTCCCTTTTCTTCAATAAGTCCTTTTTGAACAAGTGATGAAATCGGACCCGAACAGTCAACTCCTCTTACCTGTTCAATAAACGAACGAGTAACGGTTTTGTTATATGCAATAACCGCAAGTACCTCAAATGCCGCGTTACTGAGCGGAGCGTTCTTTTTTATTTCCATCAGTTTGCGAACTTCATCGCTGTATTTTTCTCTGGTGCAAATTTGATACTTGTTATCTACTCTGATAAGCATTAAGCCCGAATTTCGTTCGTCATATTGGGCACTTAAATGCTCAAGCATTTTTTCGGTTGTTTCTATATCAATATCAAGAACTTCGGCAAGCTTTGTCGGTTCAACCGGGTCTCCGGCGGCAAAAAGCATTGCTTCAAGCGTTGATACTAAGTTTTCTGTTTTATTCAAGGTTATCTACCTCTTTGGTTTCATTAACTATTTTAACGGTTGGATTGTGCATATCGCCCTCAACCGTAATTTTTTTTGTTTTTGTAAGTTCCAATACTGCCAAAAAAGTTGCAACAATGTCCGATTTTGATTTTGCACCGTCAAACAGTGATAAAAAATTAACTTTTTTACCGCTCCAAAGTTTACGCATAACCGTTCTTACTTTAGAAGCAACATTGACAAACTTTTTTGCAACTATAACTTTAAACGAATCGATAGGCGGCGGAAGTCGTCTTTGAGCTTTGCCTGCAACATTTATATATGCGTCCAAAAGTTCATCAGGTTCGTGAAATCGCTCGTAATCATAATTCACCCAGCCGCCCTGCGGTTGACGAACAAACCTTCCGAAACCGTCTGTTTGATTTGAAAGTTTTTCAGCCATAAGTTTACAATCACGATATTCGATTAATTCACCTGTAAGCTCTTTTTTAAGAACTTCTGCTTCTTCGTGACGAGGAAGCAAAGATACGGTTTTGATATAAATCAATCTTGCCGCCATTTCAAGGAAGTCACCTGCAACATCAAAATCAGCTTCTTCCATTTGACGAACATAATCGAGATATTGATTTACAAGTTCTACAATCGGAATATCATTTATATTCAGTTTATGTTTACTTATAAGGTGCAACAAAAGATCCATAGGACCTTCAAACACCTCAATTTTATAGGTTAAATTATCCATAAAGCCTCTTATTAATAAAGATGAAACACTAAATTAGGAAGAATAGATATAATATTCAAAAGCTTACCTGTTAAAAATGAAATTGGAGTGTCAAGTACACCGGTGAAAAGTAAAATCATAAGAGCAATCATGATATATCTTTCATACATCATATATTTGTAATAAAGCTTGTCAGGCAAAACGGCTGCCAAAATCTTTGAGCCGTCAAGCGGTGGAATTGGGAACAAATTAAACACTGCAAGCATAACATTGATTTGTGCTGAATAAAGAAAGAAATAAGCAACTGCACTTCCTATTGCGGATGAGCCGGTAAACTTTGTAAAGATAAAGAAACCCCAAACCGAAACAAAGCCCATAAGAAGATTTGCAAGCGGACCTGCAAGTGCGGTCAAAGCCATACCGCCTTTTTCATTTTTAAAGTTTCTCGGATTAATTGGCACGGGATTTGCATAACCGATACCAAAGAGAAAAATCATAACCGTACCGATAGGATTAAGGTGGGCAAAAGGATTGAGTGACAATCTTCCCTCTCTTTTTGCCGTATCGTCACCGAGCAGGTGTGCCATCAGTCCGTGAGCCAATTCGTGAATAGGTAAACAACAGAATACAACAAAGCATCTTGAAAGAACGGCAATAATTGCAAGTAAATATTCTCCCTGCTGTATATATCTGAAAATTGAAATCATATAATCACCTTTTTGCAACAACCATTCTGTCGTTGCCATACATATCTTTTTTTACTTCAACATTATTGAATTCGGTTAACACATCAGCAATGTCTTTTCCCTGCTCTTCTCCGATTTCAAGCATTAAAATACCGTTTGATTTTAGTTTAGATGACCATTTTGTATTTATTATTCTGTAAAAATCGAGTCCGTCATTTCCTCCGTCAAGAGCCATTTGCGGTTCTTTTTTAACTTCATCCTGCAAATCAGCTAAATCCGAAGTTTTAATATACGGCGGATTTGAAATAATCAAATCTGCATTTTCAATATCGATATCATTAAAAATATCGTCATTAATCAAAATGACATTGTTACAATCTTTAGCATTTTTTTCTAAATATTTAAATGCTTCTTTGCTTTTTTCTATACAGTAAACTTTTGAATCCGGTACAGCTTTCGCAATGCTGACGCCGATACATCCGCTTCCCGAACACAAATCAATTATAACAGGATTGGTAACAGTCTTTAAATATTTAACGGCAAGGTCAACAAGTTCTTCTGTTTCGGGACGGGGAATTAAAACTCCCTCTCCTACATAAAACTCACTTTCATAAAAATCCCATTTGCCGATAACATATTGAAGCGGTTCGCCTGTTTTAAGGTTCCATAAGCAATCTGCAAGCCGTTTCGTAATTACAAAATCGTCTTTATGAGCGTGATATTCGCTGTTTTTGATTCCCGCTACATAGCAAACAACGGTTAAAGCTTTAAAATCAGCCTCATCAACACCATTTGCCTCTAAAAAACTTACGCTGTAACTGTATGCTTCCTTAACATTCATCGTTTAATTTCGTCATCCTCAATATTATCGGTAATAACAGCTTTTATTGAAGCAATACCGACTTCTATTATATCATCTTCAGGCTCTTTGGTAGTAACTCTTTGCATCCATAAACCCGGAGCGGATACTATTCTGACAAACAAATTGTCATGCTTACCGGCATATCTGATAAATTCATAGCCGATACCCATAATAAGCGGAATAAGCGGTAATTTAATAAGCATCCACGCCACTGTATTTTGCTTAAGTTCAGCCGGAACAACAAGTGAAAGAAGAGTAACAATAACAATACTTAAAATAAGCATTACAAACATAAATGATGTACCGCATCTTGGATGAAAGCGAGTACATTTTTTTACATTTTCCACTGTGAGTTCCTCGCCGGCTTCATAGCAAGCAATACTTTTGTGTTCGGCTCCGTGATATTTAAAAAGTCTTTTTATATCTTTCATTTGAGAAACCAAAAGCATATAAACAACAAAAATAAATATTTTCATACAGCCTTCGATTGTTCCTTGCCACGGGGTAAGTGACATATGTGCCGCAGCGTTTATTTTATTAAATATAAACACAGGAAGAAAGAAAAAAATCAAAAATGCAAGAGCAAAGCCGAGAACACTTGCAAAACCCATAATTATATCCATGAATTTATCGCCTAATTTATCGGTAATCCACTTTTCAAATTTATTCATTTCAACATCTTCAAGGTCTTCCATTCCCGATGCCTCAGCTGAATACATCAAAAGCTTGTACCCCATAATCATCGACTCAAAAAAAGCAACAATTCCACGAATGATAGGAATACCGAAAAATTTGTTTTTATCTTTTAAATGATTAAATTTATGATATTCTACAAGAATGGAATTATCGGTTTTTCTGACGGCAGTTGCAATGCCTCTCGGCCCCTGCATCATAACGCCCTCTATAAGAGCCTGACCGCCTACAGAAGTGATGTGTTGTTTTTTACTCATTAAAATAACCTTTCAAATTTTAGTTTTGGTGCGGTGCTTCCAGCAAAGGAAGATGAATTGTTACTAAAGTGCCTTTACCCTCCACACTGTCTATATCCAAATAACCGTTATGCAAGTTAACGATTTCTGTTGTTACCGCAAGACCGATACCTGAACCTTTAACGCTTACATTAGCCTTATAAAACTTTTCTTTTACATGTGGCAAATCTTCTTCTGATATGCCGCAACCCTGGTCGGCAATCGCAATTTTTACAAAATCTTTATCATCTTTTTTCTCAAATTCGGCTTTTACAAGAATTTTACTGCCCGGTCGTGAATATTTTAGTGCATTATCAAGAATGTTCATAAAGACCTGTTTAAGTCTGTTTGCATCTGCATTTGCAATACAAGGAACTTCCGGAATGCTGTATTTTACTTCATATCCTTCACGAACGGCACGCTCAATGAATGTAAACAGTGTTTCTTCAAGCTCGGCAAGAATATCTACATTTGCAAGGCGGAGTGTCATTCTTCCGCTTTGAAGCCTTGAGAAATCAAGCAATTCTTCTACAAAGCCTTCAAGTCTGCCCGCTTCCTTAACGATAACCTGCAAGCCTTTTTGCGTTAATTCGTCAACATTGTCTTGGTTGCCGAGGGTCAGCGTTTCGCCCCATCCCTTAATAGATGTAAGCGGTGTACGAAGCTCGTGAGAAATGGTTGAAATAAAATCATTTTTCATTTTATCAGCAGTAGCAATCTCCGAAGCCATTGTATTGATACTGTCGGCAAGGTCACCGATTTCGTCATTATATTTCTTTTCTATTCTGACATCAAGGTTGCCCTCGGCAATCTTTTTTGTTGCCTGATTGACTTCCTTAAGCGGAGTTATAATAGTTCTGATAAAATAAAGGTTGGAAAGTATAATTATAGCAAGAATAATCAAAAAGATAACAGCTATAAGGACCGACATGCTCGCAATTTGACGGTCAACATTGTCAACAGCTGTCATTACACGGATTGCACCGACTTTAGTGTCATCGGAACTTTTTATCACTCTGCAAACAGCCATAACTTTTTGACCGTTTGACAATTTACCGACAAATTTACCTTTGCCGTCAGAATCTTCCATAGCGACTTTATAATCCGGCATATCCTGTTTTTGCACTCCAAAACCGTTGGATGATATAATAACATTGCCTTCGTTGTCAACAATCCAAACCGTTGTTGAATCCTTGTTTGAATATGTGTCAATATAAAGTGCTGCAGACGATTCAAGAGATTCACCGTTATTTATGTTATTTTCAAAATAGTTGATTGCAGAATCCGAAGCCGCCGAATTAACAATGCTTTCAACAGAATTATAATAATAAACTTTTATAAGAGATGTGCAAATGATAAATGCAACGGTAAACAGCAAAACAATTAATCCGATAATCAAAATCAACCATCTTCTTGTAATACCTTCGATTTTTTTGCTTTTAAATTTTTTCATAAAATCAGCATTAAAATCTTTGTTCATTTGCTAAAAAACTCAACTTTCTGTTTATTGTTCGCTTGTAATCCACTTGTATCCGAGTCCCCAAATTGTAACAAGTCTTGTAGGACTTGACGGATTATCTTCTATTTTCATACGAAGACGACGAATATTAACATCAACAATCTTTTCATCGCCGAAATAATTTGCTCCCCAAACTTGTTTTAAAATGTCATTTCTTGACAATGCAGCATTTGGATTGCGGAAGAAATACTCAACAATTTGAAATTCTACTTGGGTAAGTTCAATCATATTGCCCGATTTTAAAAGAGTTCTGTTTCGAAGATTAAGTTCAAACTCGTCAAGAATGATGCTGTCTGAATTCGATTCACCTTTTTTAAAGCCTCTTGTCATTTCAACTCGTCTGTAAATAGCGTCAACTCTTGCCATAAGTTCGCTCGGAGAAAACGGTTTTGTAACATAATCGTCGGCACCGAAGAGCAAACCTGTTACTTTATCCATTTCCTGAGTTTTAGCACTGAGCATAATGATACCTAAATCCGACGAAAGTTTACGGAGTTCCTTGCATACGGCAAGACCGTCAAGCTCCGGCATCATAATATCGAGAATCGCAACATCAAAGCCTTCTTCGTCCTGTTTGAATTTTTGAAGTGCAACAAGTCCGTTTTCAGCCTGTTCAACAGTATAGCCCGAACGAGAAAGGTTTATTACAATAAACTCTCTGATGGATTCTTCATCTTCGGCAACAAGTACCTTTTTCATATTTACACCGTACCTTTCTTAAACAGTAAACTAACATATTTTAATGTATTGTTTCAGTTCGTCAACAGAAATTTTCATTTCGCTGTCATTTCCCGATTTTGCAAGATAATAATATCCCGACTTGTCAAGAATAACATTGTATCCGTTATACGATTTTTCATCATACACTGCTTTCAAAACAGGCATAACCGAAAAGACTGTTTTATTTGTTTGCTTGTTTATAACAGACATTTCTCTTGTTTCCTTGTTATACGAAACAGAAATATTTTTAAAATAATCATCCGGAATAATAATGTTATAACTATCATCCGTTATGTAAAGCGAATAAGCTTTGTGTACAAGAATAGTCTTGTTATAAATTTTCCAATTAAGAGGCTTAACATTTTTTGGCAAGCCTTTGACTGAAACATCTGTCGGGATTTCAATTCTTCCGTCATCGTTTATATCACTTGAATTAACAAGACAACCTCTTGATGTTCCCGAGGTTCTGCCCGTAGAATAGCTGTAAAACGGTGAAACAATCGAGTTATACATATTTGACCAATAAATTACTTCCGTTCTTATACTATCGCCGTTTGAACCTATTGCATCGGCGTAAACTCTTATATCGCCTTCTGCTTTTTCAACGTTTATATTTCTGTAAGATATAACACGCGAATCAAGTTTTGTTTCTCCTTTTAGCTTAAATTCATTATTATTTACGGAATAAAGTTCAGCCTTTGCACTGGTTTTGGTTCCCGAATTGATTTCAAACATTAAAATTTCGTTGTTGCCCTTTTGCTTAAAATCAACTATAACATAATTGTTTAAATAAAAATCATCATTATTAATTTGATTAATCTCAAACTTTTTATCTTCAAATTTTAAGTTATAAACTACAAATGAATGACTGTTTGAATTTGATACAGTATTCCAGCAAACAATAATTTCATCTTTGCCGTCATTATTAACATCGGCAAAATCAAGACGATACGCATCATCACCATAACCCGATATATCGGATACAACTTCCCATTTACCGGAATATTCTTTGATTATAGCCATACGAATAGTTCCGAGATTATCGTTTGGTTCGTAAAAAGCAACCGCTTCTTCTTTATCATCACCGTCTAAATCGTAAAAATTGTAAGATGTGATATATTCACCCGACGACGGATTTTTTAGAGAATATCCGTTTGACATAAAACTGTCAAGAGCACTTTTAACATCTGCATTTTCGCCAAAAGGGGCAACTGCCGAAATCAAATCGTTAACGGAAGAAGCAAGCCTAAAACTGCAACCCGAGAATAAGGTAATGATCAAAACAATACATACAAATAGTTTTAAATATTTCATACCCATCCTCCTTTGCAGACAAAATTTATCTTAATTATAACAGATTAGTAAAATAAAATAAATAGTAAATTAAGAAAAAATAACATTTTTATTACAAAAAATAAACACCCGAGCATATATATCGGGTGTTTATAACAAAATTACTACAAAAGAAGGTGGATTGGAGCCTTTTTAAAGACATCGGTTAGAGGAGAAACAATGAAAAGAGAAACATTAATACCGACTCCATGACAGTCAATGTCATTGGTTGGAGAAACCGTTATATGTCTTCCACCTTGTATTTATTTTATGACTTAATTATACATCTTTTTCAAGTAAATTCAATAAAACAAAATGAATAATTAATGAAATTTTCGTTAATAAGCGACTTTATTCAATAGTTCCGCCACCGAGAACATACTCTCCGTCATATAAAACCACAGCCTGTCCCGGAGTAATTGCTCTGACCGGAGTGTCAAATTCAACAATAACATCGTCGCCGTCACAATATGCCGTACACGGAACTTCACGCATATTATATCGTGTTTTTGCGGCACAATTAATTTTGCCGTTTGGTTTTTCGGCAATCCAATTAAAATCGGTTGCTTTGAGTTTTGATTTATTTAAGTCATCGTTTGAGCCTAATACAACGGTATTGTTTTCAACATCCTTGCTTATAACATAAACTGGATGGCCGAGAGCAATATTAAGTCCTTTTCTTTGACCTATTGTATATCGTATCAAGCCTTTATGTTCGCCGAGGACATTGCCGCTTTTATCAACAAAATTACCGTTTGGATAAGATTTGCCCTTGTAATTCTCAATAAACTTTGAATAATCACCGTCAGGTACAAAGCAAATATCCTGACTGTCACGCTTGCGTGCATTGATAAATCCGTGTTTTTCGGCAACCTCTCTGATTTCGTCCTTGGAATATTTACCCAAAGGAAAAACAGTATGTGCAAGCTGATATTGCGTAAGCGAATAAAGAACATAGCTTTGGTCTTTTGATAAATCCTTGCCTTTTTTAAGCATATACCTACCGTTAATAAATTCAATATCGGCATAATGACCTGTAACAACACAGTCGTATTGCAATTCTTCCATACGCTTCATAAGCTTTTCAAATTTTAAATATCTGTTGCAATCAATACAAGGATTAGGCGTTCCGCCCGCTTCGTATGTTGAAATAAATTTATCAATAACTTTTTCTTCAAATTCATCTTTAAAATTGAAAACATAATAAGGCATTCCGAGTTTATACGCAACGGCCCTTGCATCTTCAATATCGTCAAGAGAACAACAGGTCTTTTCCCTGCTGATACCTATATCCTCATTGTCATACAACTTCATAGTTGCACCGATACAGTCGTATCCGCGTTCTTTCATAAAAAGAGCGGCAACGCTTGAATCTACACCGCCGCTCATTGCAATAATAGCTTTTTTCATATATCAGCCTAACTCAATCATTTTGTCTATGCAACGCTTTGCGCCGAGTCTGACATCTTCGTCAAGTTCTATTTCTTCGCCGCCTATACCTTTAACCGAATTAAGTACATCTACAATAGTAGTAAGTTTCATATTGTGGCATACAAGGTCTTTTGAAAGCGGATAAAACATCTTATCGGGACATGCAAGTTGCAAGTGAGAAACAATACTGCTTTCGGTACCGATAATAAATTCTTTGGCGTCGCTTTCCTTTGCATAATTCATTATGCCTGTTGTTGAGCCGACATAATCCGCTTCGGCAACAACCTCCGGAACGCATTCGGGATGAACAAGAAACAGAGCCTCAGGATGAGCCGCCTTTGCTTTTTTCACTTCTGAAATGCCCATTCGTGCATGTGTAGGACATCCGCCCGAAAGAAGTTTAAATTCCTTTTCGGGTAATTGCTTTGCAATGTACGAACCAAGGTTTTTATCCGGAATAAATAAAATCTTATCGGTATCAAGGCTCTTGCAAATTTTAAGCGCCGATGAAGAAGTTACACAAACATCACAAACCGTTTTCAGTTCGCTTGTGGTATTGATATAAGCAACAACAGTGTAATCCGGATATTGTTCCTTAACCTGTTCGATAAGCTCCTTATCCATCATTTCAGCCATCGGACAACCTGCGTCGCCGTTTGCAAGAATAACATTTTTATCGGGTGAAAGAATCTTTACGGTTTCTGCCATAAATCTAACACCGCACATAATAACTGTTTTGTTGGTTACTTTTGAAGCCGAAACAGACAAAGCAAAACTGTCACCTACAAAATCCGCAACTTCAAGTATATCGGGTGATTGATAGCAATGTGCTAAAATGCAAATATCTTTTTCTTTTTTTAATTTTAAAATTTCCTCTTGTATGTCTTTTAAAGCCATAACCTACTCCTAAGCATCACATATAAGATATATTTTTATTCGTGAGCATTCTTTTCCTTGAATGTGTCGGGATCGTACTCAATGCCGTTTTTATCGTAATAATCCTTAACTGCGGCTTTTATTGCTTCCTCTGCAAGCACAGAACAGTGAATTTTTACCGGAGGTAATCCGTCAAGTGCTTCAACAACTGCTTTGTTTGAAAGCTCAACAGCTTCACTTACAGGCTTACCCTTGATAAGGCAGGTAGCCATCGAACTTGATGCGATTGCAGACGCACAACCGAAAGTGTTAAACTTAACATCTGTAATAACATGATTTTCATCAATTTTAAGATAAATTTTCATAATATCGCCGCATTTAGCATTGCCTACTTCGCCTACGCCGTCAGCATCTTCAATTTTACCAACATTTCTTGGATTTGTAAAGTGATCCATTACTTTTTCTGAATATAATGCCATTATTCTACTACCTCTCCGTTTTGAATTTTCTCCCAAACAGGAGAAATTGATCTTAAATATGTTACAACCTTATGGATTGAATTGATAATAATATCCGCTTCCTCTTCAGTGTTATATTCACAAAGAGAAATACGAAGTGATCCGTGAGCACTTGCAACAGGTACGCCCATAGCCAAAAGGACATGTGACGGGTCAAGTGAACCGCTTGTACATGCAGAACCCGATGAAGAACAAATGCCGTCTTGGTCAAGAAGAAGAATAAGTCCTTCACCCTCAATGCCTTCAAAACTGAAGTTGATTGTGCCCGGAAGTCTGTTATATCTGTCACCGTTTAGCGTGTGAAGTTCAATATCTGCACATCCGTCAATAATTTTATCACGAAGTGCGCTTACATATTTTGCGTTTTTATCAAGGTTTTTAACAGCTTCTTCCATAGCGGCAGCCATGCCTACGATAGATGCCATATTTTCGGTACCTGCTCTCTTGCCGCGTTCCTGAGCACCGCCGTTAATAAGGTTTTGAAGAATGATACCTTTTCTGCAATACAAAAGGCCTACACCCTTAGGACCGTGGAACTTGTGAGCCGAAATAGAAAGCATATCAATGTTCATATCAACAACATCAATCGGAATATGTCCGAATGCCTGAACGGCATCTGTGTGGAATAAAACGCCCTTTTCTTTACATACGGCACCGATTTCCTTAACCGGTTGAATTGTGCCGACTTCATTATTTGCCGACATAATCGTAACAAGTGCTGTATCTTCCCTGATAGCATTTTTAACATCTTCTACTTTAACAATGCCGTTGTGGTATACATCAAGAAGTTCAATCTCGAAACCTTCTTTTGCAAGTTTATCAAGCGTATGAAGAACAGCGTGATGTTCAAATTTTGAAGATATAATGTGCTTTTTACCTTTTTTAGCACCGTTGTATGCGGCTGTAAGAATTGCCTGATTGTCGGCTTCACTGCCACCCGATGTAAAGTAAATTTCGTTTGGATTTGCATTTATACATTTTGCAACCCTTGCTCTTGCATCTTCAAGATGTTCCTTTGCAATTTGACCGATGTGATGGAGCGATGACGGGTTGCCGTAAATCTCCTGCATCATAGGTTTCATAGCTTCCAAAGCAGCATCCGAAAGCTGTGTGGTTGCAGCATTATCAACATAAATCGTTGCCATAATTTTAACCTGCCTTTTTTATTCCTATTAAATTTATAGGTTTTTCGTCCTATAATATATAACTTATTTCCTACTTTGTCAATAGGAAATTAAAATATTTTTTACAATAATATTCCCTGTTTTTACAAAAATATACAAAAGCCTTTCTGTTTTGAAAGGCTTAAATACATTATTTCTTATATATCACATGATAGAATTCGGTGCCGTTTACATCATAAAAATTAACTATTTCCTTAATATAATCACTTTTGTTAAATTCAGGGAAATATGTATCGGCATCTTTACATTCGGCATTAATTTCCGTTAAATAAAGATTATCCGCATAAGGCAAGAATTCTTTATATATCCTACCGCCGCCTATAATGAATACATCTTCGGCTTCGGCAATTTTCAAAGCGTCTTTTACAGAAGTAACGGTTTCTGCACCTTCGGCTTTATAATCCGGATTTGATGAAATAACAATATTTCTTCTGCCCGGAAGAGCTTTCGGAAGGGATTCAAAAGTTTTTCTGCCCATAATTACGGGATGACCCATAGTAGTTTCCTTAAAGAACTTCATATCCTCTTTAAAGTGCCATATAAGGTCATTATTTTTACCGAGTTCGAGATTTTTGCCCACAGCGGCAATCATAGAAACAGCCATACATTCTCCTTATTGTGCAATTGGAAATTTAATTTTACCAAGATGTTCGTAATTCAAAAGTTTAACATCTTTACAATCTCTTGAATTGTCAAATTCAAAGAAATCTTTAACTTCAGGATTAAGCCAAAGCTGAGGTGCAGGCAAATCACCCTGTTCGTCAAATCTTCTGATTTGTTCTTTAATACCGTCAACCTGATTAACATAAATATGTGCGTCTTTAATTGACCAATCAATCGTTCCCGGCTTTAAGCCGCAAACCTGTGCGAGCATTGAGTTAAGCACAGAATACTGAGTAACATTAAACGGAAGGCCGAGCGGTACATCACAGCTTCTTTGATGAACCCAGCAATTAAGTTTGCCGTTTGTGACATCCCATTCGCTTGACCAAACACAGCTTGGAAGAACGGCAGTATCAAGATAATCATTTTGCCAAAGAGTCATTACCAATCTTCTGTCTTCGGGATGATTTTTGATTTTATCAATTAAATTTTGAGTCATTTGGAATTTATTAACAATATAACCATAGGCTGTACCGATAGTATGTGCATATTCTTTTCCGAAAAACTTATGAACGTCTTGTTTAACAAGTTTGCCGTTTTCGTCGGGAAGCATTTGAGCGGCATTCCAATAGCCTTCTTCATCTATTTCCCATTCGTTCCAAATGTTAACATCACGCTCTTGAAGCCAACGAACATCATTTGATTGAGCCTGATATATCCAAAGCATTTCAAGAACAGCTTGTCTGATGAATAACTGTTTTGTTGTTAAAATCGGAAATTCTTCCCCGATGTCAAGTTGAAAATGATGTGACGGAACTTTAATTGTATTTATGCCTGTTCTGTTTATAACCTCAGTACCGGTAGTCAAAATTTTTTTGCAAAGACCGATATATTCCTTATCCCAAAGACTCATAATATAACCTCTTTAATTGAATTAAAAATATAATATCATAAAAAATTGAAATAGTAAATAGCAAAAAGAAAAAGCCTCGAATTTCGAGGCTTTGGTGACCCATCGGGGATTCGAACCCCGGACACCTTGATTAAAAGTCAAGTGCTCTACCTACTGAGCTAATGGATCATATAAAACTGGCTGGGGAGGCGGGATTTGAACCCACGCATGACGGAGTCAAAGTCCGTTGCCTTACCGCTTGGCTACTCCCCAATAAATAAAATGGGGTGGGATATCAGAGTCGAACTGATGACCTCCAGTGCCACAAACTGGCGCCCTAACCAACTAGGCCAATCCCACCATATATGTTGTGACATAAAAAGTGGCGCGCTGTGGGGGACTCGAACCTCCGGCCTACTGCTTAGAAGGCAGTTGCTCTATCCAGCTGAGCTAACAGCGCATATAAGTTGTTGGAGCGGGTGATGGGAATCGAACCCACGCGACCAGCTTGGAAGGCTGGGATTCTACCATTGAACTACACCCGCGTGTCACAACGGTCATTATTATATCTAATGACCGCTGAAATGTCAATACTTTTTTGATAAATTCTTAATTTATTTTTACAGAAATTTCATCTGTACCTGTAAGAGTTATCTTTTTTATATCGGTTTGTTGATTGAAAACAATAGTGTTTGCAAGCTTTTCTTCGATGTCTCTTCTTACGGCATCACGAAGTCCTCTTGCATTTTTCTTTGAGCCGTATGCTTTCTTGGCAAGGTATACGGGAACACTGTCTTCATAGACCAAATCAATACCTTTGTCTTTTAAACTTGGAACAAGTTCATCAAGCATAATTTTTGCTATCTTTTCAAAATTATCAAAAGTAAGTTTGTTGAAAATTACAATTTCATCAACTCTGCCGAGAAATTCAGGACGCAAAAATCTTTCAAGAGCTTTCATAGTAACCTCACGATTGATGTCGTCTGCCGATTTTCCAAAGCCCATAGTATTTTGGTCAGTCGAACCGGCATTAGAGGTCATAATAATTACCGTATTTTCAAAGTTAACTACCCTGCCCTGTGCGTCTGTAATTCTACCCTCGTCAAGAATCTGAAGTAAGATATTAAGAACATCCTTATGAGCTTTTTCTATCTCGTCAAAAAGGATAACGCTATACGGCTTTCTGCGTACTTTTTCTGTAAGCTGACCTGCATCGTCATAACCGACATATCCCGGAGGCGAGCCGATAATTCTTGACACGCTGAATTTTTCCATAAACTCACTCATATCAAGACGAATGAGATTATCAGGTGAATCAAAAAGAGCATTGGCAAGTTGTTTTACAAGCTCGGTTTTACCGACGCCTGTCGGACCGACAAAAATAAATGATTGCGGTCGTTTTTTAGGGCTGATTTGAATTCTGCCTCTGCGAACGGCATTTGCAACTTTCTCAATTGCTTCATCTTGACCGATAATATGAGATTTTAGTTCATTATCCAAAGAAGCAAGTTTATTAATGTCGCCTTGTTCAACCTTTGAGGCAGGTATTCCTGTCCAAAGGGAAATAACCTTTGCCAAATCGGCTTCAAGAACCTGATTATCCTTTGCTTTTTCTTCAACCTCGGGAATTTCGTTATCAATATTAATAAGCTGAGATTTAAGTTTTGAAATAAGCTCATAATCAATCTGTTCACCTTCCTCGGGAGCAGAAAGTTTATCAATATTGTCCATAATATTATTTTTCTTTTCAATGAGCATTTGGTATCTGCTTATTGCAGGATTTCGAAGATTTGCACATGTGCAAGATTCATCCAAAAGGTCAATAGCTTTATCAGGCAAATAACGGTCAGTTACAAATCTTTCGCTCATAGTAACAGCCTTATATACCAAAGAATCATTAATCTTTACTTTATGATAATCTTCATAATATCCTTTGATACCGAGAAGCATTCTGTAAGCGTCATCAATTGAAGGTTCTTCAACCTTAATCGGCTGAAATCTTCTTTCAAGTGCGGCATCTTTTTCGATATACTTTCTGTATTCGTTAAATGTTGTGGCACCGATAACCTGAATTTCACCTCGTGAAAGTGCAGGCTTCAAGATATTAGCGGCATTCATTGTGCCTTCGCTGTCGCCCGTACCCACAAGATTGTGAACTTCGTCAATAAAGAGAATAATATTGCCCTCGTGCTTTACTTCATCAACAAGGCCTTTGATTCTGCCTTCAAACTGACCTCTGAATTGAGTTCCGGCAACAAGTGCTGTAAGGTCAAGAAGATAAATTTCTTTATCCATAAGTCTTGCAGGAACCTCACCTTTGGCAATTTTAATAGCCAAGCCCTCCGCAATAGCGGTTTTACCAACACCCGGTTCACCGATAAGACAAGGGTTGTTTTTTGTTCTTCTGCAAAGAATTTGAATTGCACGCTCAATTTCGCTGTCTCTGCCGATAATGTTGTCTATTTTGCCTTTTTTAGCTTTGTCGGTAAGATTATTGCAATAATTATTTAAAAACTTTCTTGCTTCGTCCTGTGACTTTTTATGATTTTTTCTTCCTTTTTGTTTCGATGAAGAATTACCCGACGGTTCTTCACCTGTAAGACTGCTCATCATTTCGGCAAAAGGCATTGTTTGAGCACCGTCTGAATTTTCAGGATTAAACATTGCTCCGATGTCGCCGAAGTCAAAGTCATCCATATTTTCCATAAACATGCCCATTTGCTCACTTGCCTGCTCGAGTTCGTCTTCACTTATGCCCATTTTTTCCATAAGGCCCTGAATAGGTCCCATATCGACATTCAGCTCTTTGGCACATTTGTAGCAAAGGCCTTCGGGTTTCATAACGCCGTCTTCCATTTTTTGAATAAACACAATAGCAGGTCTTTCGCCGCATCGTGTACACATTGGTTGTTTCATTCGATGTATAATCTCCTAAAGTTATTTGTTTGATTTATTCTCCTTGATTTGCTTAATAAAGCCCGGAGCATAGCCGAACAATGATACAAATGCAAGAATAACAGATATAATTACCATTCCGTAAATAACAGGTGTCGGCAAAGCCTTAAAGAACCAGTGACCGACCAAAGCACCGTTTGGACCGACAGCAATAATGGCAATCATAAATATATAAAATACAGTTGTGGCAACCTTGCCCCACATTTCAGCCGCTACAGGGCGCAAGCCTTTTGCAAGAAGCAAACCACCGCCGATAACCATAATAAGTTCTTTTGCTATAAACAAGAAAAGCAAATATTTAAGCGGACCGTCAAACGACCAAAACTTAACAATCAAAATGATAACGATTGCTACCTGTGAGAGTTTGTCTGCAATTGGGTCAAGAATTTTGCCGAGATTGGATACCATATTGTACTTTCTTGCAATTTTACCGTCAATCAAATCGGTTAAAGCAGCGATTATCATAAGTACAAAAGCAGGTATGTATTTTTCTTTGATAAAAAGAATTGAAAAAACAGGAATAAGAGCAATTCTCAAAAAGCTCAACCAGTTTGGAATAGTATTCCAATTTTCAAAAAGTTCGTTTACATTCTCTTTAAATTTGCTCATATTATTCCCTCCGTAATCACATTAAATGGATTATAGTTGAGTAACAGTTGATAAAGCTGACTGTCGGCAGCTGTTTTTAAAAATTGATTACTTGCAAAGTTCGGAATACCTAAAAGATAAGTAATAACGCTAACAAACACAAAAACCACAAGAGCACCTTTAAGCATACCGAAAACCAATCCCAAAAGTCTGTCTGTAAAAACAGCAAAACTCTTTTTCTTGTTTTCTTTTCTTTTATCTTTGTTTTTTCTTCTTATATGATGAATAATTGCACCCGTAATTCCAAAGAAAAGTATAAAAACAATTACAAAAATCAAAACTTTGAGAATTCCTATTATAACAGGTTCAAAAAGTTCATTTGCTATATTTTGTGAAATATTGTTTGAAGAAAGTTTTAACGAAGAAACATCAATACTGTTTTTAATATAATTAGGAAGCGAATCAACAGTATTATTGATATTGGTCATAATTTCATCAATATTTGACGATGTTACTATTTTTTCATTTACAGTATTTTGAACCCTTTCTTGCAAAAAATTATCATATATAGGTTGAGATAATCTGTCTGTTGAAAATATACATAAAGAAAATCCCAATACATATCTGATAAAATTAACAAGGGTTATAAAAATTCCCTTTTGTTGACCTATTATTCCGAAAAGCAAAAGTATTCCGACAATAATTAAGTCAACATAATTAACCGTATAATTAAATATTGTCATATTATTTATCCTTCTTATCGGCTGTATCAATACATTGACCATACTGAATATATATTTTTGAAGATATTGTATATGCACTGTTAACCGAACCGTCACACTTTACAGATTGCTTTTTATCGCCTTTTGTAAGTGAATATACATCAATCCGATTATGGAACAAAACAGTTATTTCGTTTGAATTTGAACTGATAAACTTTGAGTTTTCTTTTAATGTTATACTTGTTTTGATTTTGCCGTTTGATTTTACATAATCAAGCTTTGATTTTGAAGAATTCGAAAAATCACCATAATTTATAACAAGTTCGTTTGAAGAAGTATAGCAATAGTTGATGGTTGAAATAGTGCCCTGTTTAAAAATATATTCGGCGTTTTTTGATGATTTTACCAAAGATAAAAATGTGTCACCGACAACATATAAATTATCCGAATCGGAAAAATGCAAATCAAGGACATTGGCTTTATTATATTCGATTTTAAACAATTCGTTTTTATCGGAAACGCTTAATATATGTACTGTTGAAGACAAAAAAGCATTTTGAGAATTTACGCTTGTATATGCAATCTTTGTGGCGTTTGAATTAACTGCCAAAGACGTAACATATCCGTCGTTAACATCATACTCAAGTTTTTTGTTCTCATTTTTGTTTATAACAACAATTTTGGATTTTGAATCATCACAAAAAGAAGAATAAACTATTGTACCGTTTTTTGCAACTTCTGCCGTAATAATATTACGGTCGAGTGTTTTTTCATACAGATTTTCAGAAGTTGAATCCAGTCTGACTCTCGTACCGCCTCGGTCAAATAAACATGTATAATTGCCGTTTGACTTTAATACGGGAGAAGCATATCCGTGATCAAATGAATATGATTCCTTTGCGGTTGACGGATCTAAAGATACAACACCGGTATCGCTGAGGACATAAAATTTGCCGTTTATAAGCTGAAGATTAGCATCCTTTCTGATGTCAATCGTATACGGAAAATCATTGTTTGCTACCGAGCTTGACAGATTTGCTGCGTTCACCTTGTTTTTTATATCGGCAAAATCTATTTCGCATACTTTCATAACAATAAGAAGCAAAACGAAAATTCCGAGAATAATCCAAACAACCTTTTTAGCTTTATTCTCTTTTAATTTTTTTCTTTCTATTCTTTGATTTTCTCTTTCGTTACTTGGCATAATAACTCCTAATAACTCACATTGTTTAAATAAAGACCTTGAGGCGGTGCGGTTTTGCCCGCCTTTTTTCTGTCTTTTGAAAGAATAATGTTTTTTAATTCTCCGCTCTTAATTTTCCCTTCGGAAACGAAAAGCAGTGTACCTACCATAATACGAACCATATTATATAAAAATCCGTCGCCGCAAACCTTAAAATATACAAAGTCATCCTCACGCCAAACCTTGCAGGAATATATTTCTCTAACGGTATCCTCAACATCGGATTTAATACTGCAAAAGCCGGAATAATCATATTTACCCACAAAAGCCTGAGCCTCGTTGTTTAAGTATTCGGCATTAATATTCCACCTATACCACAATGCATATTTTGCATAAAAAGGATTGCGATATTTGCCGTTGTAAATTTTGTAAATATATTCTTTTGATTTGCAATTATATCTTGGGTGAAAATCCATATCGACTTCCTTGCAATCATACGCTGCCACATCTTCGGGAAGATAAGTATTAAGTGCCAATATGACGCTTTCGTTTGATATATTCATATCTGTATCAAATGATATACAATACATATTTGCATGAACGCCGCTGTCTGTTCGGCTGCAACCCTTTACATCAAGTCGTTCTCCAAACACCTTTTGAACAGCGTTTTGAAAGACTTCCTGAACAGTCAAAGCATTGCTTTGCACCTGATAGCCGTGATAAGCGGAACCGTCATATCGGATTGTAACAAGTAATCTTCTCATATAACCTTAAACATAAATATTCTTGCAAGAATTATACCTACAAAATAAATAATTGACAAAATAAGCAAAACATAATCCGTTGCGGACATTTTCATTACTTTCATTTTAGTTCTGCCGTTACCGCCACGATAGCAACGACATTCCATAGCGTATTCAAGCTCGTTTGCCCGCCTGAAAGACGACACAAAAAGCGGAATCATAACAGGTACAACAGCCTTAACTCTTTTTAATATTCCACCGCTTTCCATATCTGCTCCCCTGCTCTTTTGAGCCGACATAATTTTATCCACCTCTTCCACAAGAGTAGGTATAAAACGAAGTGCAATTGTCATTGTCATTGCAATTGAATGAACATCAATTTTAAACAATTTCAGCGGTTTCATAAGCGATTCCATTGCGTCGGTTAAAGCCGTAGGTGTAGTTGTATATGTTAAAATCAAACCGAACACAACAAGAATTATAATTCTGAGTGCCATAAAAATCGAATTATTAATTCCGTTTTCCGTAATCTTTAAAAATCCAAGTTTTACAAGAGGTTCACCCGAGCCGTAAAAAAGATTAAGTACGGTTGTAAACAGAACAATAACTATAATCGGTTTTAACCCTTTAAGCATAACCTTAGGTTTGATTTTTGATATAATGCCGATAACAATCGAAAGCAAAAGTGCAAAACCCATAGTATAATAGTTTCTGCACAAAAAGACAGACACCATAAGCAGCAGAGTAATAATTATTTTAACTCTTGCATCGGTTTTGTGAATTAAAGAATCTCCGGGCAGATACTGACCTATTGTTACATCAATCACAGCAGTACCTCCTTATTATTCCTGAGCCTCTCAAACTCTTTAACACCTTGTTCAACTGTATAAATATCGGTTTTACAATCAACGCCCATATCATGAAGTTTTAAGAACACATCGGTTACTTCAGGAACATTCAGACCCATTGTCTTGAGTTCCTTACCTCTTGAGTAAACCTCATCAACTGTGCCGAACATAGCAACTTTGCTGTCATTAAAAACAAGAACTTTATCGGCTATTTTGGCAACATCCTCCATAGAATGTGAAACAAAAAGAACTGTATTACCCGATTTGCTTTGATAGTTCTTTACAAGGTCTAAAATAACATTTCTGCCATTTGGGTCGAGTCCAGCACAAGGTTCATCCAAAATAAGCACCTGCGGTTTCATAGCGATAATTGAAGCAATAGCCACTCTACGCTTTTGACCGCCCGATAAATCAAACGGTGATTTGTTTTCCGTATTTCTGTCAAGACCGACATATTCCATACTTTCGTACACACGGTTTTTTATTTCTTCGTCATCAAGTCCCATTTGTTTGGGACCGAAAGCGATTTCTTTAAAAATTGTTTCTTCAAATATTTGATGCTCCGGATACTGAAAGCAAAGACCGACAGCAAAACGAACCTGACGAATATTTTCCTTATTTTCTTTTGACCAAATATCTTTGCCGTTAACCGTTACAATGCCGTCAGTCGGCTTTAAAAGTCCGTTTAAATGCTGAATGAATGTTGACTTGCCGGAGCCGGTATGACCGATTATACCGATAATCTCGTTTTCCTGAGCGCAAAAATCAACGCCGTCAACGGCACAAAACTCAAACGGAGTACCTATGCCGTAAATAAATTTTAAGTTTTTGCACTCTAAAATTGCCATTAGTTTTCTCTCATTAAATAATTATATAATACTTCGGCACATTCGTCCGAATTCAAAACGGTTTGTTCCGTCTTTAAGCCCAATTCATACACAAGTTCTGTGGATTGTGGTACCTCAAGCGACAAGGATTTCATCTTGTCAACATCGGCAAAAACCTCTCTCGGTGTACCGTCAAGCATAATTTTGCCGTTATCCATAACAACAACCCTGTCTGCTTTAACGGCTTCATCCATATAGTGTGTTATAAGAACTATTGTTATGCCCTCGTTTTTATTGAGGTTCATAATTGTGTCAATAACTTCTTTTCTGCCGTTCGGGTCAAGCATTGCCGTAGGCTCATCAAGTATAATGCACTTCGGTTTCATTGCAATTATACCGGCAACGGCAACTCTTTGCTTTTGACCGCCCGAAAGTTTTGACGGAGTTTTAAGCCTGTACTCATACATTCCGACAGTTTTAAGAGCTTCGTCAACTCTTTTTCTGCACTCGTCGGCAGGAACACCGAGGTTTTCAACGCCGAATGCAACATCTTCTTCAACAATAGAAGAAACAATTTGATTGTCGGGATTTTGGAAAACCATACCGGCATCCCGTCTTATATCGTAAATACTATCGTCATTTTTTGCAACTTTGCCGTTAACGGTAACCGTTCCGCTGTCGGCAAACAAAATACCGTTTGTAAGCTTGGCAACCGTTGATTTGCCTGAACCGTTATGACCGAGAATTGCAACAAACGAACCCTGCTCAATTGAAAGGTTAAATTCTTTAAGCACAGGAACACTTACGGGATTATCCTTTTCATCAGTGGTTTGATATGAGAACGAAACATTATCAAATTTTATTAATTCCATATATCAAGCCTTCCAAATAGCTGTTGTTCCGCACGGAAGTACACCGCCGTTTGCAGTAACCGGCAAGCCGATTTCGTCTGCTTCAACGCTTCCGCCGTGTTTTGATGTGATAACATCATCAAGTATGTATTTCATAACGGATGCCGAAAGTCCCGTTGTGTAAGAATTAAGAATAACTGCAATAGGCTCATCCGAAAGAACCTTTTCAACTTCAAGCATAAAGTCGTACAAGCATTCTTCAAGATGCCAAATTTCACCCTTTGGACCTCTGCCGTATGACGGAGGGTCAAGAATTATGATGTCATATTTATTTTCGCGTCGTTGCTCTCTTTTTACAAATTTAATGCAATCGTCAACAATCCATCTAACATCGCCGTCGGCAACACCCGAAGCCTGTGCATTTTCTTTTGCCCAATTTGTCATACCCTTTGAAGCGTCAACATGCACAACGCTTGCCCCTTCTTTGAGGCAGGCAACGGTTGCCGCACCGGTATAAGCAAACAAATTGAGAACCTTAACCTGTTCTTTATCGGAATTTTTAATAAGTTCTCTTACATAATCCCAATTAACAGCTTGTTCCGGGAACAAACCTGTGTGCTTAAAGCCCATTGTTTTAATGTTAAATGTTAAATCCTTATATCTAACCTGCCATGCAGACGGCATATGCGAAAACACCTGCCATTTGCCGCCGCCTGTTTTTGAACGGACATATCTTGCATTTGGTTGATACCATAATTTATGATTTTTTTCGCTTTTCCAAATGACCTGCGGGTCAGGTCTTATAAGAATTTCTCTTGTCCATCGCTCAAGCTTTTCACCGCATGAGCAATCGATTAATTCATAGTCTTTCCAATCTTTTGAATATCTCATTACGAAAGTCTTTCCTTAACTACCTCGGCAATTTGCTCGCCGAGCTTTTGTATATGATTAATATCCTTGCCTTCAAGCATAACTCTGACCAAAGGCTCCGTTCCGCTTACTCTGACAAGTACGCGACCGTCGCCCATCAGTTCCATTTCTGCCTTTTGAGTTGCGGCAATAATATATTCATCGTTATTATATTTTTTCTTACCTTCGGCAGAAACCTTAACATTGATAAGTACCTGAGGATAAACCTGCATTACCGAAGCAAGTTCCGATAGCTTTTTACCGCTTTTTACAACGGTTTCAAGAAGCTGAACACCGGACAATTCACCGTCACCGGTTGTGGCATAATCAAGAAAAATTACATGTCCCGATTGTTCGCCGCCGATATTATAGCCTTCTTTAAGCATTTTTTCAAGAACATATCTGTCACCTACGGCTGTTTTTTCACAATTAATGTTATTAGCTTCACAGAACTTGAAAAAGCCCATGTTACTCATTACAGTTACAACGGCAGTATCTTTTTTAAGTTTGCCCTCTTCTTTCATTTTAGAAGCACAAACGGCAATTACCTTATCGCCGTCAACAAGTTCTCCGTTTTCATCAACAGCAAGCATTCTGTCTGCATCGCCGTCAAAGGCAAGGCCCAAATCAAGGCCTGCATCCTTGACAAACTTCATAAGCTCTTCAGGATGAGTTGAACCGCATTTATCGTTAATATTTACTCCGTCAGGAGTGTCCGAAAGCATAAAACATTTTGCACCGAGTGAAGTGAAAATCTCTTTTGCACACACGCTTGCGGAACCGTTTGCACAATCAAGTGCAATTTTAAGTCCGTCAAATTTTGCATCTGTTGTGCCGACAACATGCTCAATATAGTCCTTAACGGCGGATTTGCATTTTGTCGCATTACCGACTTCACCACCGATTTTATATTCGATTTTTTCGGATTTATCAAGAATTATTGCTTCAATCTCTTCTTCAAGAGAATCATCAAGCTTGTAACCTGATTTTTGAAAAATCTTAATTCCGTTATATTCACAAGGATTGTGTGAAGCGGAAATCATAATACCGGCCTCACATTCATACAATCCCACAAGATATGCAACTGCAGGAGTAGGAACAATTCCTACCGAAAGGACATTACATCCCACACTGCAAAGACCTGCGGTAAGAGCGGCTTCAAGCATATCACCGGATGCTCTTGTGTCTTTACCGATAAGAACTGTCGGTTTTGCACTTTTTGACTCTTTAAGCAAAACTGTTGCCGCAGCCGAGCCGATTTGCATTGCGAGTTCATTGGTTAAATCTTTGTTTGCAATTCCTCTTACACCGTCTGTACCGAATAATCTGCCCATAACATAGCTCCTTATAAATCAAATGATTGTTGCGGATTGTCTGTATTATTCTTTTCTATTCCGAGATGTTTATAACCTGCCGGGGTAACAATTCTGCCCCTTGGTGTTCTTGCCAAAAATCCGATTTGCATAAGATACGGCTCATAAACATCCTCGATTGTAACCGATTCTTCACCGATAGCGGCAGAAATCGTTTCAAGTCCGACAGGACCGCCGTTGTAATTCTTAACCATTGTTGTTAACAATCTGCGGTCGATTGAATCAAGTCCGAGTTCGTCAATTTCCATACTGTTGAGTGCGGAAGCCGCCGCTTCGGCAGTAATTACGCCGTCGTATTTTACTTCGGCAAAATCTCTGCTTCGTTTTAACAAGCGGTTTGCAATACGGGGAGTTCCTCTTGAACGGCTTGCAATTTGATATGCCCCCTCATCATCAACAGGAATGTTGAGGATTTTTGACGATCTTTTAACTATTTGCGAAAGTTCCTCAGGAGTGTACATTTCAAGTCGAAGTATAACGCCGAATCTGTCACGGAGCGGAGCAGAAAGCTGGCCTGCTCTTGTTGTGGCACCGATAAGTGTAAATTTCGGCAAGCTCAACTGATAGCTTCTTGCACTCGGTCCTTTGCCTATAATAATGTCAATCTTGCCGTCTTCCATTGCGGGATAGAGAATTTCCTCAACCGTTCTGTTAAGTCGATGAATTTCATCTATAAAAAGGACATCGCCCTGTTCAAGATTTGAAAGGATTGCAACCAAATCGCCCTGTTTTTCAATAGCAGGTCCGGAAGTAACACGAATGTTAACGCCCATCTCGTTTGCAACAATACCGGCAAGAGTTGTTTTACCGAGTCCCGGAGGACCGTAAAAAAGGACATGGTCAAGTGATTCGCCACGCTGTTTTGCGGCTTTTATATATATCGAAAGATTTTCCTTTGCCTTTTCCTGTCCGACATAATCGGTCAGTTGTTTTGGTCTTAAAGAATTTTCTATATCCTCATCGGCAGGTGTATATTCCGGAGCCGACATACGATTTTCAAAATCATATTCAAATTCGTTTTCTATCATAATTTCACCTGTTATAAATTAGCCGAAAGACTTTGAAGTCCTTTTCTTATCATATCGTCAACAGACATATTTGGGTCAAGCTTGCCGACAACAAGAGCCGCATCGGACTGATTAAACCCAAGAGAAACAAGTACTTCAATAGCCTCCGATGAATTACTGCCGACAACGGCAGACTGAATGTTATCAACAACGGCGGCAGTTTCACCTCCGGCTACAACATTCATCTTATCTTTAAGCTCAAGCACAATGCGTTCGGCTGTTTTTTTACCGACACCCTGTGCCGCCTGAATAGATTTGACATCACCGCACGATACGGCAACCGCAAGTCTGTCGGGAGCCAAAGCAGACAAAATAGATATTGCCGCTTTAGGACCTACTCCGCTCACCGAAATTAAGAGTTTAAATGCTTCAAGTTCGTTTGGTGTTGCAAATCCGTACAAATCCATAGCGTCTTCTCTTATGCTCATATAAGTTAAAAGTTTTACTTCTGTTCCGATTGATGTAAGTGAAGTTATTGTGGTAGTGCTTGCAAAGCATTTAAAGCCGACTCCGCCGCATTCTACAACCGCAAATGTCGGCTCAATATATGTAAGCGTACCCTTTAAGCTGTAAATCATTGTTTTTCTCCAAAATTAATCATATTATTAATTTTATTCATAGCAGAGCCACTGCAGTGTGCGTGACAAATAGCCATAGCCAAAGCATCGGCTGTATCATCGGGCTTCGGAATAGACGGAAGATTGAGAATACTTTTTGTCATTTCCATAACCTGCTTTTTTTCTGCTCTGCCGTATCCGGTAACCGATTGCTTTACCTGAAGAGGCGTATATTCATAAATATCTTTCATATTCATTTGAGCCGCAAGAGTAATTACTCCCCTCGCCTGTGCAACATCAATAACGGTTTTTTGATTGGAATTGTAAAACAATTTTTCCATACTCATAACTTCAGGCTTATACTTTTCAAAGATGTAGCACATATCGTTGTATATTGTTTGAAGCCGTTGAGGAAACGGAGAATCGGCAGGAGTTGTTATTGCACCGTAGCCCAACACTCTAAAATGAGAATGAGAATATTCAATTACTCCCCATCCGACTATGGCATAACCGGGGTCGATTCCCAAAATAACCATCAAAAAACGCTCTTTCACACAATATTTTTGATATTATAACACATAAATATCATTCTTGCAATAATATTATATTATAATTATATAATAAAAGAGGACGAAACAAATCGTCCTCTCAAAATATATGTTATTGTAAATCAAACAATACCCTGTGCCATCATAGCATCTGCAACTTTTTCAAAGCCGGCAATATTTGCACCTGCAACATAGTCACCGTCAAGACCGTACTTCTTAGCAGCATTGTCAATGTTATGATAAATATTAACCATAATTTCTTTAAGCTTTGCGTCAACCTTTTCAAAAGTCCAGCTGATGCGTTCGCTGTTCTGGCTCATTTCAAGAGCAGAAGTTGCAACACCGCCTGCATTTGCAGCCTTACCCGGAGCAAACATTACACCGTGTTCCTGCAAATACTTTGTTGCTTCAAGGGTAGTAGGCATATTAGCACCTTCGGCAACTGCAATACAACCGTTTTCAACAAGAAGTTTTGCATCGTCGATAGTAAGTTCGTTTTGTGTAGCACATGGCAAAGCAACATCGCATTTAATCTGCCATACACCTCTGCCCGGATGATATTTAGCAGAAGGACGAGCCTCGGCATATGCTGTAAGTCTTTCTCTTCTGTTTTCCTTAACATCCTTAAGAAGAGCAACATCAATGCCTTCAGGATCATAAATCCAACCTGTTGAATCCGAAACGGTTACAACCTTTGCACCAAGCATTTCTGCCTTTTCAACCGCATAAATAGCAACGTTACCCGAACCGGAAACGCAAACAGTTTTGCCTTCGATAGAAGAATCGTTGCATTTAAGCATTTCTTCTGTCAAGTAAAGAAGTCCATAGCCTGTAGCTTCGGTTCTTGCAAGAGAGCCGCCGAATGAAAGGCCTTTACCTGTAAGTACGCCCTCATATGTGCCTTGAATTCTCTTGTACTGACCAAACATATAGCCGATTTCTCTTGCACCTGTGCCGATATCACCGGCAGGTACGTCGGTATCCGCACCGATAACCTTGCAAAGTTCTGTCATAAAGCTTTGGCAAAACATCATAATTTCTCTGTCGCTCTTGCCCTTAGGGTCAAAGTCTGAGCCACCCTTACCGCCGCCGATAGGGAGACCTGTAAGTGAATTTTTGAAAATTTGCTCAAAACCAAGGAACTTAACGATACCGAGGTTTACGCTTGGATGAAGTCTTAAACCGCCCTTATATGGACCGATTGCGGAGTTGAACTGAACACGATAGCCGCGATTTACGTGTACCTGTCCATTGTCATCAATCCACGGAACTCTGAATCGAAGAATTCTTTCAGGTTCAATAAGTCTTTCAAGAAGAGCCACCTGGCGATACTTCTTTTCGTTAGCATCGATTACAGGACGAAGCGAGTTAAGAACCTCACTTACAGCCTGAATAAATTCCGGTTCATAATAATCTTTTCTTTCAAGATACTCGAGTATCTCATCAACATAAGCCATAACTTATCCCTCTCAAAATTTAGTTTGTTATACTGCTTTAGTTCGTTAAAGCATTTATATAATATCACAATACATTTTATTTGTCACTAATTTTATATAAATTTTATAAAATTATTTACAAAAATGCGTAATTATGATAGTGTATTTGTATAAAATATACAAAGGTGAGTATGTGAAATCAGTTGTAATAATTATCGGAATACTAATCATTGCCGTGTATGTATCTCCGCTATACAAATCAAAAATAAATTTGGGAAATATTTTCGGAATAATCTTGGGTACTTTTGTAATTATTTGTTCGGTATTTTTTGAACAAATCAAAAAAATTTACACATATCCTGCCGGAAAAATATTAATTATATTATTTTTCGGATTGTTCATTATATTTTTAACATTGTTTTTCATAACGCTGTTTAAAATCATTAATGCGATTAAGTGCAATGCAAAAAACGAAACAACGGTTATTGTCCTCGGGTGCAGAGTTAAAGGAAGTGTACCGTCAAAAGCTCTTGTAAAGCGTTGCCGTGCTGCTGCCGAATATATGAAAAAAAACCAAAAAGCTGTTGCGATTTTATCGGGCGGACAAGGTGTTGACGAAGATATAAGCGAAGCGGAATGTATGTACGGATTGATGACTTCATGCGGAATAGATAAAGAAAGACTTATCAAAGAAGAGAAATCAACATCAACCTATGAAAATATGCTATATTCCAAGCAAATAATTGACACACTCGACTTATCCGAAAACATTGCCATAGCAACAAGCGAATATCATATGTTGAGAGCAAAAATGTATGCTCAAAAAGTCGGTTTAATTCCATATTCACTTCCGGCAAAGAGCATACCAATACTGCGAGTGGCATATTTTACAAGAGAAGTTTTCGGAATATGGGCGATGAAAATAAAAAAGGCTTTACAAAAATAATCTGTAAAGCCATTATTTTTTCGTCAATTGTCAAATGACTCCGAATTATCTTGACCATTACCAAACTGATTAAAGTAATCGTCTAAATCACCCTTGTCAAATTCGTCATATTTGTCATCATCGTCGTCATCATCATAATTAAAGCCGTATTGATAACCGTTGTCATAATTATATTTATTTTTATCTCGTGCAAAATTTGTTGTATAAAACATTCCCGAAAACTGCATATACAGACCGATTGTTAAAACAACGATATACAAAACTATTGCCGATATTGCAGTTGCTTTGGCAACCTTATGATGTTTTTCGTTATCAACTATCAAATAATCCGTAAATTGTTTTGAGCCGCATTGCGGACAAACAGAAAACGAATTATCAAGAGATATTCCGCAACAATTACATATTTTAGGCTGAATTTTCTTTGCTTTGTTTCTGACAATCAAATAAACTATTGCGGTCGGAAGCGGAAAGAAAAATCCAAAAACAGCAAATGTCATTCTGTTTTTTATTCCTCTTGCCTTTGAGTCCTCACTGATTGCTTCAGAAGTCAAAATGCAAACAAAAAGTGACAAAAATGAAGATAATAAAAGCAAAATCGCAAGTTTTATCATTTCTTGATTGCCGCCTGAAAGTCGACTGAAAAATGTCATAAAATCACTCCTAAAAATATATTTTCTTAATTTTACCTACCGTCTTTGACAAATCGGTTATAGTATCGTAATCATAATACGGTGCTTTTTTCTTTTGATATTCCAAAAGTTCAGGGCAAATTTTTTTATTTATAATCCATTTTTTAATGGAAAAATCATCCCTGATTTTCTTTGTAAGATAACCGTTGCCGAATATCGTAAAATCATCAAGCAAAAGGAACACACCTTGCTGAAATCGCATCAAATCATTGGTAGGTACATCAATCAACTTTGCCGTAGGAGCACTGATTTCAAATATTGACCTGCCCTTTATTTCTTCAATCAAATCCTTGTATTGAAGCAAATTTTCTTTGCCGTATTCTTTGCGTTTAAGCAAACTTTCCTTGCTATATTCCTTTAAGGCATCGGTTGCATTTGTAGGTGCTTCTCGGAGTACAATGACATTATAATTCTTCATCCACTCATTTGCAATATGAGAATGAGTTGTATAGTCATTTTCATCCTTAATTTCAACAGTGTAAAAAAGAATATCCTCATCATATTCCGTTCTGTTCTTTAATGCAAAAGACAAAGAAACAAAAGGATTTTTCGTTAAATCTATCAGCGGACTCAACCCAAAATAATGCTGTGAAAAGCTCAAAAAAGGATACAAATTATCTTCCGATAAACCGCCGATAGTCTTTTTAAAAACATCGGTGTATTCGGGATATTTATTGTAAAAATAAAGCAATCTTTGAGCGTTAAGTTGTGCAAAATTTTCGTCATCATCAAGCACAATATTTCTATGTCTAAAAATAGAAGGCAACAACGGACGGTCGATACTTCTTATTCTTTCGCCTCTAAAATAAATTCTGTCTCCGTGAGCATACGGAACAATTATGTTTTCGTAAAATTCCTGAAATGAATCTATTCTTTGAGATTGAGCACGAAAGTCAAAATCAAGTTCGTTTTCAAGCTTTCCTGCCAAATCATACAATTTATTAAACTTTTTCATCAATACTTGTTATGTACCTTTTCTGCAAAGCAGATAAAGTCTTTCAGTTCAATTTTTGTACCGTCATCAAGCACGGCTGTTCCATTCATTTTACCGAATACCTGGTGTTGGTCAGTAACAATAACCTTAACATCAATCAAAGCGTTACGGTCTATAATCGGCGTGAAATCCATATCAAATCTTCCATCGGATGATTTGAATGTCCACGGGTCGGTATAATTATCACTGATGTTAAAAACAATATCATCAAACTTATTTGCTTTTCCGTCATAGAAAATAACATTTTCGCTTGCGGCGGTTGTGTCGCCGAAGCCGTAGCCGAGATTAAAGCCAAAAGGTACACCGTTAATTTGACCGGAACCTGAGCCCCAATACCAGTAATTATCCTTTGTCCAAACTCCTCTGCCCCAATCAAGACCGGCAAAGTCTGTTTCAGGATTAAGTGTATAGATTTTACCTTTGTAAGTTACTGTACCGCTTGCACGCATACAGTTAATCTTTTGATTATAATAAAAAGCCTTTTTGTCTTCTGCCCACGGAGTTGCAATAACCATACTGTCCTGCGGTTCATCGGTAAGTTTTATATCACAAGATATTCCCTGCTTATTATCAAATGTTTTATAGTTCATTTTTATAAGTCTTGATGAACCCAAATGAGAAAAAGAAATATCGAGATTTTTATTTTTAAAAGCAACATCGCCCTTTGCCGAAGTCGGCGGCAAATTTGTTTTGCCGAGCGGAAACGCTGTAAGTTCCGATTGAGTATGCTCAACAGCATTTTCAAGGTCAACAAAGCTTACGCTGTACATACCGAGATAGCCCAAATCTGATATAGTAAGGCATAAACAAAATTTGTTTGAGTTAGACATTATATAATAATAATCCCACTCTTTAATTCTTGTTTTGCGTTTTTTAATCATATTTCTGTCATACTTTTGAACGAGCGATTTGCTCCAACCCGGTTCAATAAGATGACCGTTTTCATCAAGAAGATTATGGCTTTTTACAACTTCATGATTTCTCATAGTAACTCCTTAAATTACATAATCAAAAGAAGAAATATCAGCATTTTTATCAACAATATCCTGTAATGTTATACTGTCAACATATTCGGATATAACCTTGTAAAGCCCTTTCCATACAGGAAGCGTTACGCAATCATCTGCCCTATCACACATTATCGGTGAATTTTCAAGGCAGGATACCGGAGCAATTCCACCCTCTGTAAGGCGAAGAATGTCACCTACCGTATATTCATTTGCATTTTTTGCAAGACGATAACCGCCTTGATAGCCTCTGTTTGTACGGAGTATATCGGGTTTGTTCAAAATAGCAACAATTTGTTCCAAATATTTTTTTGATATTTCCTGTCGGTTTGCAATATCTTTCAAAGACACATATCCGTCACCTTGGTTTTGTGCCAAATCTATCATCATACGCAGCGCATATCTGCCTTTTGTAGAAATTTTCAAGTAATCATCTCCTGTCCTTGAATTTATAATACCACCATTTTAGTAGGTTTTCAAGGTTTTTATGAAAATACGGCACAAAGAAATTTTCTTTATGCCGTATTTTGTATCTTTAGGAGTTAAATTGAAACTCGCCATCAGCAAAATCAACAGTACATTTTGAACCTTCGCTTATTGTTTTATCCAAAATCAATTCGGACAATTTGTCCTCAATCTTAGATTGGATTGCACGACGGAGAGGTCTTGCACCGTATGTTTTGTCAAAACCTTCTTTTGCAAGTTCACTAATTGCCGCATCTGTAAAATCAAGTTCAATACCGAGATCTTGAGTTCTCTTTTGAAGTGATTTAAGCATACGCTTTGCAATTTCTTCAATATCGCTCTGTTCAAGCTGATTAAATACGATAATATCGTCAAGACGGTTAAGGAATTCAGGCTTAAAGGTCTTTTTCAAATCAGGCATTACCAAATCTTCGATTGATAATTTCTTGCCGTCCTCCTGACCGAAGCCGAGTGCAAGCTTTTCATCTGTAATTTTTGATGCACCGACATTTGAAGTCATAATGATGATTGCATTTTTGAACGAAACTTTTCTGCCCTGCGAATCGGTCAAAACACCGTCTTCAAGAATTTGAAGAAGCATATTGAACACATCGGGATGAGCCTTTTCGATTTCATCAAAAAGAACAACACTGTATGGTTTTCTTCTGATTTTTTCTGTAAGCTGACCGCCCTCATCAAAACCTACATATCCCGGAGGCGCACCGATAAGTTTTGATACCGTATGCTTTTCCATATATTCGGACATATCAAGCTTGATAATAGCATTTTCATCACCGAACATAGCTTCTGCAAGAGATTTGCAAAGTTCTGTTTTACCCACACCTGTTGGTCCGAGGAAAATAAACGAACCGATAGGTCTGTTAGGATTTTTAAGACCGACCCTGCCTCTGCGGATAGCCTTTGAAATTGCACTTACTGCCTTATCCTGACCGACAATTCTTTCGTGGAGAATATTTTCCATATTAAGCAATCTTTCGCTTTCTTCCTTAGTAAGCTGACTTACCGGAACGCCTGTCCACGATGATACAACCTGTGCGATTTCGTCACTTGAAACAGCCTTTACATCGTGATTTGAAGTATTACGCCACTTTGATTTTTCGTCATCAAGAAGCTTTGTGAGTTCATTTGCTTTATCTCTGAACTTTGCGGCGTCCTCAAACTTTTGATTGTTAACGGCATCTTGTTTTTCGGCATTCAGACGCTTAATTTCATCCTCCATATCTTTTAAATTTTGCGGAAGAGTATAAGCGTTAAGCCTTACAACCGACGCTGCTTCATCAATAAGGTCGATAGCTTTATCAGGCAAAAATCTGTCGTTAATATATCTTGATGAAAGCTTTACGGCAGAATCAATAGCTTCATCCGTAATCTTAACCTTATGATGAGCTTCGTACTTATCGCGAAGACCTTTAAGAATTTCTACGGTTTCTTCTTCTGTAGGTTCACCTACCGTCACAGGCTGAAATCTTCTTTCAAGTGCCGCATCTTTTTCGATATTTTTTCTGTATTCGGAAATAGTTGTGGCACCGATTACCTGAATTTCGCCACGGGCAAGCGAAGGTTTGAGAATGTTGGCGGCATCAACCGCACCTTCTGCTGCACCTGCACCCATAATGTTATGAATTTCATCAATGAAAAGGATAACATCCTTATTATCCTTAACTTCATCCATAGCCTTTTTGATTCTTTCCTCAAAATCGCCTCTGTACTTTGTACCGGCAACCATTGAAGTCAAATCAAGTGAGTAAATCGTCTTATTTGCAAGCATTTCAGGCACTTCGCCGTTAACGATTTTAAGTGCAAGACCCTCGGCAATGGCGGTTTTGCCGACACCCGGCTCACCGATAAGGCAAGGATTGTTTTTATTTCTTCTTGAAAGAATTTGAATAACCCTTTTAATTTCTTTTTCTCTGCCGATTACAGGGTCAATCTTGCCCTGCTTAGCAAGTTCTGTAAGGTTTTTACCGAATTCGTCAAGTGTAGGAGTTTTGCTTTTGCTTTTTTTCTTTGAACCGCTTTGTTGATTGCTGTCGTAGCTGTTTGAACTCAAATCGGTAATCAAGTCATCAAGAATTCTTTGTGAATCCGTACCAAGTTCATTGATAAACTTTACGGCATAGCTGTCTTCTTCTTTAAGAAGTGCGGCAAGAATATGCTCAACGCTTACATATGAATTACGCATTGTTCTTGCAATTTGGAACGAAATTTCAATAATCCTCTTTGCTCTCGGAGTAAAATCGTCCGGAGTAAGTGATGTTGGATTACCAACGCCGATTTCTTCACGGATAAGACGGTCTACGCCTTCGTATGTTACGCCGTTGTTTGTAAGAGCGGGAACTGTTGAATCGGTTGAAAGCAAACCAACAAGAATATGCTCCGTACCTATATAATTGTGTCCGTAAGTTTCGGCACTTTTAATTGCGAGGTTAAGCACCTCGTTTGCTTTTGTTGTAAATGAATTAAAACGATACATAATATCATCGCCTTTCTAAACAAATTGAACACCAACATTTTATGCCAGTTTTTCTCTGACAATCTGTGCTCTTAATGTTTCGCACATTGATTGAGTCAGATCGGATTTAGACGAATCAACGAGAGTTGCATCAAAAAGATTGTAAATCATATCTCCTATAAGCTCATATGAATACTCAAAATATCCAAGAGATATTCCAAGCCGAACCAATGATATATTGTTTAAAAATTCTTCAACAGAAAGTTTGCGTGCAAGTTTAAGTATGCCCAAAGTTCGATAAATCTTATCTTCAACACTCGGATTTTCCTTTAACGCTTCTCTTGCCGACCGTTCCTGTGCAACAATTTGATTGCATACGGCGTTCAGATTGTCAACTGCATTTTTCTCGGTAATACCGAGAGTAACGGTGTTTGTAAGAATGTAAAAATCCCCTGCACCGCCTTCATACATTTCTTTAAGTACAAAGCCAAGCTTTGAAACTGTTGTTGAAAGTTTGGACATTATACCTTTGTTTGCAAGAGCCGGTAAATGAAGAACAACAGAAACATTAAGTCCTGTTCCGAGATTAAACGGAGATGATGTTAAAAACCCGTATTTATCGGAAAAAGCAATATGCAAACCTTTGATAAAAATATCATCAATATCATTTGCTTTATTGTATGCTTCTTCAATGTTTTGACCGGATGCAAAAGAATTGATATTTATATGGTCTTCTTCGTTAATTGATATGCATACATCTTCATTTTTTGACAAAAGAAATGAAGAATTTTGCTTTGCAAAGCCATCGCTTATCAAATCTTTTTCCGAATAAGACAAAGCCTTGGCTTTTGATATATCCGAAGTGTTAATCAAATCAAATTCCTGTGCAAGCGGAGAGTTTTTTATACAGGCAAACACCTTTTTTACAACCGTTCTTTTAGTGTCATCATTCATTTTTATCGGATATGGGACATGCGCCAAATTACGCATTAAAACAGCCTTTGAATACATTATTACATCACTGTTTGTTGCTGAACTCTCGTATCTTTTTTCCATCTTTAATTCTCCTTATCGATTTCCTTTATCTTGTCTCGAAGAACCGCTGCATCTTCAAATCTTTGTTCCTTAACAGCCTGTTTAAGTTCTTCCTTGAGTTGTGACAAGGAGTCGTTAACTGTTTGTTTTTTTGTATTTGTCGATTCGGTATATGTTACATTTTTGCCGATATGCTTTACATTTCCGTGAATTTTTTCAATGCTCGGTGCAAGTCTGTCCTCAAACTTATCATAGCAATCGGAGCATCCGACACGACCGAAATCAACAATATCTTTAAGTGTTGAACCACAGGTTGGGCAACCGTTTATGCCGACAAGCGAATTGAATGCACTTGCACCTGCACCTATTAGGTTACCGAAGAAATTATCCATAGAAAACGGTTCAAAATTAAACTCATCCATAACTCCGAGTTCCTTTGCACAATCCTCGCAAAGATACATTTCTTCCTTGTGTCCGTTAATAATCTTTTGAATATGAGTATTAGCCTCATTCATATGACAATGTGTACATTTCATAAATAACGCCCCCAATTAATCAATATATGCAAGAAGCATTTGTTTTAACTGTTTTGCACGAATAGCATCTGCATATTCCTTTGGAATACCTTTAAAATTGTTGTCTGCAACAACGCAAACCATCATTTTTGTAGCTTTGTCATTAATTAATTTTTGATAATTACAGTTTATTAAATTTGCCTTTGCACTTCTCTCGTCAATACTGTTTCCTATTGAATTAATGAAGCCCATTAAAGCGTTTTGCGGAGAAGCTGCACGGGTGATTAAGATATATCCTCCTCCGCCTCGTCTGCTCTCTATTTGATAGCCGGCTTCCGGAGTAAATCTTGATGTAATTACATAATTAATCTGACTGGGCACACAACCTATTCTGTTTGCTAAATCATTACGCTGAATTTGAACCGTTGATGTATTATCGTCAAACATATCAAGTATCATATCAGCTATTACATCACTCATCTTCACTTCTTAATCATCTTCTTTCATTTTAGTCGGACATTAAGTCTTTGACTTTGACTTTCTTTGTCCTTTAATTGTGTTATATCACAAAGGTCAGGAAAAGTCAAGAAGTTTTTCAAAAAATTTTTAAATTTATTTTTGTCGAAAAAAGTAACAGCGTTTTTAGGCTATGCATAATATAAAATATATGTCTTTGGCTGTTACGGCAGACATATATAATACTATTTGTAAGGTGAAACTTATGATGATATACAATACAAGAGAACAAGGTTGTTCGTGTTCTGTACCGATAAGACCTTGCCCGCCTCCTGTTCCTCCTTGCCCACCTGCACCGACACCTGTTCCCTATCCTGTTGTAGGTCCTACCGGTCCGACAGGTCCAATGGGACCTATGGGTCCGCAAGGCGTACAAGGCTATCAAGGGCCTCAGGGTCCAATCGGTCCAACCGGTCCGCAGGGTATTCCGGGTCCTGACGGTGCAATCGGTCCAACCGGTCCGCAAGGTGTTGCAGGTGCAACCGGTGCTGTCGGTCCGACAGGTCCTACCGGTGCGACGGGTGCAACAGGTGCAGTAGGTCCGACGGGTCCTCAAGGTGTTGCCGGACCAACGGGTGCCACAGGTGCTGTCGGTCCTACAGGTCCTGCGGGCGGAATTAGCGAATACGCATCATTTTATGCACTTGCTCCAAATGATAATCCTACCGCTATTGCACAAAATACAGCAGTTGAGTTTCCTAATTCGTCTGCCTCAACAACAGGCATTACAAGATTAACTAATTCAACATTTAATTTAGCTGATACGGGAACTTATCTTATAATGTTTAAGGTAAATACAAATACAGCCGGTCAATTAGGCATTGCGGTTAACGGTGCTGTTCAACCGAATGCAACATTCGGAAACGCAGCCGATGACGGAATAATCGAAGGCAAAACAATCATTACAACAACAGCGGCAAATACTGTTTTAAGCATTGTAAATCCTATCGCAACAGCTGTTACCGTTACACCGTCTGCAGGCGGTACAGAAGCCACGGTATCGGATTTAACAATTATAAAACTTGCGTAAATAAAGGTGGCATATGCCACCGTACATAGAGGTGATTTTGTGAAAATAGCTGTTTATGCCATCTCAAAAAACGAAGAAAAATTTGTTGAGCGTTGGGTAAATTCTATGAGTGAAGCTGACGAAATATATGTTGCAGATACAGGCTCAACAGACAACACCGTTGAATTATTAAAGCAAAAAGGTGTTATTGTAAACTCTGTTAAAATTGAACCTTGGAGATTTGATGAAGCACGAAATAAATCACTTGATTTCGTAAGAGAAGATGTTGATATTTGCGTTTGCACCGACCTTGATGAAGTGTTCACAAAAGGTTGGAGAGATGAGTTGGAAGAAAAATGGACAAATGGCACAACAAACGCAAGATATAATTATATTTGGAGTTTTGATGAAAACGGAAAACCGCAAACATCATTTTATATTGAAAAAATCCATTCAAGAAACAATTTCAAATGGGTATATCCCGTACACGAAATTTTGCAATACACAGGCGAACAGCAGCAAAAATATATCACATTGGACAATGTAACATTAAAGCATTATCCGGACAAAAAGAAATCACGAGGACAGTATTTGCCGCTTCTTGAATTATCGGTAAAAGAAAATCCAAATGACGACAGAAATATGCACTACCTCGGCAGAGAGTATATGTTTTATAAAATGTACGACAAAAGTATTGAAACATTAAAAAAGCATCTTGCGTTGCCAAGTGCAAAATGGAAAGACGAGCGTTGTGCTTCAATGCGGTATATTGCAAAATGCTATATAAAAAAAGCTGATTACAAGCAAGCAGAATTGTGGTATGAAAAAGCGATAAAAGAAACTCCGTATTTGCGAGAACCGTATATTGAATATGCTCAACTTGAATATGAACTCCAAAATTGGAGCAAAGTCGCAGAATTGGTTGAAAACGCTTTGAAAATAACAGAGCGACCGATGACATATATAAGTGAAGGCTATTGTTGGAATTATGTTCCGTACGACCTTTTGGCAATTGCATACTTCAATTTAGGCAATTATTCCCTATCACTAAAAAACGCCGTGTCTGCATATATTCTTGAGCCTGAAAACGAAAGGCTAAAAGACAATATGCAAAAAATAAAGGAATTCGTCAATTGACGAATTCCTAAATTCTTTATTTAATTATTGTGTATCCTGCATCAACAACAGCTTGTTCCAAAACTGCTGTGTCAACGTCCTTGGAAAGCTCAACGGTTGCCTGTTTTTCGGTATGACTTGCAACAGCTGAAGTTACGCCGTCAATCGCTTCAAGTGCCTTTTTAACGGCAGCCTCGCAATGCGGGCACATCATTCCGTCAATTTTAATTGTCTTTGTCATTTTAAATTCCTCCGTATAATCTATATTTACTTCTTTGATTTTTCTATCTTTTTTTGGACTTGTTACATTCACAAAATTAAGCCTCAACGCATTCATAACAACGCAAAAGCTTGAAAGACTCATCGCAGCCGCACCGAACATCGGGTTAAGTGTCCATCCTGTGATTGGAATCCACACACCGGCAGCCAACGGAATACCTATAATATTATAAATAAAAGCCCAAAACAGATTTTCTTTAATATTTGTAAGCGATTTTCTGCTGAGCCTGATTGCAGAACAAACATCCGATAGCTTGCTGTTCATCAAAACAACATCTGCACTGTCAACCGCAACATCCGCACCTGCACCGATGGCAATGCCGACATCCGCCCTTGTGAGTGCCGGAGCGTCATTTACACCGTCACCAACCATAGCAACCTTGCCAAATGATTGAAGCTTTTTCACAACTGCTTCTTTGCCGTCAGGCAAAACATCGGATATAACCATATCAACGCCTGTTTGCTTGCCGATTGCGTCAGCCGTGCGTTTGTTGTCGCCTGTGAGCATAACAACCCTTATTCCCATATTTTTAAGTTGCTTGATTGCTTCAGGGCTGTCTTTTTTGATTGTGTCGGCAACAGCAATAACACCAATCAGCTTTTCGTCTTTTGCAAAAAGCAACGGAGTTTTGCCGTCATTTGACAATTTTTCAATATCATTTTTAACTGATGAAATATCACAAACAGTTGAAATATACTTTGAACTGCCCGCATATATCTTAGAATTTTCCAAAGTTCCGCACAAGCCGTTGCCTGTTTTAGATTCAAAATCTTTAATATCAAGCGATGAAATTTGCATTTCTTCGGCTTTTTCCACTATCGCCTTTGCAAGCGGATGTTCGCTTTTTATTTCGAGTGAATAAGCAAGTTGCAAAAGGTCGTTTTCAGATATGCCAACAGGAATTACATCGGTAACCTTCGGTTTGCCCTCGGTTATAGTTCCTGTTTTATCAAGAACAACAATTTGAGTTTTGCCTGCTTCTTCAAGAGAGACGGCGGTTTTGAACAAAATACCGTTTTTTGCACCCTTGCCGTTGCCGACCATAATTGCAACAGGAGTTGCCAATCCAAGAGCACAAGGACAACTGATAACCAAAACGCTGATTGCTCTGCTGAGTGCATATCCAAACGGTTTTGGCACAATCAACCACACAATAAAAGTGATAATCGCAATAGCAATAACACTCGGAACAAACACTCCGGACACTCTGTCGGCAAGTTTTGCAATAGGTGCTTTTGTAGCCGAAGCATCCGACACAAGATTGATTATCTGTGCCAATGTTGTATCTTCGCCGACTCTCGTAGCCTTGCATTTCAAAAAGCCCGATTTATTGATAGTGGCTGATGTGACCTTATCGTTAACTGTTTTGTCAACAGGCAAACTCTCACCCGTGAGTACAGATTCATCAACAGCACTTTCGCCGTCAATAACTACTCCGTCAACAGGAACACTTTCGCCCGGTCTGACAACAAAAACATCACCGACAGAAACATCATCAATATCAACCGTTATTTCTTTGCCGTCACGAATAACATTTGCAGTTTTCGGAGAAAGCGACATCAAGCCTTTCAACGCATCGGTTGTTCTTCCTTTGGAATATGCTTCAAGAGTTTTGCCGACTGTAATCAGGGCAAGAATCATGGCTGCGGATTCAAAGTAGAAATCATCCATATATGACATAACCGCAGACATATCGCCTTTTGTTTGTGCAACCGTCATTGCAAAAAGCGCATAGGTGCTGTATACAAACGAAGCACCGCTTCCGAGAGCAACAAGCGTATCCATATTTGGTGATTTGTGGATAAGACCCTTAAAACCGCTGATAAAGAAATTTTGATTTATCACCATAATGATAATTGCAAAAAGCATTTGTGCAAGTCCCATGGCAATATGGTTGTTTTCCATAAAACTCGGGAGTTTCCAGCCCCACATCATATGCCCCATAGAGATATACATAAGCGGTGCAAGGAACACCAAAGACGCTACAAGTCGCTTAACCAATTTCGGTGTTTGGGTATCTTTCAGTTCATCATCGGAATTACTTTTAGCTTTTTTGTTTTTTGTTTTAAGCGAAGCTCCGTATCCTGCCTTTTCCACCGCTTCAATAATTTCTTTTGATGTTGCGGTGCCCTCTACGCCCATTGAGTTTGTCAACAGATTTACAGAACAAGAAGAAACTCCGTCAACCGAACTAACTGCTTTTTCCACTCTTGCAGAACAAGCCGCACAGCTCATACCTGTCACATTGTATTGAGTCATTTTTACCTCGTTTCTGAATTTTGCAATAATAACACAAAGGCAATCAGCCGCAAAAGCCTACTGTGTTAATATGATTACCGAGTAATCACCTTCCACATAAATAATATACACAAAATATCAATTTGTCAATTTATACTTTACATATTATATGTAAAAATATATAATACCCTTTGGTGATGAAATGAAAAAATTATTAATTATTAATGCTTCTCCAAGGGAAAACGGAGTTTGTGCAGAGGTTTTAAAGCAAATTAAGCCTTATTTTATCGATTGCGAAACAAAGGAATATAATGTATACAAACTTGACCCTTTGCCATGCAAAGCGTGCGGATATTGTGAAATGCACAACGGCTGTGCAAACAAGGACCTTGACTTTTTCTTTTTGGATTTGAAAGAAGCTGACTATATCGCAATTCTTTCTCCGATGTACAACAACTTCTTTCCTGCTCCTCTAAAGGCCCTTATGGACAGATTTCAACGCTTTTGCAGTGCAAAATATCTGCGTGGCGACAGCGAGCCTATAGGCAAACAAAAGAGTGTAGGTCTTGTAATCACAAGCGGAACAAACGCAAGAGAATGTGCAAACTATATGTCAAACAGTATCAAGCAGTTATTCTCCCCTCTCGGCGGAGAATTGAAAGCACGATACTACATACCAGGTACGGATTCAAATAACTACACATTCAACATTGTTGAACTTGAAAAATTTGTGCACCAAATCAAAAAATAATAATTATTTAAAGACGATTTGATTAAAGAACAATCAAGTCGTCTTTTTCTTATGCTTATATTTCTTGCATTTTTATTGATTATGTGCTAAACTGAAATTGCCAAATACATCACAAGTGAATATTTAACGGCGGTATAGGTATGCTATTTTTGTCTTTAGATAAAAATGCATGCTCTTAATTTGCATACTTTACCGCGTGTATATATGTGATGTGTTTGGCGACAGTTGAGCTATGTGTTTTTTGTGCGTATGGCTTCGGCTGTGCGCATTTTTTATTTTAGATAAGGAGAATTACAATAATGAAAAAAATTACGAAATGCAAAACATGTGGAGCAGAGATTTCTAAAACCGCAGACATTTGTCCAAAATGTGGAGCAAAACAAAAAGTCAAAAAAATAAAGTTTTATTTTAGGCTGTTGATTATTTTATCTGTTATAACATATTTGTGGTATCCTTGGTGCAATGAATATATTGGTAACAAAATCAATGGAAGAATAAACTTATCAATCGGAAATGAAAATATTACTTATAATCAACTATTTGATGAATATGAAGCTTGCAAAAATGTAACTGAAATAAATGCATTTAATCAAAAATACAAGAACGTGCCAATTTCCTTTACTTATGAAGTTGTAGATATTAATAGAAAATTTTACAGTGGAGCCTCTATGACTTTTGTTAAATTTAAATCGGATATATTACTGACTATTACTAATAATGATGAATATGCTTTTAATAGAATTAATATCGGTGACAAATTATATATTGAGGGTGTTATTAAAGGTGCAGGCCATTGGTCAGATTTAAGTACCGATGATCATTTAGATAATGGATGTCTTTGTGTTTCGATACAAGAAGCGACATCTGATAATATAATAGTCATAAATTAATCCATTATAACTTTTTAGCATTATAAAGCATATAAAATTAAATCAATTAACACTATAAATACAATCGGATTTAAATATTAAAAAGGACCTTCAATTACATTACAAATAAACCTCCAACGGTAAATTTCATTCTACCATTGGAGGCTTATTTTATACTGATGAATTAAATAAATTTTTAGTTTATATCTTCTTTTAAGGTTTCGATTATATTGTTTTGCTGGACTTTTTTGACTGAATAAATCATTGTCATACCGATGATTGCAAACACAACAAGTGCGACAATTAAGTACAACACATAATCTATTGAAAATGTTGTTGTGCTGTTATTCAAAACCATGTGCATACCGAAAGAAATCAGCGCACTTATCGGCAAGCCGAAAATTACAGCCTTTATTCCGTAAAAAGCACTTTCGAGCATAATCATTTTGTTAAAGCCTTTTGGTGTTATTCCGACAGATTTCATCATTGCAAACTCCTTTTTACGAGATGCAATACCCGAAGAAATCGTGTTGATAATATTAAATATTGTAATTAGCGAAATCAATGCAACAAAGCCGTAAACAAACACCTGAATTACCAAAGCAATAGCTTCAAATGCTTGCATTTGTTCCGAAAAATCAACAACTGTAAAGTTGGAATTTTTCCCGTCATCGGATATTGTATTCAGCTTTTCTGTAACTTTCTGATGGTCGGTTGTTTCTATTCCCAAAACATAGTTTGAAAGTTGATTGTCGTTTGCGTTGATGTTCTTGCAAACTTTTACAAGCTGTGAATACGGCATATACAGTGAAATAACGCCGATTTTATTCAAATTGCAAGGCTTTGTGTTGCTGTATTTAACAAAATCCGTAATTTCAAACTGAAGATTATCTTCCGGATAATATGCTTCCTTAAAACTTGAGCCGAGAATATTATCGGTGAACACTTTTTTGCCGCTTGCGGTGTGCGAAACATTGTTCATCAACAGCAATTTACACTTATTGTTTGAATTAAAATACGCCTTGCTGTCAATACCGTTTTTATCACAAAGTTCATTAAACATATCGTCATCAAGCATATTTATTTGAACAGCAAATCTGTTCGAAAACTCACGACTGTAAGCGTTGGTAAGCTTTTTATCATCGGTAAACATTTTGAAATTATTTCTGTAATTACTGTTTTTTTGAACCGAATAATAAATGTTTGTTGCACTATACATATCGTCAATGCCATCAACATTTTCAAATTCTTTAATTGCACTTTCACGATTTGTATCATCAAGATAAACGCCGATTTGATAAGGCATTGACTCCTGCCCTACCGTTTCGTTTGCAAAAATATCACAAAAATAATTGCAACTCAAAAACAAAACAATGGAAAGTGCGATTGAAACGGTAATTACTCTTGCTTTTCTGCCGTTTCGTTTGAGATTTTTATATGCAAGTTCGCCTTCGTAACCAAAAATTGCTTTGATATATTTCGGACATTTGAGCGTCTTTGCTTTAACCTTAATTTCATCAGATTGTCTGATAGCAGAAATTGTGGAAATTTTTGAAGCCTTTTTAGCCGGAATTGAGCAAGAAATCAAAATTGTTATTATACTCAATCCCAAGACAATCAAAACCGCCCAAATCGGGAATACGACTTTCATTGAAACATTTTGTTCGGTTACACCGTTAAGCATTGAAGTAGAAATAATTTTTTTGCCAAGTGCTTTAAGTGTTATACCGATGCCGGCAACACCTGCACCGATACCGAGCGGAATACCAAACAGTGCAAGAATAAATCCCTCATAATATATGGAAAGTCGTTTTTGTCGCTTGGTAGCACCTACTGACGAAAGCATACCGAGATACTTTACCTTTTCTGAAAGCGACATTGCAAAAGCATTATAAATAAGAACAACGGAAGCAACCATAATTATAACAAGTAAAATAACAACAAGAGGTAAAATCATCGCCATAAAGCTATCACTTGAATATGAAAAGTTGGAATAAAGCAATTCCGTATTCACCGTGCTTGCACCGGGATTTGCCTTATCAATAATACTATTCACAACATCCAAAGACTTGCTGTTAAGAGTTTTAAGCTGAAAAGCGACAGTCGGATTTGCCTTTAAATCATCCGAATAAGTTAAAAGTGCAAACTTGGAAGTGGGATTATTTTCATGAAGTATCGCAGTTATTCTGTATTGTTTAACCTCTTGTCGAGCAAACTTTTCGCCTTTTGAATATGCACCGGTGACATCAAATTCACCGTCTTTATCCCTCATAATTCTTGTACCGCACGGGATAGAAACAATATCACCAACCTGCCAATCAAGTTCGTTATTTTCGATAAAATCGCTTTGCACAGCGATTTCTTCACTTGTTTTTGGCAAAGTTCCGTCGTAATCAGCCTGAATGAACATTTTAAAATATCCGTCATCACAAGCACCGATTGAGCCTGTTGCGAGCCTGTCGGACTTGCCGTTGTCAATTTTGAACTGCTTATAGTTTTCATCACACAAACCGACGGTTTCGATTCTTTCGTCCTTATAAAGTTCGTCAAGGCTTGATGATTTTACATCATTCAGTTGTGCAACATAATTGCCGTCTGACACAATCGAAACATCGGCAAACAACTGCATAAAAGATGCCATAGCAACAAAAACAGCGGTTATCATTGCAACCGAAACAATAATTCCAAAAGTTGTTACAAGAGTTCTGCCCTTGTTTTCTTTGAGATGACGGAGAGTGAGTTTGTTAACGATATTCATCCGTTTTCACCTCATCTCTTGTAATTCTGCCGTCCTCAATAGCAATAACTCTGTCGGCTGCAAGTGCAATTCTTTCATCGTGAGTTATGACAATAAGAGTTTGGTTATTCTCTTTATTAAATTTTTTGAGCAGTGAAATAATTTCTTTTGTGTTTTCACTGTCAAGATTACCTGTCGGCTCATCGGCAAGCATAAGAGCAGGATTGTTCATCAACGCTCTGCCGATGGAAACACGCTGTTGCTGACCGCCCGAAAGCTGGCTCGGTAAATGCTTCAATCTGTTTTCAAGACCGAGAGTTTTCACGAGAGAATCAATGATTTTTTGATTTGGCTTTCTGCCGTCTAACAACAGCGGGAGGGTCAAGTTTTCCTCAACCGTCAAAATCGGAATGAGGTTGTAGAATTGATAAATAAGTCCGATTTGTCTGCGACGAAAAATTGCAAGATTTGTTTCATCAAGGGTCGAAATATCGGTTCCGTTGATTATAACACTTCCCTTTGTCGGCACATCAACTCCGCCGAGGATGTGCAAAAGAGTAGATTTACCTGAACCAGACGGACCGATAATTGCAACAAATTCACCTTGTTTTACAGAAAAAGACACATTATCAAGTGCAACGACCTTTGTTTCGTCCTTGCCGTAGATTTTTGATAGATTTTTTACTTCGAGAATATTCATACATTTCTCTCCTTTCGTGCCCTATTCTATAAAACGAGAATTACAATGCCGTGACATAAAAATTACAGTTATGTCACTAAACAACGGATTTATAAAACCTTATTTCAAAAACACTGCCTATGCCCTGCTCACTTTCAACCGAAACGGAGGCATTTTCTTTTTCAAAGACGGTTTTTGCAAGTGCCAAGCCAATACCAACACTGTCCTTTGATGAATTTTTGCCGTGATAAAAACGCTCAAATATATGCGGCAAATCTTCTTCTGCGATTCCGCAACCGTTATCGGAAATTGTCAGCTTATTGTACAGGTTGGTCGAGTCACTTGCAATAATGATTTTTCCGCCGTCATTTGTGTGTTCAAGACAGTTTTTCACAATATTTGAAACCGCTTCAACCGTCCAGCTTTCATCACCGTTAAAGACAAAATCATTTGTATTATTTTGAATAGTGATATTCTTTAGTTCTGCGGTCAAAACAAACGGTTTTAAACTGTCATCAAGCACTTTTGATATACTGACTTCTTCTCTTTTAAATTCGGTTGCGTCTGCATCAAGCTTTGAAATTTTGAGAATATTGGTAATTAACCACTTCATTTTTGACAGCTGATGGTTGATAACTGCAACAAACTCCCGGCGTTTATTGGGATTTTCTTCATTTTCCAAGAGTTCACACATCACCATCATTGATGTAAGCGGAGTTTTGAGTTGATGCGATATATCGGCAATTGAATCTGCGAGATACAATTTGTCATTTTTCAAATACTCATTTTGACTTTGTAACAGTGTGATTACCTTATACAAATTATTCTTTAATATTGATAATTCGCCCTCGGTGTTGTCGTCAATATTCATATCATATATGCCCTTGCAAACAAGCGAAAGGTAATCGTTAAGGTCATTTAGATTTTTATATCTGCGTTTTGTAACAACAGCAAAAATCATTATCAAAATTATGCCAAGTACCAAGCATAAAACAGCACATATCTTGCTGAAAAAAGCACATATAACAGAAAGCACGGCAGTCAAAACCGACGATACAATTAATACTATTTTTATTTCCTTATCATTCATTTTCAATAATATATCCAAGACCCCTGATTGTTTTTATATATTCAGGTTCGGTTGGATTCTCCTCAATTTTATCACGAAGCCGTTTGATGTACACGGTCAAGGTATTGTCCTCAACAAAGTCACCCGCAACATCCCATATATTCTCCAAAAGCTGTGTGCGTGAAAGTACACAGCCTCTATTATTAAGCAGAATAAGAAGCAGTCTGTATTCCATTGCAGTCAAGACAATTTCGTTGCCGTTTTTGTAAACTTTTGCTTCATTTGTATTAACGACCAAATCTTTAACTTTTATTTTACCGTCAGTGCTGTCATTGTTGTATCGTCTGAACACACTCTTAATTCTGACAAGAAGTTCTTTAAGTCTAAACGGCTTTGTGATGTAATCATCGGCACCGAGTTCAAAACCCATAACAACATTTACCTCGTCATCATAAGCCGTAAGGAATATAACAGGAAAATCGCCTATTTCCTTGATTCTTTTGCAAACGGAATATCCGCTTCCGTCAGGCAAGGTTAAATCAAGCAAATACATTGAAAAATTCTTTTGGTTTATTATTTCGAGTGCTTGAGAAACGCTTTTTGCAACGGTTACGGTATATCCCTCATTTTCGAGGGAATATGACAAGCCCATTGCAATTGCATCGTCATCTTCTAACAAAAATATATCCATAATGCACCTCATTATATTTTGTTATAAATATAATAACATATTATATATTGCACTTCCATTACAATATTGTAATAAAAAGGAGCCGATAAATCGACTCCCTAGACTATTGATAAAGCCCCTAAAGCACGCCAAAATTATTTCAGCGTGATTTTGTAGGGGATAGGCTTGCCTATCCCGAAACCTTATTGTTTCAATAATACTATTTAAAGAAAAGTGCCGCAAACATCGAGTTTGCAACACTTTTGGCGTTTTTCGTTTTTTGCTCAGTCGAGGTACCATCGTACATCTTCCTTCCCAAGAAAACGAAATTCAGAACCTTTCTCAATAGCCCCCAGCGTGTCGAAAACACTTTTTCGACACGCTGGGGAGCCGATAAATCGACTCCTTAAAATTAAACTATTTTAATTTGTAATTGATGCCGTTTTCCTTGCACCAATCAACGATTTTATTTTTAACAAAGTTATGCTCAAAATCGCCGTAGCTGTCACGAATTTCAGGATAAATATTGCAGTATTTCCAAAAGGTTTCAACATAATCTTTATCTTCTACCTTTTCAAAAACACCTTTAAGTTTCTTATTGTTAATAGTTTCAATAAAAGCACGCATTATCTCAACATCGTTGACAGTCACATAAGGAACATATCCGAGAGTAACCATAATTTGTGATTTTGAAACATTGTCGGGAATATTGTTATCTGCAAGTTCACTCATATTTTTAAGAGTGTAATCATTCATTGAAAAGCAATAACCGTCTGTACCCGACCATGCTTTATTAACAGAATCATCAGTTATTTCAAAAATATCCATAAAAATGTCCTTACTTAATTGAATTCATTAATCCGCCGTTTTTAATAATATTTTGAATAAACGGAGGAAAAGGCTGTGCCTGATAAGTTTTGCCCGTTGTGATATTTGAGATAACACCGCTGTCAAAATCAACCTCGACTTCGTCACCGTCTTTAATATCTTTTGCAGCCTCATCACATTCAAGAATAGCAAGACCGATATTAATTGCATTGCGGTAAAAAATTCTTGCAAAAGTTGATGCAATTACACAAGAAATGCCCGATGCTTTAATGGCAATAGGTGCGTGCTCTCTTGACGAACCGCAGCCAAAGTTAGCTTCGGCAACCATAATGTCGCCCGCTTTTACATTCTTTGCAAAATCTGCATCAATATCCTCCATACAGTGAGAAGCAAGCCATTCTTCATCAGAACGATTGAGGTATCTTGCAGGGATGATAACATCGGTATCAACATTATCTCCGAATTTATGTACTCTGCCTTTAGCATTCATAATATATACCTCCTTATAAAGTTTCAGGGTCAGCAATATAGCCTTTAATTGCAGATGCAGCAGCAACTGCAGGAGAAGCAAGGTAAATCTCCGATTTTGTGTGACCCATTCTGCCTACAAAATTTCTGTTTGAAGTTGAAACTGCTCTTTCACCGGCAGCCAAAATACCCATATGACCGCCAAGACACGGTCCGCAAGTTGGTGTTGATACAATAGCACCAGCTTCGATAAACGCCTCTACAAGACCTTCTTTAACGCAATTAAGGTAAATTGTTTGAGTTGCAGGAATAACGATTACACGAACTCCGTCGGCAACCTTTTTACCCTTGAGAATTTCGGCGGCAACACGCATATCTTCCATTCTGCCGTTTGTACATGAGCCGATTACAACCTGGTCAATATCAATTCTGTCAATCTCGTCAAATGTTTTTGTGTTTTCAGGAAGATGAGGAAATGCAACAGTTGATTTGAGGGTTGAAAGGTCAATGGTGATTGTTCTTTCATATTCTGCATCTGCGTCAGCCTCAAAGATCTTATATTCTCTTTCGCTTCTGCCTTTAACATATTCAAGTGTGATGTCATCAACAGGGAAAATTCCGTTCTTTGCACCACATTCGATTGCCATATTTGAAATGCAAAGTCTGTCATCCATAGAGAGTTCTTTAATGCCGTCACCCGTAAACTCAAGTGACTTATAAAGAGCACCGTCAACACCGATTTCGCCGATAAGATGAAGAATGACATCCTTACCCGAAATATATCCGTGCTTTTTGCCTGTGATAACAACCTTGATAGCAGACGGAACTTTAAACCAAGCCTTGCCTGTAACCATACCGGCAGCCATATCGGTTGAGCCGACGCCTGTTGAAAAAGCACCGAGAGCACCGTATGTACAAGTGTGTGAATCCGCACCGATAATGCAGTCACCGCAAGTAACAATACCCTGCTCGGGCAAAAGAGCATGTTCAATACCCATATTGCCTACATCGAAGTAATGTGTAATACCGAATGATTTTGCAAATTGGCGAACCTGTTTGCAGTTTTCGGCAGATTGAATATCCTTATTCGGCGTAAAATGATCCATAACAAGAGAAATTCTTGTTTTATCAAATACGGACTTTTTACCGAACTTGTTCATTTCATTTATAGCTACAGGAGAAGTAACATCATTACCGAGAACCATATCAAGATTTGCCTCAATAAGCTGTCCTGCAACAACGCTGTCAAGACCTGCATGAGCCGCCAAAATCTTTTGGGTCATTGTCATTCCCATAATTTTGCCTCCTTATATATCTTCGGTAAACGAACCTTCACCTCTTTGAAGAGATGTTATACCTGTTCTTGCAAGTTCTACAATACCGAATTTTTCTTCAAGTTCTTTAATAAAATTATCAATCGTTTCACCCTGACCGGTATATTCAAGAGTAAATGTTTCAAGAGAAATATCACGAACTCTTGAACCGTAAGAGGCATTAAGTTCCAAAAGAGCATTTTTTTGTTCAATGCCTTCTGCATGAACTTTTACCAAAAGGAGCTCTGACGAAACAGAGTTTTGAGCTGTAAGCTCAGAAACCTTTTTAACAATTTCAAGTTTCAAAAGCTGACGCTTAATCTGTCTGAAATTTTCAGGTTCTGTATATGTTTCAATAGTCATACGAGAGAACTTTTCATCCTCTGTTTCACTAACAGTAAGCGAAGAAATATTATAAGCTCTTCTTGAAAAAAGGCTTGCAACTCTTTGAAGAACACCGCTTTCGTTATCTACGAGAACCGATAAAATCAACTTTTCTTTCATAGCCGAAGTCCTCCTTAATTAAATTCTTCGATAATATCCGTATGAGCTCCTCCCGGAGGAATCATAGGAAGTACATTGGAATCCTTGCTGATTCTGCAATCAACAAGTACAGGTCCGTTATATGAAAACGCTTCATCAAGGACACTGTCAATTTCATCATTTGTATTTATACGAAGTCCTTTAACGCCAAATGCCTCTGCAACTTTGACAAAATCAGTTGCTCTGTTAGGGTCTGTATCAGAAAATCTGTTTTCATAGAAAAGCTTTTGCCACTGACGAACCATACCGAGAACGGTATTATTCATAATAAACATCTTGACAGGAATATTATAAGACTTCATTGTGCAAAGTTCTGCCAAATTCATATGGAAGCCGCCGTCACCCGCAAACATAACAACGGTTTTATTCGGACAACCTACCTGACCGCCGATTGCGGCACCCATTGAATAACCCATTGTGCCCAAACCGCCGGATGACAAAAGAGTACGAGGCATTTTGTATTTATAAAATTGAGCAGCCCAAAGCTGATGTTGACCTACATCGGTAACAACAATAGTATCTTCAGGTGTTTTTTCGTCAATTTTTTCAATCAAAGTTTGCGGATTTACATAATCGCCGATTTGAAGTTGCTTGAAAGGTCTTGAAAAACCTTTAATTTCCGCCCTCCACTCACTGTGGTCTTGCTTATTAACAGCTTCGGTAAGCATAGGAATAATTTCTGCAAGGTCACCGCGGAGATGATAATTTGAAACAATATTCTTGTCCATTTCGGCAGCGTCAATATCAATATGTAAAATTTCCGCATTTGGAGCAAACTTTGCTCTGTTGCCTGCAACACGGTCGCTGAATCTTGCACCGCAAACAATAAGCACATCACAATCGTGAGCGGCTTTGTTGCATTGATAATGTCCGTGCATACCGATAAGTCCGAGGTGAAGCGGATGATTGTACGGAAATGCGCCGAGTCCCATAAGAGATGATACAACAGGACAATCTATTTTTTCGGCAAATTTGATAAGATCTTGACCTACATCAGAAGAAACAGAGCCACCGCCGCAGTAAATAACAGGCTTTTTAGCACTGTTAAGAAGTTCAACCGCTCTGTTAAAGCAAGACTCTTTTGGTGATTTTGCCTTTTCCGGAACAACTTTATCCTGTTTTGTATATTCACAAGAAGCCGCAGTAATATCTTTTGGAATATCAATAAGTACAGGGCCCTTACGACCTGTCTGTGCAATTTTGAATGCACGGCGAATAATATCCGCCAAATCCTCTACCTTTTCTACTTGAAAATTATGTTTTGTAATTGGCATGGTGATGCCGCAAATATCAACCTCTTGGAACGAATCTCTGCCAAGACCGGATGTTGCATAGTTGCAAGTAATTGCAACAACAGGCACGCTGTCCATATATGCAGTTGCAATGCCTGTAACAAGGTTTGTACAACCCGGACCGGATGTTGCAAAGCAGACGCCGACCTTACCCGTTGCTCTTGCATAGCCATCGGCAGCATGTGCGGCAGCCTGCTCATGAGCAGTTAATATATGATTAAAAGTATCGCCGTACTTATAAAGTTCATCAAAAATGTTAAGGATAGTACCGCCCGGATAACCGAATATAGTATCTACACCTTGTTCTTTAAGAACTTCAAGTACAATTTGTGAGCCGTTAAGTTCCATAATGCCCCTCCCTCATAATAGTTACTATTTATTTAAAAATATTAGTTAATATTTTATTCCATATAAAGCCCAATGTCAAGATATATTTACTCTTGTAAAAATATTTATAATGTTATATAATAATGCAGAATAAATTTACATAAAGGAGTTTATATATATGAAATTAGGAATGGTTGGATTGCCTAATGTAGGAAAGAGTACTCTTTTTAATGCAATTACAAACGCAGGTGCACAAAGTGCAAACTACCCTTTCTGTACCATTGAGCCAAATATCGGCATGGTAAGCGTGCCGGATGAAAGACTTGACAAACTTGCCGAAATGTATCAGCCTGATAAGTTTACACCGGCTACAATCGAATTTGTTGACATTGCAGGTCTTGTAAAAGGTGCAAGCCAAGGCGAAGGACTCGGCAACAAGTTCCTTTCTCACATCAGGGAAGTTGACGCCATTATACATGTTGTAAGATGCTTTGAAAACGACGACATTACCCATGTTGACGGTAATATAGACCCGGCAAGGGATATCGAAACAATTAACCTTGAACTTATTCTCTCTGACCTTGACATTCTTTCAAGACGCCTTGACAACAGAAGAAAGGCGATGAAGGGCGACAAAAAACTCGCCGGCGAAGTCGATTTTCTTGAAAGACTTGTAAAAGAGATGGAACAAGGCAAAACAGCAAGAGCATGCGAAATATCCGAAGAAGAAAAAGAATATCTCAAAGATGTTGCACTTCTCACAATCAAGCCTGTAATTTATGCCTGTAATATGGGCGAAAATGACTTTGCAGACGGAATTGACAACAATAAATTCTACAATATCGTTAAGGAAATTGCAGCACAAGAAGGCGCGGAAACGTTCCCGATTTGTGCCGAAATGGAAGCACAGATTGCAGAACTTGACCCTGATGAAAAAGAAATGTTCCTTGAAGATATGGGACTTGAAAAATCCGGTCTTGACCGTTTGATTAAAAAGAGTTATTCCCTCTTAGGTCTTATCAGCTATCTTACGGCGGGCAAACCTGAAGTAAGAGCGTGGACAATCAAAAAAGGAACAAAAGCTCCTCAGGCAGCCGGCAAAATTCACACCGACTTTGAGCGTGGTTTCATCAGAGCTGAAGTTGTGTCGTTTGACGACCTTATGGCTTGCGGTTCAATGACCGTTGCAAAAGAAAAAGGTCTTGTAAGAAGCGAAGGCAAAGATTATGTTATGAACGACGGTGATATTGTTCTCTTTAGATTTAATGTATAAATTTTGTTACTAAATTTGTAGAAATAATACATTTTTTGAATAAAGCAAATGATTTTTGTTGACAGTAAGTAACCAATAGTTTATTATAATATTAAATAGATGTTAATTAAAAGTGGATTTGGAGGCAAAATGGCTGATATAAACAAAAAATCGGACAAAGACCTCCTCACTTTACGCAAAAGCGAAGATGCCACTACCGAGTTGATAAACAGATACAAGCCTATTGTTGAAGCAATAGCAATGAAATATATCAACTCACCTCTTGAAAAGGATGACCTGGTTCAGGAAGGTATGATAGGATTATTGGCGGCAATTAACTCTTACAGAGAAGAAAAAGGTGCATCATTCGGCACATATGCAGGACATTGCATTAACAATTCGATACAATCGGCTTTAAGAAAAGTATCTCGGCTAAAAGATATTCCTCAATCGAGCCTTGTGTCTATTGAAGATGATTATTTTGATGATGTTGTACATCTCAGTGCCGAGGATGAATATCTTGCAAAAGAAAGTGTATCAAATCTCAGTCAAGTGCTTTACGAAGAACTTTCAAGCTTTGAAAATGAAGTTTTAAGACTGTATATTGTAGGATGTACATACAGCGAAATTGCCGATAAACTTGACAAAAACACCAAAGCTATCGACAACGCCATACAACGTATTCGTAAGAAACTCGAGGGAGTTGCTTTTTGAATAATTATCCCAGGCAAATCTATAGAGAGGTAGGAAGAAACATGTACGAAGATAAAACACTGGTGTGCAAGGATTGCCACAATGAGTTTGTTTTCACTGCCGGCGAGCAGGAATTTTATGCAGAAAAAGGTTTTGTAAACGAACCACAGCGTTGTAAAGCTTGCCGTGACGCAAAAAAGCAAGCCGCTAAGGGTCCTAAGGAAATGCACGATGCTACATGTGCAGAATGCGGAAAAAGCTGTAAAGTACCGTTTAAGCCAACTGACGGCAGACCTGTATATTGCAGCGAATGTTTTGCAAAAAGAACCGAAGAATAAATAGATATAACAAAAAAGTCCATCGAAAGGGGCACACTGCATAAGGAAGTAATTGGTTTAAGCTTTCTGAGTTTTGCCCATTGCACTATTAAAAAATCCCGTTAATACGCAAGTATTGACGGGATTTTGTTAATGCACACTGAACAAAATCAGTTTGCTTAAACTGCCCTGCACTCAAAAAGCCAAAGAAACAGATGAAAGACAAGGCATAATTTACAGGGCAGGCTTGCCGCCTTCACTGTAAATTTAACGCAGTATTTCGCTGTTTATTTGATTTTTTGAGCATTTATTCTTTATGTAGTGTGCCCCAAAGGTGGACTTTTTCTTATATTATTCAGTTTTGAATAGCGGTAAGAGCACTTACCTTTACGGATTTTCTTGCCGGAGATAAGCCTGCAAGTATACCTATTCCTGCAGAAAAAACCACACCGCAAATTGCAAGCCATGGCGGAATATACGACAAAGTAAGTTTAACATCCGAACCCATTCCCAAGAATGAGCCTCCGCCCATATGATTCATAACCACTCGCCCTATCAAATTTGCCGCTGTTGATATAATATAACTTATTGTAACACCGACAGCACCGCCGATGCCGCCGATAATTGCCGCTTCATAAAGAAACATTGCCTTTATATCCTTAATTTCGCAGCCGATAACCTTTAGAATACCGATTTCCTTTTGGCGTTCAAAAACAGACATAACCATTGTGTTGCTGATGCCAAATGATGCAACAAACATTGAAACCGCACCGATTGCACCCAAAACAAGTTGAACAACTTTCATAACCTTTTTGGAATTTTCAAGAGCTTCGTCATCGGTAGAACAGGAATAGCCTACATCTTGCAAAGCTTTTTTAACATCATTCACCTTGCTTGAATCTTCTACATAAACATTTATACTGCTGTATGTCATTTTTTCTTTTTTACCGGGATTCAACATTTGACTCTCCTGAAAAAGTCTTTTCGCCAAATCCATACTGATAAAAACAGAATATTGCGAATCATAATCCATTGATGAAGCAGACTTTAAAACGCCGGACACATATAGTTTTTGTTTATTACCGAATTTGTCAGTTGCTGTACCGCTGTCATCGCCTGAACTTGCCTTTGAAGAAATGAGAAAAGTGTTTTTCATGGCATCAATATCGCATGAATCAACCTCATAGTTTTTGTCATAGGTAAAATTAACCTGATTGCCTTGAGCATCTTGAAAATTAGTTACGGAATCTTTGCCGAAGAAAGCACAATTGGGCTTATCTACTCCCGAAAAATCGCCTTCGGCAAGTTTATATCCAAGTGCTTCCATCTGCGACAAATCCATACCGTAAACCGTACCGGTATAACTATATTTACCGCAATTGATAGCAACATTACTGTCTACCATAAGCATTGGAACAACACACTTTACACCGTCTATTTCTTCAAAATATTTAACCGCTGTATCGTCAAACGGAAGAGACTGTGTTCCGTCTTCGGAATCCATTGAGTAAACTGAAATTTTATTAAGCGATGAATCACTTTTGTATTGAGCGGTAATCATTTTGTCAATACCGAGCCCGATTGAAAGCATAATAATGATTGCACAAGCACCTACAACAACACCGCAAATAGTAAGGATAGTTCTTGTTTTTCTGTTTTTTAGGTTCTGCCAAGCAATCGCAATAAGATCAGATTTCTTCATTAAAATCTACCTTACCTTTCTTATGCTTTTTCTTCTTAACAACAACGATAACCGTTACAACCGCAGCCACACCGACAACACCGGCAACAGCACCGATAATTTTTTTTGATTTATTATTTGAAGTATCATCGGTTTTATCTCCGTCGGTACTGTCTGTATTGTCAGTCGGGAACGGGTCAACATAATCCTGAACAGTTACCTTAAAAGTTTGCTTAATTTTTTTCTTATCGGCATTATCATTTTCATATTCAAACACCAAAGTAAGCTTATAATCACCTGCTTCATTCAAAGTGATAGGCAAATTGTAATTGCTTGAATACTGTGCACCCGCCTCGATTGTGCCTATATAAGATGAATTAAGTTCTGTACCCGACTCGTCAAGAACACGAACATTACCGTTATTAAGAACGGTTTTACCTGTATTTACAATGCTGAACGCACAATCGGTTTCATCACCCGTATTGATTGTTTTATCGGCAAGGTCAATGCTTGAAAACATAACCTTGTCAGGCTGAACAACAGGAATACTCATGGTGAGTTCTTCTGTACCCGATTGCTTTTGACCGCCTTCAACATACTCATAAGTAATAGAAGCGGTAACAGGATAAACTCCCGATTGAGCGGTATTAAGACAACTGAATTTTTTAGAAACACCTACAGAAGAATTTGGGTTTATATGATCAACGGAAATTGTATCTGTACCGTCTGCAACAACAAATGTGTCGCCGCCGGACACCTTAACAATAACATTTTTTGCTTTGATTGATTTTGAGTTATTTTTTACGGAAAAATTCAAAGTAAATTTTTTACCGCCTTTAATTGATGACTTTCCGTAATTGAATCCACCGATAACAAGACGAGGAGTAAGAGCAACCGATGAACCGCCTTTTTTGGAGACTGTTTTAATTGTAAAATTTGATTCGGCTGTTCCCTGTTCTACATTTCCACTCTTTGTGTATTCATATGTAATGCTGACTGAAATAGGATGCATTCCTGCCGAAACGGAATTATTGCAAATAAACTTCTTTGAAAATTTTGCTTTCCCGTTTTTTGAAATAGAATTTCTGTAAATAGTATCAACATCGTTAACAATGCTGAAAGCATCTCCGCCGTTTAATTTAATATTAACATTTTTTACATCATATGTTGTACTCTTATTGGCAACAGTAAAATCAAGAGTAAACTTTTCACCCGGCTTGATGTCATTGTCAAACTTATCGTACGATGTAACCAAAACGGGAGTGGTTACACTTGAAGGATACGAATAAGTCATAACACTGTAATTTGCTTCTACCGTGCTCTCTCCGCCACTGTAACTGTATGTACAGCTTACCGTAATAGGATGTGAACCGGCAGCGGTACCGTTATTGCATATAAAAGCTTTGCTTACGGAAGCGGTTGAATTAAAGCTTGAAACATATTCCGTATCCGAACCTCTGTATACAGAAAAAGCATCACCGCCCGAAAACTTAAACGAAGCGTCTTGAATACTGTACCCTCTCGGATTTGTAACAGTTGCGGTAACAGTAAATACATCGCCTTGATATATTGCTGATTTGTCTACACTAAAGGCAGAAAAAACAATTTTAGGCACTTGTGCTTCTGTAACAGGTTCATCATCATTATCTGCCGCAAAAGCGGTTTGCACCGACATCGTCATAATTATAACAATTAAAATAGATAATATACTTTTAATTTTTTTCATCTTTTAAGTTCTCCATATTCTTTTTGTATTCTTTTGATATTACTTTACCGTCACTTATATTAACTATAATATCGGCATAAGCGGCAACATTTTTATCATGAGTTACCATAATAACGGTATTATGCCTGGTATCGACAATATTCCGTATAAGTTCCATAACCTCTTGAGTGGTATGGCTGTCAAGATTACCCGTCGGTTCATCCGCAAAAATAATACTCGGATCAGTTACCAGTGCTCTTGCTATGCCGACTCTTTGCTGTTGACCGCCACTCATTTCGGCAGGTTTATGCTTATATCTTTTTTCGATACCTACAAGCTTAAGCATCTCAAAAGCCTTCTTCTCTCTTATCTGCTTATCAACACCCCTAAAACACAGCGGAAAAGCCACATTTTCAAGAGCCGTTAAAGTAGGTAAAAGATTATATGCTTGAAAAATAAATCCTGTATACCTTTGTCTAAACTTTGTAAGCTGTTCTTCCGTAAGTTCGTCAATTCTGAACTTACCGATATGAACCTCTCCTTTTGTCGGTCGTTCAAGACCGGCAAGCATATTCAGGAGAGTGGATTTGCCCGAACCGGATGTGCCGAGAATTGCAACTATTTGCCCTCGTTCAATTTCCAAATTTACATCGTCAAGTGCCTTTATTGTTTCATCACCGACAGTATAATATTTTGACAAATTTTTTGTTATGATAAGTATATCTTTTTTCATAATTTGCCTCTCTTCAATTTCTACGCTAATAATAACACATTAAAAGGGTAAGTCAATAGTTTTTTCAAATCTTAACTAAAACTTTATTTTGTACCAATATAACCTTAACTAAAACTTTATTATTAAGAAAATATACGATAAAAATCTATACCAATTATATATAGATTTCGCTTTTCAAATTTTAATATAAAAATAAAAAGAAGCCTTAAAATTAAGACTTCTTTCTTGGCGCAGAAGGAGAGATTCGAGAGCTTTGCTCTCGCAGCCTTTTTTATATATCCTTGCTCCTCTGCTTCGCAAACCGTCGCAAATGGATTAGTCAGAGTTCTCATCTCTCGCAAAAATAAAAAGAAGCCTTAAAAAATAAGACTTCTTTCTTGGCGCAGAAGGAGAGATTCGAACTCTCGCGTCGGTTTCCCGGCCTACGCCCTTAGCAGGGGCGCCTCGTCACCAGCTTGAGTACTTCTGCGTGTAACTTGGTTTTTACCTGTCAAGTTGTTGCACCTAAGTGCAGAAATTACTTTACCATATAAACACCTAAATGTCAAGCAAAATTATAAAATTAAATTATTTGAAAAAAACACTTGACATTTTGTAACTGTTATGATAATATAGCAAAGCATTCGAGTTACGCAGAGGTATCGAAGTGGTCATAACGAGGCGGTCTTGAAAACCGTTTGGGTTCACGCCCACGTGGGTTCGAATCCCACCCTCTGCGCCATAGCAGACTGTCATCAGACAGTCTGTTTTTTGTTTATTATAATAATTTTTTTATTTTTATCATATCATAATATAGGTGATATTATGAATAAAAAAACACTTAAACTTGAGGTAATCGGATATATTTTTTCCGCCGTACTCGGAACATTAATGCACTTCATTTACGAATGGTCAAATAACAATTCTATTATAGGACTGTTCTGCCCCGTAAACGAAAGTCCGTTTGAACATTTAAAACTTTTGTTTTTTCCTTTTCTGATATGGACATTTATTGAAACAATAAAGCTATCGCAAGACAAATTTAATGTTTACTTTGCCAAGTTAATCGGTATTGTTTCAGGAATGCTTTTCACACTTGCCGTTTTTTATATCAGCAACGGTATGTTCGGCAAAAATTTTGAATTTGTAAACATTGCAAGCTTTTTTATCGGAATTTTGGCGGCTTATATAATCAGTTATAATATTATAAAAAGCTCCAAAGGAAATGGGCTTGTTAACGGTATATCATTTGCTCTTTTAATGATAATTGCAATTGGGTTTATGTTTTTAACATATTTTCCTGTTCACATTCCGTTTTTTAAGGATTCGCAAGACAATACTTTTGGAATTACAAAGCAGTTATGACACTGCTTTTTTTGTATCATTTTATGTATAAATATTCTTTTTACTGTATATTTATTACATTTTTTCGAATACCTATTGACAATGAAAAATGATAGAGTATAATAAATTAAGTTTTAAATATAAGAGGCGTATTATGAAAAAGATTTTTATTGACGGAAGTCAAGGTACAACCGGGTTAAAAATATACAAAAGATTTGAAAACAGAAGTGACATTGAACTTTTGCATATTGATGAAGCAAAAAGAAAAGATCCTGCCGAAAGAGCAAAGATGATAAACTCATCGGATATTACATTTTTATGCTTACCGGACGCAGCAAGCATTGAAGCTGTGAAGCTTGTTGAAAACGACAATGTTGTAATTATCGATACATCAACGGCTCACAGAACAAATCCCGAATGGGCATACGGTTTTCCTGAACTTGACAAAAAGTTCAGAGATAAAATTAAAACTTCAAAAAGAATTGCGGTTCCCGGATGTTATGCAAGCGGATTTAACAGCATTGTTTACCCGCTTATTTCCGAGGGAGTTATGCCAAGCGACTATCCTGTTACCTGCTATGCAATGAGCGGATACACAGGTGCCGGCAAAAAAGGAATTGCTCAATACGAATCTGCCGAAAGAGATCCGGAACTTGACTCACCTCGCCAATATGCGCTTACTCAGGAGCATAAACACCTTAAAGAAATGAAAGCAATAAGCGGTCTTGACAACACCCCGTTTTTTGCTCCTCATATTTGTGATTATCCACAAGGAATGGTTGTAAGTATTCCTCTTTTCAGCGATATGCTTACAAAAAAGTATACGCCGTCCGAAATATGCGAGATATTTAAAAAGCACTATGACGGCGAACAATTTGTTAAAGTAAGAGATTTAGGATACTCTTCAACGATGATAGGCTCAAACAATTTTGAAAACCGTGACGATATGGAAATAGAAATCAACGGCAACGATGACCGAATTCTTATTACTTCCCGTTTTGACAATTTGGGTAAAGGTGCAAGCGGTGCGGCAATCCAATGCTTAAACATCGTGCTTGGAATTGATGAAACAACAGGACTTAACTTAGGAGAATAGATATGGAATTTAAAGTAATTGAAGGCGGAATATGTGCGGCAAAAGGCTTCAAGGCAAACGGTACTTACTGTGGAATCAAAAGACCTACCAATGATACTCCGGACACTAAACACAAAAATGATATTTGCATTTTTGTATCGGATGTAGTATGCAACACGGCAGCCGTTTACACGCAAAACAAAGTAAAGGGTGCTCCGATACTTGTTACAAAAGCAAATCTTGAAAAAAGCGGCAACAAGGCTATTGCAGTGATTGCAAATTCAAAGAACGCCAACACCTGCAATGCAGACGGTGTTGAAAAGGCAGAAATGATGTGCGAAATGCTTGCAAATGAACTTAATGTTCCTAAAGAACAGGTTGTAGTTGCATCAACAGGCGTTATCGGTCAGGTTCTTCCGATTGAACCGATTAAAGACGGTATTCCCGATTTGGTAAAAGGACTTTGCTATAACAAAAATCTTGAAGCCGCTACCGCTATTATGACAACCGACACGGTAAAAAAAGAATATGCGGTAGAATTTGAAATCAACGGCACAAAATGTCACATCGGCGGTATGGCAAAAGGTTCGGGTATGATTCACCCGAACATGGCAACAACGCTCAACTTTATCACAACAGACTGTGCAATCTCGGCAGAACTTTTGCAAGAGGCTTTGTCCGAAATCGTTAAGGTTACATACAACTGCCTTTCGATTGACGGTGACACATCAACAAACGATATGGTAACCCTAATGGCAAACTGTTTGGCATTTAATGAAGAAATAACTGCTCACGGTGCTGAATTTGACACATTTAAATCTGCATTATACGAAGTTATGGCAAATCTTACGAGAATGCTCGCAAAAGACGGCGAAGGTGCAACAAAGCTGATTGAATGTATTACATCAGGTGCAAAGGACAAAGAAACAGCTATCACGGTGGCAAAAAGTGTTGTTTGTTCTTCCCTTTTTAAAGCCGCTATATTCGGAGAAGATGCTAACTGGGGAAGAATTCTTTGTGCGGTAGGCTATGCCGATGCAGAATTTGACATCAACAAAGTAGATGTTGATTTGAAGAGTGAAAAAGGGATTGTATCGGTTTGCAGAAACGGTGCGGGAATTGAGTTCAGCGAGGAAGAAGCGGCAAAAGTTTTATCTGACGATGAAATATATGTACTCATTAATCTCAATGACGGAAACGAAAGTGCAACTGCTTGGGGCTGTGATTTGACATACGACTATGTAAAAATTAACGGCGACTATCGCACCTGATAAAACGGAGGATAACAAACTATGAACACTAATATAGACAATGAAAGCAAAGCTCATATTATTGCGGAGGCTTTGCCGCATATTCAAAAATACAGAAAAAAGACCATTGTTGTAAAATACGGCGGCAACGCTATGATTAACGACGAACTCAAGGAAGCGGTTATGCGTGACCTTGTTCTTCTTACAACAGTAGGTATTAAAGTAGTTTTAGTGCATGGCGGAGGACCTGCAATAAACAAAACGCTTGATAAAATCGGAGTAGAAAGCAAGTTTGTTGACGGTTTGAGAGTAACGGACAAAGAAACTGTTGATGTTGTTCAAATGGTTCTTGCAGGCAAAGTCAACAAAGACCTTGTTTGCCAAATCGGAAACCTTGGCGGTCATGCAATCGGACTTTCCGGTATGGACGGAAATATGATAAAGTGCAAACCGCTTGACAGCGAGCACGGTTTTGTCGGTGAGATAACAGAAACAAATATGGAAGTTATCAGCGAAGTTTTGGCAAACAACTTTATTCCGGTTATTTCAACAATAGGATATGATGAACACGGTAATTGCTACAACATCAATGCCGATACGGTTGCCGCACAAATTGCCGGTGACTTAAAGGCAGAAGCACTCATTTCTATGACAGATATTGTTGGGCTTCTCAGAGATGTAAATGACGATAGTTCTAAAATTCAAAAAGTATTTATTTCCGACATTCCGGCTCTTATTGCGGACGGTATTATCAAAGGCGGAATGATACCTAAAATCGATTCTATGACACAGGCTATAAGAAACGGATGCACAAAGGCATTCATCATTGACGGACGCGTTCCGCATTCAATTCTTATTGAACTTCTTACCGATGAGGGTATGGGAACAATGTTTAAAGGCAGGTAAAATAATGAACACAAAAGAACTTGACAATCAATTTGTGGCACATTCCTACGGTCGATTTGATGTTTGTCTTTCAAAAGGTAAAGGCTCTACCCTTTATGACGAGAACGGCAAAAAATACATAGATTTCGGCTCCGGAATCGGTGTTACGGCATTCGGAATTTGTGATGACGAATGGGTTAAGGCAGTTGAGGAACAGCTTACTAAGGTACAGCACACAAGTAATTTATACTACACAGAACCTTGTGCGGAACTTGCAGAGCTTCTTTGCGAAAGAACAGGTATGTGTAATGTTTTCTTCGGCAACTCGGGAGCGGAAGCAAACGAAGGTGCCATTAAATTTGCAAGAAAATACAGTTTTGATAAATACGGCGAAGGTCGTTCAACAATAATCACACTTGTTGATTCGTTCCACGGAAGAACAATCACAACTCTTGCGGCGACGGGTCAGGATTGTTTTCACACAACATTTGGTCCGTTTACACCGGGATTTAAGTATTGTCCTGCAAACGATATTGAAAAGCTCAATGAAATGATAACAGACGATGTTTGTGCAATTATGTTTGAGTGCATTCAAGGCGAAGGCGGAGTTAACAACCTTTCACCGGAATTTGTAAAAGAAATTGAAAAAATCGCAAATGAAAAAGACATTCTTATGGTTGTTGACGAAGTTCAAACCGGCAACGGCAGAACGGGTAAATATTTTGCTTACCAAAACTTCGGAATTAAACCGGATATTGTATCAACGGCAAAAGGTCTTGCAGGCGGCTTGCCTATGGGTGCGGTTATATTCGGTGACAAACTGAAAGATACGGTTTCACCGGGCAGCCACGGTTCGACTTTCGGCGGAAATCCGATTGCGGCAGCAGGAGCCATCAGCATTGTAAAACGACTTGACGATGACTTTTTAATCGGGGTATCCGAAAAAAGCAAATACATAATTAATGAAATTTCAAAATGGAAAAATGTTGAAAGTATATCGGGTATGGGACTTATGCTCGGTATTCTTACAAACAAAGATGCGGGAGAAATTGCAAAGGAATGCCTGCAAAAAGGACTTCTTATTTTAACGGCTCACAAAAACAAGGTAAGACTGCTCCCTGCTCTTAACATTTCATTCGGCGAATTAAACGAAGGACTTAAAATATTGAAAGAGGTAATAGAAAAATGAAGCATTTACTCAAATTACAAGATTTAGACAAAGAAGAAATTCTTGATATTCTCAATTTGGCTGACCAACTTAAATACGAAAATCACAATGGAATCGAACACCACATTCTCAAGGGCAAAACACTCGGTATGATTTTCCAAAAAAGTTCGACAAGAACAAGAGTCAGCTTTGAAACAGGCATGTATCAGCTCGGCGGACAGGCTTTGTTCCTTTCTAACCGCGACCTTCAAATCGGCAGAGGCGAGCCTGTACAAGACACAGCAAGAGTTTTATCCCGTTACCTTGACGGTATTATGATAAGAACTTTTGAGCAAAAAGAAGTTGAAGACCTTGCGGAATACGGCTCAATTCCGATTATCAACGGCCTTACCGATTACTGCCACCCGTGTCAGGTTCTTGCAGACCTTATGACAATCAGAGAATACAAAAAAAGCTTTGACGGATTAAAATTCTGCTTTATCGGTGACGGCAACAATATGGCAAACAGCCTCATTGTCGGTGCAATCACAATGGGTATGGAATGTGCCATTGCCTGCCCTGACGATTACAAACCGGACGCAGAAATTATGAAGTGGGCAAACGAAAACGGCAAATTTACCTGTTCGTCGGACATTTTGGAATGTGCAAAGGGTGCGGACATTCTTTACACCGATGTTTGGGCATCAATGGGTCAGGAAGAAGAAAAGGCAGAAAGAGAAAAGATTTTCAAAAACTTCCAAATTAATGATGAAGTTATGGCGGTTGCAAACGATGATGCAATGGTTCTTCACTGCCTCCCTGCTCACAGAGAAGAAGAAATCACCGCAAAGGTATTTGAAGAACACGCAAACGAAATTTTTGACGAAGCGGAAAACAGACTTCACGCTCAAAAAGCCGTTTTGGTTAAATTATTACAGGATTGATATAAACAATGAACAACGAAGTATATATTTGCCTTGAAAACGGGCAAAAATTTAAAGGATTCCGCTTTGGTGCCGCTGGAGATGTAATCGGCGAACTTGTTTTTACAACAGGTATGTGCGGATACATCGAAACGCTTACAGACCCAAGCTACTACGGTCAAATCGTTATGCAAACATTTCCTCTTATCGGTAACTACGGTATGATAGAAGCCGATAAGGAAAGCAAAAAAAGCTATGTAAGCGCATACATTGTGCGTGAAAAATGCGACAATCCGTCAAACTTCAGATGTGAAGAAACACTTGAAAAATACTTAACGGATAACTGCATTGTCGGAGTTTACGGCGTTGATGTAAGAGAAGTTACAAAGACTATCCGTGAAGCCGGCGTAATGAATGCAATCATAACATCCAACCCGGACAAAGCTGATTTTGAAGCCGTAAAGAATTATGTAATAAAAGATGCGGTTAAATCCGTTTCAACAAGCAAAGCGGAACTTTATCCGAGCGAAGAACATAAGCATAATGTTGTTCTTATGGACTTTGGTGCAAAACAAAACATCATAAGAGAACTCAATTCAAGAGGCTGTAATGTGGCTGTTATGCCATATGACACCAAAGCCGATGACATATTAAAACTCGGCGTTGACGGAATTATGCTTTCAAACGGTCCCGGCGACCCTGCCGAAAATGCAGGAATTGTTGAGGAAATCAAAAAGTTAATAGGTAAAGTCCCTGTTTTCGGTATTTGCCTCGGTCATCAGCTTTTGGCACTTGCCATGGGCGGCGAAACGACAAAACTCAAATACGGACACAGAGGCGTTAACCAGCCTGTAAAAAATCTTGAAACAGGAAGAACATACATTTCTTCTCAAAACCACGGATATGCCGTTGTTAACGAAAGCATTGAAAAAGTTGGCGGAAAAATCAGCTATCTAAACGCAAACGACAACACCTGCGAAGGTGTGGAATATCCGGGTAAAAAAGCGTTTTCGGTACAATTTCACCCTGAAGCTTGCTCGGGTCCTAAAGACACAGAATTTATATTTGACAAATTTATTGATATGATGGAAGGTAAAGAATAATGCCTCTTAATAAAGACATAAAAAAAGTTCTTGTTATCGGTTCCGGTCCTATAGTAATCGGACAAGCCGCAGAATTTGACTATGCAGGTGCACAAGCTTGCAGAGTTTTGCGTGATGAAGGCATTGAGGTTGTTTTGGTTAACTCAAACCCGGCAACCATCATGACCGACAAAGCACTTGCCGACCATATTTATCTTGAACCTTTAACCGAAGAAACACTTAAAAGAATAATTGAAAAAGAAAGACCCGATTCTATTCTTTGCGGACTCGGAGGCCAAACAGGACTTACTCTCGGTATGCAGCTTGCAAAAGACGGCTATCTTGACGAAATGGGAGTTAAACTCCTCGGTACAAATGCCGAAGCAATAGACAAAGCAGAAGACAGACAGCTTTTCAGAGATACAATGCTTAAGCTTAACCAACCTGTTGTTCCGTCTGACATTGCAAATGATTTGGAAACTGCCGACAAAATTGCGGAAGAAATCGGTTATCCCGTTATTGTTCGCCCTGCGTTTACTCTCGGCGGTGCAGGCGGCGGTGTTGCATACAACAAAGAAGAACTCAACATCATCGCTAAAAACGGACTTATGCTCTCCCCTATTACTCAGGTGTTGGTAGAAAAATACATAGCCGGATGGAAAGAAATTGAGTTTGAAGTTATGCGTGACCATGTCGGCAATGTTATTGCAGTATGCTCAATGGAAAACTTTGACCCTGTCGGCGTTCATACGGGTGACAGCATAGTTATTGCTCCGGCTGTAACACTTTCGGACAAGGAATACCAAATGCTCCGTTCCGCTTCGCTTGATATTATCAGCGAACTTAAAATTGAAGGCGGATGCAACTGTCAGTTTGCACTTAATCCGGAAACATTTGAATACAGCGTTATTGAAGTTAACCCGAGAGTTTCGCGTTCTTCGGCACTTGCATCAAAGGCAACGGGTTACCCTATCGCAAAGGTTACAACCAAAATCGCACTGGGTTATACTCTTGATGAAATCAAAAACGATGTAACAGGCAAAACCTGTGCTTGTTTTGAACCTACGCTTGATTATGTAGTTGTTAAGCTTCCTAAGTGGCCGTTTGACAAATTTGTTCAGGCTTCGCGTAAACTCGGAACTCAGATGAAAGCAACGGGTGAAGTAATGAGCATTGCTCCGTCATTTGAGCAGGCTATTATGAAAGCTGTAAGAGGTGCTGAAATCTCGCTTGACACTCTCAACAACAAAGCACTTGACAATGTTGATATAATGAAACAGCTCCACAGTCAAGACGATTTGAGATTATTCACCGTATTCAAAGCACTTAAAAACGGTGTCAGCGTTGATGAAATTCACTCAATAACAATGATTGACGAGTGGTTCTTGTACAAATTAAAAAATCTTGCCGATTATGAAAAATCGATAACCGACAAGGCTTTGTCAAAAGAGGAATATCTAAAAGGAAAAAATCTCGGATATACAGACGAAGCACTTGAAAGAATCAGCGGCGGTGCACTTGCATTCCACAAGGATTGTGTATATAAAATGGTTGACACCTGCGCAGGTGAATTCAAAGCAGAAACACCGTATTTTTACTCAACATACGATGAACATTGCGAAAGCAGAGATTTGTCGAAATCGGGAAAAGAAAAAATTATCGTACTCGGTTCGGGACCTATCAGAATCGGTCAGGGTATCGAATTTGACTATTCTTCCGTGCACTGCGTATGGACTCTTAAAGAACTCGGATATGAGGTTATCCTTGTAAACAACAATCCCGAAACCGTATCTACCGACTTTGACACAGGCGACAGACTTTATTTTGAACCGCTTTGTCAGGAAGATATAATGAACATCATCAAGGTTGAAAAACCTATCGGTGTAGTTGTTGCGTTCGGCGGACAAACAGCCATTAAACTTACAAAATACCTTGACGAAAACGGAATAAAAATTCTCGGCACATCGGCTGAATCCATTGACATAGCCGAGGACAGAGAAAGATTTGACGAACTTCTTGAATCATTCGGAATATTCAGACCTAAGGGCGAATCCGTGATGACTCTTGATGAAGCACTCGAGGTTGCTCACAAGCTTGAATACCCTGTTTTACTCCGTCCGTCATATGTTATCGGCGGTCAAAATATGACAATCGCATACACGGATGACGATGTAAGGCAATATATGCAGATTATTCTTGAGCAAGGAATTGAAAATCCTGTTCTCGTTGACAAATATATGATGGGCACCGAGCTTGAAGTTGACTGCATAAGCGACGGAACGGATGTACTCATTCCGGGCATTATGGAGCATATAGAAAGAGCCGGAGTTCATTCCGGTGACTCAATAGCCGTTTATCCACCGTATAACCTTAACGACAAAATGCTGGAGCGTATTTGCGAGGTTTCGGAAAAGCTTGCTTTGTCACTCGGAACACAGGGACTTGTAAATATTCAATACCTGATTTATCAAAATGAACTTTATGTAATCGAAGTTAACCCGAGAGCATCAAGAACAATTCCCTATATCAGCAAAGTTACCGGCGTACCGATGGTTGAGCTTGCAACAAAAATTATGGTAGGCTCTTCGCTTAAAGAACTCGGATACGGAACGGGCTTATATCACATTCCGCCGTATTTTGCCGTTAAAGTGCCCGTATTCAGTTTTGAGAAGTTAAACGATGTAAACTCTCAACTCGGACCTGAAATGAAATCTACGGGTGAGGTGCTCGGCGTTGGCAAAAATCTTAAAGAAGCACTTTTCAAAGGTCTTGTAAGTGCAGGGTTTAAAGTTGACGCAAACAAGCACGGTCACGGTGTCCTCATCACAGTTACAAAACAAGACAGATACGAAATTGTAAATCTTGCAAAAAAGCTTGATGACCTTGGTGCAAAGCTTTATGCCACACCCGAAACCGCAAAGGAAATTCAAAGGCTCGGCATAAATGTAGGCATTGTAAACAAACTTCGTGAAGACAATTCCATTATGGACCTTGTTGAATCAGGCAAAATCGACTACATTGTATATACCGGCAAATCCGATAAAAAATCAATTTCAGATTATATCAAACTTCACAACAGAGCAAATCAGCTCGGTATTGCAACGCTGACATCTCTTGATACGGCAAATGCTCTTGCCGATATTATTGCATCAAAGTATAACCAAAACAACACAGAACTTGTTGACATCAACAATATGCGTAAAGAAAAAGGTATACTTAAATTTTCAAAAATGCACGGTACCGGAGATGACTACATATTCTTTAACAACCAATGCGGAATCATCACCTGCCCCGAAAGTTTTGCCATTGAATTTTGTGACAGGCATTATTCAATCGGCGGCAGCGGAATTGCTCTTATTGAAAGCAGCAACATTGCCGATGCCAAGATGAGAATCTTTAACCAAGACGGCAGTGAAGGCAATATGGCAGGAAACTGCATAAGATGCGTCGGCAAATTCCTTTATGACAATGACATTGTTAAAAAAGAAAAAATGAGCATCGAAACAAACGCAGGTGTTAAGCACCTTAAAGTATATACAAGAAACGGCAAAGTTACATCCGTTACCGTTCAAATGGGTAAGGCGACACTTAACCCGCACAAAGTCCCTGTAAATCTTGACGGTGAAAAAATTATTGACAGACCCGTAATCATAAACAACAACGAATACAACATTACCTGTGTATCGGTAGGTAATCCGCACGCAGTTATATTTGTTGAAAATGTTGACAAGGTTAATATTGAAACAATAGGACCTAAATTTGAAAATGCGGAAATTTTTCCTGAAAGAGTTAATACGGAATTTGTAAGGGTAATTAACAACAACACAATTAAAATGCGTGTTTGGGAGCGTGGAAACGGCGAAACTATGGCGTGCGGCACGGGTGCTTGTGCAGCGGTTGTTGCAGCTGTTGAAAACGGATATTGCAACAAAGGTGAGGACATTACCGTTAAGGTTCGCGGCGGTGACTTGATTGTAAATTACACGGATATGGGCATTACCCTTTCGGGTGACTGCAATCTTGTTTACAAAGGTGAAATCGAATACTAAAACATAACAAAAAGGCATCGCAAGTATACGCTTACGATGCCTTTTAAATTTAATCTGTTTTATTTTACCCAATAATTAAGGGTCATACATTTTGAATTAACAACAGTTCTTACATCATCGGCAGGAAGATTAGGTTTGATTGTACCATCACCAAGTGCTTTGTAAACATTTGCATAGCCCTCGTTATAATTCTTATCTTCAACTTCATTACCGTCTTTGTCTTTGTATGTTTTTTGTGTGCTCATATCAACCACATAAAGACAATTATTTGAGCAATTACCCTCATAATATGAACCGCCTTTGTAATCTTTAAGAGCGTTTACAACAGCCACTCTGTAATCTGTAACAACGCTTGTAAGGCAATTACCCATTGAGCTTTGGTCATATCCGTAACCGAAAGCATAAACCTGCTCACTCATTTTCCAAGTAGCTGTAAAGATTGATTCGGCTTGTGAATTGCCTCCGCCAAAGATAACCTGTGTTCCGTTGTTATACATTGTTTCGGCGATTGAAGAATACCTGTCTATCATTTCAAAATCAGTTGTATAGCAATACTCGTTTGTCATAGCAATACCGGTTGAAAGGCCCTGATTGTCTACATTTTCCCACTTATAGAACATATAGCCGTCTTTTGGAGGATCGGCAACAACAGACACATGGTCACCGCTTCTGTAAGAACCGGAACCTGTTCCGCCGTAAACAGTTACATCAAAAGTAGGAACATCGGATTTTACATAAACAGGAATAATTGTAATATCTTTATTTGTGACCTTAACATTAGTAGAAGGACTGTTTACATCTTCAACAGCATCTTTGTCATCACATTCCCAATGGTCAAAAGTCATTCCGCTTTCGGCTGCCGGAGCAGTAACCAAAGTGGTTGAATTTTCTTCAACATTGTATGTATCATAAAGAGATGAAAGAGAAAGATCGGCACTTTTTGCAACAATAATTTGAAATGTTTTTACATCTTTATATACAGCTTTAATTGTGCAATCACAATCGCCTACAAGAAGATTCATAGTTGATTTTTTATCAGAACTGATGTTTACTTTCTTATCTTTAACACCCTCTGTATTGCTCTTTACTTCCCAATGGTCGAAAGCTTTGCCTTTGGCAGGCTTATCGGCGGTAATAGTAACATTTTCACCGTCGGCATATACGCCGGAACCTAAACCGTTTTTAACTTTAACCTTATATGTTGTTTCTTTGCTGATTGTTATTTTTTGATATACAGGTTGAATAGTAAACGAATAGTCGTAATCCAAATCCTCTGCATCATAATTTGCATAGTCGCACAAAACAGGAATTCCGCTTTCATCTGCGGCTTTTGCAACACCTTGTACAAAACCGGCACCGTATGAAGCCGAGGACTTGTCTGAAACCGAACCGAGATATCCTACTTTGTTATAACCCTTTGCAACAGAAGTATAACCTGCAAGATAACCCGCCTGCAAAGTGTCGAATGTAACCGTCATAACATTATTAAATCCGTCAATGGTAGTACTGCCCTCAGCGTGAGGAGCGGCATCAACAAGAAGAAAATTAACATCTCCGAATTGCGGTGCATATTTGTCAACCGCTACAGCCATTTTTTCGCCCTGCATAACAATATATTTTGCCTTACCGTCAACTGCAAGTTTGATATACTTGCCTACTGTATCGGCATCAAGATTACCGTTATCGTCAACATTCGGCTGATAATAGCGACAAGACATATTCTCTTCTTCGGCAAATTCTTTTACACCGTTCCATGCGCTTTGGTTATAAGCACCGTCACTTATTGTACCGCCGTCGGTAATAAATACCATATCAAAATTTTTGCTCTCATTTTTTGAACAACCCACAAGTGCAAATACACCGCATAATGAAATTGCCAAAACAAGAATTACAGAAAGAAACTTTTTCATAATACTTTCCATAGCCTTTCAGTAAAAATATAACAAATTAATAATAACAAAATAAAGCGAGTTTTGCAATAGAATTTATGTAAAATTAATTTGATTTATATAATATTATAAGTTATAATTAATTTGCTGAAAGATTTGAGGTGATTTAATGCAATCAAAACAACTAAAATACATCAAAGAAATAACAGATTTCACACCCGAAATTGCAATAATTTTAGGTTCCGGACTCGGAGAACTTGCAAACGAAGTGTCACCTGTTGCCGAAATAGAATACAAAGACATACCCGATATGCCTGTTTCCACCGCACCGTCACATAAAGGAAAGTTTATTTTCGGTAAACTTGAAGGCAAAAATGTAGTTTTAATGCAAGGCAGAGTACACCTTTACGAAGGATATTCATCAAAACAAATTGCCGATATAATACGATTGCTTAAGGATTTGGGAGTTAACACTCTTATACTCACCAATGCCGCAGGCGGAATTAACAAAGAATTAAGCGTCGGTGATTTTATGCTCATAAACGATCATATCTCGTGTTTTATTGACAGTCCGCTAATCGGAGCAAATAACGAAAATTACGGCACGAGATTTCCGGATATGAGCAACGCTTATGACAAAGATTTGAAAAAACTTATAAAAAAAGTTGCATACAAAAACAATATAGAATTGAAAGAAGGCACGTATGTACAGCTCAAAGGTCCTCAATTTGAAACTCCGAGCGAAATAAAAATGCTTTCAGCTTTAAGTGCCGATGCAGTTGGCATGAGCACAGTTGTTGAAACAATTGCCGCCGTTCACTGCGGACTGAAAGTCGGTGCAATCAGTATGATTTCAAATATGGCGTGCGGAGTATACGATAAACCGCTTTCCGGCGAAGATGTTACGATTGCCGCAGAAAAAGCAGGACCTCAATTCAGAAAACTGATTAAAGAAATTATAAAGGCGTTATAATGAAAAATATAGATTTTAAAAACGGAAAGTTGTTTTTTCTTGACCAAACGACTTTGCCAAACAGAATTGAATACATAAATCCAAAAACAAAAGAAGATTACTACTACGCAATAAAAACTCTTCAAGTGCGTGGTGCACCTGCAATCGGTATTTTCGCAGGATATGCTATGGCACTTCTTGACGAAGATAAATATGAATTGAAGAAATATCTTGATTCCGCCCGACCGACAGCGGTTAATCTTTCATGGGCAACATCAAGAATGCTCAAGGCATACGAAAACGGAAAAGACCTTATTGACGAAGCCATAGCCATTCATAACGAAGATATTGAAATGTGCAAAAAAATCAGCGAATACGGACTTTCACTTCTCAAAGACGGTGACGGAATTCTTACCCACTGCAATGCCGGAGCACTTGCTACAAGCGAATACGGCACAGGGCTCGGACCGCTGCTTTTAGGTAAAGAAAAAGGATACACCTTCCACGCATACACGGACGAAACAAGACCGCTTTTGCAAGGTGCAAGGCTTACTTCATTTGAACTTGAAAAAGCCGGAATTGATGTTACGCTCATATGCGACAATATGGCAAGCCTTGTAATGAAACAAGGTAAAATTAACGCTGTACTTGTCGGAACAGACAGAATAGCCGCAAACGGTGACATAGCAAACAAAATCGGCACAAGCGGTGTTGCCATTCTCGCAAAGCACTATAATATTCCGTTTTATGTTCTCGGTCCGTATTCTACAATAGATTACAATTGTCCGACAGGCGACGATATTGTTATTGAAGAACGAGAGCCGAGTGAAATTAAAGAAATGTGGTACAAAGAACCTATGGCATTAAAGGAAACAAAATGCTATAACCCTGCATTTGATGTTACGGATAACGAACTTATAACCGCAATAATAACCGACAGAGGTATTATTCGTGCTCCGTTTAAGGAAAATTTGCAAAGGATAAAAGATAATGATTAAATTTACAAACGGTTTAGTATTAGATAAAGATTTTAACATTATTAAAGAAGATGTATTTGTTGACGGTGACAGCATTGTTGCCATAGGAGAATATGACAAAACAGCCGATACGGTGTATGATTTAAACGGAAATTTGCTTATGCCGTCATTTAAAAATGCACATACACATTCTGCGATGACATTCGGCCGTTCATTTGCAGATGATTTACCGCTTCAGCCGTGGCTGTATGATAAAATTTTTCCGCTTGAAGCAAAGCTTACACCGCAGGACATTTATGATTTATCAATGCTTGCATTTTTGGAATATCTTACAAGCGGCACAAGTGCATGCTTTGATATGTATTACTTCCCTGAAATGATGGCAAAGGCAAGCGTTGACTTTGGATTCAGAACCGTAATGACAAGCGGACTAAACAACTTCAAGGAAAGCATCGCCGCGGTTGAAGATTACTACAACAAATTCAACAATTATGACAGCCTTGTAAGCTACAAACTTGGTTTTCATGCTGAATACACAACCGATAAAGAACTGATAAAAGGCATTGCAAAACTTGCAGAAAAGTATCAAGCACCTGTTTTTACTCATGCAAGCGAAACAAAATCAGAAGTTGAGGATTGTATAAAAAGAAACGGTATGTCCCCTACTAAATATCTTGATTCTCTTGGAGTATTCAACTACGGCGGCGGAGCATATCACAGTGTTTGGATTGATGATGAAGATATTGAAATCTACAAAGAAAAAGGCATATGGGCAGTCATAAACGCTTGTTCAAATGCAAAGTTGGCATCAGGTATTGCTCCTGTATCAAAGCTTCTTAAAAGCGGTGTCAACATCGCCGTAGGTACTGACGGAGCAAGCAGTAACAATGCACTTGATATGTTCAGAGAAATGTATACAATTTGTGCAACTCAAAAGCTCAACGACAAAGACGCCGCTTCAACAGATGCGAATGACATTCTCAAAGCGTCAACAATCGGTTCGGCAAGATGTATGGGACTAACCGACTGCGATGTTATTGATGTTGGCAAAAAGGCAGATTTGACTGTAATTGATATGCACAGACCGAGTATGCAACCAATCAACAACATAACAAAAAACCTTGTTTACAGCGGCGGCAAGGATGTTGTTAAAATGACAATGATAAACGGCAAAATTTTATATGACAACAGCGAATTCAAAAACATTGACATTGAAAAAATTTACGCAAACGCACAAGCGGTTATAGACAGAATAAGATAATAAACACAAAGCACCTCCTCAAAATTGAGAAGGTGTTTTTTATAAAATAAAAAAAGCCTTGAAAACAAAAATTTCAAGGTTTTCTAAGGCTTCGGTGGAGCTGATAACCGGATTTGAACCGGTGACCTCATCCTTACCAAGGATGCACTCTACCGACTGAGCTATATCAGCATAATGGCGACCCGGAACGGGCTCGAACCGTCGACCTCCAGCGTGACAGGCTGGCGTTCTAACCAACTGAACTACCGGGCCATTTATCCTGCCTATAAATAATAACAGAATAGGCAGGCAATGTCAAGAATTATTTTAATAAATTTTAATTAAAGTGCCATAGTTTCGCAATAAAGGCAACGATATGTTCCCTTCTCATCGGTCAACTTGAAAATATGGTCTATATCCTCATTGTTTGAGATGCAACGAGGATTTGGGCACTTAATAACATTCTTAATTTCTTTTGGAAGAGAAAGGCTCTTTTTGTCGATTCTCTCACAGTTTTTTATAACATTAACGGTTGCATTCGGAGCAATGTATGCAATAACATCCAAATCCAAGTCCACAAGCTCGTTAATTTTAATAATATCCTTTACATCATTTTTCTTTGACTTTGCGTTTGTAATAATGGCAACCTGACAAGAAAGCTTGTCAAGAGAAAGGATATTATAAATCTGCATACCCTTGCCTGCCGGGATATGATCTATTACATAACCGTTTTCGATAGAATCAATATTCAAGATTGCCACCCCATTTCAATAAAGTCATAATAAGTGCCATACGGATATATTTGCCATTGAGTGCTTGTTCAAAATACTTTGCTCTCGGGTCGTCATCTACATCGGTAGAAATCTCGTTAACTCTCGGAAGCGGATGCATAACAGTCAAATCCTTTTTAGCATTGTCAAGCTTTTTCAAATCAAGGATATAAGCATCCTTGTGTTTCAAGTATTCTTCTTCGGAGAAAAAGCGTTCTCTTTGAATTCTTGTCATATAAAGAACATCAAGAGTAGGCATAACATCTTCAAGAGATTCCACCTGAACATATTCGGCACCGCTCGGAATAAGCACATCGGAGATAATATAATCCGGAACTTGCAGTTCTTTAGGTGCAATAAGTACAAACTTTACATTCTTATATCTGCACATAGCTTTAATGAGTGAGTGAACGGTTCTGCCGAACTTTAAGTCACCGCAAAGGCCGATTGTAATATCGCCGAGTTTCCCTTTTTCTCTGTAAATAGTTAAAAGGTCGGTAAGTGTTTGTGTTGGGTGAGCGTGTCCGCCGTCACCTGCATTGATAATCGGTACAAGTGTTCTTTTTGTTGCAACTCTCGGAGCACCCTCAAGAGGATGACGCATGGCAATTATATCCGCATAATTTGACACTATACGAACAGTATCTTCAACAGTTTCACCCTTTGAAGCAGAGGTGGAATCCGCAGAAGAAAATCCAAGAACATTTCCGCCAAGCTCGTACATAGCCGCTTCAAACGAAAGACGGGTACGGGTGCTCGGCTCAAAGAACAATGTTGCAAGCTTTTTACCGTCGCACACATGAGCGTATTTTTGCTTATTTTCGATAATATCGGTTGCAAGAGCAATCATATCATCAATTTCTTCAAGTGTTAAATCGGTTGTATCTAATAAATGACGCATTTATTGTACCTCCATTATTATGCCTTTGCACCGTTAATTTCAAGATATGCCTTAATTCTTGCAACATTCTCGGCATTCTTTTCATCTTCTTCAAGATATTCAATAATGTCGTAAACATCAACAACGCTGTATACAGGGAAGCCATACTCTTCTCCAACCTCTGCGATTGCAGATTTATCGGTTTGACCCTTTTCCTTACGGTCAACCATAACAAACGTTGCGGCAACTTTTGTGCCCTCAATCTTTGAAAGAATAGCCATACTTTCTCTGATAGCTGTACCTGCGGTTACAACATCCTCAACAATGACGATTTCTTCGCCCGGTTGAGGCTTGTATCCAACAAACACACCGCCCTCGCCGTGGTCTTTTTCTTCTTTTCTGTTAAAGAAGAACGGAACATCAAGACCTTGCTTTGCAAGAGCAACGGCAACCGAAACCGCAATAGGAATACCCTTGTATGCCGGACCGTAAAGAACAGCCTTTTTATTGCCTACTTTTTCAAAATAAGCTTTTGCATAAAATTCGCCGAGTTTTGAAATCTGCTCACCTGTTTTAATTTCGCCTGCATTGATAAAATATGGGATTTTTCTTCCGCTTTTTGCAGTGAAATCACCAAACTTTAACACTCCGGCACTTTCCAAAAATTGAATAAATTCTCTTTTGTAGCTTTCCATAATGTCCTCCTAAATATATTAACCGATAAATTCTGCACAGCATCTTCTGTAAGCTGCAACAGGGTCATCCGCTTGTGTAATAGGTCTGCCTACAACGATATAGTCAGAGCCGATTTCTTTTGCCTTTTCCGGAGTGGTAACACGAACTTGGTCGCCCACCTCACCGTCGGCAAATCTTACACCCGGAGTAACGGTAATGAAATCGGATGAGCAAGCATCCTTAACCATTCCTGCTTCAAGCGGTGAACAAACAACACCGTCAAGACCTGCTTCTTTGGCATTTTGTGCATATTTAACGATTGTATCATTAATTGACGCATTAATGAGAAGTTCGTTTTGCATACGCTCCTCACTTGTTGAAGTAAGCTGTGTTACGGCAATCAAAATAGGACGAGTGCCATCCTCACGAGTAAGTCCCTCAAGAGCGGCTTTCATCATATCAATTGTGCCTGCGGCGTGAAGATTTGTCATATCAACATCAAGTTTTGACAAAACAGCCATTGACTTTTTTACTGTATTTGGAATATCGTGAAGCTTTAAATCAAGAAAAATCTTGTGACCTCTACGCTTAATTTCTCTTACAATTTCAGGACCTTCGGCATAAAAAAGTTCCATACCGATTTTTACAAAAGGCTTTTCTTCCGTAAACTTGTCAAGAAACTCAAATGTGTCTTTTGCACTTGCAAAGTCGCAAGCAATGATTACATCTTTTCCCATTAATCAATCACTCCTATAATATCACTTAATTTGTTTATGCCTAATTTTTCACATTCAATCGGCAATGCTTCAATTATCTCTTTGCAGACATACGGATTAACAAGATTTGCCGCTCCGACCTGAACAGCAGTTGCACCTGCCATCATCATTTCAATAACATCTTTTGCAATGCTGACGCCGCCGCATCCCATAACAGGAATATTGCAAGCCTTTGAAACCTGATAAACCATTCTGACTGCCACAGGGAATATTGCGTCACCGCTGAAGCCGCCCATTGTATTGGCAATAACAGGTTGTCTGCGTTTAATGTCAACTCTCATACCGAGCATAGTATTAATAAGGCAAATACCGTCCGCACCGGCTTCTTCACACGCTTTTGCAATAGATACAATATCCGTTACATTTGGTGAAAGTTTAATAAATACAGGCTTCGATGTAACTGCCTTAACCGCCTTTGTAACCTCTGCCGCAGCCTCGGGAGATGTGCCAAACGACATTCCGCCGCCGTGAACATTTGGGCAAGAAACATTGACCTCTAAAATGCCGACCTGTTCTTCCCTGTCAAGAAGTTCACAGGTATAAGCATAATCTTCCACGCTGAAGCCCGAAACATTTGCTATAACAGGCTTGTGGAAGTATTTTTTCATTTCCTGTAGTTCGTGCTCAATAACATGATGAACACCGGGATTTTGAAGTCCGACAGCGTTAATCATTCCGTTTTTACATTCTGCAATTCTTGGAGTAGGATTACCAAAACGGGCGTCTTTTGTTGTTCCCTTGAATGAAAACGAACCGAGAATGTTTATATCATAAAAATCCTTAAATTCATTACCAAAACCGAATGTACCCGATGCCGGCACAATAGGATTGTCCATTTTCATTCCTGCAAGGTTAACCGATAAATCTACCATATAATTTCCTCCTTAACAAGAACAGGACCATCCTTACAAATTCGTTTGTTGCCGTATTTTGTTTTGCAAGAGCAACCCATACATGCACCAAAGCCACAACCCATACGCTCTTCAAAGCTGAACTGACCCGAAGTTTCGGTTGCGTTATAAACAGCTTTGAACATAGGAAGCGGACCGCAGGTATAGAAATAATCGTAATCAATATCTTTCATTGCATCGGTTACAAAACCTTTAATTCCGTAAGAACCGTCAACCGTTGTAACATAAGTATCACAGCCGAGTGCCTTAAACTCCTGCTCATAAAAAATCTCTTTAGCCGTATTAAATCCGAGAACGACCGACACCTTTTGTCCGTCTTTTATAAGAGCTTTTGCAAGATTATACATAGGCGGAACACCTACGCCACCGCCTATAAGAAGCGGTTTTGTGGATTTTGAAATATCATAACCGTTGCCGAGTCCCGTAAGGACATCAAGCACTTCTCCGACAGCAAGATGTTTCATCTGCTCTGTTCCCTCACCTACAACCTTGTAGATAATTGTGATTGTGTCATCACTGTAATCACAAACAGAAATAGGTCTGCGTAAAAACCTGCCATCAAGTTGTATATTTATGAACTGTCCCGGAGCGGTGATATATTGTGTATCACCGCCGAGAACCATTTTATATACATCTTCGGTTAAAGCATCATTTGATAAAATTTTATATTTATTCTGCTTATACATAAATTATCCTTTATTCTGCATCAATAGTTGATACGCCGAGTGTAATTTCTTCAAGTACATCAAGAAGGACCTTAACGGTATCAAGAGATGTAAACATAGTAACATTATTATCAACTGCCGCTCTTCTGATTTCCGAGCCGTCCGAATGGCTGTCGCCTGCATTGATGTCAATGGTATTGATTACATATGCAATGTGACCCTGACGAAGAGCCTTGAGAATTTCGTCACTTTCATCGGCAGTAAGCTTTTGACGAACTCTTGTTCTTATGCCATGCTCTTTAAGATATTTTGCCGTACCCTCTGTTGCTTCAATATTAAATCCGAGGTCATAAAATCTCTTGATAAGCGGCAAAGCTGTAGGCTTATCTTGGTCAGCGATTGTAACCAAAACCGTGCCGTAGTTTGCAACATTCATACCCGAAGCCTGAATAGCCTTGTAAAGTGCTCTTGTGAGCGACTTATCATAGCCGATAGCTTCACCGGTTGATTTCATTTCAGGTGAAAGATAAGTGTCCATACCCTTGAGCTTACTGAACGAGAAAGCCGGAGCTTTAACATACCAACGCTTCTTTTCAGGCTGATAAACATTTGTATATCCTTGTTCCTTTAAACTATGGCCGAGAATAACCTGTGTGGCAATGTGAGCCATAGGTACACTTGTTGCCTTTGAAAGGAACGGAACCGTACGGGACGAACGAGGGTTAACTTCGATTACAAATACATCATCATTTTCATCGGCGATAAACTGAATATTGTAAAGTCCGACAATTCCGATTGCCTTGCCGAGTTTAACGGTATAGTCAATGATTGTGTCCTTAACCTTTTGGCTTGCCGTAAATGTTGGATAAACGGAAATACTGTCGCCTGAGTGAACGCCTGTTCTCTCAACATGCTCCATAATACCCGGAATAAAGACATCATTGCCGTCACAAATAGCATCAATTTCGAGCTCTCTGCCCATAATGTACTTGTCAACAAGTACAGGCTGCTCCGTATTAATTTCTACTGCTGTTTGAAGATAATGGCGAAGCGATTCTTCATTTGCAACAATTTGCATTGCACGGCCGCCGAGAACAAATGACGGACGAACAAGAACAGGATAACCGATTTTTTCGGCAACTCTTACGCCCTCTTCAATATCTATTACAGCCTCACCCTTTGGTTGAGGAATGCCGAGGTCGTTCATAACCCTTTCAAAAGAATCTCTGTTTTCTGCTCTGTCAATAGCTTCAACATCTGTGCCGATAATCGGAACACCGAGAGCGTCAAGAGGCGGTGCAAGGTTAATAGCCGTCTGTCCGCCGAGTGAAACAACGATTCCGAGTGGCTTTTCAAGTTCGATAACATTCATAACATCTTCAACTGTGAGCGGCTCAAAATAGAGTTTGTCTGATGTTGTGTAGTCGGTTGAAACAGTTTCAGGGTTATTATTGATAATAATAGCCTCATAACCTGCATCTCTGATTGACCAGATTGCGTGAACGGTTGAATAGTCAAATTCTACACCCTGACCGATACGGATAGGACCCGAGCCGAGAACTATAATCTTCTTTTTATCGCTTACAATCGACTCATTTTCCTGCTCATATGTTGAGTAGAAATACGGAACATAACTGTCGAACTCCGATGCACAGGTATCAATCATTTTGTATACAGGGAAAATTTTGTTAGCCTTACGAAGATTAAATACTTCGGCTTCTGTCATACCCCAAACCTGACCGATATATTTATCGGAAACGCCCATCTTCTTTGCATCCTTAAGAGTTTCAACATCGCCGATATTGCTCTTAAGAGTCTGTTCAAAATCTGTAATATTCTTGAACTTATCAAGGAAAAACATATCTATTTTGGTGTCGTTATAAATCATATTAAGGTCAACACCGAGGCGGATAAGTTGAGCGATTGCAAAAAGTCTGTCATCTGTGCCGATTTTGATATATTCCAAAAGTTCGTCGGCAGAATATGTATCAAACTTTTTGTTATAAAGGTGGCAAACACCGGTTTCGAGTGAACGAATAGCTTTGAGAAGTGATTCCTCCATTGTTCTGCCGATAGCCATAACTTCACCGGTTGCTTTCATTTGAGTGTTGAGCGAGTTGTTGGCATCCGCAAACTTGTCAAACGGGAAGCGTGCAATTTTTGTTACAACATAGTCGAGCGTAGGCTCAAATGACGCAGGAGTGTTTGCAATTTGAATTTCATCGAGGTGCATACCAACAGAAATCTTTGCAGAAACTCTTGCGATAGGATAACCCGAAGCCTTTGACGCAAGTGCCGAAGAACGGGAAACTCTCGGGTTAACTTCAATCAAATAATATTGGAACGAAAGCGGGTCAAGTGCAAACTGAACATTGCAACCGCCCTCAATTTTAAGTTCTCTGATAATCTTGAGTGCACTGTCACGAAGCATATGATACTCTTTGTTTGTAAGAGTTTGTGACGGAGCAACAACAATACTGTCGCCTGTGTGAATACCTACAGGGTCAATGTTTTCCATATTACAAATGGTGATAGCGGTATCGTTTGCATCACGCATTACTTCATATTCAATTTCCTTGTAGCCCTTGATTGACTTTTCAACAAGAACCTGGTGAACAGGAGAAAGTGCAAGTGCATTTTTAAGCATAAGTTCACATTCTTCCTCATCATCGGCAAAGCCGCCGCCTGTACCGCCAAGGGTAAATGCAGGACGAAGAACAACGGGATAGCCGATGTCACGGGCAGCCTGCAAGCCTTCTTCAAGAGTATTTGCAATTTCTGACGGAAGAACAGGTTCGCCAAGGCTTTCGCACAAGTCCTTGAACAATTCTCTGTCCTCTGCTCTTTCGATAGCTTCAAAACTTGTACCGAGAATTTCTACATCGCATTCCTGAAGAACGCCCTTTTTAGCAAGCTGAACGGCAAGGTTAAGACCTGTTTGACCGCCGAGCGACGGAAGAATGGCATCAGGTCTTTCGTGACGGATAATTCTTGCAACATATTCAAGATTGAGAGGCTCCATATAAACCTTATCTGCAATGTCGGTATCTGTCATAATTGTTGCAGGGTTTGAGTTGATAAGAACAACTTCGTAACCCTCTTCACGGAGTGCAAGACAAGCCTGTGTGCCCGAATAGTCAAACTCTGCGGCTTGTCCGATGACAATAGGGCCTGAACCTATTACCAATACCTTATGTATATCTGTGCGTTTTGGCATATTATTCAGCCTCCTTTGCCATTAAATCAATAAATTTATCAAACAAATATGCACTGTCCTGCGGACCCGGTGCAGATTCAGGGTGATATTGAACGGAGAAAAGTTTATTTTCCTTTGATTCTACACCCTCTGCCGTGTTATCAAGCAGGTTTTTGTGTGTTAATTTAAGCGGTGTACCATCAAGGCTGTCAACATCAACAGCATATGAGTGGTTTTGAGAAGTAATTTCAATTTTACCTGTTTCAAGATTAAGTACAGGATGATTACCGCCTCTGTGGCCGAACTTCATCTTAAATGTCTTTGCTCCGAGTGCAAGAGAAATCATCTGATGACCGAGGCAAATGCCAAAGATTGGAAGTTTGCCGTGAAGTTCTCTTACAAGATTGATAACAGGTTCAACATATTCAGGGTCGCCGGGACCGTTTGAAAGGAACAATCCGTCCGGACGAAGTTTGAGAATTTCCTCCGCAGGAGTGTCAAACGGAACAACCGTTACATTGCAACCTTTTTCATTAAGTTTTCTTACGATATTAAGTTTAATACCGCAGTCGATAGCAACAACATCATACTTATGATTTGGTGTGCGGGAATACCAACGCTTTTTACACGATACTCTTGAAACCATATCGGTTGGGATTTTATATGCTTTAAGCTCTGCATATGCTTCATCATATGGCTTATGAGCATTGCAAATCATAACCTTTTGGCTACCCTCATTACGGATAATGCGTGTAATCATTCTTGTATCAACACCGCTGATACCCGGAATGTCATATTCATCAAGAACTTCTGACAAAGTTTTTGTATATCTGAAGTTTGACGGCAAATCGTTATACTCTCTTACAATCAAGCCACCCATTGTTGGAATTCTTGTTTCGTAGTCATCATCGGTCATACCGTAGTTACCGATAAGCGGATATGTCATACAAACCATTTGGTCAGTGTATGACGGGTCGGAAATAATTTCCTGATAACCGACCATAGAAGTATTGAAAACGATTTCGTTTACAGCTTGCTTGTTTGAGCCAAAGCCATAGCCGTAAAATTCCATACCGTTTTCAAGGATAATTTTTTTATCATAAGGCTTCATATACTGTTTTCCCTCCACACATTGTCATTACATTTTTACCTTGAAGTTGCCATCCCTCAAACGGAGTAGCCCTGCCCATAGACAGGAAGTCGTCGGGATTGACGCACCATGTTGCATCAAGGTCAAGAAGAGCCAAATCGGCAACTTCTCCCTCTTTGATTTCGCCGCCCGGCAAATCAAATATCTTTCTCGGATTAACACTCATAAGCTCAATTAGTTTTTCAAGAGTGATAAATCCGGATTTTACAAGTTTTGTATACAGAACTGCAAACGATGTTTCAAGACCGACAACGCCCATAGCCGAACCTGCAAGTCCTTTTGACTTTTCTTCAGCCGAATGCGGCGCATGATCGGTTGCTATAACATCAATCGTGCCGTCAAGTATTCCTTGAAGCAGTACCTGTTTATCTTCTTCGCTTCTGAGTGGCGGATTCATTTTAAATCTGCCGTCCTCTTGCAAATCCTTGTCGCACATGGTGAGATAATGCGGTCCTGTTTCGCAGGTTACATTAACGCCTTCTGCCTTTGCTCTTCTGATTATATCAACGCTTTCTTTTGTTGAAATATGGCAAACATGATAGTGAACGCCTGTTTTTTTTGCAAGTTTGCAATCACGCTCAATCTGTTCATATTCCGAAGCGGAGCAAATACCCTTGTGTCCGTGAGTTTTACAATATTCACCGTCGTGAATGTAACCGCCTTTAAGTAAATCGTTTACTTCACAATGAGCGGAAATAATTTTGCCGAGCTTTGCACATTTTTCCATTGCAAGAGCCATATCCTGCTCATCCTGAACGCCTGTTCCGTCGTCACTAAAGCCAACAGCAAGTTCCTTTAACGCATCAAAATCAACAAGTTCTCCTCTGCCTTTTCTGCCTTTTGTGATTGAAGCAAACGGATAAACATTGATAACAGCGTCTTTTTTTATCAAATCAAGTTCTGTCTTGATATTCTCCACGCTGTCGGGTACAGGATTGATATTAGGCATAGGGCAAACAGCTATATAGCCGCCCTTAGCTGCGGCAAGCGTGCCGGTCTTTATCGTTTCTTTATAAGAAAAACCGGGCTCTCTGAGATGTACATGAACATCTACGAAACCCGGAATTAAATACTTATCCTGTGCATAAAAAACAGCGTCAACTCCATTTGTAGAAATGGAGGTACCAAGGGTATTGATTTTACCGTCTGTAATCAGAACATCAAGTTTTGAAAATCCCGCTCCCATATATACGAAAGCGCCCTTAATTAGTGTTGTCATATCGCACCTCTTTCGGAATTCAATTATATAATAAATCGGCAAAATAGTCAACCGAAAATTAAGAAATAAAATAAATATTTTTATACACCGGATTTATTGACATAAAAAGTCTGAAACAATATAATTAAATTATAATTTATTCATATAAAGGAGATGCACTATGGCTTTTATAGCAGGTGCGGGTGCAACAAATGTTGACCTGCTCTATCAGGGAATGGAAAGAATACCGGATGTAGGTGAAGAACTTTACTGCAAGGATTTTGACTTACAACTCGGCGGCGGTTTGCCGGCTACACTTATTAACCTCGGCAGACTCGGAATTGAAACCAAAATCGCTACGGAACTCGGAACTGACATTTTTTCGGAATTTGCCAAGGACAAATTTTTACAAAACGGCGTTGAACCGACAAATCTTTATGAGGGCGATAAAATTCCGCTCAATATCACATCGGCAATTATATTACCTAAGGACAGAACATTTTTTACATACGGCAAAGGCTCTATTGAAGCTGACGATAATGCAAAAGAAAAGTTTTTTCAAATAGCCAAAGGCAGTAAAATCACAATGATGCAACTCGGCGGATTTTTGGATGTGTATAAAAAACTTCATGAAGGCGGAACAAAGCTTGTACTTGATACGGGATGGGATGACGATATGAGCTTTGAAAAATACGCAGACTATCTTGAAATTGCCGATTATTACACACCAAACCAAAAGGAAGCAAAAAAGATAAGCAACACATCAACTCCCGAAGAAGCCGCACAAGCACTTACAAAATATTTTGATAATGTTGTTGTAAAAGTTGACAAAGACGGTTGTATCGGAATTGACGAAAACGGCAGTTTCTTTGTACCGAGCATTGACGAATTCAAAAATGTTGATTCAACAGGTGCCGGTGACGCCTTTCTTTCAGGCTTTATGTACGGACTTTTCTATGACAAACCGCTCAAAGAGTGTGTGCTCCTCGGCAACATTACAGGCGGCAAGGCTGTAACAAAAGTTGGTGCTCTTTCGGCATACAATACGGAGCAAGAACTGCTCAATTATTTTGAAAAGTACAAATCATTTATAGAATAAATAATTAAAGTGTGCATTTTAACTATGCGCACTTTTTATATTTGATATATGCTTTTATAATTGTTTTAAAAAGCGGATTTGTTCTTTTTCATTATCATAGCCTAAGTTACGGTAAAATGCGTGAGCCTCTTTTCGTGAAAAACCGGAATTAACCCTAATTAAATCAACACCTTTATTTTTTGCCCAAATTTCAACTTCACCGAGAAGTGCTCTACCATAGCCTTTATGTCTGAACTCACTATTCACGGCTAACCCCAGAAGATTGACCATACTTTTATAATATAAAGTATTATACATTTCAGCGTGGATAAAACCGACAATTTTACCTTCTGTTTCTGCCACAAAAACCTTTTCACGGTTTGTGTCAATATTTTCAAGCCTGTATTTTACAAGCTCCGGTTCACATTTATAACCCAAATCGTCAGATGCAATTTTGCATATTCCCAAATAATCATTTACCTTAGCTTCTCTGAGCATAAAATCACCTCAAGACTAATATAACATACACCTTTTACATAAACAAGTACATAAATTAAACGGCGTAACCGATGCTACGCCGTTTTGTTTATTCTTCCGTATTTTCCGTGTTTTCGGTTTGAGTTGCTTGTGCTGTTTCAATCACTTCACTTTGTGCTTCTGCAACAGTTTCAATTTCTGCAGGAGCATCATCGGTTGAAGATGTTTCTTCTGAAGTCGGGAGTATTCCGAACTTCATCAAAGACTCAAATACTTCGCCTGAAATCTTTTCTTTTTCAAGAAGAGTGTTTGCAACAAGTTCGAGCTTGTCATAATGCTCTTTAAGAATTGCAACGGTTTTTTCATATGCTTCACGCATAATCTTTTCAACCTCTGCGTCAATACGAGCCGAAGTAGCCTCGGAATAATTGTTTACATGACCGTAGTCCTTGCCGAGGAACACTTCACCGTTGCCGCTGTCATAAACAACAGGACCGATATTCTCACTCATACCGTACTTAATGACCATATCACGAACAATCTCGGTTGCACGCTGAAGGTCGTTTGATGCGCCTGTTGAAATATCATCAAGTGCAAGTGCTTCCGCAACACGACCGCCAAACATCGAAACAAGGTTGTCGAGCATTTCCTTACGGGAATTGTAATTTTCTTCCTGCGGAGTGTACCAAGTGTAACCGCCTGCACCGAGTCCACGTGGAACAATGGAAATTTCTCTTACAGGGTCGTGACCTTCTGTATAGAAAGATGCAACAGCGTGACCCGCTTCGTGGAAAGCAGTGAGCTTCTTTGCTTTTTCTGAAAACTTGTGAGATTTCTTTTCCGTACCGAGTTCAACTCTTGATGTGGCATCAATAATATCTTGAAGAGTAATAGCCTTTTTCTTTCTTCTTACAGCAAGGAGAGCCGCTTCGTTCATAAGATTTTCAAGGTCTGCACCTGTAAATCCTATTGTGTCCTTTGCAATTTCATGCAAATCAACATCGGGACCGAGAGGCTTGCCCTTTGAATGAACCTTGAGAATATCTTCTCTGCCCTGTGCATCGGGACGATTAACGGTAATCTGTCTATCAAATCTGCCCGGACGGAGAAGTGCAGGGTCAAGAACATCGGGACGGTTTGTAGCCGCAATGACAATAACGCCTGAATTTGAGCCGAAGCCGTCCATCTCAACAAGAAGTTGGTTGAGGGTTTGCTCTCTTTCATCGTTGCCGCCGCCCATACCGGTACCACGGTGACGACCTACTGCATCGATTTCATCGATAAAGACGATACAAGGTGCTTTTTTCTTTGCCTGTTCAAACAAATCACGAACACGGGAAGCACCGACACCGACATACATTTCAACAAAGTCAGAACCCGAAATGCTCAAGAAAGGTGCACCTGCTTCACCGGCAACAGCCTTGGCAAGCAAGGTTTTACCTGTACCGGGAGGACCGACAAGAAGCACGCCCTTTGGAATTCTTGCACCGAGTTCGGTATATTTTTCGCTGTTTTTAAGGAAATCAACAAGTTCTTCAAGTTCTGCTTTTTCCTCTTCACAACCTGCAACATCTTCAAACTTTTTGTCGGATTCTTCACCCGACTGTGTTTTTGATTTTATTTTGCCAAAGCCCAAGGTTCGATTGGTTTCACTCGAAATTGAGCCTGTCATTTTTCTCATAAGCCATACAAACATCAGCACAATAATAATTGTAAAGATAAATGTAGGCAACATACTCATCCACCAGGTATTTGTTGAACCTTTTTTGTAGTTATAGGTTATAGGCTTATCAGGATGAGCGTCGTTATAATCATTGACATAATCGCTGATGTCATCAAGAAAATACGACACGCTCGGAACGGTATATTTGTTAACAGTTCCCTTTTTGTCGGTAGTGAGTGTATAGGTCAACTGACCTGAACTTAAATCAAGTTCGTATTCGCTGACCTGTTCGGTGCGGAACAAATTAACAATATCGCTGTAATTTGTTGTTGTAGCATTTCTGTTTTGACCTGAAAACAGAAATATTGCACCTATGAGCATAATCGGAATCAAAATATAAAATATTATTGATTTCCAATTTTGAGAAAGATTTTTTCGCATTAAATTTAGTCCTCCAAAAGAATCTTTAAAAGAAGAATATTCTTTGTTGAAGAATCGGGTTTTACCCGTTCGTCAACACAATAGCCGTAAACTCCGATAACGCCTTTATCATCGCATATAATCGGAACGCAAGCTCTTTTTTCAATATTTATGCCAAGCTCATTAAAAAGTTTTTTAAGTGTCTTTGTGCATCCTCTGCCGGCAGGAGAAATTTTGTCATTTTCCATTCTGCCTCTAACATAAACATTACCACTTATTTTATCACAGTCGCAAAAGAAGTCAAATTTTTCACGCCATAATTTACAGTTAGTTAAAAATTCCTCGTTAGTTATTATTTGTTTATTCACAAACAGATTGTCAAAATCAACGGTTTGGTTCATTTTTGCATATCGCAATCTTCCCTTTTCGCAAACAACAAAATTGTCATTTGCAATTTGGAACTTGCCGTTTGATTTGATTAATTCAATAATTCCGCCAAGATGATAATCATCGACAGTCACACCGTATGCAGACAAATACTTGATAATAACACGCTTTGCAACAGCAACATCATACGAATTGAGCAATGAAACATTCAAAGCCTCGTTATCAAAACACTGCTTATAGCAATCATCGACTAATGAATTAATAAAGCTTTCATCCTCGTTTATGCTTTCAATCATTCTTGAAACCGTTGTTTCAAATGACGGATTGAGCCTTTTAAAAAGAGGAACAATGTTTTGTCTGATGTGATTACGGCTGTAAGCATCGTCAAAATTTGTACTGTCGGTTCTAAAAGGAATACCGCTGTTTTTGCAAGCCTGTCTGATTTCTTCACCCGTACATGTAAGAAGCGGTCGAATAATATTATCTCGCACAGGCGGAATACCGCATAAACCCTTTGCTGAAGTACCCCTCGACATACGAAAAAGCACGGTTTCGACATTATCGGAAAGATTGTGTGCAGTTGCGATTTTATCGGGATTGAACGAATTGAAGAACTCATATCTTCTAATTCTTGAATATTCCTCAACGCCCAAAGAATTTTGCTTTGCTTCATCAACAGCGTTTATAGAAATCGTTGCGAATTCAACATCTTTGCTTTTGCAAAACTGCTTTACAAACTCTGTGTCTGCAACAGATTCTTCACCCCTTATGCCGTGCTCAACATTTGCAACTAAAATACGCAAGTCAAGTTCTTCCCTTTTCGAAAGAAGATAGCATAAAAGTGCCATTGAATCTGCACCGCCCGAAACACCGACAACAACAAAATCGCCGTGTGACAGCATATTATATTTTTTAACAAGCAAATCAGCTTTGGCTGTAATCTCTAACATTGTCAATACTTCTAAATCTTGTGAACTCCTTATCAAAGGTTAGCTGAATTGTGCCGACACCGCCGTGACGGTTTTTGGCTACAATAAGCTCTGTAAGATTTTCATCAACCTCATCACGCTCTTCTTCGGAAAGTTCATTTCTGTAATAATCGGGACGATACAAAAACATAACAATATCAGCGTCCTGTTCGATAGAACCCGATTCACGAAGGTCCGATAACTGCGGTGTATGTGTTTTGCCTCTGCCCTCTGTACCACGGGAAAGCTGTGCACAGCAGATAACGGGAATATTCAAATCCTTTGCCATCATTTTGAGGTTTCTTGTAATTTCGGACACTTCCTGTACACGGTTCTCCTTATGTACGGCAGACTGAATAAGTCCAAGGTAGTCAATCAAAATACAATCAACATTCTTCAAACGACGAACTATTGATTTTATTTCAGGAACGGTAATTGCCGCTGTATCATCAAGATAAAGTTCTACATCATGAAAAGAAGATAACGCATTACCGAGTCTTATCCACTCATCGTTTGAAAGTTCACCTGTTCTGAACTTTTGCGATTCAATGCCGGCTTGAGAGGCAAGCAATCTTTCTGCAAGTTGTTCCTTTGTCATTTCAAGAGAAAAGAAAACACAACGCTTTCTTGCACCCATAGTGATATTCTGTGCAAGGTTAAGAGCAAACGAAGTTTTACCCATAGCAGGACGGGCACCGATAAGAATGAAGTCGGACTTATTAAGACCGGTAATATATCTGTCAAGAAGACCGAAACCTGTCGGAATTCCGAGATAATCGTCTTTGTTCTCGCCTGTTCTGTTTTTTAATTCGGGATAAACCTTGTTCATAATGACATCGGCGATTTTTTCAGGACCTTTACCGGTTTTACCCTCACGGATATCATAAATTCTTTGTTCTGCACTGTCAAGAATACTATTCGCCGTACCGGAACCGCTTGTAGCATCTTCAATAATACTCTGCGAAACCTGAATAAGATTACGCAAATAGTACTGTTCCTGAACAATTTTGGCGTATTTTTCTATATTAGCGGTTGACGGAACGACATTTGCGAGTTGCATAAGATAATCCTTACCGCCTGCCAAATCGTATGTGCCGTCTTTTGTAAGTGCATCGGCAATAATAACAGGGTCGATAGCACCGCCGTTATTCATAAACTGATAGTCCATTGCACTGTATATAGCCTTGTGCTGAGGAAGATAAAAATAATCCGCACGCAAATAAAGGTTTGCGTCAGCCATACATTTATTATCAATCAGAATACTGCCGAGAACACTTTGCTCCGCTTCAAGATTATATGGTAATGTAACATTTAATTCTGCCATTTTTAATTACCCTATAAATTATAATTCAGTAACTTGAACGCTGATTGTTGCAACAACGCCCTGATAAACCTTAACTTCGGCTTTAACTGTGCCGAAAGCCTTGATATCTGTCATCGAGATTTTTCTCTTATCAATATCAATGTTCATTTCTTCTTTGATTTTAGCGGCAACATCCTTTGCGGTAACGGAACCGAAAAGTTTGCCGTTTGCACCTGCCTTTGCCTTGAGAGCAAAAGTTTTGCCGTCAATTTGAGCCTTAACTTCTTCGGCAGCCTTGATTTCCTCTGCCTTGTGGAACTTCTTTGACTGCTCTTTATTATTAAATTCATTCATAGCAGTTGCATTTGCTTCAACGGCAAGACCCTTTGGAAAAAGGAAGTTTCTTGCGTATCCGTCACTTGCATTTACCAAATCACCCTTTTTACCGAGTGATTTTACATCTGCTTTCAAAATAACTTTCATATCTATTCTCCTTTACCTCTGAAATTATATTTCCATAAAAATAGGAAGAATCATAGGCGAACGCTTTGTTTTCTCGTACATTAAACGGGAAATTTCGTCACGCACCTTTGTTTTAACCGAATTCCAATCATGATACCTACTGTCGTACTGTTCATCAATAACTCTGCAAGCAAGGTCACGGGCAGCATTCATAAGATCCTCGTTATCCTTTACATAAACAAAGCCACGAGAAACAATATCAGGGCCGGAAACAACATAACCGCCGTGTGCATCGATAGTTGCAACAACAATTATAATTCCATCCTGCGAAAGCTTTTTACGGTCGTTAAGCACGACATTTCCGACATCGCCTACACCGAGTCCGTCAACATATACATCTCCGGCTGTAACAGTGCCGACTTTTTTAATATATGTTTCTGTAAGTTCAATAGTTTCGCCGATTTCGGCAATATAAATATTCTTTTCGTCTATTCCCATCGCTCTTGCAAGCATAGCGTGCTTTATCAAATGCTTTTGCTCACCGTGTACGGGAATAAAATATTTAGGCTTTACAAGACCTATCATTAGCTTTAAATCTTCCTGACAGGCATGACCCGAAGCGTGAACCTCATACATTTTTTCGTATATAACTTCAACATCACGCTTCATAAGAGCATTTACAACACTTCCTACCATTTTTTCATTGCCCGGAATAGGGGTTGCGGAAATAATAACATAGTCGTTGGGAGTAATTGTGACCTTCCTATGCTCACCGAAAGCCATCTTTGTCAGAGCGGACATAGGCTCGCCTTGTGAACCTGTTGTAATAATAACAAGTTTGTCATCAGGATAATTCTTGATAGTGTCAATCGGGATAAGAATATTTTTCGGAACATTGAGGTAACCTAATTCTTCACCGACTTTAACAAGATTTTCAAGGCTTCTGCCGATAACGGCAACTTTTCTGCCTCGAGCATTTGCAACATCGATAATTTGCTGTACTCTGTGAATGTTTGAAGCAAATGTTGCAACAATAATTCTCTTATTTCTTGCCTTACGGAATAAAAGTTCAAAACTTTCGCCAACATTTTTTTCACTCATAGTGCAGCCCGGTCGTTCTGCATTGGTTGAATCCGAAAGAAGTGCAAGTACACCTTTTTTACCGTATTCGGCAAAACGAGGAAGGTCGATCATATCACCGTCAACCGGTGTTGTATCAATCTTAAAGTCGCCTGTTTGAATAATAATTCCGGCAGGACATCTGATTGCAAGACCAACCGCATCGGGGATTGAGTGGTTAACATGAATAAGTTCGATGTTAAATGAACCGAGTGTGATGTTATCTCTCGGTTTAATTTCAACAAGTTTAACCTTATTGAGAAGTCCGTGTTCCTCAAGCTTGCCTTTAATAAGACCGATTGTAAGTTTTGTTGCATAAACAGGAATATTTACCTTTTTTAAAAGATATGCAAGACCGCCGATATGGTCCTCGTGACCGTGAGTAACAATAATACCCCTGATTCTGTCTTGATTATTGATAACATGAGTAAAATCAGGAATTACAAGGTCAACGCCCGGTAATTCGGCTGTCGGAAAAGCAAGACCGCAATCCACTATGAACATATCATTTTTATATTCATAAAGGGTCATATTCTTTCCGATTTCATTCATACCGCCTAAAAAAGAAATGCGTACTTTCTCCTGCTCAACAGGCGGGAGAGATACTGCCTTCTTCGGTGCTCTTTTCTTTGTGTAATAGCGACGCTTAGAATTCCGTTTTCTTTCGTCACCCGCAGGCACCTTTTTTTGATTTGCCATTAAATAAAAATCCTCCTTAAATATATGTATTTTTCCGTTCTGAATACAATTAAATATATTTTAAATTATTATTACACAGATGTCAAGGAATTAATATAGAATCTATATTGATTATTATCAAAATTAATGATAAAATATACCTCGGTGATAAAAATGAAAGAAATAAACATCTACACAGATGGTGCGTGCAGCGGTAATCCCGGACCGGGCGGCTGGGGTGCAGTATTGGTATATAAACAAACAGAAAAGCAACTTTCGGGCAGTGAAAAAGAAACAACAAACAACCGAATGGAAATGACTGCGGTAATTGAAGCACTCAAGGCACTTAAAGAGCCGTGCAAAGTTACACTCACAACAGACAGCAAATATGTTTGTGACGCAATAAACAAAGGATGGGTTTATTCGTGGAAAAAGAATAACTGGAAAAAATCCGATAAAAAGCCTGCACTCAACATAGATTTATGGGAAGAAATGCTAAAACAACTGCAAATCCACGATGTAGAATTTGTATGGGTAAAAGGTCATAACGGACACAAATACAATGAAATTTGCGACAAATTAGCTGTTCAAGAATATCAAAAATACTTATAATAACAAAGGCACTTTGAAAAATCAAAGTGTCTTTTTCTTTTGCAAGGATTTAAGATTAACGATAATCATACCGCCGACAACGCAAATAAGTCCGACAAGCTTATAAAGCATTTTACCGTTGTCTTCACCGAGAAGTATATATGACAAAGTAAAACCGAAAATAGGGGTCATAGAGCCGCAAACAGTCACTCTTGAAACATCGTTATATTTAAGCAAAACACCCCACAATGAATATGCTATTGCCGAAATGAATCCCAAGTATATAAGGACTGACACTCCTTTTATTTCATTTGTGGCAACTTTACCGCCCATAAGAATGCCGACAACAGTCATAACCGCACCGCCAAGCACAAACTGATAGCCCGACAAAACCGCAGGATTATCGTCATTGCTGTACCTTTTCATAAAAACAGACGAGCAGGCATAAGAGAGTGCGGAAATCAACAGCAAAACATCACCGATTTGAAAAGAAAAGCCTCCCCTGTTTCCCGACAAGCCGGCAAGAACAACTCCCGAAAAGCCGAACAGACTGCCTATAATTTTTGCAAAAGTAAACTTTTCCTGTTTAAAAACAAAAACAGAAATTAAAATCGCAAAAAATGTGCTTGTGCCGTCAATAATGCTTGACTTAACGCCTGTTGTATGAGCAAGTCCGATGTAGAAAAACAAGTATTGCAAAATTGTTTGGAACATTGCAAGCACACAGACCTTACCAAGTGAAGTCTTTTTAGGTTTAACAAATTTTTTATTTGCAAAGCTGAAAATGATTATTGTCAGCACACCTGCTAAAATAAATCTTATTCCGGCAAACAGAATAATTGAAGCTGTATCGGATGAGTCAATATTAAAAAGGTTGTATCCGATTTTAATAATCGGAAAAGCACTGCCCCACAAAAAGCAGCATACCGTAGCAATAAGCCACACAACAAAAACATTTTGAAAATTTTCAGAAGTTTTTTTCATATCAAACGCAAAAATAAAGGTAGCACGAAGCTACCTTTAAATCCTTATAAAGTTTATTTATTAATTGTTACAAGGTGATCCTTGAGATATTGCTCGGAAGCCGGGAAGTGGTTTGCATACTCGATGTCAAGTGAAGCGCTCTTATCCTTAAGAATTGCAACATTTGCATGAGTTACATCAATATGAACATGCATATCGTAATCGGCTTCAACAATTTCCTTGTTAGCAACATTAATCTTAATCGTACCTGTACCGCCGGCATAGTTAACAACAAAGTTATCATCAATAGAACCTTCAGAGAATGAAAGAACGCTGATACTGCTTACAACACCTGAGATGTCACCGAGAACATTAAAGAAACGACCCTGTGAATCTTCACCCGGCATAGCAAGAAGCTGAGCCTTAGGCTGAATAACCATTGTAATTGTGCCGTCACCGTTGTCTGTAACATTACATGCAAGAACATCATCTGCAGTAAGGTGTGAAACAGTTCTGTCAATCTTACCGCTGCTTGCTTCCTGCCAGTCGTTCTTTGGTTCAAGAGAGTTACCAGGTGACAAGCTCTTTACACCGCCGGTGAAAAGACCGCCTACAATACCCGGAACAAGTTTGTTGATAGTATCATTTGACTTACCTTCAACAAGAAGATTTTTAACATCAAGAGTTTCATCGCCGAGAAGCTTATATGCTTTGATAGGACTTCCGTCATATGCACCGTCGACTGTCATAGTCTTTGTGTTGTTGTAACATTCAACATAATAGTTAACAACATCATCGGTTGTTTTAAAATCAACACCACCGTATGTACCCGGTTTGAGTTCATCAATAACAGGTTCATCTACAAACTCGGTTGAGCCTGTTTCCGGTTGTTGAGACACCTTTGCAGGTGATACGATTACGATTACAGCGGTTGCTATTACCAATAGAATTAAGACAACAGAAAGGAATCTGTTGAATTTTGCAAGTCCTGACTTATCTTTTACTTTAGCCATTATATTTTCTCCTTACAAGATATTTCTACTATATAATACATTAAAGTTATCATAAATTCAACAATTTTTTTTAAAAAAGCAAAAATATGTGTTATAATACTGTTAAATCTTTACAAAACAAGGGGTAAAAATGGAAATAAAACCTATTGCAAAAATAATAAATGATTACGACAGCAAGTTTGCGGTACCGAGGCAAAGCGGACTTGTGAACGAAATAAAATCACAAATTATATTTGAAAAAGAATACTCAAACCATGCGGCTTTTAAAAGAATTGAAGAATTCAGTCATTTATGGCTCATTTGGGGTTTCAGCCTTAATTCGCATCAATCAAACTCGTTAACCGTAAGACCTCCGCGACTCGGCGGAAACGAAAAAGTAGGTGTTTTTGCGACCCGTTCCCCTTTTCGACCAAACCCTATCGGTCTTTCAAGCGTAAAACTTGAAAAAGTAATAAAAGACAAAAATGATAATGTAACTTTAATTGTAAGCGGTGCCGATTTGGTATCGGGCACGCCGATATATGACATTAAACCGTATATCACTTTCAGTGACTGCCACACAGACGCCGTGTGCGGATTTGCCGACGATAACAAAAATCATAAATTAAAAGTTATTATAGATGATAATATACTTATCAATATTGAAAAAGAGAAGCAAAACGCTTTAAAAGAAATATTGGAGGGTGACCCACGCCCTGCATATCACGAAGACGGCAGACAATACGGTTTTGCATTTGCAGGCAAAGAAATAAAATTTACGGTAACCGACAACACACTTACCGTAACGGAGATAACAGATGGAAAATGAAGTTTTGCTCAAAAAAAGACTTACAGAGCTTTCCCACAGAGCATTTGAAAGAGGATATACAACATATTCAAACTTTTTGAACTTGCAGGAAATAAACATATTAAAATCAATAAAGACAGACAGTGCATATACTCTTTTCGGCGGATATGAAAATGCAGACAGATGCATAGCGGCTTTCGGTGAAGAAATATATTTCTACCCTATCGTTTGTATAAAAGTTGAACCGCTCCAGCAAAAATTTTCAGACAAATTAACGCACAGAGATTTTTTAGGTGCGCTTATGAATTTGGGTATCGAGCGTGAAATGCTCGGCGATATAAAGATACTTGATAATATAGGATATGTATTTTGTCTTGAAAAAATAAGCAAATATATTATTGATAATTTATCGGGAATTAAGCATACAACCGTAAAATGCAACATAATTGATGACATACCCGAGATGTTTAACAAACTGCCCGATGAAACAGAATACATAGTTTCGTCATTACGAATTGACACAGTCGTGTCGGCGGTATTCAAAATGTCAAGGAATGCGGCGTCACAGCTTGTTAATCAAGAAAAAATTTTTATAAATTCAAAAACCGTATATAAAGACTCCGTCCAATTAAAAGAAAACGATGTGGTGTCGGTTCGTGGTTACGGCAAATTTATATATTCTCAAACACTTAACGAAACAAAAAAGCACAAAATAGTTGTTGTGATTAGATTATACAGATAACAAAGCATAAGAAAAGCACGAAGTTTTTACGCTTCGTGCTTAATTATTTTCATCAACAAACTCTTATTTCTTTTTGCCATAATCGGATTCTGTATTAATTTGAGCCGATACTGTATCTGATTGGAATGCCTTGTCAGGGTCAAAATCCTTTTCAGGGAAAATGATATTCAAAACAATACCTGCGATTGAAGCACAAGCAAGTGATGAAAGTGTAATTGTAGCTGAACCGACTGTGAATGTGATGCCACCTGACAAGCCAAGAGCCACAACAAGGATTACAGCAGCAATAATTGTGTTACGAGCCTTTGAGAAATCAACCTTTGCTTCTACAACATTACGAACACCGATAGCGGAAATCATACCGTAAAGAACAAATGAGATACCGCCGACAACAGCGGGAGGAATTGACTCGATAAGAGCAGCAAATTTTGGCGAAAGGCTAAAGAAAACTGCAAAGTAAGCCGCAATTCTGATTACTCTTGGGTCATAAACCTTTGAAAGAGCAAGAACACCGGTATTTTCACCGTATGTAGTATTTGCCGGAGCACCGAAAAGTGATGCAAGTGATGTTGCGAGACCGTCACCGAGAAGGGTTCTGTTAAGACCCGGGTCGTTAATAAAGTTCTTGTTACATGTAGCGGAAATTGCCGAAATATCACCGATATGTTCCATCATTGTTGCAATAGCAATAGGAACGATAGCAATAATGGCGGAAATAGCCTTTGACTTATCCGAAACACCGCCAAATACGGTTGATGACCATTCAACAGGGTTGCCGATCCAAGGAGCAGCGTTTAATGCTGAAAAGTCGATAGCAAAGTTTTCTACACCACCGACATTACCTACAAGGACAGCAACGATATAGGCACCGACAATACCCAAAAGGATTGGGATAATCTTAATCATACCCTTACCGAATATATTGAAAATGATAACAAGTGCAAGCGCAACGATTGCAAGCCACCAGTTTTTGCTGCAATTTGTAACGGCAGACGGAGCAAGACCGAGACCGATTGCCATAATAATAGGTCCTGTAACAACAGGCGGGAAAAGCTTCATAACCCTATTTACGCCGACAGCCTTAATAAGAGCTGCTACAACAAGGTAAAGAAGACCGGCACACGCAACGCCGAGGCATGCATACGGAAGCATTTCTTTGTTTCCGCTACCGTCCTTGTTGAGCGGTGCTACTGCAAGGTAACCGCCGATAAATGCGAATGAAGAACCGAGAAATGCAGGAACTTTAAACTTTGTAAGGCAGTGGAACAAAAGGGTTCCGAGACCTGCAAACAAAAGTGTTGTTGAAATTGAAAGTCCTGTTAAAAGCGGAACTGTTACGGTTGCTCCGAACATAGCAAACATATGCTGAAATCCGAGAAGAATCATCTTCGGTGCACCAAGCTGACGCGCATCATAAATGCCGTCTTTGCCGATTTTAATTTTTGTTTTAGCCATTAATTTATCCTCCGTTTGTTAATTATATACTAAAATTTACTTAGTACCGAAAATTCTGTCACCGGCATCACCGAGACCCGGAATAATATAACAATCTTCGTTTAACTTTTCATCGAGAGCGGCACAATAAATGTCAACATCAGGATGAGCTTTTTTGAGTACTTCAAGTCCTTCCGGAGCGGCAATCATACACATAAAGCAAATTTTACGAGGATTTCTGAGTTTAATTTGAGAAATGGCGTCAACAGCCGAGCCGCCCGTAGCAAGCATTGGGTCAACAACAAAAACATCTCTTTTATCAATATCCTTAGGCAATTTACAATAGTATTCAACAGGAGTATGAGTGGTTTCGTCACGGTAAAGACCGATATGACCTACTCTTGCACTCGGCACCATCTTAAGACAACCGTCTACCATACCGAGGCCTGCACGCAAAATCGGAACAAATGCAAGCTTACGGCCTGCAAGCTGCTTACATTCGGCAATACCGCACGGTGTTTCAACCTTAACGGTTTCCATAGGCAAATCTCTTGTAGCTTCAAACATCATAAGCATAGAAATTTCATTGACAAGTTCTCTGAAATCTTTTGTGCTTGTTTCTTTGTTACGGAGAATGCTGAGCTTATGTTGAATAAGCGGATGATCAAAAATAATAACTTTTCTTTCCATTAAAACAACTCCTTAAATCATTATGACATAAAATGACATATTTTTATCCTTACTATAATATCAAAATAACATTTTGTTATCAACAATAGTTACACGATTGTAATAAAATCAAAGGAGCTTTTTAAGATACTGACCGGTATATGACTTTTTAACCTTGGCAACTTCTTCGGGTGTTCCCGTAGCAACGATTTTGCCGCCGCCCTTGCCGCCTTCGGGACCAAGGTCAATTATATGGTCGGCACACTTGATTACATCAAGATTATGCTCAATTACAAGGACCGTATTACCTGTGTCAACAAGTTTGTTAAGGACATCGAGAAGTTTTGAAACATCGGCGGTATGAAGTCCTGTTGTCGGCTCATCAAGGATATAAATCGTTCTGCCTGTTGAACGCTTTGCAAGTTCCGTTGCAAGCTTAACTCTTTGAGCTTCGCCGCCCGAAAGTGTTGTTGCAGGCTGTCCTAATTTGACATATCCAAGACCGACATCAGACAGAGTTTGAAGTTTTCTTGCAATCTTTGTATGTGTTGAGAAAAATTCAAGTGCTTCGTCAACCGTCATTTCAAGCACATCATATATACTCTTGCCTTTAAATTTTACATCAAGAGTTTCTCTGTTATATCTTTTACCGCCGCAGACCTCACAAGGAACATAAACATCGGCAAGGAAGTGCATTTCAATTTTAACGATACCGTCGCCCTGGCAAGCTTCGCATCTGCCGCCTTTGACATTAAACGAAAATCTGTTTGGACCGTAGCCCTTAGCCTTTGCGTCGTTTGTGGAAGCATACAAATCTCTGATGTCATTAAACACGCCTGTATATGTTGCCGGATTGGAACGAGGCGTTCTGCCTATCGGCGATTGGTCAATATCAATAACCTTATCAAGTGCATCTATACCTTTCATGGATGAAAACTTGCCCGTATGCTTCTTTGCGTGATTGAGAACATTACAAAGATGCTTGTACACAATCTCATTTACAAACGAGGATTTACCCGAACCCGAAACACCTGTTACTGCCACAAATTTACCAAGCGGAATTTCAACATCAATATTTTTAAGGTTATTCTCCTTCGCACCGAATACAGTGAGTTTTTTACCGTTACCCTCTCTTCGTTTTGTCGGCACGGGAATACATCTTTTGCCGCTCAAATACTGACCGGTAATACTGTTTTCACAAGCCATAACCTCTTCAGGTGTGCCTGCTGCAATAAGTTGACCACCGTGTATACCTGCACCCGGACCGATATCAACAAGAAAATCCGCCGCACGCATTGTATCCTCATCATGTTCAACAACAATGAGTGTATTACCCAAATCACGAAGATGACGAAGCGTATCAAGAAGTTTTTCATTATCTCTTTGGTGAAGTCCGATTGAAGGCTCATCAAGAATATAAAGCACGCCCATAAGAGAAGAACCGATTTGAGTTGCAAGTCTGATTCTTTGAGCCTCACCGCCGGACAAAGTGCCGGATTCTCTTGCAAGCGAAAGATAGTCAAGACCTACGGAATTAAGAAATGTAAGTCGTTCCTTAATTTCTTTAAGAACAAGATTGCCAATCATTTGCTCTTTTTCGGTCAATTTAAGATTATTGACAAAATCAAGTTCTTCCGATACGGACATTGAACAAAATTCATATATATTCTTGCCTCCGACCGTAACCGCCATAGCCTCCGGCTTTAATCTTGAACCTTTGCACTCGCCACAAGTACATTCTTGCATAACTTCTTCGATAGCAGTTCTTGCATAATCAGAAGTGGTTTCGGCGTATCTGCGTTTAAGATTATTTATAATACCCTCAAATTCGCTCAAATATGTTCCGCTTCCGTATGAAGTAACACGCTTCATCTTTAATTTTTTGCCGTTTGTACCATAAAGAATGGCATTCAAGCCCTCATCATTAATCATTTCAACCGGCATATCAAGTGAAAAGTTATATTCCTTTGCAAGTGCGTCCATATACATCCTTGCAATAGAACTGCCCTCCGCAACATTCCAACCGCTTGCCTTAATTGCACCTTGATTAATCGACATTTTTTTGTCGGGAATAATCAAATCAGGGTCGATTTCTTTGAATGTTCCGAGTCCGTCACACTTTTTACAAGCTCCAAACGGATTGTTAAATGAAAACATTCTTGGGCTCATTTCCTCAATAGAAACACCGTGCTCAGGACAGGCATAGTTAAGCGAAAACAGTTCTTCACTTTCACCGTTTATATCAACAATAAGAAGTCCGTTGCCTATTTTTGTAGCGGTTTCCACGCTGTCGGTAAGTCGAGATTGAATACCGTCTTTTATCACAAGTCGGTCAACAACAACTTCTATATTATGTTTTTTTGTTTTGGACAGTTTTATTTCGTCCTGCAAATCTACAATTTCTCCGTCAATTCTGCAACGAACAAATCCCTGCTTGCGAATATCGTTGATTTCCTTAACAAATTCGCCTTTTTTACCTCTTGCAATCGGTGCTAACACTTGAATTTTTGTACGCTCCGGAAGTTCCATAAGTTTATCAACAATTTGGTCAACGGTTTGCTGAGTAATTTCTCTGCCGCATACGGGACAATGCGGAATACCGATTCTTGCCCACAAAAGTCGGAGATAATCGTATATTTCGGTAACCGTACCTACCGTTGAACGCGGGTTTTTAGAAGTCGTTTTTTGATCAATGGATATAGCGGGAGAAAGTCCCTCAATATAGTCAACATCAGGCTTGTCCATTTGACCGAGGAACATTCTTGCATATGACGAAAGCGACTCCACATATCGTCTTTGACCCTCGGCATAAATAGTATCAAATGCCAAAGATGATTTACCCGAACCCGAAAGCCCCGTAAACACAACAAGTTTATCTCTCGGTATTTCTATATCAATATTCTTTAAATTGTGCTCTCTTGCACCTTTAACAACAATGTTTTTAATCATATTCAGTCCTCGTCACTAAGTTCTTTAATCTTATCACGAAGAAATGCAGCATGCTCAAATTCAAGCATTTTAGCCGCTTCTTTCATTTCTCGTGTGAGTTTTTCAATCATTACCCTGCGTTCCTTTGCCGTCATTCGTTTATTATGCTCGTCAAACGCTTCTTTAGTAGTGATTTCAATAACATCACGAACATCTTTTTTGATGGTTTTAGGTGTAATATTGTGTGCTTTATTATATTCTTCCTGTATTTTTCTGCGTCGCACGGTTTCGGTAATTGCTCGTTCCATAGACGGAGTAACGCTGTCGGCATACATAATAACTTCGCCGTTTTCGTTTCTCGCCGCTCTGCCGATAGTTTGAACAAGCGAAGTTTCGGAACGCAAAAAGCCCTCCTTGTCGGCATCAAGAATTGCAACAAGTGACACCTCGGGAATATCAAGTCCCTCACGAAGCAGGTTGATACCAACCAAAACATCAAACTTTCCAAGTCGTAAATCTCGAATAATCTCCATTCTTTCAATGGTGTCAACATCGTGGTGCATATATCTAACCTTAATGTCAAAGCCCTCAAGATAAGCCGTTAAATCCTCTGCCATTTTCTTTGTAAGCGTGGTTACAAGCACTCTTTCTTTGCGTTCTATTCTGATATTGATTTCGGACAGTAAGTCGTCCATTTGGTCATCGGTCGGTTTAACTGTGATAATCGGATCAAGAAGTCCCGTAGGACGGATTACCTGTTCAACAATTTGTGTGGAATTTTCTTTTTCAAACTCGCCCGGAGTTGCCGAAGTAAATATAACCTGATTAATTTTGCCGTAAAATTCGTCAAAAGTCAGCGGACGGTTATCAAAAGCAGACGGAAGCCTGAAGCCGTAATCAATAAGGCTTCCCTTTCTTGAACGGTCACCGCCGTACATTCCACGCACCTGCGGAAGCATAACATGGCTTTCATCAACAAACATAAGAAAATCATCAGGAAAATAATCAATGAGAGTAAACGGTGCTTCTCCCGGTTTTCTGTCACTCATAATGCGTGAATAATTTTCAATACCCTTGCAAAAGCCTGTTTCTTCAAGCATTTCAATATCATTCATAGTGCGTTCTTTAATACGCTGTGCTTCGAGAAGTTTGCCGTTAGCTTCAAAATATGCAACTCGTTCCACCATTTCATTGTAAATCTCGTTGAGTGCCTTTTTGAGCTTTTCGTGACTGACAACATAATGAGAAGCAGGATAAATAACGCAGGAACTCAGTATGCCCTCAACCTTACCCGTAAGAGGATTAATCTCGCAAATTCGGTCAATTTCATCGCCGAAAAATTCAACTCTTACGGCATTACCTGAACTTCCGGCAGGATAAATCTCAACTGTGTCGCCACGAACACGAAACTTATTACGAACAAAGTTAATATCATTGCGTTCGTATTGAATTTCAACAAGTTTATGAATAAGCTCATCACGCTCTTTTTGCATACCCGGTCGCAACGAGATTACCATTTTTTTGTAATCAAGCGGGTCACCGATAGAATAAATACACGATACAGACGCAACGATAATAACATCTCTACGCTCCGACAAAGCCGCCGTTGCACTGTGACGAAGTTTATCTATCTCGTCATTAATTGCACTGTCTTTTTCGATATAAGTATCGGTTGTAGGCACATACGCCTCAGGCTGATAATAATCATAATATGACACGAAATATTCAACTGCATTTTCAGGAAAAAACTCTTTAAATTCGGAGCACAGCTGTGCCGCAAGTGTTTTATTATGAGCCAAAACAAGAGTAGGTCTGTTGACTTTTTCAATGATATTTGCCATTGTAAAAGTCTTACCCGAACCCGTAACGCCCATAAGAGTTTGCTCTTTGTCGCCTCGCAAAACGCCCTCGGCAAGTTTTTCAATAGCTTGAGGCTGGTCGCCTGTCGGCTTAAATTTGCTGACTAATTTAAATTTATCCATATCATCAACTCACTATTTTTTGCTAAAAATCTACAATCACTATATTATACAACAAATGTTTCAATTTTTCAATAGAAAGTATTTGGTATTTAGTTCATCTATATTTAATATTTTGTGTATTGAAGTGCAGATACAAGTTTGGTATAATATAGGTTATAAATTTATATATTAAAGGGTGATTATTATGGCTAACAAACAAACATTGTTTTGCGGAACAAATACTGAATTTTTATCCGCAGAACTCGTAAAAGAGGCAAATGAGTCTAACAGCGGTGTTGCATTTCGAATTCCGAGTTTGGTGAATGTTGACGGCACGCTTGTTGCCGCTATCGATAAGGCTCATGTACCTATGGATTGGGGCTTTATTGAACTTGCTGTAAGAACAAGTACAGACGGCGGCAAAACCTGGAGTGACATCAAAACTATTGCCACACCGCCTGCAAGAGTTATCAATTCGGACAAAGAAAATACTGCGACTGCATTTTACATCGACCCTTGTATGGCTGTTGCACAAAACGGCGACATCGTGCTTCTTGTTACATATTATCCCGAATCGAAGGGTCTTTTTAATAAAAAGATGATGGACACCAAAAAGGTTGCATACGCAAACTTTGACGGCAAGACAGTTCCGCTCATTTATGACAAAGAAGGCAACTTCTACTATGCTCTTGAAAGCGGCAAGGTTATTGACAAAGCAAAATCCGCCACTCCGTACAAGGTTAACTTTACAGACGGCGAACTTTATGAAAACGACAAATATGTAGGCAACATCTTCCTCAACGGTGCAAACAAAAAAGCCGACGGAGGCGACGGCACTACATTCGGTGCTCCTCTCAAAGCCGTTAAGAGAAGTTATGTATTTATGCTTCGCTCAACAGACAAAGGTGCAACTTGGTCAAAGCCTGTTGACATTACGGGAAGCATTCTTAATCAGGAAAAAGACGGATATTTCCTCGGAGTCGCTCCGGGTAATGCAATCACAACAAAGAGCGGCAGAATGATATTCCCTCTTTATACTCTCAAAGGTTCGGTTTGTATTTATTCCGATGACAACGGCAACACTTGGAGAAGAAACGAAGCCGTTCCTTACACACCTAACATTGACGAATGGACGCTTGCAGAAGGTCCTGACGGAAATCTTTACTCTTTTTCAAGAGCAAAGGGCTACAAGACGACCCCTGCCGCAATTTCTTATGACAATGGTATTACTTGGGCAAAGGCTAAAACTGCGAAGTTCAAAGCACCTAAGTGCCAAAAGAACTGTCTTATCGACGGTGACAAGGTATATGTTTCTCACCCATCAAAGAAAGGCAGAAATGACGGTGTTATCTCAACAGGTACTTTTGAATACGACAAAAAAGGCAAGTGCAAAGGCATCAAGTGGTCTAAAGAGGACATCAAGATTAACGAAGGCTTCTTTGCTTACAGTTGTATGACAAAGATTGATAACAACACAATCGGTATTCTTTACGAAGACCAACCAAGTTCTCACATTGTTTTTGAAACAATTAAGCTATAATTAATCAAAATCGGCAAAGGAGTTTACATTTATTATGCCGAAGAAATCAAACATAAAAAAACGACTTTCAACCTTTCAGATTATATTACTTGGCTTTGCAGGAGTGATATTGCTCGGTGCTCTGCTTTTGATGATGCCTATTTCATCGGCAGAACGAGTTGTTACTCCGTTCAACGAAGCATTGTTTACATCAACTTCCGCCGTATGCGTAACTGGTCTTATAGTTAAAGACACAGGCAGTTATTGGTCTGCTTTCGGACAAGCGGTAATTATTACTCTTATCCAAATCGGCGGTCTTGGAGTTGTCACTATTGCCGCATCATTTTCTATGCTTGCAGGCAGAAGAATATCTCTTATGCAACGAAGTACAATGCAAGACGCAATTTCTGCTCCAAAAGTTGGCGGAATAGTCAAACTGACAAAATTCATCATCACCGGCACATTTATTATAGAAGCAGTCGGAGCTGTTTCAATGATGCCTGTTTTCTGCAAAAACTTTGGTGCAAAAGGAATTTGGATGTCTGTTTTCCATTCTGTTTCCGCATTTTGCAACGCAGGATTTGACATTTTAGGCACAGAGGGCAATCAATTCTGCTCGCTGACCTCATATACATCAAATCCTGTTATCAATATAACGGTTATGCTTCTTATTGTAATCGGCGGTATCGGATTTTTAACTTGGGACGACATATACAACAACAAGTTTAAAATTAAAAAATACCGTATGCAAAGCAAGATTATTCTTGTTACATCGCTTATTTTGATTTTACTGCCGGCTATATATTTCTTCTTTTTTGACTATTCGGATTACAGCATCGGCAACAGATTGCTTGCTTCACTGTTCCAATCGGTCACAACAAGAACGGCAGGTTTTAACACGACCGATTTGACAAAATTAACTCGACCGTCACAGGCAATTATGATTTTTCTTATGCTTGTCGGCGGTTCACCGGGCTCAACGGCAGGCGGTCTTAAAACAACTACAATCGCCGTGCTTATTCTAAATGCTTTTGCTTGTTTCAGAAGAAAAGAGGATGTTTGTGCATTCGGCAGAAGAATCGACAACAGCGTTATAAAAAATGCGGCAACAATAGTTATGATGTACATTGCACTTTTCTTCATCGGCGGTGTTTCAATTTGCACTATCGAAAAGTTACCGTTGGTTGCAAGTTTGTTTGAAACCGCTTCTGCAATCGGCACGGTAGGATTGACTTTAGGACTCACACCAAAACTAAGCTTAGCATCACAAATTATTCTTATAGTATTGATGTACATCGGCAGGGTCGGAGGATTAACCCTCATTTATGCAACACTATCGGGCAAAAAACAAATCAATGCAAAAATGCCGCTTGATAAAATTACAGTAGGTTAAAGGAGCACAAAATGAAAAATATTTTACTTATCGGTCTTGGACACTTTGGCAAGCACATTGCAATGGAGCTTAACCAATTAGGCCATGAGATTATGGCAGTTGACGAAAACGAAGAAAAAGTTAATGATGTTCTTCCATATGTCACAAATGCACAAATCGGCGACAGTACAGACCCTGATTTTTTGAAGTCACTCGGAATAAGAAATTTTGATGTTTGTATTGTAACAATGTCGGGCAACTTCCAAAACTCGCTTGAAACCACTTCCCTGCTAAAGGAATTGGGTGCAGAACTTGTTGTATCTGCCGCAAAGCGTGATGTACAGGAAAAATTTTTGTTACGCAACGGAGCGGACAGAGTTGTTTATCCCGAAAAGCAAATGGCAAAGTGGACCGCTATCAGGTACACTTCCGACCATATACTCGATTATATCGAAGTGGACGATTCATATGCCATTTTTGAGGTACAAGTGCCTGATAATTGGATTGGCAAATCAATCGGCAGAATTGACATTCGTAAAAAATATAATATCAACATTTTGGCTCTTAAAGAATACGGCAAGCTGAATATGGCAATAACGCCTGACACCGTGCTTTCAAGCAACATTACTCTGCTTGTTCTCGGAGATTACAAATCACTCCAAAAATGCTTTAAGCTATAATAAATTGAAACGGACTCGCCCATAAAGACGAGTCCGTTTTTTATGTATTCGTAACAAATTCAGTCGTTCAGCCTGTGTATGCATCATCTGTTGTATTTTTAAAATTTTGTTTTTCAAGCCATTGTTTTTCTTCATCATTTTCAGGAATATCAATTCGCTCAATTTTAAAAATAACAGGTCTTGTTCCGTCATTACAGCAAGCGATCATCATTCTGTCGTCATTTGTCCATTTACGCATAATTGAGCCACCTTGCAATGCAGTGTATAAACATATCGGCTGATAGCATCCCACGCTTCTCCACAAAACTCACCGTTCATCAAATGATAAAAATCATCTTGTTCAGGAGTTCTTTTCAAAACAAAAGTGTCACCTTTTTTAAATGATGGACAAGCACCGGATTTTGGATTTGCCAAATATTGTTCTTGCAAATCAGGAAAAACCTTTGTATCTAATACTGTTATTTTACATTCATATCTCATATCGAAACTCCTAATAAAAATTTTATTAACAGGAAGCAGATAATCGTATTCTGCTTTTTCTCATATTATCATAACATATAGAGTTTTACAAGAGGTTAAAATACGAATTTTCTTGATGAGATAATTTCTTGTACTGACTGTTTTTCCGCTTCGCTCCATCCTTGTTCGAATCCCTTTATTATACTTAAAAATAAAAAAGTCCGTCTGTGACGAACTTTTTATTTTTGGCGGAGAGCAAGGGATTCGAACCCTCGAACAGGTTATAGCCCGTTACACGATTTCCAATCGTGCTCCTTCGGCCAGCTCGGACAACTCTCCAAATAATTTACTTGCCTATTATAACTTATTAAAATATAAATTGCAAGTAAAAAATTAATATGTTATAATAAAAATATAAATTTGGGAGGTCTTTAAAATGAAAAACAAAAAATCAACTGTGCTTTATGCTGTTTTTGCCGTAATTTTACTCATAGTCGGTGCGATTACAACAGGTGTTGCAATCAAAGCAGGCAATGATTATAAAGGAACCGTTGCGGCTTATAAACTTTATCAAAAATCAGGATTCGACTTAGGTACCGCTAAATTATCCGCTCAAACAGATTCGGCTAAAGAACGCGCAGACGAATACAAAAACAACTTTAAAAAATTCTTTGCTATTTCTATTTTGCTTTATGTCGCACTTTTAGTAATGCTTGTTTTAATTTATCTAAACACAGTTAAAGCAAAAGAATTGGAAGAAGAAAACAAAAAGCAAGAATAAAAATTTACAAATGTAAAAATCGGGAGATGTCAACATCTCCCGATAATTTTTATCCTATTAGATAGCTGAAAGAAGTTTTGGAAGTCTTGCGAGTGTTCCGCCGAGAGTCCAGAAAATTTTGCTGAAACCAATGAATGATGATTGGTCATCATTAAGCATCATAAGAAGTCCCTCAGCCTGATATTCGCTGAATGCACCCATAGACATCTGTACGAAGTTACGAACAGGAATCTGTGTTGCCATAGCGGCAAGCATCTTACCGTCGCCGTTTTCAGCTGAGCCCATACCCGACATAACCTTTGAAATGAGTCTGCAAAGTCTGCCGCCCCACTTTGTATGTCTTGCATCGTTAAGGCATGAGTACTTATCAATCCTCTTTGAAGTATCAATTTGAGGATTTGGAAGCTCACCGTAAACTGCGGCATAATCATCACGAGTGATGTTTTTAACATCGTTGTAGTAAGCAGGAGCAGTTGTGTGATAATCAGGGATTTCGCAAGCAGGAGCTTCTACATTTACGGTAGCGGTGAGTTTAACATCTCTTGATGAAGCGGCAACCATAATATCAAAGTCACCCGACTCAACGCACCAATCGCCGATTTTAACATTATAGAAAGCAAATGCTCTCTTTGAAAGTTCAACAGAAACTTCCTTTTCTTCGCCTGCATTAAGGAATACCTTTTTGTATCCTTTAAGTTCCTTTGCAGGACGGAAGATTGTTGATTCCTTGTCTGCAACATAAACCTGAGCGATTTCCGCACCGCCAACACTGCCTGTATTCTTAACCTTGAACGATACGGTAAGAGTATCTGTATCCTTGATAGAATCAGCTGAAAGCTTAATGTCGCTGTATTCAAATGTTGTATAAGAAAGGCCGTAACCGAACGGGAATACAACATCTTCGTTAGCGGAATCGTAATATCTGTAACCGATATAAACGCTTTCTTTATGTTCTGAAGTTACAGGACCGCCCGGATAATTGCCGAATGTAGGATTTGCTTCAAACGAAACAGGATATGTTTCCGAAGTTTTACCGGAAGGATTAACCTTACCTGTAAGGATATTTGCAACTGCGGCACCGCCTGCCTGACCGCCGAGACCGGAATTAAGAAGGCCCTTAACTTCAGAAAGCCATGGCATAAGTACAACAGAACCGCCTGCGAGAACAACAACGGTATTTGGATTTGCAGCGGCAACATCCGAAATAAGCTTGTTGTGGTTTGGAGGCATATTAATTGTTTCTCTGTCGTAGCCTTCACCCTCAAAGTCCTCTGTAAGACCTGCGAAAACGATTGCAACATCGGCATTCTTTGCAGCATTAACAGCTTCTGCTGTAAGCTGTGCCTCAGTCATTCTTGTCTTTTGCTCTTTCTTGGTGCCTGCTGTCTTGTAATAACCCTGTGCATATGTAACATCAACGCCGAGTTCTACAAGTTCGTCATAAGCGTTTGAAAGCATTGTAGGATTGATAACAGAAGAACCTGCACCCTGGAAACGAGGAGCCTTTGCCATCTCACCGATAACGGCTACCTTTTGACCTGCCTGAAGAGGAAGAATGCTGTCATCGTTTTTAAGAAGAACCATTGAGCCTTCTGCAATCTTTTGAGCAATCTTGTGGTGAGCCTTTTTGTCATATGTATGTGTCTTTTCAAGAGCCGGCTTTGACTTTAAGATGAGATCAACAACAGCATCTACTCTTTCGTCAAGAATTGATTCTTCAAGAGTACCGTCGTTTACAGCGGCAACAATCTTTTTAGCATTAAGCTTACCGGATGTAGGCATTTCAAGGTCTGTACCTGCCTTAACGCCGTCAACACGGTCAACAGATGCACCCCAGTCTGTTACGATAAGACCCTTAAAGCCCCATTCCTTACGGAGAACCTGCTGTTGCATCCATTCGTTTTGTGAAGCATAAACACCGTTAATACGATTATATGAATTCATAATAGTCCAAGGCTGAGCCTCTTTAACGGCAATTTCAAATGCCGGGAAATAAATCTCACGCATTGTACGCTCATCAATAACTTCGTTGAGGACCATACGGAATGCTTCCTGTGAGTTACAAGCAAAGTGTTTAAGCGAAGTACCTACGCCCTTAGACTGAACACCGTTGATAATAGCGGCTGAGCACTTACCTGCAAGAAGCGGATCTTCTGAAAAATACTCAAAGTTTCTGCCGCATGTTGGAGCACGCTTGATATTTGTACCCGGACCGAGAATAACGGAAACCTTTTCTTTAAGGCACTCTTCACCCATAGCTGCACCCTCTTCAAAGAGCAAATCATCATCCCAAGAGCAAGATGAAGTTGCAGCAGGTGGGAAGCATGTTGTCGGCACAGAGTTGCCAAGACCGATACCACCCGATGACTTTGCCTCGCCTTCTTCAGGTACATAGTCCTTACCCTTTGCCTTACGCAAGCCGTGAGGACCGTCTGTAATGCAAATCTTAGGGAGTCCGAGTTCCGGAGCTTCCTCAAGATGCCAATAGTCATAACCGGAAACAAATGTTGCCTTTTGCTCAAGGCTCATTTTTCCGACGATTTCAGAGTGTTTCATAAAAAACTCCTTTCAGATTTATAAATTTACTGCACTATTATACAATAAATCACACCGTTTGTCACTAACTTTTGGTAATATTTTTTTAATTATTTTAATTTGTAAATAATTATTATAAAACTTTAACATTTTATAATTAAAAAAACTGCAACCGATACGGATTGCAGTCTTATACATTTATGATTATCTGCCTTCATCAAAGGAGCGGCAGATGAATTTGGCACCGAGGGACTCGGCAAGTTTTCTTGATTTTTCGATATTTTCTTCACCGATAACATCAACAACGCTCATATGAACCTCAGGGCAATATTTTGCACATTCTTTTGTAAATTCAAGAAGTGACGGAAATGCCTTTTTAGGATATATATTTCTTGTAACGGCATCGTAGCTGTCGGAATCAGGGTCGTTGAGAGAAACAGAAACGATATCAAACGCTTCGCCGATTTCTTTGGCTGTACTTCTGCCGTTGATTAAATCCGAAAGTCCGTTTGTGTTAACACGGATTTTGATTGACGGATTGATTGTTCTGAGGTAATTTGCCGTAGCAATCAAAACATCAAGGCGTTCGGTAGGTTCACCGTATCCACAAAAGCAAACGGAATCTACCTTTTCAAAGCCGTAATCATCAACAGCCTTTTTAATATCATCAAGGCTCGGCTCATTGCCGTAGAACCACAAATTCTCGGCATCGCCGACTGCATTGCCCTGCGAACGAATACAGAAAGTACATCTGCAAGGGCATTTGTTTGTAATATTAATATATGTTCCGCCGCAAAGTGTATAAATAATATCAGCCATAATATATGCACAAAGTGTAATAAACACTATCTCCTATTGATATTTTATTCTATATATTATATAATATTGTTGACATTAATCATATAGGCAAATGTATAAATAATTTAAGGTACAGATATGAAAAAATATATTGAAATATATAATTATTACAAAAACCTGATACTTACAAATCAGCTCAAAGCCGGTGACAAGTTACCATCGGTAAGAGCGGCTACACAGCTTTTACCTGTAAGCAAAACAACAATACAAAATGCTTACTTTGAACTTCAGGCAGACGGATATGTTATTGCTTCACCAAAAAGCGGATATTATGTAACAGAGCAAAAAAGTACCGCTTCAACTGTTATAAAAGAAAAGAAGGAGGAAAGCAAAATTCTCTACGACCTCAAAAGCGGTGACGCCGACGAGGAAAGCTTTGACATTAAGTTGTGGCAACGATACATAAAAAGTGCTTTAAGGCAGGAGGAACGATTGCTATCCTACGGTGATGTTCAGGGTGAAAGCGATTTGAGAGATGTGCTCTCCGACTACATAAGATCAAAGAGAAATGTATCCGCTTCGGCGGACAGAATAGTAGTAGGTGCAGGCGTGCAATCACTTCTTTATATTTTATGCTCACTGATTAAAGACAGAAAAACCGTGTCATTCCCCGACAAAAGCTTTGTTCAGGGTATGAACCAATTTGCGGATTACGGCTTTGAGGTGAAAACCCGAAACAAGGATGCAGACATAATATACGTTTCTCCGTCACACATGACATCGTACGGAAATGTTATGCCGATTAAAAGACGCCTTGAACTTGTGGAATACAGCAAGGAGCGTGGAAGTCTTGTAATTGAGGATGACTTTGACAGCGACTTCTTATATCAAACAAAACCTATTCCCTCTTTATATGCTTTGTCAAACGCTCAAAATATAATATATATGGGCAGTTTTTCAAATGTGCTCATTCCGGGTATCAGAATCAGTTTTATGGTGCTAACGGAAGAACTTGCAAACGAATTTCACAAAAGCGAAAATAAATTTTCACAAACAGCAAGCAAAACGGAACAAATCGCACTTTGTCAATACATCCGTGACGGACATATCAATTCGCAGGCAAGAAAAATAAGAAGATTGTACACAGCGAAAGCAAAATACTTTTGTGAAGAGTTAAAAATCGCTTTGCCAAATGCAAAAATTAATTTGAGCGAAAACGGACTTCAAGTCAAAGCCGAAGTGCCTTTTACCAAAGATTACAAGGTTTTTGAACAAAACGGAATAAGTGCAAACATTGTTGAATGCAACAACGGTAATTTGAAAATAGTATTTGTACCGTCGGCAATTAAAACCGACGAAATTCCAAAAGCAATTGAAATTATTAAGTCAACAATAATTTAATAAAAATCAGAACTTTTGTATTATAAGTACTCTTTTTTGGACTCGAGTTCTCAACCCTATTGTATATAAATCTCATATGGTTTACAATGCAGATGTAGACAAAAAACACGCATTGTTAAATGAAAAAGGAGATTTATTATGAACAAAAAAGATTTGCTTAAAGGAATTATTATTTCGATTGTTACACTTATTGCCGGTTACGGAGCAATGGCTATACCGTTCAATATATTTTTAACGGTATCTAAGGACGGACAGCGTATTTTCTTCCTTGCGGAGCTTTGCATTTATTTAGTAATAGGCAGCATATTTCTGCTTATTCAGGACAAAAAAGAAAAGCAAGCAAAAAAGCAAAAAGCACGCCACGAGGAGCGTGCACAGAAAATAAAAGATGTTCAGCAAAATTGGTACGATATTGCGGCATAAAGTCATAAAAACCCGTAGGAAAAGAACTCCTACGGATTTTTTAATTACTACGGATTTTGCGGGCTGTCTTTCGCTTAAATGTGTCAATCCAAAGACGAGGACTGAAAAGAAGCAAAATCGGGAACAGCTCAAGTCTGCCGGCAAGCATATCGAAAATTAAAACAATCTTTGACAAATCGGTAAATTGGCCAAAATTCCTTGAAGGTCCTACAAGTTCAAGACCCGGACCGATATTGTTAAGTGTAGCGGCAACAGCGGTAAAGTTTGTTACCAAATCATAATCTTCGACCGATACAATAAGCATGCTGAAAACAAAAATTACAAAATATGTAATAATAAAAACATTTGTCGAGCGAAGAGTTTCGTGTTCAACCGCTTTACCGTCAAGTGTTATCTTTTTGATATTTTTTGGATGAAGATAAGATTGAATTTCTTTTTTAACGGTTTTGAGAACAACCAAAAATCTTGAAACTTTTATACCGCCGCCCGTACTTCCCGCACAAGCGCCGACAAACATCAAAAGCACCAAAATCGCTTTTGAAAATGACGGCCACATATCAAAGTCAACGGTTGAATAACCTGTTGTTGTGATAATAGACGAAACCTGAAAAGCAGAATGCGTAATTGCAGCCGAAAGATTATCAAACAAATGATAAGTATCAATAACTATCGCAACGATTGAAAAAATTATAACGCAAAAATACGCTCTGACTTCTTCCATTTTAAGTGCTTTACCGAATTGACGGAGAATAAGAAAATAATAAAAATTAAAGTTAACTCCGAACAGTGCCATAAATATTGTGATAACCCACTGAATATAGGTTGAATAACTTGCCATAGAATCGTTTTTGATACCAAATCCACCGGTACCGGCTGTGCCGAGTGAAGCCGTAATAGCATCAAACACAGGCATATCACCGCAAACAAGAAACACAATCTCCAAAGCGGTTAAAACGAAATACAAAACATAAAGAATTCGTGCGGTATAACGCATTTTTGGCACAAGTTTGCCTACCGAAGGTCCCGGACTTTCTGCACGCATAAGATTCATATTTGAACCGCCCGACATTTGAACAACGGCGAGCAAAAAAACAAGAACGCCCATACCGCCTATCCAGTGTGTAAAGCTTCGCCAAAAGAGAGAAGCGTGCGAAAGTGCTTTAACATCCGTGAGAATGCTTGCACCCGTTGTTGTAAAGCCCGATACCGTTTCAAACAAAGCATCGACAAAATGCGGAATTTCGCCTGTAAGCACAAACGGAACAGCACCGAAAACAGAAAGGACAATCCAACTGAGTGCCGTTGCCGTGCATCCTTCTTTGAGATAAAACACATTATTTTTAGTTTTTTTAACGGCTATCAAAGCACCGATTGCAAAGGTTACAGCCGCACAGATAAGATAAGTCTTGTATTCCGATTCGTGATAAATTAATCCGACGAAACAAGGCAAAAGCAAAAGTGCGCCCTCTAAAATCAGCACATAGCCCAAAATTTTTCTTATAATAGAACCGTTCATATATGTTATCCTTATGCAAGAATATTACTTATATCATTAAAGCCCGAGTGAGTGGTAACAATCATAACGCTGTCACCGGGCAAAATACAGTCCTGACCGGACGGAATGATAACCTTACCTCTTCTGAAAATAAAGCAGATAAGAAGATTATCTTTAAGTTTAAGTTTCATAATAGGCGTGTTGGTCACTTTTGACTCTTTGTCTATTTTAAATTCGACCGCCTCAACTCTGTGGTCAAACAAATGATAAAGGGTTTCTACATTTGAACCCTTTGAAGCGTTTTTTGCTCTGACATAAGCAATAATAGCCTCACTTGTTATGTAACGAGGATAGATAACCGAGCCTATATCAAGATTATTGATAGCGTCCTTAAACCTGATTTTATTAATCTTTGTAACAAGCTTTGCATTTGAAAACTGTTTTGCATGAACAGTAAGAAGAATGTTTTCTTCATCCGAACCTGTGAGAGTTACAAAAGACTCGGCACTTTGTATGCCCTCTTCGTTAAGTAAATCCTCATCAACGCCGTTGCCGTTGATAACAACAACCTTTGGGAGCATGGTTGCAAGTTCTTCGCATCTTTCCTTATCTTTATCAATAACGCAAACATCAATGCCGTTATCCGAAAGGCGTTTTGCAAGATAATACCCTGCGTCACCGCCGCCGATAATCATAGTATTTTTTACCTTATTGGTTTTAAAACCGATATGTTTAAAGAAGTCCGAAACCTTTTTTGCCGGAGCAACAAACGAAATCATATCCCCTGCTTTAAGTTCGAAATCACCTGTTGGAATGTATATCTGCTTATTTCTTTCAACGCCGCAAATAAGGACATCGTTTGTGCTTTTACCGAGTTGTGCAAGGGTCATACCGTCAAGTATATTACCGTGCGGTATTCTGATTTTTACAAGGTCTGCTTTGCCGTGAGCAAATGAGGTAACCTCAAGAGCGGTAGGCAGGCAAAGAATTTTGTATATTTCTCGTGAAGCTTCATATTCGGGATTTACAATCATTGCAAGACCGAGTTTGTCCTTGATATGATTAAGTTCGTGCGAATATTCGGGATTACGAACCTTTGCGATAGTTGCACAGTGACCCACACGGGAAGCGACAGTACAGCAAAGAAGATTAAGTTCGTCCGAATCCGTTACGGCAATGATAAGGTCGGCATCTATAATACCGGCGTCCTTTTGAACGCTGAATGACGCACCGTTGCCTACAACCCCCATAACATCATACATATCCGTTATTTTTTGCACCTTTTGAGGAGAGGTATCAACAACGGTAATGTCGTGGTTTTCAAGCACAAGCTGTTCAACAAGAGCAGTGCCTACAACCCCGCAACCGACAATAATAATATTAAGACCCGTTGCTTCTTTTAATCGTTTACCCAAGAATCCCATCATTTCACCTTTAAATAACTAAATAATCCAGTGCTAATATACCACTAAAAGCCGACAAATACAAGAGTTACATTATAACTCCGTCCTTAAAAACAGATATATCACGATAATTGTTCAATTCGTTTTTTGTCTTTTCGCCGTTAAGAACGGCAACAAGCTTATTTTGAAGTTCATCGGCAAGAACATCAAAATCTGTTCCGTCAATAAGTTCTCCGGCGTTAAAATCAATCCAATTACTTTTTCTTTCAAAAAGTGCAGAATTGGAAGAAATTTTGATTGTAGGCACAGCCGCACCGAGCGAAGTGCCTCTGCCCGTTGTGAATAAAATAACCTGACATCCTGCACAAACAAGATTTGTTACCGACACAATATCGTTGCCCGGACCGGTCAAAAGATTAAGTCCGTTTTTATATGCACTCTCGCCGTACTTCAAAACATCGGTTACTATGCTTTTACCGCCTTTTTGAACACAACCGAGTGATTTTTCTTCAAGGGTGGTTATACCGCCGTCGTGATTGCCCGGTGACGGATTTTCATAGCACACAACACCGTGGGAATAAAAATAATCCTTAAACCCGTTTATCATATCAACTTGTTTATTGAAAACGGCTTCGTTTTCGCTTCGTTCCATCAGGATTTGTTCTGCACCGAACATCTCGGGAACTTCGGTAAGAATCGTTGTTGCACCGTATGAGGTAAGGCGGTCGTTTATTATTCCGCAAAGTGCGTTTGCAGTAATGCCCGAAAAAGCATCCGAACCGCCGCATTTATAGCCTACAACAAGTTTGTCAATATTTACAGGATGCCTTTTATCGTTTTTAATCGTATTATATATTTCATTAACAAGCCTTGTTCCCTCTTCAATTTCGTCGGGAACATCTTGGCAAACCATAAATTTTACACGGTTTTCATCAACATCGCCGAGATATTCTTTGAAAACGCTCAAATCTGTGTTTTCGCATCCGAGAGAAACAATAAGCACACCGCCTGCATTCGGATGATGAGCGAGAGCGGCAAGAATTTTTCGAGTATTTTCCTGGTCGTCACCGAGTTGACTGCAACCGAATTGATGTGTAAAAGCATACACGCCGTCACAGCCTTTGCCGATATTTGAAAAGCGTTTTTCAAGTTCGGCAGCTGTTTTATTTACGCAACCTACCGTAGGGATAATCCAAATTTCATTTCTTATACCGACCCTGCCGTCTGCTCTGACATATCCGTTAAAAGTGAGGTCGCTTTTTTTAGGCAAATATTCATTGTTATGCGAAAAGGAATATTCGAGTTTATCGGACAAGTTGGTTTTAAGATTGTGTGAGTGAATATAGTTTCCTTTTTTTAAATCACAATCAACATGACCTATCGGATAACCGTATTTGATTACATCATCCCCTGCTTTTATATCTTCAAGCAAAACCTTATGAGCAAAAGGAATATCATCAAGGACGGTCAAATCATTTTCTATATAGCCGGCTTTAATATCTTCAAGTGCAACGGCAACATTATCCGCCTCGTTAATTTTGATAAATTTAGATTTCATTGTAGAATTCCTCAACAACATTTTTCATATCAGGAAATTCGGTTAACTTTACACCCCAAAAATCGGTATTGTCAAGCACATCGGATATACTCGGCTTGCCCTCAAAGAACGAAAGTACGGTTTCGCTGTCGTGCACTTCGTATTCTCTTGCACTTTTGTGATTGTAAAAAGCGATAAGATAAGCAAGCGATTTTGAAAGATTTAGCGGAGCGGTGCCGTTGATTTTTGCATAATCAAGGATTGACGGCAAAACTCTTGCTTTAAACTTTGCAACCGAATTAAGCGAAATATCAAGAAGCTTATGGTCAATAAACGGATTATTGAATCTTTCCAAAACACTGTTTGCGTATTCCTCAAGAACAGCTTTATCAAGCGGAATTGTAGGATAAATTTCCTCCAAAATATTAGAAATGTATGACTTAAAATAATCGTCATTTACCAGATCACGAACAATGTCAAAGCCTTTGAGATAAGCACCCAAGACGGTTGATGTGTGGACACCGTTAAGTATACGCACCTTACGGGTTCTGTACTTAGCAATATTATCGGTAAACACAACCGTATCGTCATTAAAAGGCAACACGAGTTTTGAGTAATCGTCTGCATCTATAATAAATAATCTGTAAGGCTCACAGGTCACACTGCAAGGGTCAGTATCGGCTTGATTGTGACCGGTTACGATTCGGTCAACAAGTGTGTTACAAAAATGACATTTTGTATTAACATAATCCGTAAAATCCTCGTCGAAGCCCCAATACTTTGCATATTTAAGTATACAGTTTTTAAGTTCAATACCGTTATCTTCTATAAGCTCAACAGGCAAAAACACCAAGTCGCCTTTATTTTGCTTATATCTATGATAAAGCATATAAGCAATTTTACCCGGGAACGAAACATTCGGAAAATCGGAATATTCATCTGTTTCAACAAACGCAATTCCGGCTTCGGTTGTGTTGGAAACAACAATTTGAAGTTCATCACTGCAAAAAGTATCAACAAGCCTGTCCGTTTCGATAATGGTATCAATACAATCTGACACACAAGTGATACAGCGTCTGTCATCAATAACTTTGCCGTTAATTCTGCCTCTGTGAATAATATCATAAATCCTGTTTTGCCCGTTCAAAGCGTTGATGACTTTGTTATTTGTTCTCGGCTGACATATTGCCACCGAACCTTTATATCCGCCATCACAAGCGTTTTGTATGTATTCTTCAACAAAGGCACGCAAAAAATTGCCTTCACCGATTTGGAGTATTGTTGCCATAATATGCCTTCTTATTTTGTTGTTGAGCCAAAGCCGCCGTCACGAATACCGTCGGCATCATCCGACATTGTAATGCCGAACTGAGTAAAAATACCCTGCGAAAATCCATCGCCTGCCGATACGGTAACGCTGTGACCGTCATCGTGAGCGGTGCAGGAAAGTTTAATCATAATATGGCCTTCGTTTGAAGAGTTATAATAATCGGCGTCAATTATGCCGACTGTGTTATCAAGTCCGACTCTGTGCTTAAATCCGAGACCCGAACGAGGAAAAATGCTGAGCACCCATCCGTCATTGATTTTTGCACGGATACCGGTAGGAATAAGGGTAGAGTTACCTGTTTTGATTGTTATATCGGCCGGTGCAAAGAAATCGTATCCTGCCGAGCCGACTGTTGCACGAACAGGAAGTTTGATACTGTCATAGATTGATTTTACATTTTCTGTTTCGGGATATACCTTGAGCCAGTCCTTTTCAAATTGTTCAAAGCTGACTTTTTCAAATTCGGCAATTCTTTGCATAATTATTTCCTCGTTTCACCATTTTTTATCATCAAAATTCGGGCAATCCTTGTTTTTCAGAATTGCACGAACTTCTACATAACAGCCGCATTTCAGGCACATACCCGAAATCAAGCTGTCGCATTTTTTACACATAGACAAACGATGATTATATACCTCATCGCTCACCTTTTCCGAAGCATCTATTGTTTGGATATAATCTTGGATTTGACTGTATGTCACATTTTGACCTGCTTCAAAAAGCAAACATCTTTTGCAATTATTATCCATCACTTATTAATAACAAATTTAACCACACTACAAGCAGGAATTGTAGCAGTAAAGCCGTCTTTGAGTTTTCTGAAATCGGTAAAATCCACGGTTTTTACATTGTCTGCGTTGTCAAAGTCATTCTTTTGATGACATTCGCCGGTTAAAATTTCTGCAGTAATGCTTTCAACCTTTGTATCTGCAATTTGACATTTAATCTTTGCAGACTTGGTTGACGAATTGTTTGTTATCGTTGAATAAATCGTACCGTTTTCATCAACTGAAGCAGATTCGCAAAGCTGAGGAAAATCCTTGTTATCATTAGGTGAATTTACAAGCGGTGTGGTGATATATGAACCCACAAGAGTATTTTCCTGATGTTCCTTATACATCTTGAAAACATAATAGGTAGGCGTTTTAATCATTTTTTCACCGTCTGTGAGAATAACCGACTGAAGCACATTAACGGTTTGGGCAATATTAGCCATCATAAGTCTGTCGGCATGCTTGTTGAAAATATTGAGAGTAAGACCTGCAACAATAGCGTCACGCATAGTATTTTGCTGATACAAAAAGCCCGGATTTGTACCCTCCTCAACATCATACCAAGTGCCCCACTCATCAACGATAAGTTTAACCCAGCGTTGAGGATTGATACTGTCCATCATTGCAAGATGATTGGTAATAAGTTCTTCCATTCTGTAAGCCTTGCAAATTGTTGAATCATATTCTTTTTTATCAAACACCGTTGCAGAGCCTTTATGATTCCATTGACCGGTAGGAATAGTGTAATAGTGAAGCGAAATACCGTTTGCATGGTGCTTAACCTTGTCCATAACCTCTTTTGTCCAATGATAATCATCAACATTAGGTCCGCAGGCAATACGGGAAATATGCTTATTGGAATCATAATCACGGCAATATGTATTATAACGCTTAAAAAGGCAACCGTAATATTCCGGGTCCATATTTCCGCCGCAACCCCAAGATTCGTTGCCGACACCGAAATATTTAAGATCAAACGGCTTTTCACTGCCGTTTTTCTTGCGAAGTTCAGCCATAGGAGAAACACCGTCAAATGTCATATATTCTACCCATTCGCTCATTTCACGAACAGAACCTGAGCCGACATTGCCGTTGACATAGGTATCACAACCGAGTTGACGGCAAAGTTCAAAATATTCGTGAGTGCCGAATGAATTATCTTCAACAACTCCGCCCCAGTGGGTATTAATCATTTTCTTTCTTTGAGATTTATCACCGATTCCGTCTTTCCAATGGTATTCATCGGCAAAGCAACCGCCCGGCCAACGAAGAACGGGAATGCCCATATCCTTGAGTGCCTCTACCACATCACATCTCATACCGTTTACATTTGGGATTTTTGAGTTTTCACCCACATAAATGCCCTCATAGATACATCTGCCGAGATGTTCGGAAAAATGGCCGTACAAATCTTTATTGATTTTTGCGATTTTTTGGTTTGGATTGATAAGATACTTTTCCATATACTTCTCCTTAAAACTAATTAATAATAAGTTATCATATTAAAAATATAAAGTCAATAAATTGACATAAAATCTTTTAAGTTTTATAATACGAATATCATATATTTTATGAGGTGAAAAAATGCAAAATATCGAAAAATGTGTAAATATACTCAAAAGAAAGGGTGCAGATGCACTTGTTCTCTTAGATGAAGCAAATATGCACTATCTGTGCGGATTTTCTCCGAGCGAAGGAATGGTTATTATTTTGAATAACGGTGACGCCTTTCATCTTGTTGATTCAAGATACACCGAAACTGCCGAAAATCACGCAAAGGAAACCGGACTTAAAGTTATTGAGTTTAAGAGAAGCTATTATGAAGAACTTGCGAAAATCATAAACGACAGCAAGTCAAAGAGCGTTGTATACGAAAGCGACACAATTTCGCTCAAAGCGTTTGAAAACATCAAAAAGCACTGTAAAGATGCTCAAATGGTTGAACTCGGCGACTTGCTTATGAGAGAGCGAAACAGAAAAGAAGCCGACGAAATCGTGCTGATGAAAAAAGCAAATCAAATTGCCGAAAAGGCATTTTTGGAACTTCTTAACCATATTAAGCCGGGCAAAACAGAAAAAGAACTTGCGGCATATTTTGACTATCTTATGGCAAAAGAAGGCTCTGACGGAGTGAGTTTTGACACAATTTTACTTGCAGGCGAAAGGACTTCCATGCCTCACGGTGTACCGAGCGAAAACACGGTAAAAGACGGTGAATTTGTTTTGTTTGACTTTGGTGCAACATACCAAGGTTATCACAGCGATATGACAAGGACCGTTGCAGTTGGCAGTGCAAGTGACGAGATGAAAGAAATGTACGATTTGGTACTCAAAGCTCAGCTTGCCGGCATAAAGGCACTCAACGCAGGCGTTAAGTGTGCCGATGTCTACAAAGCGGCATATGATGTGCTTAACGAAAAGGATATGGCACAATACTTCAGGCACGGACTCGGACACGGTGTAGGGCTTGAAATTCACGAAGGATTCAACGCTTCACCAAGAAGTAAAGACACTTATGAAGTAGGTAATGTTACATCCATTGAACCGGGAATTTACATTCCAAACAAGTTTGGAATAAGAATTGAAGATGTTTGCTATCTTGCTCCGAGGGGCAGAGAAAACCTGTCTAATGTTACCAAATCATTAATAATTCTATAAACAAACTGTTAATTCGATTGACATTTACTTTTCTTTGTGGTAAATAGTATTTATCCGTGAGGATAGCACCTTGAAAATTTAATGCGTGATAATTTTGCACTTAATTATTGATGATATAAAACTGTCGGCTGTGATTTCAGCCGCAGTTAGCGCCCGAACCCTATGGGTTGACGAGGAAAAGAGTTATCGAAATATTCGGCGGATGCTCTTTCGTACGCTTTGGTGCGTAAGAAAAAGGCAAAAACTTCGGCAACGAAGCAACAAATCCTTTTTCACAAAGCGATATTAAGTATAAAATTTTAATTTAATCATACAGTTATAATAAGAAATGAGGAATGATTATGTGTGGAATTATCGGATACACAGGATATACAGACGCAAGAGGTAAATTAATCAAAGGGCTTAAAACCCTGGAATACAGAGGCTACGACAGTGCGGGAATCGCCGTTTTCAACGACACGCTCAACGAAGTTATCGTTGCAAAATGTGAGGGCAGAGTTGAAAGGCTTGATGAAAAATCAAAGGACATCAAGGGCAACACCGGTATCGGTCATACAAGATGGGCAACGCACGGCGGTGTGAGTGACTCAAACTCTCACCCGCACAAATTCGGCAATGTAACGCTTGTGCACAACGGAATTATTGAGAATTATGCTTCAATAAAAAATCAACTCGGTATTGCAGGCAAGCTCAAAAGCCAGACGGACAGCGAGGTTGTTGCCGCTTTGATTGACAATTACTATCACATCGGCAGTGACCCGAGCGAAGCCATTATCAAGGCGGTCAAAGAAATCAAGGGCACATTTGCACTCGGAATTATGTTTGATGACATTCCCGATGTGATTTACGCTGTCAGAAATGTCAGCCCTATTGTGTGCTGTGTAAATGATGACGGTGCGTACATTGCGTCCGACATCACGGCTATCGGCGAATACAGCAAGGAATACTTTGTTTTGCCTGAACTGACTATTGCAGAAATCAGCAAAAAAGGTATTGAAGTAAGGGATTTTCAGGACAACAAGGTTGATGTGAAAATGCTTGAACTTGATTGGGACATCAACAATTCGGGCAAGAAACACTATCCGTTTTATATGGAAAAAGAAATCAGCGAGCAACCGGAGGTTATTGAAAAAACAATCCGTTTGAGAATTAAAGACGGATTGCCTGATTTTTCGGCTGACGGAGTTGACGACAGCATTTTTACGGAATGTGAAAACATCACGGTTATTGCCTGTGGCACGGCTATGCACGCTGGGCTTATCGGCAAGCATTTGATTGAAAAGACTTGCGCCCTTCCCGTAAATGTTTATATGGCGAGCGAATATATGTATTGCGACCCGATTGTAAGCGACAAAACGCTTGTTATCTGCGTTTCGCAAAGCGGTGAAACAATAGACACCCTTGAAGCGTTGAAATACGCAAAATCAAAGGGAGCAAAAACGCTTTCGATAGTCAATGTTAAAGGCTCATCAATAGCAATGACGAGTGACAATGTCATTTACACAAATGCCGGCCCCGAAATTGCCGTTGCATCAACAAAGGCGTACACAACTCAAGTTGCGGTGTTCTGTTTGATTACTGCAAAAACTGCGCTTTTGCGTGGTTGCTTCAACGAAGATGAAACAAAAAGTTTCGTAAACGAACTTGAAAAAATTCCGCAAGCTGTTGACGACATACTTCAACGCAAGGATGAAATACATCATCTGTCACAATCTCTGCTCACCGCTGAGCACACATTTATGATTGGCAGAGGACTTGACTACCCTGCTCTGCTTGAAGCGTCATTGAAGCTAAAGGAAATCAGCTACATTCATTCGGAAGCATTTGCATCGGGCGAATTGAAGCACGGCACAATTGCGTTGATAACCAAGAAAACTCCGGTTATAGCTCTGCTTACGCAAGAAAAATTGATGTCAAAGCAAATCTCGAACATAAGAGAGGTTGAGTCACGAGGAGCAACGGTTATCAGCTTTGTAAAAGACGGACTTCAAACAAAAGACATCAAGCCTGATTTTGTTTTGCCAAATCTCAATGACGATTTTATGGCGATACCGGCTGTTGTTGCAATGCAACTGCTTGCATATTATGTTTCGGCTGACAAGGGACTTGATGTTGACAAACCGAGGAACTTGGCAAAAGTTGTTACAGTAGAATAAAATTATCTGCAAAATCACGCATTAAACAAGGCACAAAAAGCGACACGGTTCTTTTGAACTATGTCGCTTTTTCTTTTATATTGGTGCACCGCTTACTTTTTAACCCCTCAGTCGCACATAAAGTGCGACAGCTCCCCTTACAAGTAAGAGGAGCCTTCATAGGTTTATTTGGTTTTTACTGATTTAATCTTTGACCATTTGCCGTAAGACTTTTTGCCGTCTACATTCTTGTAGGCTCTTACTCGAACAAAGTATTTTTTCTTTGCTTTAAGCTTTTTAACGGTTTTCTTGCTTGCATTTTGCTTTGCAACGGTAACGGTCTTTTTATTCTTCTTGAACTTCTTGTCGGTAGCGACTTGAATTTGGTAACCCGAAACATCTGCAATCTTGTTCCAATAAACCACAAGTGCCTTTTTCTTTGAAACAAGCTTTTTAACGCTTAACTTCTGTGTTGCCGAAGTTGAGGTATTTTGAGATTGATTCGGCTTTGTTTCAGGCTTCGTTTCATCATCTTTTTTATCTGTTCCATTTGGAACCGATGAAGAAGATGTTCCGCCACCACCTGTTGAACCGCCTGTTTCAACAGATTTGAATTTTGCTTCAATATTAACATTTGACTTTACGGCAAATCTATATGACGCATCGGAAGAAACTTTTTTGCCGTCAATATACCAACCGTCGAAGGTGTAATTATCTGCCGGAACTGCTTCAACTTGTGCAAATTCACCGATGTTAAATGTGCCGCTGCCAACTGCTGAACAGTCTTCGCTGTTAGATGTTACAGTTACATTATATGTGTATTTTTCAACCTCTGAACCCTTTGCATCAACATCGGAAGAAACAACTTGATTGTTAAGTTTTGTTTTGTAATCGGCTGAACTGCCGTTATCAACAACATTGTCAATTTCATCTTGAGTATAACGGTTGATTGTAGATGTTATTGTATCGCCTTGTTTCATAGCTAATGAATCATATGTTACAACTCTTGAAACATCGCTGTCGACGCCTGCCAATTCTTCTATTGTATATGTTGTTTGGCAATCTTCACGAGAAGTTACTTCAACACGATATTCTTCATCTTGAGGAAGATAAACAACCTTTTGATTGTTGTCATCAACAGAAGATACAATTGAACTGTCTTCAATTTCTTGAGGTTCATCATTAATTATTGAAGCAACAAGTGTATTATTTGAATCGTACACTTTTATATCAACCGGACAATTAACAATAATTTTTCTAAAATCACCATCTGTAAATAGTACTGGCAAATTATTACTGTAATTCTTATCCATCAACTGCATCCAATATAAATAATACTTTTGATTAGCGTGAACATCAGCTAATATTGATTTATTTCCCAAAAATGTCGTTGTTATATGACTATGCACAATAGCAGTTGGAAGAAGACGAACAAGCTGACCTAAAATTATTGTAATATCTACTCCTTTTTTATTTTTATCCTTTTCATCTTTATCTTTTTCGTCTTTATCTTTTTCGTCTTCTCCTTTATACTTAGCAGCAAAGTCCATAATATCTGACTGATAAAGTTTATAATATTTATCAGCTGAGCCTATGCCTTTTGAAATATCTTTAATAAGTTTTCTATTATATGTACCAAGCGTATCATGATTATTTTTCTGTTCAATAACCGGAACATATCCAAGAGGATTATTTAATCCAAGTAAATAATTATAAATATAACTTTTAAAATCATCTACTTTCCAATCATCACCCATTTCCTTTTTTATTTGTTTAATGTACTTATTATATTTTTTGGAATCTGTACTTTCTCTAAACGGAAGAACTCTTGTTTGACCGTATCTTGTGTAATCCCACCTTTCAGGAGCAATTAGAGGGACAGGGTCATTATACTCTATAATATTGAATATATTATTATATTTTGAACTGTTAGGTTTATTATCTTTTATAGCGCCAGCGGGAGTTGCAAATCCATACGCATAAACTGAATTTTTATCAAACTCGGCACTTACATATGTTCCGTCTTTGACATATGCTAAACCATTCTGCAATTTTGCTGCTGTTTGAGTTGCAACCGCAGCACCACGACTAAAACCAGTAATCCATATTTTTACATTGCCGGTAATATTTTTTGATTGAATATATTGCATTATATAAGATTCAACTTTATCAGATGATTTATCAAACCCTTCATGATCATTTTTACCATTTCCGTCTACTGACTTTAATTTAAGATTACTTGCCCATTCCGCTGCATATCCACCCGAACGAACAGCCACAGCAATTATTGTGTTTCCGTTATATTCCTTACTTGCAATAGCACAACCGATGCTCTCTCTTTCAGGTTTTTCATTAAAATGATACTGTTCATATTTTTTATAGCCACATTCTTTCAACATTTTCTCGGTGTTATTGTCTTTATTTTTAACTTCATCATCAGGACTATAAGTACTAAAAGCTAAACATAAAGACATTGTTGCCAAACTTTGGTTATATTTTGTTGCCGATTGATCAAAATATGAATCACTGTAGCAATATCCATGTTTACCTTTAAAAGGCTTATCATCAGATATAAAATCATTTTTTATATAATCTTTTGAAGTTCCATCATCAGGTTGCTCCGGAAGTGGAGAATTGTAATGAATTTTTGCATTGGTTAAGGTTTCGTTACCTACATCAATACCAATCTTCTTCCACTGTTCTTCGTTTCCCGCATAAAGCACATTATTTATAACATATTCATTGCTATAAGCCACAAGTGATTCCGAATTATAAGAATACATTTCTAATTCTTCATCCATCTCCGGCACGCGTAAATCTTCATGAAAAGCAAATTTTTTAATATTTGTAACGCTCAAAGGAATTCTTACATTATTACAATGCATATGATTATAAAATGCATGTGAACCAATAGAAGTAACTCCTTCTTTAATAACAATATCAATACTATTAGGTTTATACAAATATGATGAATAGGCAGGATCATGACTACCATAATCATCCATCGCACCCTTACCGGAAATTGTAAGAGTGTTTGTTGTTGAATCATAAGACCAATAGACATTGTCACCGCATTTGCCTGAAGTTGCGGTTTCGGCATAAGCCGTTAAATTAAGTCCGGCTGTAACGCTCAACAGCATTACAAATGCCATAAATAAACTAATAAATTTTTTCATTTTAATTTCTCCTATTTAATAATAAATTTATGAAAACAAATAATTGATAATCAAGTAATTTATCATCTCCTCAAAAAACAAAAAATGCGCACAGCCGAAGCCATACGCACAAAAAACACATAGCTCAACTGTCGCCAAACATCCAACATATTCGTCACAAACGGTATGCCTTTTAGAGCATGCATTTTTATCAAGAGATAAAAATAGCATACCTATTTTGTGACATAATTATTCAGTTGGATATTTGGCAATTTCAGTTTATCACATAATCAATAAAATTGCAAGAAATATAAGCATAACAAAAAGACGATTTAAAAACAAGTTCAAACCGTCTTTGATTTATATTATTTACTTATTTTGCTTGGCGATGTCTTTTATGTCCTCGTGGTTTTTCTTTTTAAAATAAGCACGGGTTTCTTTGCCGACAATTCCTGAAAGTGCAAAGAGTGCAACAAGGTTTGGAAAAGCCATAAGACCGTTTACAATATCGGCAATGTTCCACACAGCGGAAACTGTGAGATAAGGGCCGATAAACACGGCAAGAACATAAATAACTCTGAAACCTATCAACACATATTTATTATCGGTTAAGTATTCAAGGCATCTTTCGCTGTAATAATCCCAACCGAGAATTGTTGTGAAAGCGAAAAAAATGAGGCAAAGCATAAGAAGAAATGCCGAAAGATTTGAGTTCCACGGAAGTCCGTTTTGCCAAGCATAAGTGGTGATATTTACGCCCTCAAACTTGTCAGGTTCAAACTTGAGATTTGCTTGAGTGGTAACGATTGAAAGACCTGTAAGAGTACAAATTACGATTGTGTCGATGAATGTACCTGTCATTGTTACAAGACCTTGACGAACAGCGTCTTTTGTTTTTGCGGCAGCAGCGGCGATTGGTGCAGAGCCAAGACCTGCTTCGTTTGAGAAAATACCTCTGCCGATACCTTTTTGCATTGCAACCTTGATTGTGATACCTGTTGCACCGCCGATTACGGCGTCAGGCACAAATGCAGTTCTTACGATATAAACAATGGCTGACGGAACATTTTTAATATGTGTAATCACAATAATCAATGTGCAAACGATATAAATAACAGCCATTGCAGGAACAATGATTTCCGACACCTTTGCAATTCGCTTGATACCGCCGATAACAACAAGTCCGACACACAAGGTTACGATAAGACCGCAAATTACAACAGGCCAAACATAGTTATTGTTACCGACAGAAAATGCAATGTGATTTTCGTTAGGGTCAAAAAATCCTTTTACGGCATTGGTAATACCTGTTACTTGAGTGAAAGTACCGATACCGAAAAGACCAACGAACACACCGAAAACGGCAAACAACTTTGCAAGCCATTTCCACTTTTCGCCCATACCTTTTTCAATATAATAAAAAGGTCCGCCGAGATAGTGACCGTCAGCATGCACCTGACGATACTTGATAGCAAGGAAACCCTCGCTGTACTTTGTTGCCATACCGAAAAACGCAGCAACAATCATCCAAAACATTGCACCCGGACCGCCGAGGCAAATAGCAGTTGCAACACCAACGATGTTACCTGTGCCTATTGTTGCCGAAAGTGCGGTACAAAGAGCACCGAAAGAGGTTACTTCGCCCTGTCCGCCCTCTTCATTTTTCACCATAAACTTAAGTGCTTTACCGAGGTGAAACACTTGAACGAAGCCTGTTTTGACAGAAAGGCAAACGCCCGCACACAAAATGAGGATGATGAGAGGCCATCCCCAAACCCAACCGTCAACCTTTGCAATAAGGTCGTTAACGGAAATTGCCAAATTAAAAGTTTGCATACCTGTTCTCCCTATTTTATAAAATATAATGAAAGATTATACCATAAGCAAAGAAAAAATGCAAACAAAAATTATTTTGCTGTATTATTATGCCATAAATCATTCAAGTTTTGCCCTTAATTTTGCAAGGAGTTGTTTTTCTCGGCGAGACACCTGCACCTGTGATATGCCCAAAAGTTTGGCTGATTCGCACTGCGTTTTGCCCTCATAAAACCTGTATTTTATCAACAAAAGTTCATCATTTGACAAATCCTTGATTGCGTGATGAACAGATAATCTGTCAAACAGCTTATCCGTATCATCAACGGGAATGTCGATTGTTTCGTCACCGTCCTCTGTTGTGCAACTCAAAGAAACAACGGGATTGATTACATTGAGCACCTCGGACAATTCTTCCGTTTCTATTCCGCAAAGGTCGGACAGTTCGCTGACAGTCGGCTCTCTAAGCTCTTTTTTGATGAACTTTTCTCTGATAGCCTGCACCTTGATGGATTTTTCTTTCAAAGAGCGTGAAACTTTGACTGCACCGCCGTCACGAAACAAGCGGCGAATTTCGCCCATAATAACAGGCACTGCATATGTTGAGAACAGAAAACCTTTTGACTCATCAAAATTATCAACCGCTTTGATAAGACCGACACAGCCTGCCTGATACAAATCGTCATAATCCTCTCCTCTGCCCTTAAATCGTTTGGCAATAGAGTGAACAAGCCCGATATTGTCCTCAATCATTTTATTTCTGTCCGAAGTTACCATTTTGTACGACCGTTGATTTTTTTAGTTAATACAACCGTTGTGCCCATTCCGAGAGAAGAAGTAACCTTTACCCTATCGCAAAATGACTGCATAACGGTGAAGCCGAGTCCCGCTCTGTCGCTTCCGCCTGTTGTGTAAAGCGGTGTCATTGCTTCACTTACATCAGCAATACCTCTGCCCTTGTCCTTGATTTTGATTTTTATCACATCATTTTCTAAAAGCTGACCTGTTATGTAAATAGTGCCGCAAGTGTCGGCATAGCCGTGAACTATTGAATTGGTAACAGCTTCTGACACGGCGGTTTTTAAATCGGTAATTTCTTCAATTGTCGGGTCAAGTGCAGAGGCAAATGCGGTAACCACCACCCTGCAAAAACTCTCGTTTACACTTTTACTGTCAACGGTAAGTTTAAATTCATTTAATATTTTCATTATTGTATCTCCTTAATTATCGCTATTGAGCCAAGTCCGGCAAGTTCCATAAGTTTTTTTGTTTGCTTTGTTACATTGCGGATTTCAAGGCTTGCATGAAAATTCATCAACAGCCTGTATCTGCCCATAACAAGACCGATTCCGCTGGAATCCATAAAAGTTACATTCTTAAAATCCAAAATAAGATGCTGCGGCTTGATAAAACTCAATGCGTTGTCAATCTTGTCCCGAATATCAACTGCGGTGTGATGGTCAATTTCGCCGTACAAATATGCAATTACAAGATTTCCGCTTGATTCGATTGTTACATTCATATTTATCCCCCAAATCTAAAAATAAAAAATACCAATCCGTTAACATAGTAACAGATTGGCATAGCGTATTTTGTAAAATTATAGAAGCGGTTAAATTAAATTTCTGACCTCTCTTGCAAGATAAAACGAACCGCAAACAAGTTTGAAATTTTTGTCCTGCTTTGCGAGTGCCACAGCTTCGTTTGAACTGTCAACAGCAACAACATCGTTGCAATATTTTTGTGCAAGATGCTTCAACTCGTCGGCAGGCATAGAACGGGGATTGTCGGGTGTTGTGGTGATAATTCTGTTCAAATGCGGAGCAATGATTGACAGATAGCCGTCAACATCCTTGTCTTTCATCATACCGATAACGGCGGTCACTTTTCCGTTTGGAAGATACGGTTCAAGAGCCTGTGCGCCGTTTTTATTGTGTGCACCGTCAAGCATAACAGAGCCGATATATTCCTGCCTTGCAGGCAACTCGGCACATTGTTCCACAGTTGGAACACCTAACAATTTAAGCACGGCATTTGCGGTTGCAAGGTTGTTTTTCTTGAAATTGCCCTGTTCCCTGACCTTAATAAGATTTTTGCATTTGTCCTCAAAAATATGTTCAACATTCTGGTTGGGATACAGAACACAAGTGGAAATTTTGCGAAGAATTCCGCTCTTTTCTTCTGCAATCCGCTCAACAGTATCACCCAAAAACGCAGTGTGGTCGAGCGAAATTGAAGTTATAACAGAAATGTTTGACTGCTCGACATTGGTGCTGTCGCCTTTGCCGCCCATTCCGCACTCAACAACTGCATAATCAACCTTGCTGTCGGCAAAATATTTGTACATAATTGCGGTCAAAAATTCAAATTCCGTGCAATCGTTGTTCTTGTATTCATCTACATAAGAAGCAAATTCTTCCTTTGAAATAAAATCATTGTTAATTTGAATTTGCTCTCGATAATCATCAATCCACGGAGATGAAAAAAGACCGACTTTGTTTCCTGAATCTATCAAGGCATTGTTGATTGTTTTGGCAACCGTACCTTTTCCGTTTGTGCCTGCAATATGAATAATCTTTATGTCGTTTTGCGGATTGCCCATAGTTTCAAGCAGGTTTATAATACGAGTAAGCCCCGGCATAATGCCGAGGCTTTGTTTACCCAATATGAAGTTTAGTGCTTCATCATAAATCATTGCTGTGCGATTTCCTCGATTGACTTTTTAATCTGTGCAATCTTTTCTTCAAGTTTTGCAGCGTCATCTTTATTTTGCTGAACAACCTTTTCAGGTGCCTTGTTTACAAATCCCGGATTGTTAAGCTTTTTATTGATGAACTCAAGCTTATCCTCTGCTGTTGCAAGTTCTTTTTCAAGACGCTTCTTTTCTGCTTCAAAGTCTACCAAATCACCGAGAGGGATATATACCTTTGCGTCATCTGTGATAATAGTAACAACATTGCCGAGGTCACCGAAAGATTCGCTTACTTCAACTTCGTTTGCATACGCAAGACGCTTTACAAAGTCAACACCGTTTGAGAATGTTGCAATATTTGAAGTTTCGATATAAACTTTTGACTTCTTTGATGGAGGAATGTTCATCTCTGCTCTGCGGTTACGAATTGCACGAATGGAAGCCATAATCTTTTCCATTTCCGATTCGTCAGCCTCAAATGTGAGTGACTCATCAAACTTGCACCACTGTGATACCATAATAGACTCTGTATCGTGCGGAATAGCCTGATAAATTTCTTCTGTAATAAATGGCATAAACGGATGGAGAAGCTTCAAGATATAAGTAAGAACAAACACCAATACAGCCTTTGCATCTTCCTTGGCACTTTCGTCGTCACCCTGAAGTCTGATTTTTGCGATTTCAATATACCAATCGCAGAAAACATCCCAAATAAAGTCATATAGCTTTTGAACTGCTATACCAAGCTCGTACTTATCAAGATTTTCAGTTACCTCTTTTGCGAGAGAATTAGCCTTTGAAACAATCCACTTATCTTCAATAAGAAGGTTTTGAGGAAGTCCGTTGTACTTATAATCATCACCGAGATACATAAGAACAAATCTTGCGGCGTTCCAAAGTTTGTTAGCAAAGTTACGGGAAGCCATAACCTTGTCATCGGAGAAACGCATATCATTTCCCGGTGAATTACCTGTTGCAAGAGTGAAGCGGAGTGCATCTGCACCGTACTTATCAATAATCTCAAGAGGGTCAATACCGTTGCCGAGCGACTTACTCATCTTTCTGCCCTGTGCATCACGAACAAGACCGTGAATAAGTACGGTATTAAACGGTGCTTTATCGGTGTATGCAAGCCCTGAGAAAATCATTCTTGAAACCCAGAAGCCGATAATATCATAGCCTGTAACAAGAGTGTTTGTTGGATAATAATGCTTCAAATCCTCTGTTTCATCAGGCCAACCGAGAGTTGAGAACGGCCACAATGCCGATGAGAACCATGTGTCGAGTGTGTCAGGGTCTTGCTTGATATTCTTACTGCCGCACTTTGTACATTCGCAAAGATCGGTTTTTGAAACCATAGTTGCACCGCAATCATCGCAGTACCACGCAGGGATTCTGTGACCCCACCAAAGCTGACGGGAAATGCACCAATCTCTTGTGCCACGCATCCAGCTCATATAGTTTTTCTTAAATCTTTCGGGAACAAACTTTATGTCGCCGTTTTCAACTGCATCAATAGCAGGACCTGCAAGAGGGTCCATCTTTACAAACCATTGCTTTGAAACCATCGGTTCAATCGTTGAATGGCAACGATAACAAGTGCCTACATCGTGCTTGAGCGGCTCAATTTCTTTGATATAACCGCCTGCTTCAAGGTCGGCAACAATAGCTTTTCTTGCTTCAAGAGTTGTCATACCTGCATATTTGCCGCAGTCAAGAACTTCAGGTTCATTTTGTGTTGCTCTGCCTGAAGCAAAAATTTCATCGGCAACAGCCTTGTCCTTTGCACCTGTCATATGTCCGTCATATGTGAAAGTACGAACAATAGGAAGATTATGACGAAGTCCAACTTCAAAGTCGTTAGGGTCGTGTGCAGGAGTAATCTTTACAACACCTGTACCCTTTGTCATATCGGCGTGTTCATCGCATACAATAGGAATTTCCTTGTTAAGAAGCGGAAGAATAACATGGCAACCGTGGAGATGTGCGTATCTTGGATCGTCACCGTTAATAGCTACCGCTGTATCGCCAAGCATAGTTTCGGGTCTTGTTGTTGCAAGTTCAAGTTTTTCGCCTGTTTCCTTAACGGTGTAAAGAAGATGCCAGAAATTGCCCTCTTTTTCCTCATATTCAACCTCGGCATCCGAAATTGAAGTGTTGCAATGAGGGCACCAGTTTACCATTCTGTTGCCACGATAAATCAAATCTTTGTCATAAAGTCCAACGAACACCTCACGAACAGCCTTTGAGCAACCCTCGTCAAGAGTAAAGCGTTCTCTGTCCCAGTCGCAAGAAGAACCCATCTTTTTGAGCTGTTCAATGATTCTGCCGCCGTATTGTTTTTTCCAATCCCAGGCGCGCTCAAGGAACTTTTCTCTGCCCAAATCCTCTTTGGTAATGCCCTCTTCACGCATTTTTTCAACAATCTTTGCCTCTGTTGCGATTGAAGCGTGGTCTGTGCCCGGAAGCCAAAGGGTGTCATAACCTGCCATTCTGTGATAACGAACAAGTATATCCTGAAGTGTGTTATCAAGGGCATGTCCCATATGGAGCTGACCCGTGATGTTTGGAGGCGGAATTACGATAGTATAAGTTTCCTTGCCCTCTTCTCTTTTAGCATGGAAGTATTTGTTTTTGCACCAAAAGTCATAAGTGCGATCCTCAACTTCCGAAGGATTATATTGCTTTGCAAGTTCTTTTGCCATTTTTTCATCTCCTATAAAAAATAAAAAACGCCTCAAAAAAATGAGGCGAATAAATCCGTGGTACCACTCAAATTGCACAGCATAGCGACTGTGCCACTCATTTCCTTAACGCAGAAATACGGACAGGACTACTGTAAGTTCACCCTATCGGCTCATAAGCTACCTTCACACCGTCTGCCTGCTGACTTACACCACCCGCCAACTCTCTGAAAAACAATCAGGTGTTACTCCTCTTAATCACTGCCTTTTAATATTGATAGTATCTTACCAAATAAGCGGCTTTTTGTCAAGGGTTATGTAAATCTTGACACGAGAGAATTATGGCACAAATTCTCAAGTTCGTCATCAATGCTTTGCAATTCACCGACGCAAAGTGCTCTTTTGATAATTTCATCGGCAAGCAAAGGATTTTTCGGCAAAACAGGACCGTGAGCATAAGTGCCGAAAGTGTTTTTGTAAAGTATTCCCTCCGTCTTGTCCTCACCGTTATTGCCAAAGCCGGTTATCACCTTTCCGAGGGGTTGAAGTTCTTTTGCAAGATAGGTTTTGCCGCCGTGATTTTCAAATCCGACTGTTTTGCCAAACGGCGAGTCAAAAACAATATTGCCAATCATTCTTTGTTTTGCACATTCCGTAAAAAACGGCAAAGCACCCGTAAGTTCGATTGTTTGAGAATTTAGAGTTTTATAATATTCTCCGAGAATTTGATAGCCGCCGCAAATTGCAAGCAAAGTTTTACCCGTATTAATATAATAGGTAAGTTCTTCTGATTTGCGGCGAATATCTTTGCAAATAAGTTTCATTTCTCTGTCCTGTCCGCCGCCTATGAACATAATATCAAAATTCGGTATTCTGTCCCCTATTCCGACTCCGATTACATCAACCTTAAAGTTGCGTGCTTCAAGTCGTTTTTTAAGACAAATAATATTGCCGCCGTCACCGTAAAGATTCATCTCATCGGGATACAAATGCACAATTTTTACTGCCAAAATTCATCACCGCCGAAATTTTCTATCAACATATGCCTCATATTCATCATAGCGGTATAAGAAGCAAAAATAACAAAATCTCTGTTGCCGTTTTTTATAAGATTAATAACGGTTTGATACTTTTCACCGTCTATAACGGTAGGTGCAACACCGTCATATTTCAGCCTGAGTGCCATATCGTATGCACGCTTGCCTACGGTATAATTCTTTCTTGACGAAACGCATGTAAAATCAACATCCCATATCCAGCTGACATCTCTGCCGTCGGCATCGTTATCATTAAGTGCAAACACACTGTCAAAATCATTGTACTGCCCAAAGGCAAGATGCAGACAATTTGAAAAGCCAACGGGATTTTTAACAAGCATAACCGTGATTTTTTTATTATCATAATAAAAGTTTTCCGTTCTGCCGAATGAACCGCCAAACGATTGAAGCGGCAAGAAGTTTAGCTCTGCTATTTTCAAAACACTTGCCGCCGAAAGAAAATTATATACATTATATATACCGCCGAGTGCAAGATTTAAACTTTGATTTTCAAGAATAAAAGACGAACCGTGCACATCGGTTGCACACAAATCCGGAGTGGCTCTTTTATACTTACAATTTTGACAATAAAAATCACCGAGTTGAGCATACATAACACTTTTGTATTTGAGTTTTGCACCGCAACAAGGACAAAACGGAGAATCGGACGGAACATTGCCTTTGCCGTTACCGTTGACACCAAAAGACACAACATCATTTTTGCAATGGAATTTGAGCGAATATGTAAGCGGACAATCGGCATTGAGCACAACGGTTGCATTTGGCGAATTTTCTATTCCCTGCTTGATTTTTTCAAATGTTGTGTTAACCTCTGCATACCTGTCAAGCTGGTCACGAAATATATTTGTTACAACAATAATTTTTGCATTAATGCAATTTGTAATCAACGGCAAACTATTTTCGTCACATTCAAGCACAGCATAGCGACATTTGGGTTTGCCGAAAATATTTGAATTTTTAATAAATGCAGTTGTCACTCCGACGAGCATATTTGCTCCGCTTTTATTGATGAAACACGGAATACCGTTGCTTTTCAAACCGTGTTCAATCATTGCACAAGTTGTTGTTTTGCCGTTTGTTCCCGTAACGCAAATACAGTAAACACCTCTTGAAAGATAAAAAAGTATTCCGGGTTTTAATTTCAATGCTAATTTCCCCGGCAAAGAGGTTGCTCCATTGCCTGATATATTGAGTAGTTTTATCAAAATCTTAGACAGCAAAAGTATAATGAACATACTAAATTATATTGAAATAAAAAATAAATATGATATAATCGACTTATAAAAATCACGGAGATGATATTATGTTAAACGAAATTATTGAAATAGTAAAAAAAGCAGGAGAAATATATCGCAGTGCAGGCAATGACCTTGGCATTTGTGAAAAAAGTTCAAGTGTTGACCTCGTTACAAAATATGACAAAAAAATTCAGGACTTTTTATATACCGAGCTTAAAAAAGTTGTTCCCGAAGCACAGCTTTTTGGTGAGGAGGGTGACGGCAACAAGGAACTTACAGACGGTTACTGCTTCATTATTGACCCAATCGACGGCACAACAAACTTTATAAAAGGCTTTCAGCACAGTGCAATCAGCGTTGGTCTTGCAAAGGACAAAGAGTTGATCATCGGCGTTGTGCTTGACCCTGATTTGAACAACCTTTACTATGCCGAAAAAGGCAAAGGTGCATTTTTAAACGGCAAGCCAATCCATGTCGGCGATTGCGATTTGAAAAAAAGTCTTGTTCTTTTTGGCACTTGTCCATATGAGCACGAACTTGCGCACAAAACATTCAAACTTACAGAAGATGTATTTTATAAAGCTATTGAAGTCAGACGAGGTGGTTCGGCGGCACTTGACATCTGCTACATTGCGGCCGGAAAAGCCGATTTATATTATGAGCTTATTATTCGCCCTTGGGATTGGGCAGGTGCAACACTTATTTTGCACGAAGCAGGCGGAATTTGCACACAGGTGAACGGTGATGAACTGAGCCTTAACAAAATTACATCCTATGTTTGCGGAAACAAAAAGAATTTGAAAGAATTTTATGAAATATACAACGCTCAATAATTATCTCAAAGAAAGATTTGGCGAAAAGGTCTACAAAATCGCACTTAACGGCGGTTTCACCTGTCCGAACCGTGACGGAAAAATCGGCACAAGAGGTTGCATATTCTGCTCAAAAGGCGGAAGCGGTGATTTTGCCGAAAGTCCCGACCTGACAATTACAGAGCAAATTGAGAATGGAAAAAAGCGACTTGAAAAGAAAATTAAAAACGGCAAATATATTGCATATTTTCAGGCTTTTACAAACACCTATGCACCTGTTGAAAAGTTAAGAGCGATTTATACCGAAGCGATCAATCACCCCGACATTGTTGCACTTTCAATCGGCACAAGACCCGATTGCCTTGGAAATGATGTACTCGCATTGCTTGATGAACTCAACAAAATCAAACCGATATTCGTTGAACTTGGGCTGCAAACAATCAACGAAGATACAGCAAGATATATCCGCAGAGGCTACACGCTTGAAGTTTACGACAAAGCAGTTACAGACTTGCACAAAATCGGCATAAATGTGGTTACTCACATCATTTTGGGATTGCCGGGTGAAAGCAAGAACGATATGCTGAAAAGCGTTGAATATGCGTGCAAAGTTACTGACGGAATAAAACTTCAACTGCTTCACATTCTTAATGGCACAGACCTTGCAAAAGATTATGAGCAGGGCAAATTTGAAGTGCTGACATTGGAGCAGTACACAGAGATAATAAAGGAATGTGTACAAATCATTCCGGAGAATGTGGTTATCCACCGCCTGACAGGTGACGGGGCAAAAAAAGACCTGATTGCTCCCCTTTGGTCGGCAGATAAAAAAACAGTGCTCAACACAATAAATCGAGCACTGAAAGGTATATAAATACATAGAGATATTAGCAAAACACTGATACACTAAAAAAGAGGGGGTGACAAAGTGATTGAGCTGATAACAAGTATAGCCAACTTGACAAACTCAATGTTAGCGTTAATAACACAGCGATAATAACTTACAAGTTGGCTAATGAAAAGTAAAGGAAAGGGAGCCTCGGCTTCCCGACCTCAGCTCCATTATAGCTTAATCACGATTTAAATGCAAGTATTATCATTAATCATCAGTATTATTGCACTGATAATCAGTATTGCCGCATTTATAAAAATTATCAAAAAGAAATAAGGTGTAATTCTATGACAATAAAAGAAGTACGACAGCAAGCAGGGTTAACGCAAAAAGAGTTATCCGAATGGCTTGAAATTCCCAAACGCACCGTTGAAGATTGGGAAGCCGGTAGGCGGAAATGTCCAAATTGGTGTGAAAAACTGCTTGTTGAAAAAATTTTAACTTACGAAACAAAATAAAAAAAGCCTACCGCACTTCAATTTGTGTTGTGCGATAGGCTTCTTTTTTACGGCTTAATCAATTTACCTTTTTTGAGCGATGCAAGCAGTTTGCCGTTGCCGACTTCTTCAACAACTTCACTTGATACATCAATACCATTAATGTTTTGCAAAACCTTTATTGCCTGTTCAAAAGCATCGTTTACATCGTCAAAGTTTTCATCGTAGTTCAGTCGAGTGTTTCGAGAATGCTTGTCTAATCTTTCTAACAAGTTATCATTATTGTCATTTTCAAGGCTTCCTCTTCCGTTACTGTTCCTTTCTGGTCGTAACGATTCAGCATTGAGCGTAGCATCGTTATCAAGTTGCCCTTGTCCATTCCGAGATATGTTCCTATCTTCATAGCCGCCGTTTCTGATATTTTCAAAGAGTGTAGAAGCTGAAACAGTAACTCCATTAACTCCTCTTCTGTATGCTCTTCTAATTTCATTATATTGTCTCCTTGCATATTTGATTTTTGGCCTAAAAACTAATATGTCTTTTGTATCATTGTCAAGCATTTTGTACAGATAAAAACCTTTACTTGCCAATTCAATACATCTTACTTGATTTGGATATTTTATATTATCCCAAGTCATTACTTCGGATTTTAATTCACCTTATCTTTTTAAGCCTGTTGTGTTAATTACATTGTAATTGTTTTCGTCAAACTCGTCAACATCTATATTCCTTGAGTACCGAATATCGGACTTGTCTGTAGGAGCGGCATTGTCAATCAACTTAATTTGATTTGAATTAAACGCAATGTATTCCTCGTTGCCGTTATTCACTCCGTCATACCCAAGACTTTCGAGGTATTCTCTTGCCTTAATTCCTGCTCCGTTTTGACCTTGATATTTCCTCAATGCCTTATATCCTGTTTGTTCATCGGCAGGATTTGTAATGTTAAGGTAATACGACTTGACATCATCATTTGATTTTGGTATACTTTCATCAATAGCAGAAGTTATCGTTTCAGCTGCGCCCATTCCGCTTTTTAGCGGAACAGAGGCACCGTCAGCGTCTTTAACTTCTGTTATTTTATTTATATCGTAAAGAATTTTTCTTCCGTCTTTTGCATTAAAGGCTTCCGAAAAAGGTACGCCTTGAATCTTGACGGAACGCCCTGAATATGATATACTACCAATATAGCCACTTTGTTGGAGCTCAATAGGCAGACCCTTTTTAGGGTCAACGAAGCCTATCTGACCGACCAGCTTTGTGACTATTTTTTGTTTTCGCTAACATACAAAACATCACAATGTAAATATATAAAATTTGAATGTTGAAGGATAAATTGTTAGTAAACATTTTTATTGACATAATCAAGCAAATTGAATATACTAATTTTGGAATCGGTAGAAAGTGTAGAAACTTTCGGGGATAAGCTCCCGGCCGGTTCCGTTTTTGCGTTTACTCGATAAATATATAAAATTAAATGTTGAAGAATAGGTTATTAGTAAACGTTTTTATTGACATTTTTGACTGATTTTGATACAATTTCATCAATGAATTTGTTTTTGTTGTTGTACGCGGCCGGAATTACACCGGCATTTCGTGATAATAAATCAAATTCATTTTTATTTATTCTTTTGAAATAGAATTTAATATAAATTTCTCTGGCTTAAAGCAGCTAAAACAGGCTATTTAAAGTAAAAATAAAACACCCTCGATATATGATTATCAAGGGTGAAATTGGTGCACCTGACAGGAATTGAACCTGCACATCTCTCGATACCAGATCCTAAATCTGGCGCGTCTGCCAGTTCCGCCACAGGTGCAACTGCCCGAATATAATAACACGGGGTTATGTAAAAGTCAAGCAGATATTTTGGTTCAGCCGATTTTTTGTGCCTTGTCAAATTCCTTGCGAAGATTTGATATTATCCGCTTTTCGAGGCGGGATATATAGGACTGCGAAATGGAAAGCTCATCGGCAAGTTGTTTTTGCGTTAGCGGCTTGCAACCGTTGAGTCCAAAGCGACGGTTCATAATATTTTTTTCTTTATCCGGCAGGTTGGCAACTATTTTGCGAAGCAGTTTTTTCTCGTCCTCATATTCGATATTTTGGCTGATTTCGTCCGGTTCCGTGCCGAGAACATCACGGAGCGTCATCTCATTGCCGTCCCAGTCCGTACTCAACGGCTCATCAAACGACAATTCGATTTTTGAATTTCCCGTTTTTCGCAAATACATAAGTATTTCGTTTTCAATACAACGGGAAGCGTAAGTTGCAAGCTTGATATTTTTTGTATAATCAAAGGTGTTTACCGCTTTCATAAGACCGATTGTGCCGATAGACACCAAGTCTTCGGTTGTAGCAGTCGGGCAATCATACTTGCGTGCGATGTAAACAACAAGGCGGAGATTATGTACAACAAGCAAATCCTTATGTTCGTCATTACCTTCGGCAAGTTCAAGCATAATTTTTTTCTCTTCTTCCCTTTTAAGCGGCGGCGGAAGAACATCGGGACCGTTTATGTAATGGCAAAACTGCTTAGGAAACAGCTTGTAAAATAATTTTGATAATATATTTTTCATAAAAACACCTCAAACAGACAGAATATCATAATTAAGTATTGCGGAATAATTCTCATCTTTTACATCATTACTGAGAGCTATGTATGCGTTTTCTATCACTTCTTCGCCTTTGGCGGATTTAAGAATAATCTTATCGGGTTTAAAGGCGGTTAAAAATCCTACTCCGTTAACGGTTGAAACGGGAACAAGCCGAGTATTTTTGCCGTCTGCGGATATTTTGGAAGAATCAACAATAATAACGGGTGCGTTTGAAAAAGGTTCACGCAGTTTATTACCCGTATCTAAAAAAGCGAGCAAATCGGTTGAAGTTCCGTTATTTTCTATAGTTAAAAAATATATTTCTTTTTTTGAAAGTGTACGATTATACAGACGAATTATCACAGACGACGCCACATATGCAACAGCGGAACAAACGATAATCGTACTTGAAGAAATATCGAAATACAAAATGTTATTGTTAATTGCAATGAATTTCAATTTAAACAAACAGCAAGCCGCCATCATAACACCGAGAAGCAGAAAATTGCCGAAATAAAAGACTGCAAGCTGTTTAACAAAGGTATAAAACCTGCTAAATCCGAATGTTACAAAAACCATAACAGCCGAAACGGCAATTTGACCGAGCACGAGCGAAAAGGCAGGGACATCGTCACAAAAGATAACGAGCGAATATGCAGACCCTATAACGGAGGCAAGAATTATTTTTACAAGCTTTGGCTTTCGCTTGCAGAACAGGCAGGTAATTTGAAGCAAAAAAAACGACACAAAAAAGTTGAGTGCTAATAATATATCAACATATATAACAATAAAAATACCCCCTTTGCATACATTATAAAATGCAAAGAGGGTATAATTTGTCAAAATATGATTAATCTATAATTTCGATTGTATCGATTGTAACATCAAAAACAGGCTTGTCGTTCACCCCGGTTTTTGTTGCGGCGATATCCTCGAGAACATCCTCGCCGTCGGTAATCATACCAAATACAGTATGGTGGAAATCAAGCCACGGTGTGCCGCCCTTTTCCTTATAAGTATCGATAACCTCACGAGGGAAGCCGTTATCCTGCAAATCTTCCATTTGTTCAAGAAGATGTGACGGAACTTCCTTTGCCTGAACTACAAAAAACTGTGAGCCGTTTGTATTAGGTCCTGCGTTTGCCATAGAAAGAGCACCGTAATAATTGCGTGCGTCAAGAGAAAATTCATCCTCAAAGTTTTTGCCCCAAATTGATTCGCCGCCCATACCTGTACCGGTTGGGTCGCCGCCCTGAATCATAAAGTCCTTGATTACTCTGTGGAAGATAAGGCCGTCATAGTAGCCGTTTTTTGCGTGAGTAACAAAGTTTTCAACAGCCTTTGGAGCAACCTCCGGCATAAGGTCAAATGACATATCGCCCTTGTTTGTTTTGATAATTGCTTTCATTATAATTTAACCCTTTCGTTAATTGATTTTAATACATCGGTGTCGATTTTTTGCACCTTTCGGTCATAAGTAAACAGTCCGTTGAGTTCATCTTCAACATCGGTAACCTGAGTGTAAACCGTTGCGGATAGCCCGTCTTTAATCTGCGGAATAATTGTTTTTTCAAACAAATTCTTATAAGCCTTTGTAAGACCTTCTTTGGAATTAAATATTTTATAGCCAAACATCTTATTATTAAAGGTATGGCCTTTTACTCTGATACTGAGTCCGCCGAATTCCGTTAAGCACCAAGGTTTTACGCCTAAATGAACCTTAATCGGCGTAAAGTAAATATGCTTTGAAATAACATCTGTGTTGCCTCTGTCGTGCCAGCCTGAAGCGGAGTCAACAATTCGGGTGTTGTCCATAGATTTAAGGAGGGTATAAGCATAATTGCTGTCGAACTGACCCCAACCCTCATTGAAAGGAACCCACATAGCAATGCACGGGCAGTTATAAAGAGCATTAATCATTTCTTCAAGTTCTTTATAGTAAAGTTTGCGTGCTTCAAGGCTTGTACGCTTAAAGGTTTTGTAATTTGAATCGTCAAGATTGATGCCGACAAAAGGAATTGCACTGACTTCAAGTCCGTAATTGCCGCCGCCGTTAATCATATCCTGCCAAACGATAATGCCTTTTACATCGCAGAAATGGTACCAAAGCATAGGCTCGATTTTGATATGCTTACGAAGCATATTAAAGCCTAAATTCTTGATGGATTTGACATCAAACTCCATTGCCTCATTTGACGGAGGAGTAAGAAATCCGTCGGGATAATAGCCTTGGTCAAGCAGACCGTTCATAAAATACGGCTTATTATTGAGCATAAGGCGAGGCATACCGCTGCCGTCCTTACCGACCGAAAACTTACGCATACCGAAATATGAGTGAACCTCATCATCCTTATACTTAAAAATAACATTATAAAGGAACGGATTTTCAGGTGACCATTCTTTTGCATTGTCAATTTTTACTACATCATCTGTTGTGTCAGCAATCAGATTATCGCCGTCATAAATGAGCTTTTGAACGGTTAAATCATTTTCCGTTTCAAACTTAACGGTTTTGCTGTCAAAATCAGGAGTTATACGGACATTAGGAATATAATCAACAGGCGTGCTTTCAAGCCAAACGGTTTGCCAAATTCCGCTTTGTGCAGAATACCAAATGCCGCCTCGATTGGTCTTTTGCTTTCCTCTTGAATACTCGTTTTTTTCCGTCAAATCACGAACAACTACGTTGATAACATTATGTTCCTTAATCTGCTCGGTGATTTCAAATGTAAACGGAGTATATCCGCCGTGATGAACGCCTGCAAATTGACCGTTAATATAAACTTTGGCAATTTGGTCAACAGCACCAAAATGAATGAAAACTCTGCCCTTATTAAATTCAACCGGTAAATTAAATTCCTTATTATATATAAGGTACTCTGTTGATTTGAGCGTTCTGTTAACACCTGAAAGCGGTGCTTCGGGAGAAAACGGAACGACAATATCATAAGAATAGCTATCCGGAAATTCTTCGGATTCGCAAAATTCACATTGCCACATACCGTTTAAATTAAAATAACTGTCACGCTTAAACTGCGGTCGCGGATAATCCGAAAGAGGGCAATTCTTGTTTAAATCTTCGCCCCATTTTGTCATCAACATTATTTTTCCTCCACAACAATTTTACCGTCGATAATTTGAATATGCTTATTGCAAATTTCAAGAGCGGCTGTTTTATGAGAAACGATTATACAGGTTTTATCCTGCATTTCCTTTAAATTTTTCAAAAAGCGAAGTTCGGTTGCCTCATCAAGTGCCGAAGTTGCCTCATCAAGAAGCATAATCGGGGACTTTGAAAGAATTGAACGGGCAATAGCAAGACGCTGAAGTTGACCTTCGGAAAGCCCTATACCACGCTCACCGATAACAGTATCAAGTCCGTCGGGAAGCTCATATACAAATTGGTCGGCACAGGAAATTCTGACAGCGTTTTTGATTTCTTCATCGGTAACATCCGAATTGATAAAAGTAAGATTGTCTTTTATAGAACCCGACATCAGGAAGTTACCCTGCGGAACATATGAAAACAACTTTCTTGTGTGGCAATCAACAGGTATATTTCTGCTTTCGGTATCAAGCATAATCGTACCGCCATTAAGATTAAACACACCCAAAAGAAGTTTGAGAAGTGTTGATTTGCCGATACCCGAAATACCCATTATCGCAACAAAATCGCCCTTGTTAACAACCAAAGATGTATCATCAAGAATCAAATCTCTGTCGTATGCAAAAGTGAGATTTTTAAAATCTATACTTTTAAGTTCATCATAAGTCTTTTTAACATCAATATCTTCTTTGTTAAATTCAAATTCTTTTTTAACATTATCAAGCTCAATAATTCTTTCTGCCGAAGCAAGAAGTGCAAAATAACTCGGAAGGGTTTTTGAAAGCTGAGCAAATGGCTGCTGAATTTGGTTAACAAGCTGAAGCATAGCAGTAACGGTACCGTAATCCAAGCCGTTAATCAAACGATAAGCGCCAAATGCAAGAGCAAAAACATAACCCAAATTGAAAGTTGTGGATATACCGGCACTTGCAAGAATACCGAGCATTCTTCTTTTCATCTTGGCTTTATAGTTAACTTCCATTAATTCGCCTGCATTTTCGGAGACCTTTTCTTCAATGTTAAAGGACTTAACAACAAGAAGAGAAGTAAGGATTTCCTGTATATACGAACGAACGGTACCCTCTGTTTCCTGAACTCGTTTGTGAAGCTTTTTGAGTATTTTCCTAAAAGAAAAGCTGAAAAGACAAACAAGTACACCGCCGACGAAAAATACAAGAGTAAATATTCTGTCAATAACGATAAGATAGATAAAAGCCGAAATAAGTTTGACAACAAAGTACACCAAATTCGGCAAAATATTTGTGAAGCCGTCCGAAATCTGCTGAACATCGTTGGTCATTCTGTTTTGGATTTCACCGGTATGATATTTGGCTACGCTCTGATAATCTTTTTTTACCACTACATCAAGTATATGCTTTCGTAACGTAACTTCAATTCTTGCCTTGCACCGCTGAGAAAAGCTGTTTGAGCAAAGCGTAAGGAAAAGTTGAAACATAATAAGAAGCAAAAACATAACCGAACAATAGACAACTCTGTCAAACGAGTGTTCCTGAGTTGCGGCGTTGATTATCTTTTTTGAAAAATCGGCATACATAATCATGAGTATGGCATTAATGGCATTTGTTATAATCAAAACAACAACATGCCATCTTTCTTTATGAAAAGTGCCCCACATCCATTTAATTGTTGCCCAATCGGATTTTGATATTTTACGCTTTTGTTCCACAATCAATACCTCTTTAAAATATGTCTGTCTATAATATCAAGACAACGATTAATAAACATAGAAATCGGTCTTAACGGCATAAGTGCAACCCAGACGCGTGAATAAATCTTATACCACTTTGTCTTTTGGCAGTCAACATATTTTTTGCCCTTGCGAAAATATCCTACAAGCACACCGCAAATCATATCATCGGTTACATATTCCCTATCCCTGCGATTATCACCCATGGTTATGTAATGATCATCATACACTTCAATAATTCTGTGCATAATGTATTTGCCGTTTTTTGCCTGAAAAACAGGAACATCATATTTTTTAAGTCTGCCCGTAGGCTTAACAACAATAATATTATCTCTGTGCTGATGAATAATCGGTCGCATAGAGGTACCCGTTGTAAGACCTGTATACTTTCCTGTTTTTTCCAGTATTTCTTTAATTGAAGTAAATTCTTCCATATAAAATTTGCACCCTTTAAAATTATTTGTTATTCAAAAGAACGACGGCATGAGCCGATATTCCCTCTTGTCTGCCTGTAAAACCAAGTTGTTCCTCAGTAGTCGCCTTAACGCTTACCTGTGAGATGTCAACGCCGCACGCTTTTGCTATATTCTCTCTCATAAAAGGAATATGCGGCTTCATCTTAGGCTGTTGAGCAATAAGAGTCGAATCAATATTCTCAATTATATAGCCCTCATCCGATACTCTTTGAACAACGGCTTCAAGCAGTTTAAGAGAATCGGCGTCTTTCCACTTATCGTCTGTATCCGGAAACATTCCGCCGATGTCGCCCAATGCGGCGGCTCCCAAAATCGCATCCGAAATTGCGTGAAGCAGCACATCCGCATCGCTGTGACCGAGAAGCCCAAGCTTGTACGGAATATCCACACCGCCGATAATAAGTTTTCTTCCTTCGGTTAATCTGTGTACATCATATCCGTGACCAATACGCATAATTATGCCTCTTCCTTTTCAAGCAAACTCTCGGCAACGGGAATGTCATCGGGAGTTGTAATTTTGATATTTGAATAACTGCCCTCTACCATTTTTACCTTAACACCGCTGTATTCGGCAAGCTGACAGTCATCGGTAAAATCTTTGCCGTCTGAAACAGCTTTTTCAAGTATTTCGCTATATAACTTAAAATCAAATATCTGCGGAGTTTGAACGGCAAAAAGCGAAGAACGCTCCGGAGTTTCCACAACAAAAGAATCTTTGTCTATAATCTTTATTGTATCCTTTACCGGAACACCGACAGCGGCTGCTTTGTGTTCCTTAGCCTGACGGATAGTATTTTCTATATCCACGGCTTTTACAAGAGGTCTTGCACCGTCGTGAATTGCAATAAGCTCGGCATCATCAATCGTTTGAATTGCATTATAAACACTCTGCTGTCTTGTATTTCCGCCGATTGCAAAAGATACTCTTTCATCCGGAAACAGAGATATAAATGTATCTATATCCTGCTGCCTTGCAACAACAATAACTTCATCTATATCGGAGATGTTCAAAAAAGCTTCCACGCTTCGCTCGATAACGGTTTTGCCTTTAATTTTAAGCAAAAGTTTGCTTTGCTCACATTTCATTCTTGTACCGTTGCCGGCACCGAGAATAACGGCAACATTACTCAATTTCCTTCACCTCCGCAAGTTCTTCTTCATTTGGAGTGACATACTCTGTTTTATAGTCGTCATAAATAACCATACCCGGCTTTGCACCGTTAGGCTTATGAACATTTTTTACTATTGTATAATCAACCGCAACATTTGATGACGAACCCGCCTTTGAATTTACGCACGCAAGCATCGCCGCTTCACGAATGAGCTTGTCTGTAAACGGCTTTTCCTTAACCGCTTCAACAATTACATGGCTTCCCGGTGTATCTTTGACATGAAACCACAAATCATAATTTTTAGCGGTTTTAAGAGTGAGCTTGTCATTTTGCACATTATTTCTGCCGACAAATATTGTATATCCCTCCGAAGAAAGATATTTCTTTGGCGGTAGCTTTTTCTGTTTTTGATTTTTAGTTCCCGCTCTTGAGAGTAAGCCGACAGAACGAAGTTCATCTCTTACTGCAGTAATCTCGCTGTCTGTTTCGGCTCTTGAAAGTTCGTCAATAACAGTATCAAGATAGCCTGCTTCTTCCTCGGCTTCTTTAATAAAATCAAGAAGTTTATTTTCGGCAATCTGCTTTTTGCGATAGTTCTTATAATACTTCTGTGCATTTTGTGCCGGAGAAAGAGTTGGGTCCACAGGAATTCTGATCGGAGCCATATTGTCATAATAATTCTCCAAATCATAAAACATTGCACCTTTTTCAAGGCGGTGGAGATTTGCATTAATCAAATCACCGCAGATTTTCAGTCTTTCTTTATCCGCACACTCATCAAGTTCTCTCTTTCGGTTAATCGACTTTCTTACAGCACGCTCTTTGAGGGTATTAAGACGGTGGAACAAATCATTTGAACGCTGTCTTATTCTCTCAATTCTTACCTGCTCATAATAGAAATAATCAACCAAATCCGAAAGTGTATCAAAGGTTTTATATGTGCACAAATCGCCAAATTGATGCGGCATAAAATATGTAAAATCTTTTGGCTTATCAAGAATGACAACAGTAGGTTGAGGATGATTGATATGCTCTTTTAATCCCGAAAGGCTCAAATCAAACTCAATTTCATTGGCAACAATCGGTGATATTCCCTGAATAACCTTGCCTGCTGCCTTGCCGCGAGTGGTATCAAGCGACTTCATTTTTGCTTCGATGTCAGGGATACTGTCGGTAAGAATGTTCATTTTATTCTGTGCCGGCGGAAGTTTATAGGTTAATCCCGGCAAAATTTCTCTTACAGACGACTTGGTTTCGTCAATTCGCTTTACGCACTCAATAATTTTGTATTTCTTATCTACAAGAATAATATTGCTGTACTTGCCCATTATTTCGATGATAAGGCGATATTCTACAGGGTCACCCAAATCATTTTTTGCATCGAAAACAAGGGTGAGTATTCTCTCAAAGCCCTCCTGCTTGATTTCTCTAAGCACAGCACCGCATAGAAGCTTACGCAAAAGCATTGTAAGCATAGGCGGTTTTTTCGGATTTTCGATATATTGATTTGTAAGCTGTATTCTGGAGCTGTCAGCCTTTGCCGACAAAAGCAGTTTTTCGCTTCCGTCATAGGTTCTGAAAGTGAAGAGTATTTCTTCCTTTGACGGTTGATAAATTTTATCAACCCTAAAGCCTACAACTTTTGAAGCTATTTCGTTTTTTATTAAATGAAGGAATATTCCGTCAAATGCCATGGTACATCTCTATTCTAAATTGTTTTAATCGGATTTTCACGAGGTGCAACAACAAAATTCACATCCGTAAAAATCTGTTCTAAATTATCTTTAAACATCAAAAACGCCGCATTTTCGGTTTCATAATGTCCTGCCGAAACAACGGCACAGTTCTTTTCAGAGGCGTCAAGCATTTCGTGATATTTAAGGTCGCCCGTTACAAAGCAATCAGATGTTTGGAGTGCCTCCCACATAAATTCGCTGCAAGCGCCACCGCCTACGGCAACCGTTTTTATAAGTTTGTCTGTATCTGTATATCTGATACCTACCGTACCGAGTTTTTGTTCAACATATTCGGCAAAATCATCCATACTCATAGGAGTGTCAAGCGAGCCGACAATCACAAATCCGTCACAGATTGTATGAGTATCATTTAAGCCCATAATCTTTGCAAGATTGGCATTAATTCCGCACTCAGCTTTGTCAAAATTTGTATGAGCACACAAAAAAGCAATGTCTGAATTTGCAAGATTATACACCGCCGTGTCGCTCAAAACATTTTTGATACCGCCGAAAATAAGCGGATGATGCGTAAGAACCAAATCGGCGTTTACATCATTTGCAAAAGCGACAACATCTTTTGTGCAGTCGAGTGCCATAACAACTTTTTTGACCGGTTTTCTGAAATCGCCGACAAGATGTCCCGAATTGTCCCATTCTTCCTGCGTATCATAAGGTGCGACCGAATTGATATAATCATAAATATTTTTAACCGTTGTCATAATTTTTCCTCAATAGTTTTTATCAAATCGGCAAGGTCAAGCCCCGATTTTTGCTTATTTTTCAAATAAACGAGCAAATGCTCAAAATATTCTTTATCGCTGAAATCCGTAATTGAGCCAAGATAATAATCCGACTGCTTTTTTTCACCGACATTGCCGACATATTCGGCAGAAAAAATACAGTAATGATGCCTGCCGTCGGCAACAACAATATCACTTGTAATCTCAAATCCGTTATCAAACAGCCATTTGCGGGCAATCTCGGGATGTGTCATAGGGTTAAGAATAATGTTTTTTGAAGTAATATTTTCAGCCTTTGACAAAATATCTGCAATGAGTTCTCCGCCCATACCGGCAATAATAACGGTATCGTATTCATCATCAACGCTTTGAAGCCCGTTTGATAAAACACATTTGATTTTGTCATCAAGTCCCGATTGTGAAACAAGCATACGGCACGAATTAAGCGGACCTTCATTTATATCACAGGCAACGGCTGTTTTGCATATTTTATTTTGAACCAAATACACGGGAATATATCCGTGGTCCGTTCCGACATCAACGGGAATACAGCCCCGCTTTACCATATCGGCTATTGCCTGCAAGCGTTTTGTTAATTTAATCATCGTAAATCTCCATTTTAGTATTTTATATTATAATATATATTGAAGATATTTGCAAGTAATGTTTGCAAGAAGAATAAATATATGCTAATATATAAAACAGAAATTATAAATGAGGTAAAAAAATGAGTGACAATACAGAAAAAATTATTGAGCCTAAAATGAGATTTGACGCTTTTATGGCAAATGTCAAAGACGGCGGCTTGAGAAGCGTAAGTTCTATTTATATGCTTGTATGCTACATAGTGGCAAATATGAATAACAGAGTAAGTGCCGCAACAATAATTGAAGCGGTTGACGGAGCAATGATTGCCAATTATTTTGAAATATCGGACGCAGTTGCAAAGCTCCTTAAAGCGGGCACAATAATGGAAAACGATGACGAAATGCTCTATATGGACGAACAAGACATAGAAGAAATTGCATTGATTGAGAAAGAGCTTCCGTTAACTATCAGACAAAGAAGCATAAAAGCTTGCCAAAAGGTTATCGCAAGAGAAACATATCAGCGTGACAACAAGGTAATCAGTGAAAAAGTTGACGGCGGATATAAAGTTCACCTCAAAGTCAGCGACAACACAACGGATTTTATGAACCTTGAACTGTTTGCCGTTAACGAAGCACAAGCGGAAATGATAAAAGACAAGTTCATCTCCGACCCTGCGGCAGTTTACGAAACGCTTATCGATGCAATATTTAATAATTAACATAAAAATTCCCGATACAAAATCGGGAATTTTTTGTTATATAAAAAGATGTTTTTTCAGTTCTTCTACGGACAGGCACTTTGCGGTTTTTAAAAGTTTTTTGTATCTGTCCATATTATATTGAGAATGCTCCGTTTCCTTGCTCCAAAGATGAATTGTCCAGCTATCCTCGCCAAAATATGTATTGACAAGAACGCCAACAACAGCCATTTTTGCTTTGCTCAAAACATCCAAATCATAAACAGCCTGCAAAAAATATTTATACAAAAAATACATTGCAATATTTTCGTTTGCCTGAATATTTGAAACAGGCTTAACTACTCTGTTTTCAACCTTTTCTTCCCACTCGGGATTGATAAGTTCCGGATTATCGAACACCTCAAAAAACTCTGTACTTTCATCAACACCGTCGGAATAATCGTCAAGTTGTGACTGCAAATTTCGTGCAAAATCAAGGAGATTTGAAAGTCGTTGACTGATAGGTTGCGACTTATCCTTTATTATCGCATATGCCTCTTTTCTTGCCTTTATAAGCGTGTAATACAGCATACCGTCAATATCGTTGAGTGACGGAAGTTCGTCTGTTATTTCTTCCTCAAACTCAAATGACGGCAAATCATACATCATATCGGACGCAACAGGGCAAGAAAACGAAACGCCGATTTCCCTTGTACCGCCAAAATCATAAATAAATCTCGGAAAAGTACGGCAAGTGTACGGAGTGTGCTCTCCGCCTATTGCAATGTGCATATCGCAAAGATTTTCGTCATTCAAAAAAGGGCAACGCTTTTTTGCTGCAAGGGTAAAAATCGTGTTGTCAAATTCATCCTTTGAAAGCACACGGTCTATTCTCTGCTTAATTTCGAGTGATGAATCAAGGGTTTTGTAATATTCAAGCGACTCAATATCGGCATCTACCTCCCATCCCTGACAGCAAGAATCGGGACAGGCACCGGCAATGCACTTAAAATCTTTATAAAATGTCGGTTTTACTGTTTTCATAATTTTAATCCTGCCAAATAACTGTTTTTATAGTGATAATCGTCTGAAACATCCTCAATCACCTTGATTTCGGGCGGTAGTTTATATTCTTGATTTTCGCTTTTTAGTTCAAGTTCCAAAAAAGCCTTATCATTCCAAAACGGAAACACATCAAGTTCAAAATACTGACCGTCATACAAAAAACAATATCTGTCCTTAACAATAGTATTTTTATTAGGGTCGGCGTTTTTCGTCAGTTCGTCATATTGTGCCTTGGATATAACATCCTCGGTTTCTTCCGCACAAGAGCCTGTTACACGGATTTTGAGCGTTTCAAAATAAGTAAACATTCCGTTGACGCCTCTTTTTCTGATTCTGTGTGAGCCGACTGCACAAAGCAAATATGTTTGTGAAATTTCCGCCTTAAAAGGCTTATATTTTTGAAGCAAAGTTAAATCGGGATATTCAATCAAAAACTTTTTTTCAATCTCATATCCGCTTAAAATTGAATTTATTTCAGCCTTAACGGATTGATATTTTTCTTCAAAATTTGTTTGATTTTTTACATAGCGTAGGTGCGAATGACCGACTGTAACCTCAAGCAATTTTTGCTCAAATTTAAGAGCCGTTTGATAATCTTCAATTCGTGCACAAGTCGATATATATTCACTTTCCGGTGCTGTTTGAAGAACAATAAGAGCATCGTATCGAGCCCAAGAATCAATGATATTTATGCCGATATTTTCAGCAAGAGCCTCTCTGTCGTCAACATAGCTGAAGCAATCGGTTATACCACGGTCATAAAAAACAACGACCTCGTTTTTTTCGCTTTCTTCGGCTTTTTTTAATATTTCAGACTCATTTTGAAGTTGCTTTTTTGCAACAAGGGTTTCAAAAGCGAGGTAGTCCTCCCTGCTGCCACCGTTTGCAATAACCTCATATGCGGATTCGGGACAGATAAACACATCCCTATCGTCACTGTAAAACTCTGCCGCAAGTCGCTCGACTATCGAAGTCTTTCCGGAACAAGGTCCGCCCGTTAACGCAATTTTTATAATCTTTGCCATTTTATCACCCAATACATTATATCACAAAATCTTACTTTTACAATTCCAAAAAAATATAACAACAAACTCCCCTTGTGCATACAAGAGGAGCTGTAAGCTTAGAATAATCCCGTTTCTTCAACCTTCTTTTCAAAGAATTTGACAGGCTTTTTAACAATTGCCTTAACCGGCAAACCGATAATAAGACCTGCAACCGCATAGGCGAGAAGTTTGAGAAGATAAATCCAATAGTTATTACTATATGTTCCGCAAATACATTCACGCATAGCTTCAATTACAAAGGTGAACGGAATATACGGATTGATGGATACGAAGAATCGAGGTGTTACATCTATCGGGAATGTACCGCCCGAACCGCCGATTTGAACGACGAGCATAATAACGCCTATTGCCTTGCCTATATCGCCAAAGGTGTATACAATTGAATATATAAAGAACGAATATACTACTGAGGCAAGCACACCTGCAAACAGGAATTTGAGCGGGTGATAGCACTGTATCTTCAAGAAATAGAGGTCGCCGAGGCAGATAATCAAGCCCTGAACAATCGCAATACACATGAACAAAAGGCTTCTACCAAAGAATTCTTCATGAGGTTTCAGCAACGGTGAAATTTCTTTTTTCTTCTTGACATTTGTTTTTACCAGGGCAACAAGCATAATTGCACCAACCCAAATTGCGAGAGTTGAATAGAACGGTGCCATGGCAGAACCGTAATTTTCGATTCCGTAAACCTTATCTGTTTTTACTTCAACAGGGCAAGCAAGGAATTCGCCGAGATCACCGCCGTTTTTGGTGGTGAGGTTTACAGCGGCATTCACAATTTCGCTGTCCTTAATATTATCAATGATATTAATAAGATTTACAAGTTTTTTATCGGTGTTTTTAAGCACCTTATTCATTGACGATACAAGATTTTCGCCTGTATCGGCACATTCTTTTAATGTGGAAACAAAGGTGTTAATCTGCGGAGATTTGCTGTCAAAATTATTAAGCATATCGCTCAAATCACCCAAAGTAATTACCAAACTGTCAACCGTTTTGGTGAGCACGGGTTCAACCTTGTTTGAATATGATTTTTCGGCAGATTTAAGCGAAGAAGAAACCGAACGGAGTTTTTTTGCAACATCGTATGCGGTTTTGTCATAATCAACGGAAGAAACCTTAACCAAAAGTGTTGATGTTTCTTTAAGAGAAGTACTGATATTGTCAAGCTTTGTTGTAAAGTTTGTAATTTCTGTTATAGGCTTTGGCAAAGCCGTATTAAGTTTTGTTAAAAAAGAGCTCATTTCCGTAAGCTGATCGGAAATATTATCAAGTTGAACCGAAATTTGCTTGAATGTTGCTGTTACATTTGACATATCCTTATCGGCAATTTTATCAAGAGTGTCAGCCGATGTGTCAATAACCTCACAACTTGATGACAAAACCTTACCCAAAGAATCAACAGTTGTCGAAAACGCTTCCTGAGTAACCTTTACGGCATCTGTAGTATCCTCAATCATTGTATCGGTATCATTAAGCAAATCTTTTATGCTCGTATCATCATAGTTAACATTTTTTGTAAGTTTAAGAAGTTTTTCCATACTTACCAAAGAATCGGAAAGAGTACCGATTGTTTCCCTTGCATTGTTAACCTGATGTTTGAGATAATCAAAAGTGTTTTCACCTGTTACGGAATCGGACTCCATTGCCGAACCGATGACGGCACTGAGCACATCCACAACAGTTGTTACAAACGATTCGTTAACAGTAGTTTGAACGGTTTGTACAACCTTGTCGGTGATTTTTGTTGCAATAGCGTTTTTCTTTTCGTTTGCATAATAAACGATTTGCGGCCGCTCATAATCCTCGGTAACGATAGACGCAAGGTTTTTACTGAAGCCGCTCGGAATTTCGATAGCGGCATAATATCTGCCTGCTTCAACACCTTTTACGGCATCCTTTTTTGAAACGAACTGCCAGTCGATAGAATCGTTGCCCTTTAAATTTTCGCAAATTTGGTCACCGATGGCAATTTCAAGTTTTTTATATGTTGCACCCTCGTCTTCGTTACAAACAGCTACTTTCATAGCACCTGTTTTGCCGTAAGGGTCCCAGTTTGCATAAATATTGAACCACGCATAAAGACTTGGCAAAAGAGCAACGCCGACAGCAAGAATAATAGCCATTGAATTGGTAAAGATATTTTTCATATCTCTTTTGAAAATCTTGAATATATTTTTCATTCTTCGTCCTCCTCTTCTTCGTTTTCTTCTTCGTCATCGTCTTTGAAAATGTCGTATTCGCCAAATTCAAGCCGGTCATCGTCAAGCAAATACGGTATTACCTTATCTTTTACAAGATATTTGCAATAATCGGTTATTGTAAACACATCAACCGCAACAAATATAATAACAACCCACCAAATAAGCCAAACGGTTTTGTCACTTGATTCTCTGATGGCAGATGCAACAATAATGCTGTAAATCATAAAAATAACAGAAAATACGATTTTTACAATATTAAGAATTTTACAACCCTTGCGATAAGATTCAATAATCTTTTCACGCAGGAATTTGTATTTATAAGCAAGCTTTTCGCTGTGCTTCATCTTTCTGCTCATAGTGTTATCCCTTCAATAACAATTTGTATAATGTATTATAACAATATGTAATATATGTGTCAATATGCAAAATAGATAATTATACACTTGTACAACCACAAATAAACTGTAAATTATCAACATATTGTATCGGTATGTACAAATTTTTATATTCGTTGACTTTATATATAAAAAAATGTATAATATTTACTGGCTTTAAAAACAGATTATATTTTTAAAAAACATTTTATATGCCTCGCAGTAGTCGGCAGAAGCTCTGTTTCGCTTGCATCCGCCGCCCCTGCAAAGACGAAAATAGCGGCATTCTTTGCATTTTTCATCAACGGCATATGATGATTTTACAAAAGATTTAAAGATTTCGCTTTCTCGCATTTTAGAAAATGAAGTCTCGTTTATATTACCGAGGTAACATTCGTTTATACAATAAAAATCGCACGGATAAGTTGATCCGTCACCTTCAACAACAAACTGTTCGGAGCAAAAGCCGTTCATTCCGCATTGCTCGGCAGGTCTGCCCTGCATAAGAAGTCGATAGTTATCAAACTGACGGATTGACATCTGTGTGCCTCGGCTTATATCGTTGAAATAAAGTTTATATCCCGATTTTAGATAGTTTGCATAATCTTCAACAGACATTGCGTATTCGCTGTTTTCTTCGCCAAATTCCTTTAGGCACGGGATATACTGCAAAAAGTGCAAATTGTTACTTTTAAAAAAGCGATATGATTTTCTGAAATTTTGGGCAAGTCGAGAAGTCAACACGCTCAAAATATTGAACTGCACATTATATTTTTTCAAAAGTTCGATTGCCGACATAACATCGTCAAACGATTCCCTGCCGTCCTTATAAATACGGTAGGAATTAAGTTCACGGTCGCCGTCGAGCGATACACCGACAAGGATGTTGTTTGATTTAAAAAACTCGCACCATTCTTCGTTTATAAGTGTGGCGTTTGTTTGAATACAATTTGTTATCTTTGAACCTTTGGCGTTAAGTTCCTGTTCTTTTTTGATGAACATTTTGAAAAAGTCTATGCCCGAAAGCAATGGCTCGCCACCCTGAAAAGTGAAAATCACCTCTGTTGAATCAGCGTATTCAAGTGCACTTTTGACAACATTTTGAGCCGTTTCATCATTCATATATCCTTTGAACGCCTCATCTCGTTTTTCGGCAAGAGAGGTATAAAAACAGTATTCACATTTTAAATTACAAGCCGATGACGACGGCTTTATCATAACTGAAATAGGCATAAAATCAACCATCCTTAAATTGATTATATCAATCGGACGGATTTATGTCAACGAATTAAAACAAATAGAATCGGAGATAATATGGCTTTTTGTTTAATATATGCGGTTGTAATTTTTGCCGCTACATTTTTTGGAGCATTTGTCGGCCTTGGCGGCGGTGTGATCATCAAGCCGTTGCTTGATTTAATCGGTCACGATACAATTGCGGTGGTTAACTTCATCTCTGCTTGTGCCGTGTTCAGTATGAGCATAACCTCAACCGTTAAACACATCAGAGCAAAAACAAAAATTGAATTCGGCATAATCATTTATCTTTCAATAGGTGCTGTTGTCGGAGGTATTTGCGGTTCAAAACTGTTTGATTACTTCCTGACATTGTTCAACAACTCACTTCTAAAGAGTATTCAAGGGCTTGTTTTGGGCATATTGCTCGTGGCATCCGTTATATATGTAAACGCAAAAAATGCAAAAAGTTTCAAACTCACAAAGCCTGTACCTATTGTTATTGTTGGTTTAACTCTTGGATTTATTGCATCGTTTTTGGGAGTTGGCGGCGGACCTATCAATGTTGCATTTTTGGTGCTGTTCTTCTCTATGACAGTAAAAGAGGCTGCCGTTTACAGCGTTGGTACAATCTTTTTCAGTCAGCTTTCAAAGCTTATTACCCTTGGGGTTACACATACAATACCAAAGTTTGATGTTGTTACACTTATTGTTGCAATTTTGTGTGCGGCTATCGGCGGTATCGTTGGTGCAAAAATGAACAAAAAGGTTAATGAGAAAGTTATACAAAAAATATTTACCGTAATTGTTACCTGCGTTGCACTTGTTAACTTCTACAATGCAATAGCAGGATTTATTGCACGGTAAACAAAAATAAAGGGGAAAATTATGAAGAAAAAAAACATTATATTCTATTTTTCCGATCAACAGCGTTGGGACACGGTTAACGACCGAGTAACACCGAATTTAATGCAGTTGGCAAGCGAGGGCGTTATGTTTGAAAACAACTTTACCTGCCAGCCTGTTTGCGGACCTGCGAGAGCGTGCCTGCAATCGGGACTTTATGCAACTCAAATCGGTTGTTATTGGAACGGTATTCCGCTTCCTGACGGTACTCCGAGCCTTGCACATTACTTCAACAATGCAGGCTTTCAAACGGCGTACATCGGAAAATGGCATTTGGCATCGGACAGATTACCGGGCATCGGTATGCACTGCGAAGCAACCGCAATTCCAAAGGAGCGACTCGGTGAATATCAATACTTTCGTGGTGCCGATGTTTTGGAATTTACATCACACGGCTATGACGGATTTATATTCGATGAAAACGGCAACAAAATCGACTTTACCGGATACAGAGCGGACTGCATAAACGACTATGCAACCGAATACATAGAAAACAGAGATAAGGACAAACCGTTCTTTATGTTCATCAGTCAGCTTGAGCCACATCATCAAAACGACCATCATTGCTATGAGGGCTTCAAGGAAACGATAGATGACTACAAAAACTATCCGCTCCCGGATGATTTGACATTTATGAAGGGCGACTACAAAGAAATGTACCCTGACTATATGTCGGCTATTAACAGACTTGACTACAATGTAGGCAGACTTGTGCAAAAGCTCAAGGACGAGGGCATTTATGATGACACAATCATTATTTACACCTCCGACCACGGCAGTCACTTCAAGACAAGAAACCTTGAATACAAGCGTTCTTGCCACGAAAGTGCAACACATACCCCGCTCATCATCAAGGGCGGCGAATTTGTTGGTGGCAAAAGAGAAACAAGGCTTTCATCACTCATTGACATTCCGCCGACACTTATGGCTATGGCGGGCATTGATATTCCAAAGCAGTATATGGGTATCGACCTTGCAAAGCAAGTAAGCGGTGAAGAGCCGCCGCGAAAGAATGTATTTATTCAGGTCAGCGAGGCTTCAAACTCAAGAGCCATAAGAACCGATAAATACAAATATTCAATCAGGGACGCAACTCCTTGCGGATATATTCACGCAAAGGCAAAAGTTTACTTTGAAGATTATCTTTACGATTTGGAAAAAGACCCGATTGAAAAGCATAATCTTATCAAAAACAAGGCTTATGCTAAGGTTCGTGAAGAATTGAAACAACAGCTTATTGACGAAATGATGAATGTCGGTGAAGATAAACCTATTATTATGCCGGCAGTAAAAGCGAGGAAGATTTAATGGAGCAGAAAAAATACTTAACTATGAAAGAGCGTATTTGCTTTACAGTGGGTGCGTTCGGCCGTTCGGGCATATACACACTTATGTCAATGTTTACTCTCGTATTTTTCCAAAACGGAGCAGGCTTGACACTTAAACAAGGCACAACAATTATTCTTATCGGCAGAATTTTTGACGCACTCAACGACCCTGTAATGGGTATGATTGTTGACAGAACAAAGTCAAAATGGGGCAAGATGCGTCCATATCTTTTGTTCTCACCTGTGCCGATTGCATTGACAACAATCGCATTGTTCTCTGCACCTTTTGAGGAAGGTTCAAAGGCAGCATTTATATGGGCACTTGTTACATACATCCTTTGGGGTGTGGCATTTACGGTACAGGATGTTCCGTTCTGGGGACTTTCTTCCGTAATCACTCCGCTTGAAAGCGAAAGAACATCATTCATCTCAACTGCAAGACTCGGTTCTACATTCGGCGGTATCTTGCCGGCACTCCTTGTTCCGATTCTTTACCAAAGCAATATGGGCTACACAAAGGGTTTCTTCCTTTCAGGCGTAATCTTTGCAGTTCTCGGATGTGCACTTTCTATCCTTATTTTCTTTGTTTCAAAGGAAAGAGTTCCAAAGATGGACCACACACCGTCATTTAAGGAAACATTTGTTGTTCTTGGCAAAAACAAGCTTCTCATCATCGTTATTTTTGCTGCTGTTCTCGGCTCTACAATGGTTACTGCAAACCAATGTGCAGACTACATCGGCAACTATGTTATCATCCAAAACTACACCGACTTTACGCAGATTTTCCAAGATTTCCTTCCGGGTGCACAAAAGTTGCTCATCGACAATGTTGACGCCGCTGCGGCTTACGATTTTTGGATTCCTCGCGGAACTATCGTAACAACGCTCACAGTTGCTATCGGCGTGGGTATGGTACCTGCTATGGCTATCTTCCCTGTTCTCAGAAAGAAGTTTTCACTCAAGCAAATTTACATCGGTTCTGCCCTTTTCGGTATGGTTGTACACGCACTTTGCTATGTGGTAATGGCTCACGATGTAACAAAGGCCAACATTTATGTTTTGTGGGTATTCCTCTTCTTGATGGGTCTTCCGCTCGGTATTTACAATGTAATCACCTATGCACTCATTGCCGACGCAGTTGACTATCTTGAATGGAAAACTGGCGAACGCCAAGAGGGTGTGTGCTTTGCATTCCAAACCTTCCTTTCAAAGGTTAACGCCGCTGTTGCAACATTTGTATTCGGTCAAATCCTTGACAGAACAGACTTTAAGGCTGTTGACAAATCACTTGTGGATGTTGCGGGCAGACAGATTTTCTTCCAGCAATCGGAGAGCACACAAAAAATGCTTGTTGCACTTGTAACGATTGTTCCGGCAATCGGATTCTTGCTTACAATTATTCCTATGTTCTTCAACGACTATACCGGCAAGGTAAAGGAAGAAGCACAAAAGGAACTCGAAGCAAAGCGTGAAGCTAAAATGCAATAAAAGAAACTACATAAATAAAAACGGAGCGGCGTGAGCCTCTCCGTTTTTGTTTGTGTTATAAAAAACTATTTATCCGAATCATCTTTTTTCTTAGATGTGAATTTATTAAGCAAGTAAGTCACAAGAACAATAACGCCGATAACAATAAATATACCGAGCATTCCGTACAAAACAACAGGAAGTGAGGTTTTCCAGCTATCTGCGTGAATTGCCATTGTAAAAACCGTTAAAAGAGAAATAAATAAATTTTGCATTATATTCCCTCCTTATTAAGATACAAGAGTCAGGATTAAGCCGCCGGCAATAACAGAAGCGATTTGACCCGAAACATTAACGCTGATTGACTGCATAAGCAAGAAGTTTTGATTATCCTCTTTAAGTCCCATTTGGTTGACAACTCTGCCGCTCATTGGGAATGCGGAAATACCGGCAGCACCAATCATAGGATTAATCTTTTTATCCTTTGGCAAGAACAGATTGAGGAACTTTGCAAACATAACACCGCCGATTGTATCGAACACAAACGCAACCAAACCGAGGGCAAGAATCAAAATTGTATCCCACTGAACGAAAGACTTATAGTTCATTCTGCCTGCAACAGTGATACCCAAAAGAATTGTGATGATATTTGCAAATGAATTTTGTGCAGTTTCTGAAAGATTGTTAAGCACGCCGCATTCTCTGATGAGGTTGCCGAACATCAAGAAGCCGACAAGAGCAACCGATTTTGGAGCAACAAGACCCGCAATAACGGTAACAACAATCGGGAACAAAATCTTGGTTGTTTTTGATACATCGCCTGCTGTGTACTTCATACGGATTTGGCGTTCTTTCTTGGTTGTAACAGCCTTGATAACAGGAGGCTGAACAATCGGAACAAGTGCCATATACGAATATGCCGCAACCATAATTGCACCGAGATACTTGGAGTTAAGCTCATTTGCAACAAAGATTGATGTAGGACCGTCTGCCGCACCGATAATGGCGATTGAAGCGGCGTCGTTGACATCAAAGAAAAAGCTTGCAACAAAGAATGTAAAGAATATGCCAAACTGTGCTGCAGCACCGAAAAGCATCAGCCACGGATTTTTAAGCAACGGACCGAAGTCTATCATTGCACCGATGCCGATAAATAACAGCAACGGGAACAGCTCGTTGGCTATACCTGCGTTAAACAAGGTGTCAATCGGACCTTCCTCTGCTCCGGGTTGAGTAATTGCACCCGACCACGGCAAATTAACAAGAATTGTGCCGAAGCCCATCGGCAACAAAAGTGTTGGTTCCATCTCTTTTGCAATTGCAAGATAAACGAGCAATCCGCCGACTGCCCACATCAAGACCATTTGCCATTTTATTTCTCCGATATTGGAGAAAATATTGGCGAATTCCTGCAAAACAGATGTTCTTAAAAGTATTGTTTCCATAAAATCCTCCTTTGCGTATTAAATAAAAACAGACTTTTGCCGTAATAAAACGGCAAAAGTCTTGTTAATACCATTTGGAACTGCACAGACCGGGTTTTCCCGTACTGACGACCTATGCAACATTTGCAATGCAAATGCTAACTACTCCCTTTTTTCCGAAAAATATTATAATACCGATAAAAATCATTGTCAAGAAAAAAATCAGTTGATAATTAAATGTTTCATTATTTCATCGGAAATAATTTTGTAGCAAAAGTCGGTTGGATGGAACGAGTCGGCTGAAAGTTCCTGCGGAGAAAATGTTTTTTGTGCTTCATCAAGCACGGGTTGCAAATCAAGAATTTCTATTCCGTTTGCCAGAGCCGACAATTTAAGTCGTTCTCTAAACTGATTGAGCGTTTTAATAAACGGGTGAAACTCCTCGAGCGTGTCAACCAAAAACGGAAGAACATAGAGGATTTGAACATCATCAAGTTCATTTTTCATTCTGCTGAAAAGTTCATCCATATTCGATTCCAAAGCTTGATTTGGCGGTGGGCACAATTCGGGAGAATACTCCTCCCACGCATCATTTCCGCCGACAAGCATAATCACAACATTCGGTTTCAGCGCAATGCAATCATCGTCCATTCTATTGCAAAGATTGTAGGTTCTGTCATCAACAATTCCCTTGTAAAACACCTCGGTGTTCGGAAACTTTTTCTTGATTTCTTCGCCGATATTAAGTGCATAAACCTGCTTACCGTGAAGCAAATGGTCATACTGACGATTGAAATCTATGTCGGTTACACTGTCACCGAAAAACAGAACTCTGCTGTTATTATCAATTTCTATCATGAATTTCTCCATCGCAAAAATAGCTTATTATGACTAACTGCCAGCTAAAAACAAATTATGTATACAATGTGTTTATCGTAATATCGGATGATACCGAAATCGTATCAAGAACAGGAGCGTTATCTGTTGAAAATCCGGTCACCTTACGGAAAGCAAGCTTTTTTGCAGTAAACACATATGTTTTGTCACTGCTTGTAAGCGTTAAAGTTGCTCCGTCAACAGTAATGCTGTATTCCCCGTTTTCAATTTCAAGGACTTGTGTAACTCTGCCATCATTATCAAGAAGAGTAACTGTTGATTTTTGAGAAGTATCATTATTTTCCGTTTTGATATAAGCAATATATTCTGCATTATCGCTTACATTAAAGGTAATAGATGTTACACTTTCCGCACATCTTGTAATTGTATCGGTGTCTGCATTATACAAGGTCCACTTTTCAACAATTCTGTTTTGTAATACATCGGACGGAATTTCAAAGGTAACGGAGCTGTCATACAAATTATCCGAAGATGTAACTTCAACAACCGTTTCATCATCAATAACATATGAAAACTTAACATGGTAATACCTTGTTGTCATCATAACATTCATACACGAAACAGACAAAGCAGACGAGATATTGTCAATTTTAGCCTGAGTATCGGCATGACTAAAATCTTCTTTTGCTTTTTCAACAACAACCTTATGTTTTTCCAATGCCTCAGGTGAATATTTTTTTGAATCTGAATTCAACAACTTTTCGGATATTTCAATATAATATTCGTAATTTGAAACATTAAGTTTATAAGAGCAGATAACGCAAGCGTGTGTTTCGGTGTTTATAACACAAGCATCCGTTTCTGTATGAGAATTGTCATTTAAACAATGGTGAGTATGAGTTCCGTCACCGTTTGAAGTCCACTCACCCCACTCGTGAAGGGTACCTTTACCGTTGCTCTCGGTATAGGAATAACCGCAAATACATCTGTGCTCAACCGAAACATCTTCTGTACATTTTCCGGTATGTTCAATATCCGGTGAAATAAATGTATTGAATGTATGCGGCTTTGTTGCACTGCTTTCAACATAAGTTTTGTTTTGGGTAACTGTTGCAATCGTGCCCCATCTGTAAATGGTGTGGGTGCTTTCGCTCATAACGGTTGCGGTGTTTGCAGGAACAGCTATATTTGAAACAGCAGTTCCCTCTTTATATGTAAGCTTACGGCTTACGCCGTTATCAAACACAAAGGTAAGAGTATAATAATTCACTCCGATTTTTGAGCAAAAATCGTCAACTGCTTTATTGATTTGATTTACAGCTCCGTCAATATTTGATTGCAAATTATTTTTGCTTTCGTCATTTTCGATACTGCGAGCCGAAGCAACGGCAGTTTCAAACTCGGTAACATATTCGGAATTATAAGATGAATAATCGGAATCAGCCATAATTCCGCTTACAACGCCGACTGCATCATAATACGCACTCCAATTAACGGTATCGTATTTTCGCATGGAAACAATTTCTTCATTGCATACCGGGCAATAAAACGGAATGTATCCGTTTTCGCCGTTTGAAGAGGCAACATATTCACCTTTTACCGCATTTTCGGTATCGTGACCTGTGGCCGGTAATACGGTATTTGTTTTAACATCACCGTCTACACGGCAAACTTCTTTATTATATCCGTCCTCGGTACAAGTAGGGTCTTTATGAACGGTGATATAGTTGTGTCCGGTTGCAGGAGTAACGCTTGTCCAAGAATAGCCGCAAGTGCAATAATTTGTACTTACGCCCGATTCTGTACAAGTTGCCGCCTTTTGAACAACGGTTTTGCTCACAAGGTGCTTATTGACAGTAAAGAAAGCCGTATAAACATTATTCTCTACAGACAGTGGAGATAAAGGAGTCCATGATGTAAAGGTATAATGACCGTTTTCATCCGGTTCACGCTTTGGTGTTTCACCGGTATATTGCGGCGTAACGCCTGAATAATCGGAGCCTTGCTGAAGGACATCCCCGTTGTAATTAACAAACTTATACGGAATTTTGTTTGGTGACACGGTTATTCTGCGAGGAGAACTACGCAAAACGCCGTTTGCGGAATTATAAGCAGCGTAAATATTAAAAGATGTATTAGGTGCAATATCATTAGCATTTTTGTCTACCAAAAGGCGATTACCCGAAAATGATATACCGGGATAATTTGCGTCGGCATTAAGCGAAGCGGAATTGTTTTGCCACTTAACCCCATATTGGTCAGAAATACTGTATTTTAATGTATAAGTGTTTACCGAATCCGAAGTTACGGCAGGAACAGCAACATTCAAATCAGAATTATCAACAAATGCAATGGATTTAATCTGCGGATAAGTACTTGTATCGGCAGAAAAGCCTGTGGAAGAATTTGTTGAATTAGTATATCTGACGGTACTTTTACCTATCAAGGTCAAATTATCATCGGGTCCGTTACCCACATACAACCTTTGGTCAATTCCGATACCGTCATTGTTTGTCCAATGAAAAGACATTTCAACTTTTATCGGAAAGCCGTCAACATATCCGGTAAAGTCATTGTTTGTAACTGCTGAAACAAAAGCATAGCCTTTGTAAGCATCTGTTTGGTCAAACAAAAGAACGGATTTTACATCACCGGTTCCGTTGTTGGTTTTATAATAGAGCCTACACGAAACGCTTTGCCAAGATGACGGAACATCATCCCATGTGTTTAAATTAAGCCTATAATAATACTGCCCTTTTTCGCTGTCGGGTTGAGCCTTGGCAACAAGGTCATTTGCCTTGTAAATTTTTGAAGTTAAATCTTCATCGGCATAGTCAAGACAAATAATACCGTAACACTTATTATTCATCATTTCATATGTTCTGAAATAACCTTTCATGGTTGCCGCATTAGGTTCAACACCCGAAATACCGCCGCCTGTAGTAGACATAAAATTAACATACCAAACGCCGTTCGGCTTTTTTTCATCAAGCATAGGTTTTGCGGCATTGGACCATTTTGACGAAGGCGACATTTTGTATCTGTCCTGAACCTTCATCCAACCTGAATCCACAGCACCGCCGTCGGAACCCTGATCGCCCCAACTGAGACTGATACCTCTTCCGACTTCGCTTATTCGGGTTGCAAGCACGCATTTGCCCCTGACAGAACCGAGCGACGGCGTGTACGAGCCCGTAAACCAATAGTTGCTTCTTAAATCAATGAGTGTATTAACATCATTTGCAAGAGCGTTAATATCATTTCCGTAATCCTGCTTAACGCTTACAATAACCGTTTCGCTTGGATTTCGGTCAAGAAAAGCGTACATATCTTCCAACACTTCATAAAGCGTAAGGTGTCCGCCACCGCTGTTCCAGCAATTTGAAGAGCCGTGAACAATTTGGGCATTATAATACACATCGGATACATGTTCAAGGCGTAAATCAAAATATCTGATGCCTATGTTAAGCTGTTCCGAAATAGAAAGAGTCTGTGTTTTTGACCATATCGGCAGGTCTACATTTTGAGTACCGGAATCGTGCGTTCCCGGAATGGTAATATCCGAAAGCGAAGTATTATCCTTTATTCCGCTCATCCAATTTGCAGGACCTACATCGGTTGTTAAAAGTGAATTTGTTGCAAAAGATTTTGCCGAAATAGGCAACGCCGATGTAAACACCAGCACAACTGCCAATATAACAGCTATAATTCTTGAACTGAATTTTTTCATTTTTCTCTCCGATAAAGATAAGTTAAGGTTAATATACTTGTAAAATTATAAAAATATCTATCATCTCAAATATTATACCTTACCAAAACACCCGATGTCTATTGACGAATGTTCCATTTTTTATATTAATATTATGTTAAATATGCTAATTGAACAGTACATATAAATTGTTTATAATATAAAGGAATAAAAATATCTCTCATTTACGCATACAAATCATTACAAACGGAGAACCGCAATGAAAAATAAGAAAATATTAAAATCACTGACTTCTCTATTTATGTCAACGATTATATTAATTTCCGCTATACCGACAAATCTGACAACCGTATTCGGTGCAGACGAAGGTGAAATTGCATTAAACAAAAGCGGATTGCTGTGTGGTATTGAAGATACATCAAGATACAACGGAAACATCTTCAACATAATCAACGACTCATTGGAAAACAATACAACGGTAGGCCTTTGGAATTACGATATTACAAATATAAATGTCGGTGACTATGCAAGCATTACAATAACAAGCGACAATTGGCATCAAACAAAAATTGAAAATTTCGGAATTGAAATTTATTACATAGACTCTTCAAGTGTTTCGGAATACCTAAAGTCAAAATCCGAAACAAAAAAAGTCACTGCTTATGCAGGAATTTCAAATAATGCCGGAAACGGAAGCGTAAATTATATTAAACAAACTTTCGGATTAAATGACAATAACAAAATCGGATACATTGAGCACAATTATACCGATAATAACAATAAATATGTAACTCTTGATATTTCATCGGCAGTTAAAGCCGCCAAACAAAACAATAAAAATGACATCACATTTCTTGCTATGTGCAGCAGAAATAATAACGGCAACACATCAAACAAATGGTCGGATGTTTGGATTGAGTTCGGTAAAATAAATTACGCTTCAAGTCTTGCCCTTGCAGAAATTCAACCGCTTAAAAAAGCTATGACTGAATTTGAAAACAAAATGGCAAGCGGAAAAATATACAAAAATATGAGTAATGCTTACACGGCTTATGTAAACGCACAAAAAGCCATTGACGCATATTCATACGGAGGCGTTACCTCGCTGAGCATTGCTCAATACGCAACGGCACTCAACAATGCAATCGGCTCTATGAGCGAATGGAGTGCTCCTGCTCCGAATATTTACCCAAAGTTTTCTTCGTCGGACAACGGAACAAATCCGCTAAACACAGGATGTTTGTGGTATGAATACACAGACGATCCGCTTGTAACAAGCTATACTGCCGAGGGAAACAATGTAACGGCGAATTTTTACTATCAAAACGGCGTATATCTCTATACCGATTCTTCACCTAACATTCCGTATCTTGTTGGATTTTACAAAACAAGCAGTTCGATAACCGCAAATCCGTCAAATCCAAGAGTTTTGTATATGGCAATGAGAGGACAAAACGGCGGACTTTTCATCAAAAATTCACAATATCGCGGTGATGTCGTTTCCAGAGAATTCAGCAATGTACTTTCAAAAGCATATCAAATCAATGCTTATGAAATCGGCGACGATAACAACATCATTCTCTCTACAGGCGATATGAGATATATGGCTAATTATTTCAACATCAGTTATCAAGCGGCGTTTCAGGGAGAAAATTACTTTGTTGCGGCAAAGCCTACGCAATTCAGCATCGGCAACGGTACAAAATCCGACGGAAACACTGTAAAATGGGTTAAATACATTTCGGGTGTTGATACAAGAACATTTTATGTTATAAACTACAAGCCTTTACTTGACAGTATCAATTCAAATTCAAACAGGAACTTACTTAAAAATGTACAATACTACAAACAAGGCGGCCTTTCGGCTTTGATGCAGGCATATGATACGGCAACTGCCGTTGACCCATCGGCACCTGATTATTCATTAAATACAGCCTCTAAAGTAACAACCTGTGCAAATGATATTAAAAATGCGGTGAATAAATTTAATTCTGTAAGTTCCCCGGTGAGAGATACAGAATTATATAACGATTTAAGAAATGCTTTAACTACAGCAAAAGAAATAGGAAATCAAAACCAAATTATATCATCTGAAACGGCACAATCCACACGGTACACATCCGGAACATGGAACAATTACTACACAGCGTTAATTCAGGCTCAAAACGCAATGGCAGATGTCCTTTCGGCAAGCGGATATTCGGGAACATACAATTCAAAATCGGTTACAGCAATAGCCAAAGAACTTACATCGGCTATGAATGGGCTGAAATACAACTACATTGTTAAATTTATAAGTGTATCAAAACAGGATATGGGTTCTGTAATTATAGAGGACGGACAAACGGTAGACACATCGACCATTGTAAACACGCCTACCGTAAAAGGTATTCAGGAAAAACAGACTCACATCGTTTACTACTGGACTCCGATTACCGTCAACAAATCCGAATACGGAGATGCTCAAGTTATCACAATCAATGAAGAGAGCAAGGAAGAAGCGTGCAGATTGACATTTGGCGATGTTATAAAGAATCCTACCTGCAATTCTCCGGGAATAAGAGAAAGCATTTGCGAAATCTGCGGTGGTGTTTACCAAGCCGAAACAGAAAAAACGGAACACAGCTACACAAGTGAGGTAATTCCATCTACCTGTGCCGAAAGAGGCTACACGCTATACACTTGTACGCAATGCGGTGATACATACAAAGATAATTACACAGAACTTGCACCGCACACATACCAATCGGTAACGGTAGCACCTACCTGCACCGAAAAAGGCTACACGGCTCAAAGATGTTCGGTTTGCTCTCACGAAGAAATTGACGAAAGCAGTTATGTAAACGCACTCGGTCACGAGTACACATACGCAGTTATCAGAGAAGCAGACTGCACATTTAAAGGCGTAGGTGAATACACCTGCGTACGATGCGACAGCAGTTACACGGAATTGTTGCCTGAAAATCCAAACAATCACCCTAATTTGGTTTACTCAAGAACAGTTGCTCCTACCGCAACGGAGCAAGGGTACGACATTTACTGCTGTGACAATCTGTGCGGATATTGGGAAAAGAAGAACATTACAAATCCGACAAATACAAATTCGGAATTTAATGATTTTCTTGAAGCATACAATGCTTCCCTTTTGACAATAACGGAAAACTTTGAAGCATACACCGACGAATCAAAAGAGGCATATTGTGAAGCAATTGCAAACGCCAAAAGTGCTGCCGGGATTGCCATTGAAAACAAAGACGGCTCCGCTCTCGACTCTGCGACAAAAAGCATTATTGAAGCTTCGGCACTTTTGAGAGTAAGAACAATAAGCATAAAACTTTTGGTCTACGGTGCAAACGGCGAAATTATAGAGCCGACAAGCTCTGAAACTCAGGTGCAATACGGCGATGTTGTTACACTTGACATCAGCGACAGCACAGACAATATGAATGTTGAAAAATGGACAGTCACAAAGGACGGCGTAACAAAAAGAGTAAGTCAAAACGAAGCGGTATGTCAAATTGTTGCAAACTCAGATGCTGTTGTAAATGCTTATCTTACGGAAGATGAAGTTGAGCCAGCCGACAAAATAAAATTGACTTTGCTTAACAATAACGGCAGAGTGATTGAAACAAAATATATCAATTCTGCAAACGAACTTGATTTAACAAATAAAACCATTGAAGGCATAACGGCACCTAATATTCCGTTTTATGTGTTTAAAGAATGGAAAACAGTTAAATCGGAAAACAATCAGCTTGTACTTCAGGCGACATATGAAGTTGTATAAGGAGGGTAAAAATGAATAAGAAAAAAATGATTGCCCTTCTTTTGGGCTTGATAATGAGTGCCTCGGCTGTTACGGCAGGAGCTGCTACCGCACTTGCCGACCAATCGGGTTGGGATTACAACAGCAACACTAAAACGCTAACAATCAAATCAAACACAGCAGATTTTACGGCTGATAACTACGAAACGGTACCGTGGAACAATTACAAAGACAAAACCGAAAACATTGTTGTTGAAAACGGTGTAACAAAAATCGGTGACTTTGCCTTTTGCTTTGAGCAGGAACTGACAAGTGTAACGCTTCCCGACACATTAACATATATCGGCACGGCGGCATTTGCAGGCAGTGACACGCTTAAATCAATAACTGTTCCGAGCAGTGTAACAACAATCGGCGACAACGCATTTGGATATAACAGCCAAATGAACCTTACAAACGGTTTTGTTGCAAAATGTGACACAAGCAGTTATGCACAAAGCTACTGCTTGCAAAATTACATAATGTTTGACTCCCCTGTTACCGTTGGTGAAAGCAATGCAATAATAGAAAGCGGTAACGGACAAAGCATTTGGTCGTTTGCACCGAAAACCGACTGTAAGATTACATTTTCTTCATCGTCAAACGAAGACACATTCGGACTTATTTATGATGCACAAACTTATACATGTTCCGATAACTTTAGCACAATGAAAAAGAGTGCAATCGCTTACAATGACGACGGTGACAATAAGGACGACAACAATCTGAATTTCAGCATTGAGTACAATCTGACAGCGGGCAAAAGATACTATCTTTCGGCTAAATACAAAAACCCGATTGACACCGGAAGTTTTAAAGTTAATTTTGCATTTGAATGTACCGAGCATATTTACACGGAAGAAATCATTGAACAACCAAGTTGCGAAAAAGACGGATACAGCGTGTTTACCTGCATAGGATGCGGAAAATCCTACACAAACAAGCTATATGCTCTCGGACACAGCTACAAAATAAAAAGTTTTGACGGCAACAATGTAACAATCGGATGTGAAAATTGCGAAAACGAATACAGCATAAGCTTTATGGATTACTACAACAAATCAAACTCTTATTTAGATGTTGTTGAAGACGGAACGGTAAATGCAAAAGATTATGCAAAACTGTTAAAAGAATACAAAAGTAAATAAGCAGAACAATAATAAAAAAGACGGTTACGGATAAATATTCCGTAACCGTCTTTTGCTGCATAAATATTACTGAAATGCCGAAGCCGTTGCGTTTTGACTGTCAAGAACCGCATCAATAGCAAGTACAACCGCCAAAGCCGTAATCTCATCATTACCGTCGGCAATATCAAGTTCAAAAGTATCTCCCCAACTCACCCATGCTTTGTGAATAGATACAACCTCTGCTCCGTTTGAGTCTATAACATAATCGTGAGCAAAAAAATCACCTTCAACATTCCATCCCAAGCCTTCAACATAATATTGAGGCTTAAAGAATGTAATCTTTTTAACGATTTCAGCTACTTCTTCACCGTTTACTTCAACAACAAATTTAGGTCGCAGAGAAACGATTTTTTGTTTAACAAGTGCAATTTCATTATGCTCGCTGTCAAAAATATGAAGTTTTTTGCCGAGTGAGATGATTTGCCCCTCAACAAAGTATCTGTCTGCTCCGTTTTCATCCTTAACCGAAAATTTATCGGCAAAGGAAAACACTTTTTGTTTAATATAAAGTTTCATAAAATCCCTCTACGACTGATTTTGATAAATAAATGTATCTTCGCTTACATTATAGAAATTCATAAATATTTCATTATAAAGAGCTGAAAGCTGTGGGTCGGTAACATCTCTGAGCATTACATAATCCTTAGCATTTACAACGCCGTCCTTATTAAGGTCGAGTGCAACCATAGGAATATTAAGTTCACCGTCATCGGTCATAGCAACAGTTTGTGTTCTGTTAAATGTACCGTTATCAAACAAAACATTATGCTCACCCTCAACAAGCCAATATGTCGCCTCACCGTTTGTGTCGGTGGTGCCGATAAGTTTGTCATCAACATAAATCTTGACATCCCGAAGTGCCGCAGTTCCCTCCGTTAATGTCGGATTTTCAAGAACTGTTGCCTTAAACACGGTTTTGTAATAGCTTGTTGTAAGAGATACATTGTATTCGGGACTTTGATAACTTTCAAGTCCATTGCTTACAGCCTTAAAGCGAAGTTTGTAATTACCTGCCTTTGAAGCAACAAATGTATCGCCCTCAACCTCTTTCCAGCCGTTGCCGTCATTGTAATAATAAACCGTATTATCACCGCAATTAGGTGAAGAAAGATTGAAGCGAACAAGTTGGTCGGTTTCACTGCCGATTGTACCCGAAGGTGTAACATAGAGAACAGGTTTTTCAGCCACAGAAATATTATTTATCTTAATAACCTCTGTTGATGTGAGTCCGTTATTGGCTGTCATTACAACAACATACTTGCCGTTTTCCGCAACCTCAAACGAATTTTTGCCTGTTATATCTTCACCGTTTACGCTGACGGATTTGACTCCGGAGCGACCGGTATTAACCTTAAAGGAAACATTGTACGGAGAATCGGTTTTTTCTTCTGTTTCAAGGGTATATTCAAGAGTAGGTGCAACAGTATCTATCATTACACGGTAACTGTCGGAATAATTACTTTCAACACCTGCACCGTTAACTGCCTTGAAAATATACGAAGCGTCAACATTTTCATCGATAGTAATTACAGAGCCTTCTTCGGCTTGAATCCAAGATTTGCCGCCGTCGGTGCTGTAATAATAACGAACGCCCGAAATTGCCTGATTGAGTATAGTCATACTGAATTTAACGGGATCGGCTGTCCATCTGCCGAATGTACCCTCAAAATCAACACGAACAACAGGTTCTGTTTTATCGATTTTAACAACAAAATCATCCGTTGTAACCGTTTCGTTATTTGAATAAGAAACCGCTTTAAATCTATAATTCCATATGCCCTGATTCTTTACGGTGAGGGTATCGCCGTCAATTTCAGTCCATTCACTGCTGTTAACACTGTAATAATATCTGTAAATTCCCGAATAAGCGGTTGATGAAAGTTTGATTGTAACATTCTTGGATGTCCAACTGTCGCTTGCATAATTTTCTCCGTCTGCTTCGGAAGTTACAACTATATCCGTAGGTGCTTCGGTGTCAATAACATATCCGCCTGTCAGCTTACTGTCGGAAACATTGCCTGCCTTATCTATTGCCCTCGCCTCGGCGTAACCCTTGAAATCGGCGTCCTGTGCAGGCTTGTTGTTATTGTCATACACAGCCCAATCTCCGAGCGGTGTGCCGTTTTCATCAACAAATCGATATTCAATTCTGTCAACACCTGCAACGCCCTCATCTTCTGCCGTTACTGTAAGCTGAGTGGTTTTGTTAAAGAACATACCAAAAGTGATCTTGTTTACAAATCTTGCAAAATCATTTGTGTCTTTGTGTGAAACCGATACTTCCGTTACGGTCGGTTTTTGTTTGTCAATATTTTCAACGGTCACGGTTTGCTCACTTTCAAGCAAACTGTTTGAAACGATTTTGATCGTATATTCGCCGTTTTCACTAACTGTAAACTGTGTTTGGTCATCAAGCACATCACCGTTGAGATAAACCGCCTTAACGCCTGAAGCACCAACACTCAAATCTGTAATTCTTACCGAATACGACTGATTTGTGATATTTGTATTATCCTGAACAAGGGTGAATGACGGTACTGTTTTGTCGATTTTAGCAGTATACGGCTGTGTGATGTCGCTTTCAATTCCCGCACTGTTAATTGCTTTAAATGTGTATACGCTGTCTGTATTTTCGGTAACAGTCAAAGAATTGCCGCTAATTTCGTTCCATTCGCCGCCGTCAACATTATAATAATATTTAACGCCGTCCAATTGATGAGTACTGTCCAAGGTAAATGTAACATCACTACTCGTCCACGAGCCGTCATAATCTGCCGTGTTAACCGACACAACAGGTTTTCCGTAAATGATAATCGGGAACTCGGCTGTTGCCGAACGACCGTAATGCTCATAAGTTACCTTAACGGTTTGCTCTTCGTTAAGCTTTGTAAAATCAACAGCAGATTCGTCAACCTTGTAATCAAAAACTTCCTCACGAGGTGCATTGCTGTAATTTGCATATACTTTGAGTCCGCTCAAATCAAGTTCTTTCACGCCCTCGATATATGCGTATCTCGGAGCAGTAATATCAATTGACTCGACGGCTTTTGAATTCACCTTAACAGGAAATACCGCACGGAATTGCTCGCCCGCCCTGACGAGAGTTACGAGTACATATTGCTCTCTGTCAATCAAAGTCGGGTCAAATCCGCTAATTTCATAATCATCAACATCAACGCTTAAAATAGAATCGCCGTAGCTTTCGGCATCGGGGTAATAATTTGCCAATTCGTTGCGATCATATGTTGCAGAAACCTTTAAGCCTGTCAAGTCAAGTTCTGTTTCGCCCTCGACATAATCATACTTTTCGGGTGCGGTTACAGCAATATTTTTAGGCTGAATTTCAACAACCTGAATTTGTTTTGAAGCCTCAGCATAAGAACCGCTTAACGAAGTTGTACCCTCTCTGCCAAAGACCCAAAGAGTTGTAGTACCCGCCGATTTTCCGTATACCTTACCGGTTGAATCAACCGTTGCAAGGCTGTTTTCGGTATTGCCCGATGTACTACTCCAGCTTGAATTCCACGGACGACTACCGTCATCGGTTGAAAATCCCCAATGGATATTTTTCACGCTGATTCTTGACGGAGAAAATATTGCAGAATACTCTCTCGGAAAATCTTTTACAACATAATCGTTGCCCGAAATTGAAGCATTTACAAGATTATTTACGGAAGCACCTCTGACATTAAAGGTTACAGAAGATGACACACCGCCGATAATCGCAGTAATTGTAACCGATTTAGCATTATAAATTGTAAGTCCGCCCGAATCAAGGCCAAACACCTTGCCGTTTTCGTCAACAGATGCAACAGACGGGTCGGAACTCTTCCAAACAACATTTTTGAGCAAATCAGGGTCATAATCCTCAGGCAAAATACTTGTTATATTAAGCTGACCTGTCTTGCCTTCTTCAAGGAACGAATCCCTGCTGCCCGTCATAACATTTGTGGTAAAGCCGTTACCCTTTTCAACAGAAAAACTTGTAATCGGAACACCCGATGAAACGGTTTTTTCTGCTTCAAGCGAAGCATCGTTATAAGTCACCTTAACATAAATTTTGATTATTCCGACTTCTCTTGCAACAAGATTGCCGTTTGCATCAATCGAAGCAAAACCGTTATCGGCAGGGGTGTCTGCCGTTGCAAGCACAAGCTCGCCCGACTGTGAATCATATAATCCCCACTGACGAACAACGCCTGAATTTGTGTTAAGTCTTACAGGGGTTACATCCGCAGTATATTTATTTGTTTCATTAAGCGCAATATTTTCATAACCGTTGATTTCAACGCTGTTGATTGTGTCGCCGATAACATTCCTGTTAATTTTTAGCGACGCTGTTTTTGACACGCCGTCAATGGTTGCCGTGATTGTAACGGTTTTTGATAACTGCAAGCCCTGACCTGCGTCAAGAGCGGTAACTGTTCCGTCTTGAGTGATAACAGCGGCTGAAGTATCCGAACATTCCCACTTTACATCACCTGTGTATGCACCGGCAGGAGAAACATTTTCGATAGTGAGTTGAGTGGTTTCACCCTCTTTTATATCAAGAGTTCCGCCGATTGCAAAGTCGGTAACAGGAAGTTCTTCACGAGAAACGACCTTGAACTCAACAGTATCTGTAACCGCAGAATATAGAGCGTTTTCGGGATTTGCACGAATATAAACAGCACCCGGAGAAGTGAAGGTTACAAGACCGTCAGCGGTAATTGTTGCGTGCTTCTTTGATTCGTTATCAAAAGCCTTGCCGACGCTCCATTTGACGCTTTGCTTAAGTCGAACGGGAGTTACCGCACCGTACATTTGCACCTGCTTGCCGACAGCAACGGTTTTTGGAACGGTCTTTTTGTTTGTGATATGTACACCCGTAGGCCAGATATTACCTGCCAAGCTTTGGTCAACCACAACTTCTGCCTTGTCGGAAGCAAGGACATTTCCGCTTTCGTTGACAAGTCGAGCTGTGATTGTGATTGTCATATTATTCAGCATTTTTTCAAGAGCTTCACCCATAGTTTGGTTAATGCCCTTTACAATCGCAACAACCAAGTCGGTATTGAGATTACTGTCGTTAAGGTCAATGCCTGCTTTTGCAAAAGCCTTTTCAATAGCGTCTGCGGTTGCATTACCGATGAGCGGAGTTGGACGAACCTCATTATCAAGCCAATATTTGATAACGGCAGCTTTTGAGTAATCGTACGCAGTTACCTTGCCTGTTTCGTCAACATCCGCAAGCAAAGGCATATTGCTTTCCCACTCAACAGTTGAGTCTGCCGGAAATTCCGACTCCGAATGTGCCACAAACTGTGCAGAATCATATTCGGTGATATGCAAAGTTTCGGTAAGCTCCGCATCGTTATAATAAATAGTGATACTTTCTGCGGCATTAACCATAGTACCCGGCAATCCGACAGACAAAATCAAAGAAAGTGATAACAATAGGCTGATAACTTTTTTCATAAAAACACCCCTATTTAATATTTTCAGTCCGCAAAATTTTTAAAACAACCTAAATATATGCAAATTATATCATAAATTTGATTGTTTTACAATAAAATATACAACAAAAATGACAAACTACAAAATTTATTTATCATAGGCATATTGAAAAGCGATTAATTTTTTTAGCTATTTTTATTAAAGCTTCTGATTTGTAAATGTTTTTCCAAAAAACAAAATGCAAAAAAGGCCAAAAAATCGCCTGAAAGCCCCAAAAACAGGGAGTTTCAAGCGATGATTATTTTTTTAATTTGTGTTTTAATCAGCTTAGTAAGTTTTTTAACTCATCAACCGTTTTAACAATATATGTAGCGTCGGCATTATTAAGTTCATTAAAGGTGCCATATCCATATTCTACTCCTATTGAATCAATACCTACTGATTGAGCACCAATCATGTCCTCTGCTCTGT
>NZ_CAKTGT010000003.1 GCF_934561735.1 uncultured Eubacterium sp.
ATGCAGTTAAACTTAACAAAAGAATTACTTATCTGACAAGTTTATATGGTGGAAAGTACGCTCCCTAAATGCTATAATGATTTATAGTTAAGGGGGCGTATTTATGTTTTCGGATAATTTATTATACTTAAGAAACCTTAAAAGCTTATCGCAGGAACAAGTTGCCGAAGCAGTTGGTATTTCCCGCCAATCGTATTCCAAATGGGAACAAGGAGATACTTTTCCTGATATTGATAAATGCGATAAGCTGGCAGAATTTTACGGCATTACAATTGACTCGCTGATTCACGCCGATGAAAAAATAGGCAAAACAAAGATAGCACCTGCACCCATCGGCAAACACCTTTGGGGAACAGTTACTATCGGAAGCAAGGGACAAATTGTAATACCAAAAAACGCACGAGATACATTTGATATAAAAGAGGGCGACCGTCTTGTTGTGCTTGGAGACGAGTCGCAGGGTATCGCTTTAATCAAAGCAGAAATTTTTGAAAAGCAAATGCAAGAAATGTTGGAGCGTTCACAACGCTCTGCCGAATATTAAAACGGAGGTGAAAATTATGAAATGTCCGGAGTGTGGCAAAGAAATGAGAAACGGTTATTTGTTTTGCAGTAAAGACGGTGCTTTCAGCTTTGCAAACGAAGTACCGGGTGTGTTTACGGATGCGAAAAAAGCTGACGGATTTGTTAAAATTACCGAAGTTAAACCGAGTCACAGAACTAATATCGCCGCTTCAATTTGTGAGAATTGCAAAACTGTAATTTTGAAATATTAATACAAGTGTCACAACACAAAAAAAGCTATCCGAAAAAATCGGATAGCTTTTCATTTAGAGTTTATTTATTTCGTCAACAATGTTGAGGAGATTCTGTTCAAGCTCTTTTGCCTGCTCGTCATCTTCTTCATTGAGCACTTTTCAATCCTGTGGCTTATTGCCTCTCTTTGCAACAAGTTCTGCAAGAATTTGCTTGTGTTCTTTATCAGTCATTGCATATTTAAGAGTAGGCAAAGCCGAAAGGAACATACCGATTGCAGGTGGGATTGAAATGAGGAAGAACATTGCTTCAGCATATTTGCCGACACCGGAACCGCCGTCATATGTGATGAAGTTTGCACCATTTTCGATTGCCTTGTTGAGCTTGTCAACATTAACGCCGCTGTAACCTACAAAAGCGTATACGGCAGATGAAATGATTGTTGAAATACCTGCTGCAAGTTTTGTAATAAAGCTTTGACCTGAGAAGAATACGCCATCGGTACGAATACCGTTGTAATATTCCTCATAGTCTACACAGTCGGCAATCATAACTGACTGAAGAACATTGATACCGCCGAAAGCCGCACTTGCAAAAAGCATGCAAATACCGATAACGATTGACCAAGCTGTAGATGTAAGGTCACCGCCCGAAACTTTGAAGAATACAAAGATAAGAGCAAAAGGAACAGCACCTGCGATTGAATAGAAATTGTAAAGAGTTTTCTTTTCAACCTTTTTGATGATGAGCGGAGTAACGCCCATTGCAACGAACTGGCCTACAAAAAGACCGACTGCAACGCTGCCGAGACCGATAAGAATCTTGAAATTAATACCGGCAAGAGAACCGTCCTCGTTATACTTGAGGATGTTCATAATGTTGCCGTTTGCATAATAATATGTAACTAGAGTCATGGCAACAATCATAAGAAGCTGAATCGGGCTTCTGAGGATACCTGAAATAAGGATTTGTCTGAATGGCTTGTTACCGAACATAATTTGGAAGTTTTCCTTGAAAGTATAACTCTTTTCGGATTTTTCAACACGCTCTCTTGTAAAGATACCGGCAAACTCAAAAAGAATTGTTGCAACAACAGTCATAATAACAACTGTTACAATAAATGCCTTTTGCATATCGCCGTTGAACGCACCTGCAAGAGCCTGTGCAACTTGAACAACAAGAACGCCGATACCGCCGACGCCTGCAACCATACGGGCAAGACCCAAAATCTTGCTACGATCGTTTTCGTCCTCTGTCATAAGAGAAGTAAGACCCCAAAGAGGAATATCGCAAACAGTAAAGCACATACCCCAAGCGATGTAAGATACAGCCGCCCAGCCTACAATAAGCACTTTTTGTGCGGTTGACGATGCTTCGGCATAGTTGCCGTTGATAAATGTTAAAATAGTGATTACACCTATAATTGCAGGAAAAATAATAAGGTACGGTCTGCATTTACCCCATTTTGAATGAGTTTTATCAACAATAGTACCCATCATCGGGTCGTTTATGGCATCCCATATTCTGGCGATAGTCATAATCCAACCGAGAGCCATTGCCGGCAAACAAATTACATTCTGAAAATAGAAGTAAAGACCTGTTGCAACAATGTTGTAAATAAGGTTTTGACCAAACATACCGACAAGATATCCTGCCGCCTCTTTTTTGGTATAGGTTTTAGCTTTTGAATTCATTTTTACACCCCTTTTAAATATTATATATATAATAACAGATTATATAGAAATTAACAAGAGGTTTTTATAATTAAAAACAAATCGTGTATTTTTCTTGCCAAAAACGACAATTTACTTTGCTTAAAACTTATTACGGATTTTTTGGCAACAGACGGATTTTCAAATGTCGTAATAAAATTCGGAGTTTGCGAAACCATATGTACTGCATCAAGCAAACGGTTAAGCCCTCTTGCGGATTTTGTGGCAAACACCACGGGACATTCAAGAGCATAGGAGAGGCGTGTTTTATCTATTTTCATACCCATTCGCCTTGCCTTTTTTACATCGGTCAGATACAAAACACATTTTTGAAAATCGACCAAATCCACAAGAGTTTCAAAACAGCAAAAGACATCCACGGCAGAAAACACAACAACCCTGACATTTGCATCATCGGGTGCTTCAACACGATAGAGGGAGGATTTGTAATAAAACCTATCCCCTGTTCTTTTTCGAGAAAGCGGACAGGTCAGTTCGTGTACAAGGCTCTCACTTTCGCCGACAAAGCCGACGGTGCTTATTGATTTGATTTTGAGCATAAATATCACCACAGGATATACTATTACTTATCCTTGGGTTTTGTTACAAGGCTGACAACGAGTGCCGACAAAAGTGCAACGGTTATACCGCCTGCCGAAGCACAAAGCGGACCCGTCACAACGCCTAAAAAGCCTTTTTCTCTGATTGCATCTCTTGTTCCGCTTGCGAGAGCGGAACCGAAGCCTGTGAGCGGAAGCGTTGCACCTGCACCCGCAAAATCAATCAACTTGTCATAAACCCCGATACCGCCGAGCACAACGCCGAGGCACACAAACGAAACAAGGATTTTTGCCGGAGTGAGTTTGGTTAAATCAATCAAAAGTTGACCGACAACGCATATTAATCCGCCGACAACAAACGCTTTTAAAAACAACATAAAAAATCACCTAAATCTATTTTAACCGATTTAGGTGATTTTATTACATTGTTTAATTAGCCGAGGTCAATCGGATTTTCATTGTCGTACTTCGCTTTTCTGCCGTACTTTTCTTCAAATCCTGGATTAATATAGTCCTCAACGATTCTGCCGTCACGAATACGAACAACTCGTTCCGCCTCCATGGCAATCTCATTATCGTGAGTGATGACAATAACGGTTCTGCCCTCGTCCTTGAGTTGATGCAAAATCTTCATTACATCCTTTGTTGAACGAGTGTCGAGGTTACCTGTCGGCTCATCGGCAAGAATAACAGGTGGAGCCGCCGCAATGGCACGGGCAACCGCAACCCTCTGTTGCTGACCGCCTGACAAAGCCTTTGGCAAGTGGTCCATACGAGAACCAAGCCCAACTTTTTCAAGTGCTGCGATAGAAATCTTCCTGCGTTCGTCTTTTTTCATTCCACGATAAACAAGCGGAAGTTCAACATTTTCAAGTGCCGTAAGTGACGGAATGAGGTTGAAACCCTGAAAAATAAAGCCGATTTCCTCATTACGAATAACAGACATTTCGTCATCTGTAAGGTCGTCAACAAGCTTGCCGTTGATATAATATTCACCCTCTGTCGGAGTGTCAAGCAAGCCGATCATATTCATAAAGGTTGATTTACCCGAGCCTGACTGACCGATAATTGCAACAAATTCGCCACGGTCGATAGTAAGGCTGACGCCGTCGAGTGCGTTAACCTGATTTTCACCCGGATTATAAATCTTATACACATTTCTTACATCAACAAGGTGTTCCATAGAACTGCTCCTTTACTATAAGTATAACAAAATTATACAATTATTAATATTCAAAGTCAACAATAAGGAGTGAATATTCACACAGCATTTACAAATGCTATATACATAAACAAAAAATGAGGTGTTACTATGAGCATATCAAACAGCGATTATTCAAAAATGACAGACAAAGCAAGCCCCAATTCCCCTGTTGTGCCAAACTGCATAAGAGCGTTTTTGTTTGGCGGAGGAATATGTCTGTTTGCTCAACTGCTCAACACACTGTTTGAAAAAATCGGATTGAATGCAGACGAAGTTAAACTTGCAACACCGTCAACCGTCATAATAATAACGGCAATCCTGACCGGAATAGGAGTGTTTGACAAAATCGCACGCTATGCCGGAGCAGGAACAATTGTGCCGATTACAGGCTTTGCAAATTCCGTTGTTTCCCCTGCACTTGAATTCAGGCACGAGGGATATATACTCGGCACGGCGGCACAGATGTTTTCCATTGCCGGACCTGTAATTGTTTACGGCACTGCGACTTCCTTTTTGTACGGACTGATAATTTACATTTTCAAACTATATTAAATATGGTCTTTATATTGTTCGGCTGTTATGATACCGTCATTTACATTCAGCTTGCAAATTCGTGCATTGCGTGCGTCAAAGGCATCTGCTCCCAAGCCGTCATCATAATCCCTTGCGTGATAAATTGCGTACCACTGACCGTTTTCTTTAATCATGGAATGATGACCTGTGCCCTCTTCAAAATCATTTGCTTTCATCACAGGGCAATAGGTGTGGTCATCGGGATATTTTTCAAATTTAATTTTGCGAAGGTCGGTTTCGTCTGTTTTGGCTCTTGCATAGCCGATATAATAGGTCGGCTGTTCAAAGCAGTTGCCCGAATACATAACATACTGCCAATCGCCATCTTTAAAATAGAACGCTCCCTCAATAGTATGCCAATGCTGACCTTTTTTATATCTGTCACGGCGAAAAATATCCTCGTCAAGAGTAGGCACAACAACAGGCACAGGCTTGCCCTCAACCGTGAACGGGTCAAGGAGTTTGTCAACAACAATATAAGTGCCGATTCGGTCGCCCTCAAAGGTGTTTGTTGAATAGAAAATCCAAAGCCCCGCCTCATTTTGAACAACATGGGAATCAATAGAAAACGGGTCTATAAGTTGCTTTACAACCTTGAACGGACCAAGCGGATTGTCGGCAACGGAAACATGCATTGCTCCTCTGTGACCGCCCTTGTCGGGTGTGTAGCCCTCAATTTCAAACGAATTGTACATATAAAATTTGCCGTCAAGCTCTATAACGCTCGGTGCCCACCACGAATCGTGCTTGCCGTCTGTTAGAACCATTCCCTCAAACTTCCAGCCCTTTGTCAATTCATCCGACGAATAGGCGTAAATACCCGTGTGACCGGTAGTGTAAATATAGTATCTGCCGCCCGATTTTAATATAAATGGGTCTGCCTGACCGAGATAATTTTCCTTGTCAACTTCTAATAAGTGCATAATAAACTCCTGTTAATTTTTATTATTCTTTTCGGCTTCAAGTTCTGCTTTTTCCTTATAGAACATATTAGCCTTGAGATAAATTTCGATAAAGCCACGGATAACTTCCGCCATTTCGCCCTCTCTGTAATTGGGAAGAAGAATATGCTCGTCATCATCAATGGCAAGCGGACCTCTTTCAAAATCGTTGAAAGTCGGCATAAGCGAATAATTGGTCTTTGTCTTTACTATCGAAATCATAGTGAAATCCTTGGTAGCATTGGCAAAGCCTTTTTTCTTTGTGTAACGCTCGATAGTTGAAGTGTCAACGCTGTCGTTGTGCTTTTTTGTATAGCATGCATTGATTACCTTTTCAATATAATCCTCAAGTGCCTTATCGGTGTAAGGTGCTTTGAGAAGCAAAACAGTATCAATATCGGCAATTCCGTATTTGTCACTTTCGCCGCAAGGAATGCCGATTAAGTTTTCATTTTCGTCAACATAAACCGAAATTGTGTAAAACTCTCTGTCCATAACAAACCTCCGAATAATTCAGTATAATATAGAATTATATAATATATAATTGAAAATTTCAACAATAAATGATAATATAATAAAAAGCAGGTGACGATATGAAAAAAGCATTAATAACAGGCGGTGCAACGGGAATAGGCAAGGCAACGGCAATTTTGTTGAAACAAAACGGATATGATGTGTATATTACATACAACAAAACAGAGCCGAACTATAAAGTGAACGCAATCAAATGCAATCTTGAAAACATTGACGAAATAGAAAGCACCGTTGAATCAATCGGCAGAATTGACTTACTTGTGAACAACGCAGGTGTGTCTATCATAAAAATGATAAACGACATCACAGCCGAGGACTACGAAAAAATGACTGCCGTGAACGAAAGAGCGGTGTATTTTGCAAGCAAGTTTGCCGCACTTAAAATGATAAGAGAACAAAGCGGTGCGATAATCAACATCAGCTCAATGTGGGGGCAGGTCGGTGCTTCGTGCGAAACGCTGTATTCCATGACGAAGGCAGGGGTTATCGGACTGACAAAGGCACTTGCAAAGGAGCTTGCACCAAGCAACATAACCGTAAACTGTATTGCCCCGGGAATAATCGACACAAGAATGAACAATATGTTTGACGCCGAAGAATTGAAAGAGGAAGTACCTCTCGGCAGGCTCGGCACACCGGAAGAAATTGCAAAAGCCGTGCTGTTTTTTGCAGAAAGTCCGTACATCACGGGTCAGATTTTAGGCGTTAACGGCGGAATTATAATATAAAGATAAACCGTAAAGAGCACAAAACTCTTTACGGTTTTTATTTACTGCGGTGTAACAAGCAATGTAATCTTTTCACCTGTAAGTTTTGATTTTTTGTAATCCTTTGTAGGAGTAGGTCCACAGGCATTTGAGCCTACGCCGAGGTGATAAGAATCAAAATGCAAAAATGTTGTGTTGCATTCCTGAAGTTCCTCGATATGCTGAGCCTTTGCACATTGCTGCGAAGTGTAATGGTCTGCGGAAAAAGTCATTCTGTCGTTAAGCGACAGGAACATAAGACCGTTTCCGTCATCATCGGTAAGTTTTGCCCAGCGAACGCCCGAACGCATAGAAGATTCCTGCGGTTTGATATATTCTTCGTGCATATCGGCAACCTTTGTTTTATAAATACCGAGCATAGCGTGTTCGCAAAAATCAGGTGCATTTACGCTGTCGCCCATACCGTAATATTCAACATTTGAATATACTTTCGGCATTTCAAGAGTTAAGCCGAAACGAGGGGCAAAAATCAAATTCTTTGATTTTGTGCACTCGGCACTTACCTTAACTGCACCGTCATTATAAACTTCATAAGTAACGGTTACCTTGCAAACATTCTTTTTCTTAACTGTTGAAACAAAGTAATTTGATGTAATAACAACTCTGTTGCCGTCTGTTTTGAACACATCGGCAACGGCTTTCGGCTTCTTAACAAGTAATTTTTCGGTATCAAGTGCAAACGCTTTCCATATACGCTTAATATTAAGGTCGTTATCAATCGGTGCACGGTAAACGCTTATGCCAAAGCCCTTTGTACCTCCGAACGGTGCAGTGTTAATATATTCTCTGCCGTTCTTTTTATAGCTGATTACTTCGCCCGAAGCGGTGTCGAAAACAAACTCGCCGCCGTTAAAATAAACATAAATTCGTTTTTCGCTTGTTTCAACAACAGGAGCGTCTTTTTCGGTATTTTCATACACCTTAACATCATCCGCAAAGTTGACAATCTGTTCACTTGCAACCTCAAAATCGCCGTCAAGATATGTAAATACTATCGCTTCGTCACCTTTTGCATGCTCAATCTCAAGCTTAACAGTTTGATGAGAATGCGGCTCAACATCAAGGGAGAATTCACCGCTTTGTGCCACATTGCCTTCAACAAGATAATCCCATTTTACGGTGTAATCTGCCTTAGTAAAGCACTTGTAATTATGAAATTCAAAGCTGTCGCCGTTATGCTTAACAATACGAACGGGACGATAGCAATTTTTCATTTGCAAAGCACCCGAATGCGGAGTTCTGTCAGGGAAGAAAAGTCCGTCAACGCAGAAATTACTGTCGTGCTTGTTTTCGCCGTGGTCACCGCCGTATGTATATTTAATCGGTCCGTCTTCATGATAAATCGCATGGTCCGCAAATTCCCATATACAGCCGCCCATCATATTGTTTCCACGCAAAATTGCCTGAACATAATCTTCAAGTCCGCCTGCACCTACGCCCATAGCGTGAGCATATTCGCACATATAAAACGGCTTTGTATAAAACTTTTTAGGAAGTCCGGAGCCGTTTGCGATTTTGTTAACCTGCTTTTGCCACGGATACATCATGGAAATCACATCGTATGCCCATCTTCTTGTACGCACAACGCCCTCGTAATGAATAGGAATATCGGTGAGTTTTTTAAGTTGTTCATAGCAATAATCCTGATTTAAATATCCGTGTGCCTCGTTGCCGAGTGACCACATTGTGATGCCTGCGTGGTTTTTATCACGCTGAAACATTCTGTACACTCTGTCCCAATAGCGAGGTTGCCAAGCTTCGTTATGAGAGCATACGCCGGGTTTGTGAAGTTCCACTTCACATCCGTGAGATTCTATATCAGCCTCATCAACAACATAAACACCGTATTCATCGCACAAATCAAGGAATATCGGGTCGGGCGGATAATGAGAAGTACGAACGCAGTTGACATTGTACTCCTTAAAAATTCTAACATCTTTTTCCATATCCTCAACAGTCATAACATAGCCTGTTTTAGGGTTGGTATCGTGATGATTAACGCCCAAAAGTTTGATGTTTTTATTATTAAAAGTAAACACATTACCTGTAATTTTAATATGCTTAAAGCCTATCGGTCGGCGAATAAGTTCGACAATCTCGCCGTCCTTTGAAAGCGACACAACAAGAGTGTAAAGATTAGGTTCTTCGGCAGACCATTCCTTAACATCAAGCGACGAAAAAACGATTTTATCTATCTGCTTTGAATCAACATTTACGGATTTTGACGAAACAAGCTCGTTGCCGTCAAAAAGAGTTGCCGAAAATTCGCACTCATCAACAAGTTTGAGTGACGGCAAAACGGTTAAATCATATGTAAGGTCGGTGTTAAACTTGGTTTTTACCTCAAAATCATAAACGGAATTTTTATTGTTTTTGAAAAGCAAAACATCACGGAATATGCCGTTGTCACGGAACATATCCTGACATTCGAGATAAGTACCGTTTGTCCATTTGTGATTGACAACAACAAGGTGATTTTCGCCCTCAACAAGGAATTCGTCAAGTTCAAACTCAGCAGTGTTATGGCTGCCCTCGCTGTAGCCGACATACTTTTCGTTTACAAAAACATCAAGTCCGCCTGCAACGCCCAAAAACGAAAGGATATAATTTTTATCCAAATCGTCAATAGTAAAGGTTCTGTGATAAACGCCTACCGGGCAATCAACGGGAATCTCCGGCGGATTCGGCTTGAACGGATAACGGGAATTAAGGTAATACGGCTTTTCGTATCCCGTATGTTGCCATACCGACGGAACGCTTACCTTGTCAAAATCCGTTTTATCAATATCAAGTTCGCTCGGAAGTTCGGATTCTTTTTTGTAATAAACAAAGTCCCACTCTCCGGACATCACTTCAACCATCGATGATGAATAACGCTCGGTTCTTATATCCGTTTTTGCCATTTCTTCGGGTGACGAAAACGGAATAAAATACGAACGGGGTGTCAGCACATTATCTTTAAACACATCAAAGTTTTTATAATTATCGTTTTTAATTTTGAATTTCATAATTTCCCCTTTAAGCAATATCTACTTCAATTTTGCTATTGTTACGCCGTCCTCGCCCTCACCGTACTTGCCAAGGCGGAACTCGTCAATATTAGGATGGTGGCGAAGTTCTTCCGTTACAACGCTTCTGAGTACACCCGTACCCTTGCCGTGAATAATGCGAACCTCTGAAATTCCGTTGAGCACGCATTTGTCAATAAATATGCCAAGATTGCTGATAGCCTCCTCGGCTGTTTGACCTCTCAAATCAAGTTCGGTTTTTACATCCGCATCTGCACGGGAACTTGTGCGATAAAGATTTCTCTGCGGCTTGGTCGGTTTTTTCTTTTTCTTTTCAATCAGCATAAGGTCGGACATTTTAACTCTTGTTTTGAAAAGTCCCGACTTTACGGTGACATTATTATTTTTAACTTCGATTACTTCGCCCTCGCCGATACCCCTGATAATAACGGCATCGCCAACAACAACGGGACGGGGAAGTTTGTAATCGTCATCCCAATTATCCGCAATCTCCTGCGGATTGATAAGGTCGTCCATCTCACCCATTTGATTTTTAATCGCACGGCGGGTCTTTTTTGCAAGCTCCGTTGCGTTTTCGGGTGATTTTTCTTTTTTCATTTTTTCAAGTTCAAGAAGAAAATCAGACGATTGGCGTTTTGCTTGATTAATAAGTTTTTCGGCTTCTTTTTTTGCTTTTTCAAGTTCACGAGCCTTCAAGGTTTCTATTTTATCTTTTTCGGACTGTGCCTTAGAAGCCATCTTTCTTGCCTGCTCGGTTGCTTTTTCGGCGGATTTCTTTTCGTTTTCAAGCTCGTGGCGTGCGGCTTCGAGTTTATCAAGAACCGCTTCAAAATCTCTGTTATCCGAACCTACAATTTCTTCGGCACGGCTGATAACATCGTCCTCAATACCGATATGCCTTGAAATCGCAAAAGCGTTTGAACGCCCCGGTACGCCGATAAGCAAACGATATGTAGGTGACAATGTTTTAACATCAAATTCGCAACAACCGTTAACCACCCCATCGGTATCGAGTGCATAGGCTTTAAGCTCGGCGTAGTGAGTGGTTGAAAGTATTTTTGCGCCCTTTTGCCTCAATTTTTCAATAATCGCAACGGCAAGAGCGGCACCCTCGATAGGGTCTGTGCCGGCACCGAGTTCATCGATAAGTACAAGCGAACTCTCATCCGCTGCCTTTAAGATATTTGCAACATTGGTAATGTGTGACGAAAAGGTTGATAGATTTTGCTGAATACTCTGCTCGTCGCCTATATCAACCAAAATTTTATCAAAAACCGAAATTCTGCTTGACTGATATGCCGGAATGAGAAGTCCGCACATAGTCATAAGAGTAAGCAGTCCGACTGTTTTAATCGACACGGTTTTACCGCCGGTATTCGGACCGGTAATAACAAGAGTATCATATTTTTCGCCGAGAGAAATATCAATCGGCACAACCTTGTTTTTATCAATGAGCGGATGTCTTGCCTGCTTCAAATCAATAACGCCGTCGGTATTGATTATAGGTTTTGCCGCCTTCATTTTGTTTGCAAGGTGGGCTTTTGCAAAAATAAGATTAAGGTCAACTGCGGCTTCATAGCTGTGCTTTATGCTTTCGCCGAAATTGCCTGCTTCAACCGACAGTTCAAACAAAATACGGTTGATTTCTTCCCTTTCCTTGCCCTTGAGCACTTTAATATCATTATTCGCCTCAACAACGGAAATCGGCTCGATAAACACGGTTGAGCCGGAAGAAGATGTATCGTGCACCAAGCCTTGAACATTACCCCTGCATTCGCTTTTTACAGGCACAACAAATCGACCGTCACGCTGAGTAACAATAGCCTCCTGCAAAAACTTTGTATAATGCGGCGAATGAATCATAGCGTCAAGTTTGTCACGAATCGAGGCGGATTTTGCTCTGATTTTGCGGCGAATGTCATACAAAGCCTCACTCGCCTTGTCGGAAATTTCCTCCTCGCTGATGATACAAGTAAAAATTTTATCTTCAAGATACTTATTAACCGTTATGCTCTCAAACAAATTATCAAGCGTTGTCCTAACCCCGCTGCAATGACCATGCCACTCATAAAGTGTACGGATTGAACGCAGAGTTGACGCAATATTGAGAAGCTCACGTGTATTAAGCTCGCCGCCTGCCGAAGCACGGGCAAGAGAGCCGTTTACATTATAAAGACCTCCGAATGACGGAGCACCGAAGCGTGCAAGGAGCGAATAAGCATCCTCTGTTTGATTAATCATATTGCACACGGCAACAAAATCCGAAGTGGGCTTAATATTAAGTGCCATTTCGGCGGCATCCTCACACGAAGTTTCGTTTTTTAACATTTCAAGAACTTTGTCAAGTTCAAGAGTTTCATAATTCTTTTCCATAATTATATAATCACTTTATAAAATTCCAAAGTAGTCAGTTTTCCGTCAACACGGGAGAGCAGATATTTTTCAACAGTTGAGCAAAGAAGAGCCATATTTTCATCGCTAAGCGAAAATGAAAACACCTTGCCGAGATCAACAAAGCAAATAAATCTCATAGCGGTAATGACCGCAAGCGGAAGTTCAACGGCATTGTTACGATAACAATCCTTGCAATAAATACAGGCTTCCTCGGGGTCAAAATACATAATATCGGTTTCGTATGTACCGCAACGGTAACAAGCCGTCAAATCGGGCATATATCCGCCGAGTGCAAGCATACGCAGTTCAACAGCAACCTTAATGAGCGAGTGACTTTTTTTGCCTTGGCACAAAAGGTACAAGGCGTTTAAAAGCAATCTGAGCATACCCGGCATCGGCTGTTCCTCCGAGCCTAAAAAACAGGCAAGCTGTGCAAAATACTGTGCAAGCGACAAGGTTTCTATATCCGAGCGGAGATTAAAAAACACCTCGATTGAGGTTGCATTGTCGATAACATACGCTTCCTTGCTTCTGTAAAGCGAAAACTCGCTGTATGCAAAAAGCGAGGTTGCAGATAAATTTTGACTTTTAATAGTCTTTGCACGGCGGACAAAAGCCTTAATCAGCCCAAAATCTTCGGTGATAACGGTAACGAGTTTATCGCTCTCCCCCACCGTCTGTTCTCTGATTATAAGTCCCTTTGTTTTTGTCTGCATCAGTCTGCACAACCTCGTTTTTATTTTCTGATTGTTTATATTTCAAGTAGTCCGAAACGCTTCCCGTAGACACAAAGTTTTGCCACAAATTATCCATAAAAAACACCACCGTTACTATTTTATCCTATGGTGCTTTAAATGATTTGTGCCAAATTAATCCAAACCGAAATTGTGAATTAATCCCTCACGGTTACGCCAATCTTCCTTTACTTTTACCCAAGTTTGAAGATTTACTTTTATGCCAAAAAAGTTTTCCAAATCCTGACGGGCATAAGTTGATATTTTTTTGAGCATGGCACCCTTTTTACCGATAACCATACCCTTGTGACTTTCACGCTCGCAATAAATAATTGCTTCAATATCAAGAATATCCTGATTGTCACGCTCACGCATTTTTTCGATAGACACGGCAATGCCGTGCGGAACTTCTTTGTCCATAAGTCTGAGAATTTTTTCTCTGATAATCTCTGCGGCAAGCACTCTTTCGGGCTGGTCGGTGAGAGTATCATCAGGGAAAAAGTGCGGAGAATCAAACGCAAGCTTTTTCATCTCGTCAACAAGTTCATCAATATGTTCGCCTGTTGAAGCACAAACAGGAACGATTGCTTCAAAATCGAACAACTTGTTAAGTTCCACTATGCGTTCAAGAAGTTCTTCCTTATCCTTAATCATATCGATTTTATTAATTGCAAGGATTACGGGCACTTTAAGTTTTTTAAATTTTTCAATCAGCTCATATTCGCCTTTTTTGATGTCGCCCTTTGATTCAACAACAAAAAGGCAAGCATCAACACCGCCGATTGAGTCGCCGACAGCCTGATTCATTTTTTCACCGAGTTTGTTATGAGGCTTGTGATAGCCCGGAGTATCGGTAAAGACAAGCTGTGTTTCACCCTCGGTGAGAACGCCCATAATCTTTGTGCGGGTAGTTTGCGGCTTTGAGGACACAATGGCGATTTTTGTACCCAAAAGTTTGTTAAGTATAGATGATTTACCCACATTAGGGCAACCTACAATAGCAATAAATGCTGTTTTTGTCATTAATTATTCTCCCATATAATAGCTGTTGTCACGCTTAAGTCCGATTTTGGTAAGAACTTCCTCTTCCTTTTCACGCATATGTACCTGCTCGATACCGCCGTTTTCGTGGTCGTATCCAAGCAAGTGAAGCATTGAATGAACAGTCAAAAATCCGATTTCTCTTTGAAGAGAGTGGTTATAAGCCTTTGCCTGCTCCATAGCTTTCGGCACGCTTATAACGATATCGCCGAGAATTTTTGCACCTGTATCCATATTTGTATCGTACTCTCCGTTTTCGCCCATAGGGAATGAGAGCACATCTGTTTCTCTGTCTACATTTCTATATTGTGCGTTAAGCTCGTGAATTCTCTCATTATCCACAAAACAAACGCTCACTTCTGCATCCGAGCCGAATTTTTCAGCCTGCAAAACCGCATTACAACAGCGGCGAATCAACATTCTTATTCCTCTGGGAACAGTAATTTCTTTTTGTTCGTCGGAGATTATAACTTTTACTTTATTCATTACTTATCTTCTCCTTTTCTTTTTTTCATTTGCTTTTCGTCATATTTTTCATACGCTTTGATAATATCCTGAACAAGTCTGTGGCGAACCACATCCTTTTGAGTAAACTTGATAATCTCAATATCATCAACATCTTTGAGGATATTCAAAACGGTTTTAAGTCCCGATTTTTTACCGTCGGGCAAGTCAATCTGTGTAATATCGCCGGTAACAACCATCTTTGACCTGAAGCCGAGTCGGGTCAAAAACATTTTCATTTGCTCCGGTGTGGTATTTTGTGCTTCGTCAAGAATAATAAAGCTGTCGTCAAGAGTTCTGCCTCGCATATATGCAAGCGGTGCAACTTCGATTGCTCCCCTCTCCTGATAATTTTGAAAATTCTCCGCACCGAGCATATCAAACAAAGCATCATAAAGCGGTCGGAGATAAGGGTCTACCTTGCTTTGCAAATCGCCCGGTAAAAATCCGAGTTTTTCGCCCGCCTCAACAGCCGGTCTTGTAAGAATAATTCTGTTAACCTGCTTTGCTCTGAACGCCGTAACCGCCATGGCAACGGCAAGATAGGTTTTACCCGTTCCGGCAGGACCAACGCCAAATGTGATTGTGTGGTCATCGATAGCCTGAGTGTATTTCTTTTGACCGAGAGTTTTAGGCTTAACCGGTCTGCCCTTTGCGGTTATACAAATAGAATCGTTTGTCATTGAAGCGATTTTATCTTCGTTGCCCTCATTGACAAGCGAAAGAACATATCTTACATTTTGGTCGGTAAGAGCCTCGCCCTTGCCGATAAGCACAAGAAGCGAATTAATTGTTCTGACAGCCTTTGACACATCTTCGGCATCACCCATAATCTTTAAATCCGAACCTCGTGACACAATACTTACGCCGAACTCACGCTCAATCATACGGATATTTTCGTCAAACGAGCCGAAAAGCGATACCGCCTGGTCCATTGCCTCAATCGTTATTGTTTGTTCTGTCATATATTTCCGCCTTTACCGAATCAATTTTTCTGTCCGTAACTTCAAGCACGGTAAATCTTACTCCGCCGTATTCCACGGCTTCGCCCTTGCTATCTTCGTTAGGAACTGTGCCAAGCCTGTTGATAACAAATCCCGCAACAGTATTATAATCACCCTCCGGCAAATTAATACCAAGTGCTTCCTCAACATCTTCTATATCGCACGCACCGTCAAAAACAAAGGTGTCGTCATCAATCTTTGTAACCGATTGTTCCTCATCGTCGTACTCGTCTTCAATTTCGCCTACAAGTTCCTCGATAATATCTTCCAAAGTAACAAGTCCGGCGGTTCCGCCGTATTCATCAACAACAATGGCAAGTTGAATATGCGTTTCGGTCATTTGAGCAAAAAGTTTGCCGCAAGGGATAGTTTCGGGAACAAAAAGCGGAGTGCGGATATAATCTTCGATCTTTTCGCCTTTAGGAATTTCCGTGCCGACAAACTTGAGCAAGTCTTTAACATAAACAATGCCCTTGATATTGTCAAGATCTTCTTCATAAACCGGAATACGGGAAAAGCCCTCATCAATCGCAACCTTAACAACATCGATTATTTCCCCGGTAATTTCAACGGCGGCAATATCCGTTCTGTGGGTCATAATATCGCCGACATTAGTATCGTGAAATTCAAAAAGATTGTTGATGATGTCCCTTGTTGATTTTTCAAGTTCGCCCTCGTCATCATCAACAAGTTGCTTAATTTCTTCTTCGGTTGAACTTTCTTTTTTAAACAAGCGTTTTAAACTGCCGATAGCCATAAAGGCATATACCTCCGATTTAACAAAATTATACAGTAATCCATTCTGCTATATTATAATATATAAATATTAATTTGTAAAGTGTTAAGTAATATGTTATTATATATCAAAATGAGGTGACGGCAAAATGCTTGAAAAGATACAAGACAAAAATATTTGGGACACCCTGAAAGACAGCAAAAAGCCCATTGTGTTGTACGGAATGGGACTCGGTGCAGAAAAAATTATGGCAGAGCTTGAACAAAGAGGGCTAAAGGCAGACGAAGTTTTTGCAAGTGATGAATTTGTAAGAGGTCATTCGTTCAAGGGCTACAAGGTGCTCAAATACAGTGAGGTTTGCGAAAAACACGACGACTTCAACATTGTTCTTTGCTTTGCAAGCCACATTGACAGTGTTATTGAACACATCGAAAAGATAAACAGCGAGCACACGGTGTTTGCACCCGATGTTCCCGTTGCCGGCGGAGGACTTTTCACCCGTGAATACATTGCCGAGAACGAGGCAAAATTTGACGAGGTATATTCTCGACTTGCGGATGAAGAAAGCAAAAGAGTTTATCTTGATATTCTTTCATTCAAGGTGTCGGGCAAAATTGAATATTTGCTACGCTCATTTGGAGAAAAAGACAAGGTTTATTCAGAAATTTTGAAGTTGACCGACAACGAAGAAATCATTGATTTGGGTGCGTATGACGGCGACACGATAAGAGAATTTACAGCCGCAACAAATGGTAAATACAAGCACATCACCGCACTTGAACCTGACGCAAAAAGCTACAAAAAACTGCTGAAAAACACCGACGGCATGGAGAATTTGACAACGCTGAACATGGGTGCGTGGAGCAAAAAAGACACGCTGATTTTCAGCGCAGACGCAGGGCGAAACAGCAAACTTTCATCAAGCGGAACAAGCGTTGAAGTGACCGATATTGACAGTCTGAACATCCCTGCAACATTCATCAAAATGGACATTGAGGGAAGCGAAATGAAGGCACTTGAAGGCATGGAAAGAACCATAAAATCACAACTGCCAAAGCTATACATCTGTGCATATCACAGAAACGAGGACTTATTTGCTCTGCCGCTTAAAGTGTGGGAACTTAACGAAAACTACAAAATATATTTCAGGCATTCAAAATACATTCCTGCGTGGGAAAGCAATTTTTACTGTGTAAACTGCCGATAAAGACCCTGAAACACGCCGATAAACATATTCTTTTTAACATAAAAAACGGACATTCTTACAATTGCGAGAAAGTCCGTTTGTATTTTTATTATTCCGCTTCTTTATGTCTTTCTATAAGAACATTGAGCATTTCTTGGTGAGATTTGCTTGTAATCTCGTACTTAACAGTAGGAATGATTGAAATTGCCATACCGATTGCAGGCGGAATTGTGAGCAAGAACCACATTGCCTTTGAATAATTTTGAAAATCGGTTGCAAACGACGCACCGTTGGCAATGGCTGTATTCATTTTTTCAATGTTAACATCGGAATAGCCGACTGCGGCATAGACATAAGCCGAAATAATTGAAGCAATACCCGTTGAAAACTTTTGGATAAAGCTTTGACCTGCAAAAAACACACCGTCAGGACGGTAATTGTGATGATAGTCCTCATAGTCTATACAGTCGCTTATCATAACGCTTTGGCAAACCATAACCGCACCAAAGCCGATTCCGGCAAAAAGGAGCAGCACGCCGTCGATAACTACCCAACCAATTTTGGCAAGTTCGGTAGGAGCGATAAGATAAGTAACAAACAGCAAAGCCATAGGCAAAGCGGAAAAACCTGTAAGATTGTAAAGCGTTTTTACATCAATCTTTTTCATAAGCACAGGGCAAAGTGCCGTTGCACCGAACTGACCGATAAAGAACGCACCGCCAATGATAACAGCGGTAAGGAATGTTTTGCCGTTGCTGAACGCATTGGTTAAATCGCCGCCGCAATAGTAATATGTAAACAAAGTCATTACAACTGTTGCGAGGAGCTGAAGCGGAGCACGGAGAATACCGGAAATCAAAAGTCTTCTGAACGGTTTGCAGTTCCACATAAGAGCAAACGATTCTTTCATCGTTTTTCTTTCATCCGTATTAGGTACTCGTTCTTTAACGCCCAAGCCTGCACATTCAAAAAGAATTGACGACACAATCGTCATTGCGATTCCAACAACGATAAAGCCCTTTTGTGCACTTTCACTTTCGCCGAATGCTTTGTTAGCCGCCTGACTGAGAGCAACAACCGACACAATACCGAGACCTGCCGCAACGGAAGAAACTATTCTTGCAAGTGCTATAAGATTTGCTCTGTCTTTTTCAACCTCACTCATACGGCTGATGACACCCCAAAGCGGAACATCGCCCGCCGTGTAAGACATACCCCAAAGAACATAAGACACAGCTGCCCAAGTTACAATCAGCACCATAGCGGTTGTATTGCCGTTTTCTTTAGCCACGGCATAATTTCCGTTGAGGAATGAAACACAGGTAATCACGCAAATTACAAACGGAGCAAAAAGAAGATAAGGCTTGCACTTGCCCCATTTTGTTCGTGTTCTGTCAACAATCGAGCCCATCATCGGGTCGTTGATTGCATCCCAAATTCTTGCGATTGCAAAAATCCAGCCGAGTGCCACAGCCGGCAGACAAATTACATTTTGAAAATAATAGTAAAGTCCTGCCGTAACAACATTGTAAATAAGATTTTGACCGAAAAGGCCGGTTAAAAACATACCGGCTTCTTTTTTTGTATAAGTTAATCTTTCGTCCATAATAACCCCTTTTAAAAATCAGGACAAAAAAGGACGATTCCACCGAACCGCCCTTTTAACATTATTCGCTATAAAATTGTGACTTACGCAGCCTTTTCCTCTGCTGTATCGTCTTTCTTTTCTCTCATAAGTACAAACTTTTCCATTGGGAAGAGAACTACCATCTGAACAAAACCTGCTGCCATAGAAGCAAGAAGACGGGCGATAGACTCGTTTGTAACTATCTTGAGGAACCAGTTGCTTGCTTCAACCTTGAGGAGTGCACCAACGATTGCACCCTGCATCCATGTTGAGAAGAGGATGAGTGCAAGAAGAAGCACGATGTAAATAACAAAGTTGTACCAAGCAGAATCAGACTTGAATGTTGTCTTTTTATTCTGATAGAAACCGTAAATGTTAGCGATAAGGTTTGAAAGAAGGAACGGAAGTACATAACCCCAGGTTACTACACCGTCGATAACATACTTTGTAGCTTCTTTTGAGCCTGCTGTAAACATTGTAGGTGTGAAAATGCCTCTTAAAAATTCAGGAAGCAATGTGTGGATTTGGTCGCATACCAAAGGAAGCAAAGCCGCAAGTGCCAACTGAATGATTGTTACAAGACCCGATACAACAAGGAACTTTACAAGTTGCCAAAGAGTCTTGATGAAACTACCCTTTTCTTCGGCAGCGTTATCAATGCCGCCAAGACTGAATTTTTTCTTTTCGTCTGCCATAAATTTACTCCTTAAAAATTATGTTTTCTATGTAAATAGCGAATTTACTAAATCATTATAACAATTTTTATTCCAATATGCAACAATTATTTTAGTAAAAACATACAAAAATTATGAGAACAACAATCCGAGCATAGCGGTGCCCGAAATTGCATGAATAATTGCGATAACCGCCCACACGATAAGTGCAACGATGCCGGCAAGTATTGCAAGAAGAAGGATTACAATGAGAATGAGAATAAGAAGCACAAGAGGACCTTTTTTGCTCTTATTAACGGTATCTTCAAACTTCTTTTGCTCAAAAGCGGAAACAGGTGCAGGATTTTGCTCATCATAAATCGGATAAAGCGGAAGTGTTGCCTCGGCATCACAATAGCCGCTGTTCCAAAGAAGAGGCTCAACAAGACCTCTGACCGAAGTTGCACCTTTGAGCACCTTGCCGATTGAAAAATGAATTGTATTCAAAAATGCGTCAATTACATTAAGAAAACCGCAGGTAAGCTTGTATTCCCTTGTATCCGGAGTGTACGGAGAATCGCCGCAGTACAGGTTTTGGATGAGTTCAAGAATAAAATCAATAACCTTATTGTTTGCAATATCGGCTATATCGGATTTTTTAAGACCGCTTTCCTTTTTGCAAAGTCGCCAAATTTTCTTAAAAGTCAACTTGTTAAGGAACTTGCCTACAGGTTTTATTATCCAAGCAAACTTTTTGACGGTTTCGCCCGGTACCGAAAAAGCGGGAGTCATTTCTGCAAGGCGGTCAATATCATAACCCATTGCCCACAAAACTTCCTTTATCATACCGAAGAAAAAGTTTTTCATATAATCGGGAAAACTCTTGCCGTCGGTATCAAGTCCGTCAACATTGTCAACAAAAACAGTGTCAATATCTATCTTTGCGTTTTTCGGGTCAAAGGTGACATTTCTCATTACAGGCGGACAGCCGATAAGCGCACCGCAGGTAATATCATAAAACTTGTTGCCCTTTTTGGTTGTAACATCGCTGATGTCGTGAACATGGGTGTGACCCGTAAGCATACAGGAAAGACCGGCATCCGCAAAGATTTCCCGTGTTGTTTCGTAATTTCTCTGCATATTTCCGCCGCCGATAATGTTATAAAACGGTGACGGTGAAATCATAGGGTGATGAGTCATTGCAATTACAAACTGGTCGTTCTTTTTTGCATCCTCAAGTTGTTCCATAATCCAAGCCATACAATCATCGGAAAAACCTGAACCACGCTCACCCTCCGGCTTGTAATTTGTGTCGTCATTGAGTGCAAACAAACGATAACCCGGTGCAAGCTGAACAACATAGCACATAGACTCCTTATGCACGGCAATAGCCTCATTGGGACCGAACTCATAATACATATCCCACAAATCGTGCCTATCGCCAACGGCAGGAACTTCAACCCTTTCATCGCCCTCATAAGCATAGGCAATACCGTTGTCCTGAAAATCGTGGGTGGCTGTTATAACATAAACCCTCTTGCCTCTTTTTTTGAGGTCACGGAGCATTTCAATAAATTCCTCGTGCGACTGCATTTCGCCGTCGTGAGTAGTATCTCCGGAAAGAAGGACTATATCTGTTGAGGTATCTTCGCAAAGCATATCAAAAGCTCTTTTGATAACAAGAGGACTATCCTTAATCACCATTTGCGACTTTGATTCCATCTTGTTATAAGCCTTGCCGTGAGTGCCGAGTTTTGTTGAATAATAATGAACATCAGTAATAAACTGAACCTTAAGCGGCTCGTTATTTGAACCTACAATTTTGTCTGCCATATTCTTACCTCTCAATTACAAAGTTTCAATTTTAAGTATACCCTTGTCAACATCTTTGTCAAATGTAAATTCCAACGAACCGCCGTTACGGAGCTTAAATTCAACTTCTTTTCCGTTAAGGGTAGCTTTGTACGAATTCTTATCGCTGAGGGTAACAATCATCGAATATTTTTCGTTGTTGCCGAAATACTTGAATGAAATCTCGGCACTGTCATCGGTTACATTTTGGTAATCGGTCCATACATCAAGACCTGTTGTAACCGTACCCGGCTTGTAATAAGCGTTTGCCCAAATGCAAATAGGAGCAGACAAACCGCCGAAGTTGTGGAACCATCCGCCACGGCGGGTTTTGATGCCGAAACATTCATATGTAAAGTAGGTGAAATCGGTTTCCTCTTTCCACATTTCAAGAGCACGGTTTGCAATTTCAAACGCAAAATCGGTATCGCCGTTATCAAGCATTGTTTTCCACACAAACCATTGATGGCTCATCCAAACATTGCCGTTCCAATAGCCGTCGTCAAAATAGTACGAAGCGGACATATCAACAGCCGAAACACCTGCCGCAGACCACATTTCATTTGGATTTTTAATGTGAGAAATAAGCTTTTGTTTTCTTTCTCCGTCAACCGCACCTGCGATAAGCGGATAAACTCCGTCAAAGCCCTTATCCCAGTTTTCGCCGTCCTCGGTTTTCATAATATACGGAGAATTTGCGTCTTTGTCATACATTGTATAGCCGAAATATCCCGACTCCTCATCCCAAGCAAAATTGTTGAGTGCATCTGTTGAGTACTTAATATCCGCATCATAAACGGCAATATCGTCTGTTTTACCGAGATAATCCGCAACCATTTTCATAATCTTACCGGCACGGATAATTTGGCTTGTGGAAAGGCAAGGGCAAGAATACTCCTCAGCCTTGTCTGCAATCATCTTGACCTGAGCCGGATAATCGTCCATACCTGAGCATGAATACCAATAATCATAGGTTGTAAGAAGTCCGTTATCAAACTTTGCACAGGTTGAATTATGGCTTCTGCCACGCAAAAATTCATAGTACAACTTCATTTTGTTATACAAAAAGTCAAGTTTTGCCTTGTCGTTTGTACGTTTCAAAAGTTCAAGATATTCCACAAACTGTGTCGGAACAAGCGAACCGTGAAGCAAGAAGCAAAAATCATCGTTATCATCATCGCAAAGATACATATCAAGTGCATATTGGCACAGTTCGTTGCTGAACTCAAGAAGTCCCATACCGATGAATCCGCTGTCCCAAGTATAGAAGCTGTCCCAACGCTTGCCCGGTGTGTGGTGAATAACATTTTCACCGTGCTTGTAAACAGGATAAACCGTGTTTGTCAGCAAAGTTGCACGCAAAATATCGGTTGAAAGTGTGTATTTTTCACCGTCTTTGTTGAACTTTGCGGTTTCGCCCGCTGCTTTGCGTTCGTTATAAATTTTTTCGTATTCATCATAGTTCAAAGGCTCAAAATCGGATTTTGCAACAACCGCATACTCAATATGAGTGCTGTGCGGTTCAATGAAAATCGACTTGATAAGCGTATTTTGGAAGAAACCGTCATCCGAAGTTTTACGCTTAAACGAGCCTGAAAATGTTTCTTTCAAATCGTCATATGTATGGTCACCGTTTGAAAGACGATTGATAAGTGCGTCCTCAAGGCTTCCGCTGTCGAGCGTGCGGAAGCGAGTATTTGGGTTTGAAGTGATAACCTTGAATTTGCAATCGTTATACTTGTAGTCAATGTCAACGGTGTAACCTTTGCCGTTTTGAGCCGTATTGATTTCGGGTTCAAAATCGTGCTTCATTTCAACAACTTCAAGAGCGTTGCCCTTTGAGTACACGGCAACAAAGTCAAGTTCAACACCTGCACCGCCGAGGCTGACAAGTTCAAGATTTTCCGCAAAAGGAAGTTCGATTATTGCAAGTTTGTCGCTGTGAGGCAATATAGTTTCGGCACCGTTAACGCTGAATTTTGCGTCGCCGTCGGTAACGGTCTTGTATCTCAAAGCAACAACAGCGTTTTCAATGCCGTCTGCCGAAAGTTTATAGGCAACCTTATCCCCTGCTTCGCAACCGAAAGGCTTTAAGCCGAGATAATGCACATGTGCATTATCACATCTGTCGCCCAAGCCGTAGCCGAGATAAAATTCCTCGCTCTTGAACATACCTCTGAACATACCGTCCGGAGTTTCGTTTTCCCAAGGTCTGATTTTTGCATACGAATATTCGGCATATTCATTTGCTTTAATGAGTTTGTAATTACCGTTCTTTGCCTTGATGTAATATTCCTTTGAATTAGGGAATTCAAGCGAAGAAAAGAAATTAAGAACCGTGTTTTGCGAAAGGTCGGTATTGTTTACAAATTCAACTCTTGCAAGATATGCTTCTTCATTTATTTTTGAAAAAGACACATCGGCGTACACCATATCTTTCCACATAAGCTCGTATCTGTAGGAATAAAACGAATAATCCGTTGCACACTTCCACAAATGATAGCTTGACGGAACGGTTACATTGGGAACGGGTGTTGACGAGTTCCAAATTGTAGGGTGCACGGCAAAATCAAAGCGAACCGCATCTGCACTTGATTTGCCGTTTTTGTTATTAACTGTGCCCATAATTCTTGAAAGGCCCATATATTTTTTTGAATACGGACCCCATACGGGCATAAACGGTTTTTCTGCCATTTTTTGTCTCCTTGTAAAAAAGTAAATATCACAAGATATTATGATTGAAAATTCCCGATTTGTCAACATTTTATGATGAATTTTATGTATAAATATTATAATTATTCCAATATTTGTTGACAAAATATTTTATTAAAGTTATTATAATAGTCTATAAGTATATTTAGAAGGAGAAAGCGAATGAACATTGACGAAAATGTACGAAAGATACTTGTTTCTCTCATAAGAAAATGGAGAGTTATTGTTGCGTTTGCACTTATCGGTGCGTTGCTCGGCTTTTTTTACACCGCAAATGTTACAAAGCTTACATACACCTCTACGGTAGAATTTCTTGCATATGCGGTAGATACCAAAAGCGAAATCAAGGGAACATACACAAATCCCGACGAAACAAGAACAAGCAACACAAGCAAAATGAACTACACCACCATGATGCTTGCAACATATATTGAGATTATGAACACAAATGAATTTGCTTCAACCGTTGCACAAAACCTCAATAACAGAATCAATTCGAGTTGCACGGGAGCAAGCATAAAAAAAGATATGGAAATAGAAGCGGTTGAAAACACCGCAATGTTTGTAATTACCGTAACCTCAACAAGCAACGATATGGCATACGAAATAGCTCACCAACTTGAAACGGAAGTGCCTGCAATGATGAAACGCACAAACAACGGATTGATTCAAGCAAGCGTTGAAGATAAGCCTATAAAAGCCTCCACCGCAGGAAGCAAGGGCTATCCTAAAAAATGTGCAATCGGTGCCGTTGCCGGAATTATCATCGCCTGTGCATACATTATTCTTCGCAATCTCCTTGATATTAGAGTTCGCTCGGGCGAAGAATTGGTTGAAAGATACAGCATTCCTGTTCTCGGCAGTATCCCTAATTACGAAATCAAAGGTGCTTCGGTAAGTTCTCGAGCTAAATCGATTGATGAGCCTTATGTGGCTTCAACCGAGAAAGGAGATGAAAAGTAATGGCAAAAAGAAACGGCAAAAAATCAACAAAACAAAGTAATTCTTCCCGTCAGTTGTTGCAAAACATCGAGATGGACCCTTCGCTTAAATTCAGAGTTGAAGAAGCATACAAAAGCGTAAGAACAAACCTTATGTTTTCTGTTATGAAAAAAGGCTGCAAAACCGTTGTCATTTCTTCATCAACTCCAAACGAAGGCAAAACCACCACAACAATCAATATTGCAATTGCTCTTTCACAGGCAGATCAAAAAGTTTTGCTTATTGACGGTGATCTGCGTAAGCCTAAAATCCACCACTATTTTTCAGTTCCCAACTCACCGGGGCTCACAAACTATCTCGGAAGCAAAGTAGGTGCCGATTCATCAAAAAAGGCAGATTTGTTTTCGGTGATTCATGCAACCGAATATGAAAATCTTTCCGTATTATGCTCGGGTTCTATCCCACCTAACCCTGCCGAAATTCTCGGAAGTGAACCTATGGCTGAATTTTTGGAAGAAATCGGCAAAGATTTTGATTACATCATTATCGACACCCCGCCTATCAATGTTGTATCGGACGCCTTGCCTGTTATCAGAGAAAGTGACGGTGTTGTTTTGGTTGTTCGTTCAAACCAATCCACTCATCCTGAAATTCAAAAATCCATATCGGCACTTGAATTTATTGATGCAAAAATACTCGGCTTTGTAGTTAACTTTGCCGAAACAAACCGTTCCAAATACGGCTACGGCAAATATGGTCGTTATCGTTACGGAAAATACAAAAACAGTTACGGCTACGGTTCTTACGGCTCATATGGCTCTTACGGTTCATACGGTTACAGCGGATACGGAAGCTACGGCTACGGCGGAAATTACGGTTCTCAAGGCGGCTATGGTTACGGCTACGGTTACGGATATGACAACCTGCCGTACGATGCACACTCAAGAAGAAGATAAGTGACAACAACACAAAGGATTGATTTTTAGTGATTATTAATAACCTTGTAGAAACTCATTGCCATATTTTGCCGGGAGTTGACGATGGAGCACAGGACATTGACACAAGTCTTGCAATGATTGAAAAATTGCAAAGACAGGGTGCAAAAAAAATAATACTGACTCCTCACTATTACTCGGACAATATATCGCTTGATGATTTTTTAAGACGCCGTGACAAAGCTTTTAACGAACTTATGCGTGCACTTCCGAGCGGAAGTCCTACATTGATTCCGGCGGCGGAAGTATACATCAGCCAATATCTTTTTAACAATACAAACATTGACGAGCTTAAAATCGGCAACTCAAATTACATACTTATTGAGCACCCTTTTTCAAGCAGTTTTTCGGAAAACGCATATGACAGGCTTATGAATATGTACTGCGATTACGGTGCAAAGCCTATCCTTGCTCATATAGAACGATATCCCGCACTTATGGAAAACACATACAAATTAGAGGATTATATTAATATGGGTTGCCTTACGCAGGTTAACATTTCTACTTTTTCAGACGCCCACAGAGGCATTAAGAAAAAGTTGTTTAAGCTTCTTGACACCGGTCATATCCATCTTATCGGCTCCGACTGCCACAATCTGACGAGCAGACCGCCGGAATACGAAAACGGAATAAAAGAAATCATCAAAAAAAGCGGGCAGGAAGCCGTTGACACTCTTATAAAAAACGCCAATCTTCTCACATCGGGAGTTTAAAAGCACTAAAACACTTCGGTTTACAGTATGTAAACCGAAGTTTTATTTTTGTCAAAACACAAATATAATATATCGGTGATTAATTTGAAAAAAGAAGCAACAGTTTTTCAAACCGTGGGTTTATTTGCAATAATTATTTTATTTGTGGCGTTTTCGGCAAAAGCAAAGACACAGGCTATTGATGGTATGAAAATGTGCTTAAACATAATCATTCCGTCGCTTTTGCCCATACTGATTTTGACAAATACAGTGATAAAAAGCGAATGTTCGACAATATTTGAATTTATATTCAAGCCGATTGCAAAGTTGCTAAAACTTCCGCCGACGGCTGTTTGTGTTATCTTTTTCGGTCTTATAGGAGGTTACCCTACGGGTGCAATACTGACCGACGAACTTTTTGAACAAGGGATAATATCCGACAGCACCGCAAAGAGATTGCTTCGCTTCAACTTTTGCGGAGGTATAGCGTTTATTATATCCGCTGTCGGAACAATAAAACTCGGCAGTACCAAAACAGGAACAATCCTTTATCTTACAAACATTTTTTCATCAGTAACAATTTGCATTATTGAAAGCTTATTTGCACAAAATGAAGAATACGCAAGCATTAGAATCAAGAAAATGAATTTTTCTGCGGCACTGATAAATTCTGTTGAAGGGAGCGTAAAAAGCATTGCAATAATGTGCGGATATATAGTTTTCTTTTCCGCACTGTCCGGTCTGTTCACAATCCCAAACTTTCTTATGCCGATGATTGAAATAACAAACGGCGTATTTGCAAACAGCAATACAATACCGTTTGAATATCTGTGTTTCTTTTTATGTTTCGGCGGAATATGTATACATTTTCAACTTTTCGGCATAATCAAAAAAGTAAATATGAGCTACTTTGACTTTTTCATTCATAGGCTTGCAGGCGGGCTTTTGGCATATTTCCCGGGTAAACTGTACACTCTTTGGTTTGCACCGAATGAAGAAGTCTTTGCAAACATATCGCAGGCAACACCTAAAATGAGCGAAATTAACGGCAGTTTAAGTCTTATGCTTCTTGCAAGTTGTGTAGTAATTGTTGTTGATTTAAACAGCAAGAAATCAAAATTGCTTTAACCTATATAATATGTTATAGTATATTAGGTGATAAAAATGAAAAAGAATTTTGCAAAAATAATATCGTTAATGTTAGCGATTTTGATGCTTACGGCATGCAGTGAATACAAAAGCGTGGAGCAAACCGTTTCCAAAGAAAAAGAAACGGTAACACAGTACACCGAAATTGCTCACAGCGACAGCGTAAACAATATTCAGCCGTACACATACTATCCTTATACAACAGTAAACAACAACATTCCGGAATTTGAAAAAACGGACTACACTCAGTCTTTTGAAGAATACGGAGAACTTGATTCTCTCGGCAGATGCACATCGTGTATTGCAAACATAGGCACCGACCTTATGCCGACCGAAGAAAGAGGTGCAATAGGTTCCGTTAAACCGACCGGATGGCACATTGCAAAATACAACAATGTTGACGGCAAATATCTGTATAACCGTTGCCATTTGATAGGCTACCAGCTGACAGCCGAAAATGCCAATCCGAACAACTTAATTACCGGCACAAGATACCTCAATATTGACGGAATGCTTCCGTTTGAAAACGAGGTTGCGGATTACATCAAAAAGACAAACAACCATGTTCTATACAGGGTGACTCCTATATTCAACGGTAATGAACTTATTGCCAGAGGCGTACAAATGGAAGCCTACAGCATTGAGGATAAAGGCGAGGGCGTTAAGTTTAATGTATATTGCTACAATGTTCAGCCTGATATAGAGATAAATTACGCAACCGGAGAGAGCAGTTACATCGGCACCAAATCAACTTCATCAAACGACGATGAAGAAAAGCAAACATACATTGTTAACCTCAACACAAAAAAGTTCCATACCGAGGACTGCCCTGCCGTTCAAAAAATCAAGAACGACAACAAAAAGACCTATAAGGGGCACAGAGAGAACCTCATAAACAACGGATACGAACCTTGCGGACAGTGCAAGCCGTAAATCATCACAATTTATAAACAGTTAATCAAATCTTAATTAAATATTTGATTTTTTATGATTATATAAGTATAATAAAAATAATATATACTAATTGGGAGAATTATATGCCAAATTACGAAGAATTCAAATGTCCCGTATGTAACAAGCAGTTTACAAAGGACGATGACATAGTTACCTGCCCCGAATGCGGCACGCCTCACCACAGAGAGTGCTACATGCTTTCGGGTCACTGCGTAAACCAAGGTTTGCACGCAACGGGCTACAGCTTTTTGCAAGATCACAAACCGATTATCCCCGAGCCGACTGTTCAGGCTCAGGCAAAGACGGGCGAATACTATGCTCCGCCTGTTGGCAATTCAAATAATCAACAAGGTTCGTTCGGTCAAAGCCAAGACGGTGAACAACAAAATCAACCGCCGTTTCAGCCTTTTCAAACAATTCAGTTTGATATTCCGCAATATCAGGAACAGGGCGAAATTGACGGAGTAAGCATCAACGATATTGCCGCAACGGTCAGGACAAACCCTCAGAGGTTTGTTGAAAAATTCAAGAAGTTTTCACAAAAAAAGAGCAAGCTCAGTTGGAACTGGGGAGCATTTTTCTTTGGCTCATATTACCTGCTGTTCAGAAAAATGTATAAGCAAGGCATTGCGTTTTTTTGCATAATGTTTTCGGCTGTATTGGTCGGAGATGCGGCACTGTTTAAATTTGCACCGAAATATATGGCGGCAATGCAGAATTTGGTTACAAACTACGACCCCAAGTCAACAGCAATGCCCGACTTTTCTTCAATAACAGGAGCGTCGGACGTACAAACAGCAGTAACTGTTATGTACATTCTGCTGGCAGTATTGCTCTTAATCAGAATAATAATTGCCGCATATGCCGATTATTTTTACAAAGGCACGGTATTTAATATTATCAAAACCGTATCGGAACAGCTTGACAACGGAGCAAACTTTATCCAATCGTCGATTTTCGGTGCGGAAGCAAACCTTGACCAGGGACAAATGAAAAGAATGTACCTTGGCAACAAAGGCGGAGTAACGCTGTTTGCACCGCTTGTAGCATATTTTATAATGTATGTTGTAACATCATTATTTTAGGAGAGAGAAACATGAAAAAAGTAAGAAAAGCCATTATTCCTGCCGCAGGACTCGGTACAAGAGTGTTGCCTGCTTCAAAGGCAATACCTAAAGAAATGCTCAACATAGTTGACAAACCGGCAATTCAGTACATCGTTGAGGAAGCATTTAACAGCGGAATCGAAGAAGTGCTGATTATCACAAACCGTGGCAAAGAAGCTATTGAGGACCATTTTGACCACGCATTTGAGCTTGAAACAAAGCTGGCTCAAAATCCGGATAAAAAAGAGCTGTTGGATTCTGTTAAAGCCTGTGCAAATTTTGGCAACATCTACTTTTTGCGTCAAAAAGAAACAGGCGGTTTGGGTCACGCCGTGCTTTGTGCAAAAGCATTTGTGGGTGACGAACCGTTTGCCGTTTTGTACGGTGACGATGTAATTATCTCGGATAATCCCGTTACAAAACAGCTTATCGATGTATACAAAAAATACAACAAGGGCGTTGTAGGCGTTAAAGAGGTTGACGAAGAAGCAATTTTGAAATATTGTTCGCTTGCCGTTGAACACCTTGAAAACAACCGCTACAACTGCACGGATATGATTGAAAAGCCTAAAAAAGAAGAAATAATGTCGCATTTTTCAATCTTGGGCAGAGTTATTTTGCCGCCTGAAATTTTTGAAATTTTGGAAAACACGCCAAAGGGTGCGTGCAACGAATTGCAGTTGACAGATGCAATGCGTACACTTGCACAACAGCAAGGCGTTATTGCCGTTGATTATGACGGCACAAGATACGATATGGGCAACAAATTCGGAATTTTGCAAGCCAACATTGAGGTTGGGCTCAAGCATCCCGAACTGTCCGAAAAATTGAAGGATTACATAAAGGAACTGTCAAAAACTCTGTAATCCTCGGAAGGAACACGAATGAACAACAACTATTACAATCCGCAAGGCAACCAATATTATCAGCAACAAAATGCACAATATTTGATGATGAAGCAACAAATTGCATATGCAAAAAAGGAGCAACGCAAGGAACTTGTCAAAGTCGGTTTTGTGCTCGGCAGTGCAATAATTGTGTACTTGCTTCTTCAAGCGGTTTGGGGCTCTATGATAAGTGCACTCGGACTTTATGACACATACCAAAACTCGGTTATGTTTAAATACGCATTTAACATAATCGGTGTTGACCTGCTTTCGCTTTTGCCGGCATTCGGCATTGCGGCTTTGATACTCAAAAGGAACTTTACCGGTGAACTTGTGCCCACAAAAAAAGTAGGCAAACTTAAAGCCACGGCTTGGGTATTTTTCGGTATGGGTTGCACCATTGTTGCAAATTACCTTGTGTCGGTTATGATGACATTTGTAAAAAATGTACTCGGCTACGAACTCACTCAAAACAGCTACGGCAATTCAGACGATATTTTAACATATGTTGTTATGTTTGTGGCAACGGCGATTGCTCCTGCCATATTTGAGGAGTTTTCGTTTAGATGTTGCACACTCGGCGTCTTGAAAAAGTACGGCAAAGGCTTTGCCGTGTTTATGGTAAGCATTATTTTCGGCTTAATTCACGGCAATGTGATACAGTTTGTGTTTGCCTTTCTTGTAGGTCTTATTTTGGCTTACATCACGGTACAAACGGACAATGTAATCATTGCTATGTTTATTCACGGCTTAAATAACGCAAGGTCGGCTGTAAGCGATATAATCACCACCGCCGCAAGCGAAAAGCTTGCAAACACCGTTTCGGCAATCATTATGATAATTTTTGTTATCCTTGCAATAATCGCTTTGATTTATCTTTTATATACAAAATCTTTTGCAACGGAAAAGAAAATGAAAAGCCTTTATGACAACAACTTCGGCACAAAAATTGCTTGTATGATTCCGGGAATGATTGTTCCGTTTGCAATTCTCATTGCCTTTACAAAGCAGTATGTCACAAAAATATGACGGAAAACAAATTTATGCAAGCCGCACTTGAACTTGCAAGGCAAAGTGCTCTTGAGGGTGAAGTGCCTGTAGGTGCGGTAATTGTTAAAGATAACGAAATTGTAGGCACAGGCAGAAACAGGCGTGAATACGGCAAAAACGCACTTTATCACGCAGAAATAGAAGCTATAGACTCGGCGTGCAAAAAGCTCGGAGGATGGCGTTTGTGGCAATGTGATATGTATGTTACGCTTGAACCGTGCCCGATGTGTGCCGGTGCAATTATCAATTCAAGAATAAAAACGGTCTGTTACGGTGCAAGCGATAACAAAGCCGGGAGTTTCGGTTCGGTTGTTAATTTCAACGACCTGCCGTATAACCATAAACCGGAGATTATCGGCGGTGTTATGGCAGACGAAGCACAGGCAATGCTCACGGCGTTTTTTAAAAATTTAAGGGAAAAGAAAAAAGGTTCGCAATAGCGGACCTTTATTTTTTGTTGGGGCGGATAATAAAAAGGCGACCAAAGGTCGCCCCTACGGGATTATTGTGCACATTGTAGGGGCGGATATTATCCGCCCGAGGGCATTTGTATATTTACGGGAGGATGGTATCCTCCCCTACGGTTGATAACAACAAAAATCAAGAGGCGACCAAAGGTCGCCCCTACGATGTATCATTTTTGCATTAATCAATAAATTGCGTTTTCGTCGGACGATATTTCATCTTCCAAATCACCGATTGTCGGACCGCCTGTGTAAGAAGTGGTGATTATATCGGAATTCATAAATTTGATGATTTCAATTATAGGTTCTTCAAATTTTTTCATCATAACCCCTCCTTAAAAAGCTTGATCTACGGCAACATCGGAATAAATTGTTTTTGTTTCGTTGCCTTGCTTATATGTTACATATGATCTGCAAGATACATTTGTAATTGTCGAACCTTGCTTAACTCTGACAATAATTGTGTATTCATTGCCGTTTGAAAGACTCTCTGCTTTCATAATCTTGGTATTTGCGCCGTATTTTACTTCAAGGCCCCATTCTATTGCGGTGCAATTTTCAGGAAGATAGAACTTGCAGTTGTATGTAGCCCAACGATGTGTATCATCGGAGCCTGCAAAGTGACCTGTAATACCTGTCTTTGCAACTCGCTCGCTTACTTCAACAACATAAATGTTGCTTGTTTTAGGTGCATAGAAATCTACGCCCTCAAGATAGGTAAGAATGTTGTTGCCCTCGGCATCGGAAGCAAGTGCATATTGCTTGCTCGGGTCGATTCCATCAGGACGCACAAAGCTGTCATAGCTGTATTTTCTTGACCATTCACCGAAGTGGACATTGCACATATCCTCTTCTTTTGTTGAAGCGGTATATTTTGCTCTTACATAAATTGTATTGCCTGTGCCTGTTACGGTTGGCGTATCCCACTCGCCATTATCGTAGAAAGGAATTTGAGGAACAGTAACTGTATTTGTTTCAAGTTCTGTATTCTCTGCAACATATCTAATACCTACGATAACGCCGTTTTTGCCAAGGAATACAACCTTTGAATACTTAACGGTTTCGCTGTCGGTCGGTTCATCAAGTTCATAAACCGTAACTGTTGCGGACTTTGTTACATAAAGTGTAAGTTTTGTATCTGTTGAGGAAAGTTTTGTGGTGGTTGCACCGTCATCGGTTGATATAGTCCACTTTTCAACGCCTTTAATTGTTGAATCCTCTGTTGCAAGGTCAATTTCAAGTGCTGTGCCGTATGCTTGATTTTCATAAGTTTTAATTGTAGTTGGATTATCGTTTGACCCAACTTTTTGAAGAGTTACGGTTACAGACTTTTTACGAAGAACTGTTTGAGCAGACAAAAGCATTGCAACTGCTTTGTCAACTTCAGCTTGAGTTGTTGCATTTTGTCTTACTTCAACAGCAGACTTGTAAAGTTCATTGTATTCGTTGAATGATTCAGGAGTGTATACACTTGCACCTGAAACAAGTATTGATCCACTTTCCTGTGCAGCCTTATTCCAAGCTTCCAAGTCAAGTATCTTTTGATTACATAGTGTACATGTGCCGTTACCATCTGTACTAATCACATGGCTTTCATCTACACTATCACCACATTCTGTGCATCTTTTAGTGTGAACATTCTTATCTTTATATATGTATTCATAGGTACAATTTTCAGAATGTGATTGCTCAGTATATGTTGCATTTCCTGTTGGAACATCAGTTGATTTAACACTCCAAGTATAACAGTTGTGAGTGTTAGTATTTACCAAGTGCTTTGGAGAAGTATTTTCCGGAAGCTCACCAATTTGTTCACCGGCTGTTACGGTTTTTGTGATAACAGAGCCGTCATTTTTATTAAAACTCAATGTGTATTGCTTTTTAGTGAGTTCGTTCTTTGATTTGTTATAATTATCAACAAGTTCTTTAATTTTTAATCCTGCAGTATTTACTTCATTTTCAAGATTGCTACCAGTAAAAGAGAGACTTCTTGGAGAAAATGAAAGCATTGCATTTAATGCTGTAAGATATTTATCAAGTGAAGCTTCTGTATAATAGTCTTTATTTGCTTCAACTTCTTTTATATCGGTGTTTTTAATTTGGCTAATCTTATCAAGAATGATTCTATAATTAATATAATAATAAGATTTAGTACCTGAATTTGTTAAAACATTACTTCCGTCAACATACGCCTTAACTACGGGCTTTAAAGATTTAACATATTCACTTGTTCCAAAAGAACCATTAAATTCTAACATATTAGCGTGTCTATAGTACTTTGAACTATAGTTCCAAGCAGAAATCCAAGAATTTTGATCACTTGTTGTACCGGTTCCGTTTTGGTCATTTTGTACATTCTTTGAATACAACCAAACCCAGTTGTCCCTTTGATCCGTACCGTTCCAACGAGATCTTGTAAATGTAAGACCTTGTGTTTCTATATTTGCTCTTTGAATTTTTCTTTCAGAAGATTTATTTGAAGCAACCTGAAGAAGAATAGGAGCATCAAGTTTTGTTGTTCCATCATACAAAAAAACAAGTTGAGGATATTTTATCCAACTTTGAATATTATTAACCCAGCTTCCGTTACCTACTTCGTACGAAGTTAACTTTTCACCGTACAAAACATTCTTCATAAAATAAGTATAACCTGTACCGGTAGCCCAGTCACCTGTATCATCTCCTTTAAAAGAGCCATAATCCCATTCATTATCACCGGAATAACTAAAATTATTTAATTTATTCTTTACTTTTTCAAAGTCAACCGCTTCCGGTTTTGCTTCTACATTAACATTATCTTTATTTACTGTAACAATAGTATCTGTCCATGATGTACTTTCATCGGCTTTTCCGCCGGCAGATGTAATCATAAAGCATATTGTAGCAACACTTCTTCCGTTTACCTTTGCAAATTGAATTGCATTGCCAATATCAACGGTATGTGAAGAACCGTCAGTAGTAAAATCGCCCAATTTTTTCATTGAATAATAAGAGGTTGTATTTCCGATATGGCCTGAATTATCACCCTTAAAAACAGCACTTGAACTATCCGAATTAATTGTACTTAATTTATATTCACCGGTTGACTGTTCAAAGTCGGTATAATTGGCTGTAGGATACCATACACTAAGACCCATATTTTCAGAACAGCCGGTTGCCATTGCCGATGTAAAATTATATGACGCACTGACTTCATCTAAATCTGTACATGAAATATTGCTAATATCAAAATTAACAAAACCGATAGTAAAGTTCCCGTCCTGTGCATCATTACAAATTGTAAGATTGGGATCGGTAAATCTACCTTGGTCACTTCCTTTAATTATACCATATGCGGAAACTGTTGCAGTTGATGTAGTTGTTGCCGCATTTGCCGTAAGAGTTGCAAACGGAAGTGATGAAACTATCATCAGCACCGCTATGAGGCAGGCAAGAGATTTTTTAAAAATCTTTTTCATATACATTCCTCCGAATTGTGCATAGCAATTACACATATTTTTACTTATAATAATTTTACCATAAATAGGTAAACAATTCAACCTTTATCTGTTGAAATAATAGATAAATTACAATAAAACAATAAATAAAAGTTTGGATATAATAACAAAAAGTTAATAAAGGTGCCGAACGAAGCGTACCGTAGGGGCGGATATTATCCGCCCGATGGCGTTTGTTTGCGGGAGGATGGTATCCTCCCCTACGGGTTTTGCGGTTTGTATATTTCGGGAGGATGGTATCCTCCCCTACGGGGGGTCATCATACACATCGTAGGGGCGGATATTATCCGCCCGAGGGAATAAAAAAAAGAGGCGACCAAAGGTCGCCCCTACGGAATCATTGTTTACAACAACTCGGCTACTTTATCGCCCATTTGTTGAGTATTTACAGGAGTGAAGCCGTCCTCGAAAATATCAGGAGTTCTTACCTGTGTAAGAGCGGTATCAACCGCCTTTTCGATAGCGTCTGCCGCTTCGGATTCGCCGAATGTATAGCGAAGCATCATTGCACCCGAAAGAATGGTTGCAAGCGGATTAGCCTTGCCCTGACCTGCGATATCGGGAGCAGAACCGTGGATAGGTTCATAAAGGCCGAATGTACCCTCTGCAAGAGAAGCGGATGCAAGCATACCGATAGAGCCTGAAATCATTGAAGCTTCATCTGACAAAATATCGCCGAAAATGTTTGAAGTAACAATAGTGTCAAACTGATTAGGATTGCGGACAAGTTGCATTGCACAGTTGTCAACATACATATACGAAACCTCAACCTCGGGATAATCCTTGGCTGTTTCTTCCATAACCTTTCTCCAAAGGCGAGAAGAATCAAGAACATTTGCCTTGTCAACGCAGGTGAGCCTTTTTTCACGCTTCATAGCGTATTCAAAGCCGGCTTTGACAATTCTCTTAATCTCCGGATAAGTATATCTTTCGGTATCGTAAGCACCTACAACGCCGTTTTCCTCATAAGTTCCACGGTCGCCAAAATAGATACCGCCTGTAAGTTCACGAACGATGAGAATATCAAGACCGTCACCGATGATTTCTTCTTTGATAGGGGAAGCACTTTTAAGCGGTGCAAAAATCTTTGCCGGACGGAGATTTGCGAAAAGTCCCAAATCTTCTCTGATAGCCAAAAGACCTTTTTCAGGGCGGTTGTTACCCGGCTGACTGTCCCACTTTGGGCCGCCTACAGCACCCAAAAGTACGGCTTGCGAAGCCTTGCAGGCATCTGCGGTTTCTTTTGGATAAGGCACGCCCGTTGCGTCAATGGCACATCCGCCCAAAAGCTGATAATTATAATTGAACTTGAAGCCGAACTTTTCACCGGCTTTATTCAAAACTTTGATTGCTTCATCAACGATTTCCGGGCCGATTCCGTCGCCCTTCAATACGGTAATATTGTATTCTTTCATAGCATTGTCCTCCAAAATATTATATCAATCAGCAAACATCAAATATGCCCGGCATGGTATCGTCACGCATTGTATCAGGCTGGTCACGGTTGATTGCACAAATAACACCTTTCATACAAGCATAGCCGATATTGTGGCTTACGCCTATGCCGAAAATTGTTTTGCCCTGCGGTGTTTTAAGCTGAATATAGCTGATAGCCTTTGAATCCGAGCCGACTGCGATTGCGTGCTCATCATAATCAATAAACTCATACTCACGAAGCGGAGTTTTGTTCATAGCGTCACAGAACGCACCTACAGGACCGTTACCGAAGCCCTCAATTTGAACAGGTGCTTCGTCTTTATATTTAAGAGTACCGGTGAAGTGAACGGTTGTAAGAGTATCTTCCTCGTTTTTCTCCTCGGTAATTTTATAATTAGCAAGTCTGTAAGGACCGTTGACATTTCTGTATTCCTTTTGGAAGAGGTCGAATACCTCGTTTGCGGTAAGTTCCTTGCCCTTTTCGTCGCAAGCCTTTTGAACCACCGCACCAAACTCAGGGTGCATTGCTTTTGGCATCTTGATGCCGTAATTTGTGGAAAGGATAAACGCTGTTCCGCCCTTACCCGACTGCGAATTGATACGAATAATCGGCTCGTACTCTCTGCCCACATCGGCAGGGTCGATAGGAAGATAAGGAACTTCCCACATATCGGTTCCGCTTTCTTCCATATAAATTTTGCCCTTATTGATAGCGTCTTGGTGAGAGCCCGAGAACGCCGTAAACACAAGCTCGCCGGCATACGGATGACGAGGCGGCACGGTCATTTTTGTGCAACGCTCGTAAACTTCCTTAACGCTGTTAATATCGTGGAAGTCAAGTTTAGGGTCTACGCCCTGAGTCCACATATTAAGTGCAAGAGTGACGATGTCAACATTGCCCGTTCTTTCGCCGTTGCCGAAAAGTGTGCCCTCAATTCTGTCTGCACCTGCAAGCAAGCCGAGTTCTGCGGCGGCAACGCCCGTGCCTCGGTCATTATGAGGATGAAGCGAAATAATTGCGGCATCTCTGTTTGGCAAATGACGGCAGAAATATTCGATTTGGTCTGCATAGCCGTTTGGTGTTGAGCCTTCAACGGTTGACGGCAAGTTGAGAATAATCGGATTTTCCTTGGTAATATGGAGTTCTTCCATAACACGCTTGCAAATCTCAACCGCATTGTCCATCTCTGTGCCCGTAAATGATTCCGGCGAATACTCAAAGCGAATATTAGTGTCGGGATTTTTCTTCTTTTCTTCTTCGGTAAGCTCGTAAATAAGCTGTGCGCCCTTAACGGCAATATCAATTACGCCGTCCATATCGGTTTTGAAAACAACCTTTCTCTGCAAGGTTGAAGTTGAATTGTAAAAATGCACGATAACATTCTTTGCACCGTGGATAGCCTCAAAAGTCTTTTTGATAAGGTGAGGTCTTGCCTGAACAAGTACCTGAATTGTTACATCGTCCGGAATGTAGCCGCCGTCGATAAGTGTGCGTAAAATCTCGTACTCGGTTTCGCTTGCCGACGGAAAACCTACTTCGATTTCTTTGATTCCCACATCAAGAATTGTCTTGAAAAATTCAAGCTTTTCTTCCAAATTCATCGGGTCAACAAGTGCCTGATTGCCGTCACGCATATCAACGGAGCACCAAATCGGTGCCTTTGTGATTTGCTTGTTCGGCCAAGTTCTGTCCGGAATGTCTATCGGTTTGAATCCGAAATACTTTTCATAACCTTTTTTCATAGTAAAAATCTCCTTCCGTTAGGTGCAAAGGGATATAAAAAATCCCCTACACTCATAAAGTATAGGGGCGTAAAATACGCGGTACCACCCTATTTCAGCAGAGGTTAAACTGCCCTTTAGCATCTATCAATGCCTCAGCCTGTAACGCAGCCACACGGACAACCCTATTGATTTCTGTTCAGGTCGTCGACTCCACAGAGAGCTATACATTATCCGCCATCCGCCGATTCACACCAACCATCGACTCTCTGAAGCAAGCAAACAATCTTTTTCTGTTTCTTCATCTTTAAGGGTACTGTTTAATTTTCAGTAAATTCATTATACCAAAAAACAGGGATTTGTCAAGAGGAATATTAAATGTTTGTTTTATTTCCACACAGAATGCGGCGTCATCGGTACGCCGCGAATATACAAACGCCTGTCGGGCGGATAATATCCGCCCCTACGGTGCAAACAATAATTGTAGGGGAGGATACCATCCTCCCGTGAATATACGAACGCCTGTCAGGCGGATAATATCCGCCCCTACGGAAAATATAAGAGGCGAACACAGTTCGCCCCTACGATAATTAAAACCTTTAAATTTTTGAATATCCGTAGCCGTTGCTGATTGCGTCAACAGGAATACCCTTTTGGCAAAGCGGGCAATCGTGTGACGGATAAGAAATGTAGCCCGGCAAATCCTTTTCGCTAAACAAAGTATTAACAGGAATATTTGCAATACGGCTTTGCATAGAAAATGCGGCTGAAATGCCGGCAACCTTGCCACCGTAATATGTAACGCTTTCGATAGCACGCTCAATGGTTCTGCCCGATGTGATACAGGAAATAAGGAGCAAAACATTTTTGCCGTAAATCATTCTGCGAAGATTATCTCTGAAAATCAAGTTGCCGGCGGCATCGTATTCACTGCCTACAACATACACGGTTTGCTCCGGATTAGGTGCCATCATAGACGGGCTTGCAAGCTCTCTTGCCAAATATGCACCGAGTGCCTGTGTTTCGTACAAACAAAGTACGGTGTCAACCTGAATGTCATTTGTGTTGTAATATTCTGCCATAAGTTTTGCCGCATCAACAGAAACATTGAGATTATGTTTAATATCGGAGGTGCCGACATAATAATTGATGTGGTTATTTGCGGAGATAAAGTGCCCCGGCATAGCGTGAATAAACACATTTTCGTTTTTCGGATTGGTTATAGTATAGACTTTGTTCATAAAAACATCCCCTTTTTATTTCATTTTACACTAAAATAATGTGTATTGCAAGTGAAATTTTAGAATTATTATACAAAAATATACAACAGTCGTAGGAGAGGATAAAATCATCCCGTAGATATAAATCAATAAACCTACTAAGGCTCCCCTTTTAATGTTATAAAGGGGAGCTGTCGCACTTTATGTGCGACTGAGGGGTTAAAAGGAAACATCAATATAAAACCCTTTCGTCTTTTTGCTATGCAAAAATCCACCTCCCCTTGCTTCAAGGGGAGGCAATAATTAGGCGAACACAGTCCGCCCCTACGGTGAAATCAAAAAAAAGAGGCAAACAAAAAGCACCCGCAGAAGCGGGTGTCGTTTTGTTAAAACGGGATATCATCATTCTGACCGGCCGCAGATTGTGTTGTAAAGCCAAACAAATCACCAAGATTATTATTTGTTACATTGCCACTGTATCCGCCTGTGTTCGAGGTTGTGATAACATCGTCATTCATAAATTTAACCACATTAATTTGAGGTGAATCGAATTTTTTCACAATCATACCTCCTAAAATTAAAGTGCTTGATTAACAGTTTCTGAATAAAGTGTAGTTGTTTTGCCGTTCAAAGTATATGTTACATATGCACGGCCGTCAACTGCAGTGATTGAAGATGAAACAGGAGCATTCAATCTGATTGAGTATTCATTTCTTTCAGACTTTGATTCAGCCTTAACTCTTGCTGTCTTGCCGTTGAGAGTAACTTCAAGACCGTATTCAACAACTGTTGCACCTTCAGGAAGGTAGAACTTACAGTTGTAAACAGCAGACTTTGTAGTTTCTGTTCTCTGGTTGAATGAACCTGTGATACCGATTGAAGCCTCATCTTTTCCTTCGTATACGCCAACATAGATGTCCTTTGTCTTTGGTGCATAGAAGTCTATACCGTTAAGAACTGTAAGGAGCTTTGTATGCTCTGCGTCGGAATAAAGTGCATACTTCTTTGTAGTATCTGCACCGGTGAGATATACATAGCTGTCGTAGCTGTATTTCTTTACACCGCCTTCAAAACCGTCATAGTGAACGCCGCACAATTCGTCTTCTGCCTGTGTGGTTTCGTAAACAGCCTTTACGCTGATGTCACTGCCTGTACCTGTTACGGTTTCCTTATCCCACTTGCCGTTGTCATAGAAAGGAATTTTAGGAACATCTACTGTATCTGTTGCAAGAGGTGTGCCATTTGCAACATACTTAACTGCAACAACAACATTGTTCTTGCCGTAGAAAGTTACCTTTGAAGAAGCTGCTGTTTGTTCTTCATTTGTTTGGTATGCCTTGATAACAACATCTTTTGTAACAACGATTGATACTGTCTTGTCATAGGTGTTGAGTCTTGTAGTTGTTGCACCGTCATCGGTTGAAACAGTCCACTTTTCAACATTCTTGTCAGACACAGCATCATAAGTGTCGCCGTAAGCAACTGTCTTTGTTTCATGAGTTGCTTCATTACCGTCGTTATCATATACAAGAGTAACTGTTACAGACCTTTTACGAAGGACTGTTTTAGCAGACAAAAGCATTGCGGTTGCTTTGTCAACATCTTCTTGAGTTGCGGCATTTTGTCTTACTTCAACAGCAGACTTGTAAAGTTCATTGTATTCGTTAAATGATTCAGCAGTGTATATGCTTGCACCTGAAGTGAGTATTGTTCCACTTTCCTGTGCAGCTTTGTTCCAAGCTGAATAGTCAAGCATGCTCTTTTGATAACCGCACTTTTTGCAAAGACCGCTTTCATCAAAATCATGAGGTTCTGTTCCTGTGTAGTCACCCTTTTCACAAGTTACATTGTGAGTATCTGCACTGTCGGTATTTGTGTAAATATATGTGTGATCTGTTGCAGGGATTGTAACAGAAGTTCTGCTGAGTTCGCCGCCGCAAACAGAACATTTAACTACTTTATCATACGAACCGTTCACTGTACAAGTAGCATCTACTTTGTTTTCTTCTGTTTCCGGACCTTCTGTACAAGCTTCGGACTTTACTGATGCTTGTTCTGTAAAGGTGTAATTTGTAGCTGTTGCAGGCCAAGTGTACTCAGTCCACTTATGCTGATTTTCACCTGCATAAGTCTTTTGTGTGCTTGCTGTGTTATCCGGCTTGTTTGCCAAAGCCTCAGTTTCGTTAACAGCGTCTACTTCAGTGCTTGTGCCATCAGTCTTAACAAAAGTATACTTAATTTTAAGCTCGCTTTTTGCAGTATCAACAGCTGTCATAAGGCGATTCATATCCTGAGCAGCTGTTTTAACTGTTCCCTCTTGATCTGATGAATAATTATAAGATGTAGGATTGAAAGCAAACATATTGTTGATTGCATTGTAATAATTATTCAATGAAGTTTCTTCATAAATCGAAGTGTCCATTCCCGACAATTCTTTTTTAATATCACCTGCTTTATCTACAAGTTTTTTATAGTTAAGAACATAGATAGAAGCTGTATTGATTGTACCTGTTTGGTGAGTTTGATGTGAGCCTTCATTTGTTCCGACAACATATTCAAATCCAAGATTGATTTTTTTGTAATCAGCTGTAAAATCACCACCGGTATATTGAAGAACATTACCATAGTAGCCTTTTTCACCTTGAACACATTCCGAATCGGAAGTTGTACCGATTGTATCGCCCTGACCGAACATGATATATGTGTAGTTCATTCGACCGTCATTACCGTGCCATTTTGAATCTCTTAATGTAATTCCTTGTGTATCACCTGAAAGGTTACATCTAAAAGCTCTGACATTGCCATAACCGTAGTTCCAAGGTTTTGAGTATCCAACTACGGCAAAACCGACACCCATAGCCGGTGTAGTACCGCCATTATAAAGAAGAACAGTATTTCCATAGTAAACTTTACCTGTTAAATAAACCTTATCCTTGCCTTCGGCAGAAACAGCACCTGAAGTATAACAAGTACCCATTTTGCTTGGAGAATACAAAACATTTTTATAGATTTGTTTATAGTGATCTTCATCATTGTAATCGCTGTCGCTCTCAAATGAGCCATAGGCTGTAGCTTCTCTAACAGTAAAATCATTTACTGTCAGTGCTGCCAATGCTGTGAACGGCATTGATGAAACAGCCATTACGCCGGCGATTAAGCCTGCGATTGTTTTTTTAATAAATTTTTTCATAATCATCCTCCATTTTAAATTTACGGCGGAACCGCATAAAATATGAAAAATAATAATTTTGATTAGACATTCATAAGCCGCATAAGCTTATAAATTTTCAAGATTTGTGTCTGTTTTGTTGCCGTCATAACCGGGACCGATATTAACATCGGAAGTTGTAACGACATCGCACAAATTAAATTTTAAAATTTCTGCATTAGGTTTAATATACTTCAAAAATATCCCCCCAATTAAAAAAATTAAAAGCCCTCAACATTCTGCCAACACATCTGACCGTTAGGCAAAGCCCATGTGTACATCGATATATAACGACGCAGAATTCCACTTGTAAAAATTTTACCATAAAAAGGTAAACATTTCAACCCTTTTCTGTTGGAAGAATAAATAAAATATAACAAAATTATAAACAAAAGTTTGGGCATAATAACAAAAGGTTAATAAATGGCAAAGAAATGCTTTACATAAATACCTGTTGACAAAAATATAAATAAGGCATATAATAAAAACAGATAAGAAGCTTGCCGATAGACGGCCGCTCCCTTATTTGAGTTTAAGAAATAAACCGCATGTTGGAAGCGTGGCGGTTTATTTCTTTTTAAGCACCAATATGTATCCTGTTGCAAAAATTAATACGAGAATAATATAAGCAAACTGTTCCATTGGCAACGCCCCCTTTCGGGAGCAAGATTGACCGCCTATACCGTTTGGTAGTTTTTCTTATCCAAAAGACATTATATTATATCTTAACATTTGTGTCAACACCAAAGACAAGCGGCGTACTTTGTTGTACGACGGTACCGCTTGTGGGCAAAAAAAATTAAAAACACCAAAAGTGCCGCAAATTCGATGTTTGCGGCACTTTTCTTTAAGATTTTTGCGGGAGGATGTTATCCTCCCCTACGGTTTTTGTGCGGTTTGTATATTTGCGGGAGGATGGTATCCTCCCCTACGAATTTTACGGGAAGATGGTATCTTCCCCTACGGGATTATTGCAATAAAACCGTATACCTTGTAGGGGCGGATATTATCCGCCCGAGAAAAAAGAGGCGACCAAAGGTCGCCCCTACGAAATTTTAAAAATCATTCAATAATTGACTTACCGGTCATTTCGGCAGGCTGTGGCATATCCATAACCTTGAGCATAGTTGGAACTATATCTGAAAGTTTGCCGCCCTCACGGAGTTTTACATCGCCGCAGTTGCAAACGATAAACGGAACCTCGTTTGTTGTATGAGCGGTGAACGGTGAGCCGTCCTCTTCTTTCATTTGGTCGGCGTTGCCGTGGTCGGCGGTAATAAAGAGAGTGCCGCCGTTATCCATAACAGCCTGATAGAGAGAGCCGACGCACTCATCAACAGCTTCAACAGCCTTAACTGCCGCATCAAACACGCCTGTGTGGCCAACCATATCGCAGTTTGCAAAGTTTACGATAACAACATCGTATTTACCCGAACGAACAGCCTCGTTGAGTTTTTCAGAAACGAGATAAGCCGACATTTCAGGTTGCAAGTCGTAGGTTGCAACTTTTGGTGACGGAATAAGAATTCTGTCTTCGCCCTCGTTAACGGCTTCAACACCGCCGTTGAAGAAGAAAGTTACATGGGCGTATTTTTCTGTTTCGGCAATACGGAGCTGAGTCATACCGTTGTTTGCAAGATATTCGCCGAATGTATTTTTGAGTGACTGTGGCTTGAAAGCAACATCAACATTAGGCATTGTTGCATCGTACTGAGTCATACATACATAGTTAACCGGGAAATACTTTCTTTCAAATCCCGAAAAATCAGGGTCAACAAAAGTACGGGTGATTTCTCTTGCACGGTCAGGACGGAAGTTGAAGAACACAACGGAGTCGCCCTCTGTAACTCTGCCCTCATTTTCAAGAGTAACGGTTGGAAGAATAAACTCGTCTGTAAGGTTTTTGCCGTCACCGTCTACAGTTTCGTAAGAAGCCTCGATTGCAGCAACAGGGTCTGTATTCTTATTACCCTCGCCGAAAACAACAGCGTCATAAGCTTTTTTAACTCTGTCCCAGTTGTTATCTCTGTCCATAGCGTAGTATCTGCCCATTACAGTAGCAACCTTGCCTACGCCGATTTCGTTCATCTTTTCAATAGCTTCGGCAACATAATCCTTGCCCGATGTAGGCGGAACATCTCTGCCGTCCATAATGCAGTGAAGATAAACCTTATCCTGACCCATTCTCTTTGCAAGTTCCACAAGAGCAAAGATGTGCTTATTGTGGCTGTGAACGCCGCCGTCCGACATAAGACCCATAAGATGAAGTGCCTTGCCTGAATCGATTGACTTTTGAACAGCGTTTTTGAGTGCTTCGTTTTCAAAGAACTCGCCGTCATCAATAGCCTTTGTAATTCTTGTAAGTTCCTGATAAACAACTCTGCCGGCGCCCATATTTGTGTGACCAACTTCAGAGTTGCCCATTTGACCGTCAGGCAAGCCTACATCCATACCCGAAGCGCCGATATAGGTGTAAGGATATTTTTCCATAAGCATATCGAGGTTAGGTTTTTTAGCCGCCGCAACAGCGTTGCCGTAATCACTCTTGTTATGGCCGAAGCCATCCATTATACAAAGAACATTAGTCTTTTTCATATTAAATCTCCTTGGTTTGAAAATTGGGGCAGATAACCTCCACCCGATAGACATTTGTATATTTTGCGGGAGGATAGTATCCTCCCCTACGGATTTTGCGGGAAGATGATATCTTCCCCTACGGAATTATTGCACCCCTTGTAGGGGCGGATATTATCCGCCCAATGGTATTTGTACATTTACGGGAGTATCCTCCCCTACGAAAAGAGGCGACCAAAGGTCGCCCCTACGATGAGGCGATACCGCCTGCAATAATTATCTTATTTTGAAGCTGCCTTTACGATTACAGAGAAATCGTGAGCTTTGAGTGAAGCACCGCCGATAAGACCGCCGTCAACATTTTCCTTTGATGTGAGTTCATCGGCATTGCCTGCGTTCATTGAACCGCCGTACTGAATTGTTACACCCTGTGCGGCATCGTCGCCGTAAGCTTCTGCGATAGCGGCACGAACATAGCCGTTGCCCTCGTCAGCCTGGTCAGCAGTTGCCGTAACGCCTGTGCCGATTGCCCATACAGGTTCGTAAGCGATAACAACATTTTTGAGTTGTTCTGCTGTTACATTTGTAAGAGCCATCTTTGTTTGGAACTTCAAAAGAGTTTCTGTATAGCCGAGTTCTCTTTGTTCAAGAGTTTCGCCTACGCAAACGATTGGCTTGAGGCCTTTTTCAAGAGCCTTGAGTGTACGAAGGTTAACGGTTTGGTCTGTTTCGCCGAAATATGTTCTTCTTTCGCTGTGGCCGATAACAACATATTCAACACCGAGTTCGTTGAGCATATCAGCCGAAACTTCGCCTGTGAAAGCACCGCTGTCCTTAAAGTGAACATTTTCTGCACCGATTTTGATATTTGAGCCCTTTGCTGCTTCAACAGCCGCAGGAATATCTACGAAAGGTACGCAAAGTACAACTTCGCAATCTGCATCTGCAACAAGTGGTTTCATTTCGTTAATCAAAGCTGTTGTCTGTGCCGGAGTGTTATTCATCTTCCAGTTGCCGGCAATGATAGCTTTTCTCTTTGCTTTATTCATTATAATTACCTCTTTTGTATTAAATTAGTCTTTATCCTGAAGAGCAGCGATACCCGGAAGTTCCTTACCTTCAAGGAATTCAAGTGAAGCACCGCCGCCTGTTGAAATGTGGCTCATTTTGTCTGCAAAGCCAAGTTTTGTAACAGCTGCAACAGAGTCACCGCCGCCGATGATTGATACTGCACCTGATTCTGCAACAGCGTTTGCTACTGCGATTGTACCTGCTGCAAAGTTATCCCATTCGGATACGCCCATAGGACCGTTCCAAATTACTGTACCTGCACCCTTGATAGCGTCAACGAAAACTTCCATTGACTTAGGACCGATATCAAGACCCATCCAACCGTCAGGGATTTCATCGGAACTTACGATTTTAGCTTCTGTATCTGCGGCATATTCCTTACCAACCTTGTTATCAACAGGGATAAGGAACTTAACGCCCTTTGCCTCTGCGTCAGCCATCATTTGACCTGCTTTTTCAACCCAGTCAGCCTCAAGAAGAGAATCACCGATTGAGTGGCCGAGATACTTCATAAATGTATAAGCCATACCGCCGCCGATGATGATAGTATCGCACTTGTCGATGAGGTTTGAAATTACACCGATTTTATCCGATACCTTTGCACCGCCGAGGATTGCAACGAGTGGTCTCTTTGGATTTGCAAGAGCACCGCCCATAAACTTGATTTCCTTTTGGATGAGGAAACCGCAAACAGCAGGAAGATAAGCCGCAACGCCTGTTGTTGAGCAGTGTGCTCTGTGAGCTGTGCCGAATGCGTCGTTAACAAAGATGTCTGCAAGAGAAGCAAGTTCCTTTGAGAAGTTCTCTTCGTTCTTTGTTTCTTCTTTTCTGTATCTTACATTTTCAAGAAGCATAACTTCGCCGTCTTTAAGTTCAGCGGCAAGCTTCTTTGCATTTTCGCCTACTACTTCAGGATCTTCTGCAAGTTTAACCTCTGTGCCGAGGTACTCGGAAAGTTTCTTTGCAACAGGAGCAAGGCTGAATTCAGGCTTATATTCTCCCTTAGGTCTGCCAAGGTGTGAGCAAAGGATAACCTTTGCACCGTGTTCCATCAAATACTTAATTGTAGGCAAAGCCGCTACAATTCTTTTATCATTTGTGATTTCGCCGTCCATAAGAGGAACATTGAAGTCGCAACGGGCAAGAACTCTTTTGCCCTTTACATCAATATCTTCGATAGTCTTTTTGTTAAGTGCTTCCATGATTTTATCTCCTTTATGAATTTTTAACAATAGTATTATACAGTATCTTTATTGATAAATCAATAATAAATGTTAATTATTTAACAAATTCTGTTGTAACCTTTACAATGTTTTCTGCCGAAAGGCCAAACTGCTTGAGAAGATCCTTTGCAGGGCCCGAATGGCCGAACTCATCATTTACGCCGATACGCTTAACCGGAGTAGGGCATTTTTCCGAAAGGCAAGAGCATACAGCTTCGCCCAAACCGCCGATAATATTGTGTTCTTCAACGGTTACAACCTTGCCTGTTTTCTTTGCCGAGGCAACAATGAGTTCCTCATCAAGAGGCTTAATAGTTGCAATGTTAATGATTTCGGCATCTATTCCCTGCTCTGCGAGAGTCTTGCCCGCTTCAACAGCTTCGGCAGCCATAAGACCGTTTGCAACGATTGTTACATCCTTGCCCTCTTTAATAATCTCACCCTTGCCGATTTCAAACTTATAGCTGTCATCGTGGAATACAGGAACGGCAAGTCTGCCGAATCTCAAATATACAGGACCTTCGTATTCATAAGCAGCCTTAACAGCCTGCTTTGCTTCAACATCATCCGCCGGACAAATAACAACCATGCCCGGAATTGAACGCATAAGTGCAAAATCTTCACAGCACTGATGGCTTGCACCGTCCTCACCTACGGAAATACCGGCGTGAGTTGCACCGATTTTTACATTAAGATGCGGATAACCGATTGAGTTGCGAACCTGCTCAAAAGCTCTGCCTGCCGCAAACATTGCAAATGATGAAGCAAACGGAACAAGTCCCATAGTGCTCATACCTGCTGCGGCACAAATCATATTTGCTTCTGCGATACCGCAATCAAAATGTCTGTCGGGATAATCCTTTTTGAAAATGCCGGTTTTTGTTGCAGCCGCAAGGTCGGCGTCAAGAACAACGAGTTTATCTGCTCCGCTTGCCGCAAGTTCTTTAAGTGCGTTACCGTAGCTGTCACGGGTAGCAATACATTTTACTTCGCTCATACTTACGCCTCCAATTCTGCAAGCTTGGCATTAAGTTCTGCCATAGCAATGTTATATTCTTCTTCGTTAGGAGCTTTGCCGTGCCATCCGACTTGATTTTCCATATAAGAAACGCCCTTGCCCTTTACAGTGTTCATAATAATTGCAAAAGGCTTTCTTGACTTATGGAAAGCATCAAAAGCTTTTTCGATTTCGTCAAAATCATTGCCGTCGATAGTGATAACATCAAAGCCGAAAGCCTTAACTTTTTCGTCGATAGGCTCTGCAGACATAACCTCACTGCAAGGACCGTCAATCTGAAGACCGTTGCAGTCGATGATAATGCAAAGATTGTCAAGCTTGTATTGGTTAGCAAACATCATTGCCTCCCAAACCTGACCTTCTTCGATTTCACCGTCACCCAAAACAGAGTAAATATTTACATCCTTGCCGAGATACTTTGCACCCTTTGCCATACCGACAGCAACGCTGATGCCCTGACCGAGAGAGCCCGTGCTCATATCAACACCCGGAACGGTATTCATATTAGGGTGACCCTGAAGATAAGAATCAATGTGACGAAGTGTTTTCAAATCCTCAACCGGGAAAAATCCCTTGTATGCAAGAGCAGCATACAAACCCGGTGCACAATGGCCCTTTGAAAGAACAAGTCTGTCCCTATCGTCCCACTTAGGGTTCTTAGGGTCTACTCTCATTTCCTTTTCATAAAGATAAGCAAAAACATCTGCCGCAGAAAGCGAGCCGCCCGGATGTCCTGCTTTTGCATTATAAGTACCCTCAATTATGCCCATACGAATTTTTGTGGCATAAATCTCAAGTTCTTTTTTACATAATGAATCCATAAAAAAGCTCCTTTAAAAATCTTTATTATCGTTTTTATTGTACCAAATTACAACCGAATGTGCAAGAAAAACTTATCGTATTATATATGTAAACTTACACAGTAAAACAGTATTCAATTTGTACAAATATAGCATTGATTTACAGTCTTAATATGTGTATAATTAACATTAAGAGTATTACAAAGGAGAAAATATGGAAAAGACAAGTGCAACAAACGATAAAAAGTTGACCGACAGAATAATAAAAATAATAACGGCAGTTATATCGGTATTGCCTTTTTTATCATTATTTATGGCAAGGTGGTCAACTGACAACGATACCTATTGGATTATCAAAACAGGTGAATACATCTGCAACAACGGAATTCCTACAAAAGACTTTTTGACTTTTCACACCGATATGGACCTTGTTGTTCAACAATGGTTGTCGGATATAATATATTACAAGCTGTACAGCCTTATGGGATTTTTCGGTCCTATGCTCCTCGTGCTTATAATGTATTGCGTATTTATAGTTTTGTTCAAAAAGCTGTGCCTGCAAATATCAAACAAGCCGATTGTGGCAAGTTTTGCAACATTTGCCGCCGCTCTTGCAATGGGTGACTTTTTTGTTACAAGACCTCAGATTTTTACATATTCACTAATTCTCATTGAACTTATTTGCCTTGAAAAATTCGTAAAAAACAACAATTGGAAGCACTTGATACCTCTTCCGATTTTATCAGTACTTGTGGTTAATCTGCACGCCTCAATGTGGACAATGCTGTTTATAGTGTTGTTGCCGTATATGGCAAACGCTTTGCCTATAAAAATCAAAGGCAAATCAATCGCCTGCTGCAAGCTGATGCCGCTCATAATTGTTGCAATAATAATGGCTGTGTTCGGGCTTATAACTCCATACGGAATAAAAGGTCTTTCATTCTTATTCACAACCTCAATCGGCGACAAGGTAAACAGCTCCATAGGTGAACTTCAGCCGCTTACATTTTCACTTGATTTTTCATCTGTTTCCGACTTCTTTGAGCTTGGTGTAATCCTTGCAATTTACCTTTTCTACAAAAAAGGTAAAACAAATTTAAGATATGTTTTGCTGACTGTCGGAACCGCTTTAATGATGATGATGTACATCAAGCTTATACCGTATTTTATAATCTGTGCAATTCCGTCAACACTTAAATATATTGACAATGTTGATTTTCGTGCAATATTCAAAAAAATGATACAAAAAGACCGGGAAAATCAAAAGACGGAAAGTAATCAAAACTCCAAAGGTCTTATTAAAATAACCGTTGCTTTAATAATTGTATTTTGTGTAGGCATTATCGGAATACTTGCAAACAGCTTTTACAAGCAGGCTTCAACTTACATAAAGTATGACGGCGGAAACAAAACAACAATAGCCTTGGACAAAACAATAGACAAAATGCAGGAGGACATTGACAAAAACAATGTTAAGGATTTAAGGCTATACAACGGCTTTAACACCGGCGGATACCTTGAATTCAAAGGATATACTACCTACATTGATGCCCGTGCGGATTCGTTTGTTAAAGAAGCAAATCACGAATACGATTACTTAACGGAATATATGAAGATGTCAAACGGCAAAAAGAATTACAAAAAAGTATTTAACAAATACGGCTTTAACTATGCCATTATTGATAAATCATCCGAAAAGCCGATATATATTAATCTTATCAACGATGACGATTATCAATTAATATACAAAAACAAATATTATGCCGCATTTAAAAAAATAAAATAAAATTAGGAAGTAAACAATGAAAACAGCAGTATTAATTCCATGCTACAACGAAGCAAAAACAATAGAAAAAGTAATCAAAGATTTTCAAGAGCATTTACCGCATGCCGAAATCTTTGTTTACGACAACAACTCAACCGACGGCACATATGAGATTGCAAAAAAAGCCGGTGCAACCGTAAAAAAAGAAGTTCGCCAAGGCAAAGGCAATGTTGTACGCTCAATGTTCAGAGATATAGACGCAGACTGCTATATTATGGCAGACGGTGACAACACATATCCGGCAAAATTTGCACCCGTGCTTGAAAAAGAAGTACTTGAAGGCAGAGCCGATATGGCGGTCGGTGACAGACTCAGTTCTACATATTTTGAAATGAACAAACGCCGCTTTCACAACTTCGGAAATGTGCTTGTAAAGGATATGATTAACTTTCTTTTTCATTCAAAAATCAACGATGTTATGACAGGTGCAAGGGCATTCAGCCGTGATTTTGCAAAATCATTTCCTGTTTTATGCAAAGGTTTTGAAATTGAAACGGAAATGACCATCTTTGCACTTGACAACAACTTTAAAATAGTTGAAATACCTATTGATTACCAAGACCGTGAGGAAGGAAGCGAGAGCAAACTCAATACATATTCCGACGGCTTTAAGGTGCTCAAAACCATCGGAATGCTGTTCAGAGATACCAAACCACTTTCGTTTTTCTCGATTATAGCCGCTATACTTATGGCGGTGGCGATTGCATTTTTTATCCCGGTATTTATTGAATATATTGAAACGGGATTGGTACCGAGAATTCCGACATTCCTCGCTTCCGTTACATTCGGTATTGTATCGGGAATGAACTTCTTTGCAGGCGTTGTACTTTCGGTTCTCCGCAAACAGCACAGACAAGTATTTGAAACGAATCTCAACATAATCAGAATGCTTGACAAAAACGACAAGTAAAACTCCAAATAATAAAGTCAGTCCTCAAAAGATTCAAAAGGGCTGACTTTTTTATTTATACATTAATTTTTTGCTTTTTGTCATTATGTTTTTTATAAATGATTGCACACACTCCCGAAACAGCCGCTGTCAAAACAAATATAATCACAGCGGATTTTATGTTGTTGTTCATCAATTCGTTGCCACAAACAGTTGATGTGATTATTGACGGAATTCGTGCAATTGTTGTTATTGCAAAGAACCTGAACAAATTAATATCGGTTGCCGAAACGATATATGTAAAAATGTCTTTTGGTGTTCCGGGGATAAGATAAAATATCCACAAAAAGAGATTTTGATTATCTGTATCACTCAAAACCCTTAGCTGTTTTATTTGCTCTTCATTTACAAAAGCACCGATGAACGCTTGTCCAAACACTTTTGAAAGAAAGACGATTACAAGCGAACCTATAAATGTGCCGATTGAGCAATAAAGAAGCCCTCCCCAAGTGCCAAAAGCGTAGCCTGACGCAATCTCCAACGGTTCGGCAGGTATAATCTTAATCACTGTTTGAAATGCACGAATAAAGATAAACACAACCGCACTGAAACTCTTGTATTGTGACAGCCAAGCGTCAAAACTTTTTGTATCGGATACGAATTCGGTCAGCTGTTTGCCAACGGTAAAATACACCGCCAAAAACAAAGCGACAAGAAAAGCAAATGCCACACCATAAATTATGCAAACATTTTTCGGAGGGACTTTGAAGTATTTTTTAAGCAGTTTCATCATAATACCTCCTCGGTTGCAGGATTGGCATACGATTATAATAATGCCAATAGCCGTCCAACATACCTTTGTATCCGCTTTTCCACGGTTTGTACTTGCCGTTGAAGTGAATAATATCCGTATGTTCATTTGCATATTCCATTGCTCTTTCAAGAGGCATTTTCTTCAAAAGTCGTGCAAAGCAACGCTCATCAAGATTGATTACATATTCATCATAAAGACCGATTAAGCCATCATACATAATGTTGATTACATCTTGGTCGGCAAGGAACAAGATTGATTTTTTCTTTTTGATGATTTCAAACACCCTGTCTGCCGAAAAAACCTTTCGCATAAGGTCAAGATTAAACAGCATTATACCGGCGTTGACATATCTTTTTGATTTTTTGATACCAAGTCTTTTTCTGTTCCACGAATCCATAGCACCATCAAAATGCTTTGCGGCAATCAAAACATTGCCGTTAAAATCGGATTTATAAAAATCATCAAGACGGTTGATAACCACGGTGTCGGGATCGATATACAAAATTCTATCAAGGTTGCTTGGCAAAAGCTCACTTGCAAAAATCCTATAATAAGTTTCTTTAGAAATTCGTTTGCAAGTCGGAGCAGAATCAAACAACGAATTGTCAACCTTTATAGGATGAAATTTGATATTTGTATTTTTTGTCACCGAGTTAATTTCCCTAAAATCCGCAATGGTAAGCGAAGAATGAACAATATACAAATCAATCCTTGTTCCCTCGTTTGAACAAGCAATTGATTTAAGCATTGTGCACAACGGCAAAACATAACCGCTGTTAAGAGTTACTAACATATTCATATCCACATCTCCTCAATTCACAAATAAATAAGAATAAAGCCACCTAAATCGGCAGAAAAGTCATTACCCTTTATGTTCTAAAGTTTAACATTGCTTTTTTCATATTGTGTTAAAGAAAAGGAAAAAACTTATAAAGAATCTTAAAAAAGAATAAACAAATTTCACCTTTTCTTTAATATTAAGAATACAACACGGAAATTAATTTTTGGTGACATGTTCAATTACAATAATGTAAGAATATATTTTTAAACGCACAAAATCCCCGGATTACTCCGGGGATTTCAATTAATCAATATTTTCGATTAGGAATTAGTCTTTGAGTGCAGCCTTTACAGATGCAAGTTCGTCTGCAAGCTCCTTAGGAAGCCTATCGCCAAACTTAGCGTAAAGTTCATCAACACCCTTGAGTTCTTCTTCCCAAGCGTCCTTATCAACATCAAGAATCTTGTCAACTTCTTCTTCAGTCATATCAAGACCTTCAAGGTTGATATCCTTAGCATAAGGAAGATAACCGATAGCTGTTTCCTGAGCGTCAACCTTACCTTCGCAACGGTCGATAATCCAGTCAAGAACTCTGAAGTTATCACCGAATCCAGGCCACAAGAAGTTGCCGTCTTCATCCTTACGGAACCAGTTAACATTGAAGATTTTAGGAGCCTTATCCTCATCGAGAGTTTCGCCGATTTCAATCCAGTGCTTCCAATAGTCACCCATATTATAACCGCAGAAAGGAAGCATAGCCATAGGGTCACGACGAACTACGCCGACAGCACCTGTAGCGGCAGCTGTTGTTTCAGAACCCATAATTGAACCTACGAATACACCGTTGTTCCAGCTCTTTGACTGATATACAAGCGGAGTGAGCTTTTCACGACGACCGCCGAATACGAAAGCAGAAATCGGAACACCGTTTGGATTGTCGAATTCTGATGAGAGGCAAGGGCAGTTTGCTGTAGGAGCAGTAAATCTTGAGTTTGGATGAGCACCCTTTTCTGTTGATGTTTGACCGTTCCAAGGATTACCCTTCCAGTCAATAGCATTTGCAGGCGGATTCTTATCAAGACCTTCCCACCAAACAGTGTTGTTGTCAAGGTTGTGAGCAACGTTTGTAAAGATTGTGCCCTTCATTGTTGACTTAAGAGCGTTAGGATTTGACTTCATATTTGTACCCGGAGCAACGCCGAAGAAGCCGTTTTCAGGGTTGATAGCATAAAGTCTTCCGTCCGGACCCTTCTTAATCCAAGCGATATCATCGCCTACTGTCCAAATCTTGTAGCCCTTATTTCTGTATCCTTCAGGTGGGATAAGCATTGCAAGGTTTGTCTTACCGCAAGCTGACGGGAATGCTGCACAGATGTACTTGATTTCGCCGTTTGGCTTTTCAAGACCGAGGATGAGCATATGCTCTGCCTGCCAGCCTTCATTCTTACCGAGATATGAAGCAATACGAAGAGCGAAGCACTTCTTACCGAGAAGTACATTACCGCCGTATGCAGAGTTAACAGAGATAATAGTATTGTCTTCAGGGAACTGAACAATCCATCTGTTTTCAGGGTCTACATTACATTTGCAGTGCATACCGCGAACCCAGTCGTTGCTGTCGCCCAATACATCGAGAACCTTTGCACCGACTCTTGTCATAATGTTCATGTTAAGAACAACATAGATTGAGTCTGTGATTTCGATACCGATTTTAGCAAGAGGAGAACCTACAGGACCCATTGAATAAGGGATGATGTACATTGTTCTGCCTTCGTAAGAACCTGCCGCAATTTTGTAAAGCATATCGTATGCCTTGTCAGGAGCCATCCAGTGGTTTGTAGGACCGGCATCCTCTTCCTTTGTTGTACAGATAAGAGTACGGTCCTCTACACGGGCAACATCGTTCTCTGCTGTTCTGTGAAGATAGCAATCAGGAAGAAGCTCTTCGTTAAGCTTAATCATTTCGCCTGTTTCAACAGCTTCAGCCTTAAGAGCGTCGATTTGCTCCTTTGAACCGTCAATCCATACAATTTTTGAAGGCTTCAAAAGTTCAACTTTTTCGTCGAGCCAAGCAAGTAAAGATGGATTCTTTGTGAGTTTTGATTCCATAATCTATTCTCCTTTATATAATTTACATTTGGTCTGTGGCTTTTCAGCCTAAAATCAGTTACAGTAACGCATACTGATTTGTTAGTATGATTATACTTATAATTGAATTAAATTTCAATAGAAAAAAGCAAAATTCATTAATTTGTCACATTAATCCGTTTCAAATTGACAATTTTTTGTCAATATTGTAAATCATCAAGCGGCATAGTGGCATAAGCGTTTAAGTTTTCCTTTGCAACGGTACCTGCTTTATATTCATAATAGCCTTGTGAAGCAATCATTGCTGCATTGTCGCCGCAATATTTAAGTTCCGGCAAATATAAATTCCAACCGTGCTTATCGCAGTTTTTCTTTGCTTCGGCTCTGAGCTTGCTGTTTGCCGAAACTCCGCCGGCAATTACAAGTTTATTATAACCGAAATTTTCCGCCGCACTCTCAAAATGCGAAAGTAAAAGGTCAACAACACTTTTTTGAAAAGACGCCGCCAAATCTGCAATATTGATTTCTTCATTTTTCTGTTTTGCGTTATGTATTATATTGATAACGGCGGTTTTAAGACCCGAAAACGAATAATCGTAAGGTGCATCGTGAATTTTCGGCACGGGGAACTTAAAAGCGTTTTCATCTCCGCTCGGCGACAGCTTGTCAATACTGATACCGCCGGGATATTCAAGTCCCATGGTTCTGCCGGCTTTGTCGAGTGCTTCGCCTGCCGCATCGTCACGGGTTTTGCCGATAACTTCAAAATCGGTATAGGATTTTACGGCAACTATATGGCTGTGACCTCCGCTGACAACAAGGCACAAAAACGGCGGCTCAATGTCGCTTGAAATGTAATTTGATGCAATATGTCCTCTTAAATGATGAACCGGAACAAGCGGTGTACCTGTGGCGGTTGCAAGACCTTTTGCAAAATTAACCCCTACAAGAAGTGAACCGATAAGACCCGGGGCATAAGTAACAGCTATTGCATCAATGTCATCCATAGTGCAACCTGCCTGTGACAGGGCTTCTTCAACAACGCCGCTGATACTCTCGGCGTGTCGGCGAGATGCGATTTCCGGCACAACGCCGCCGTACAGTTTATGCTCCTCCAAAGAGGTTGCTATTATATTTGACAACACCTTGCGTCCGTCTTCAACCACCGAAGCGGCAGTTTCGTCGCAAGAACTTTCTATTCCTAAAATTTTCATTTATTTATCCTCATAAATGTTTTTGTATATCCTCAATATGTTTTTTCTTAACCTCATTACTAAATTGGGTAAGTGGATACAATGTTTTATATAATTCTTCAATTTTTTCATATGTTAAAAAAGATTTAACTTTACAATACTTTTTAACAAGCAACGGTAATTTTTCTCTTTTTATAACCACTGCTTCATTTGAACTGAGTTCTAACTTTTTTAATTCACATCTGTTTGAAAAAACGACTACAGAAAAGATCGGAACATTTTCTAAATCATCGCCAAGCACTTCCTGCAAACATTCGATATGAAGTTTATTTTGCATTATGGGATTTAAAAACTTTTCTTTCTTTGCTTTTTTACCTTTACCTTGCGGTAAAGTTTGAGTCCAAGTTTTATATTTTTCATTACCGAAAATCCAACCGCTATAATTTTTACTTTCAAAAACAAATATTCCCTGATAGCAAATCATAATTACATCGATTTCTGTTGTTTCTCCGCTTTCCCCTTTTGGCAAATATGTATTGAACAAAAAGCGAGCACCCTGCTTTTCGTATTTTCGCAAACATTTGTATATTCTGTATTCACCTTGAGCACCAACATCATTTAATACTTTGAATGCTGATTTTTTGGTGTCTTTACGGTAAGTAGAAGTAAAATATAAAATATATTTAGGAAGCAAATATACAGCGAAAAATACGACAAGAAAAATTAAACCTAATCTTATAAACAGACTGATTTCAGTATATAAAAAGTCCATAACTATTCCTCAAATTTATGCGTCATTATTATTGCATTTTCCGTAGGGTCGGTGTAAAAATTAGGGCGGATGCCGACATTTTTAAATCCGCATTTTGTGTAAAGCGATATTGCCGGGAGATTGCTCTCTCTAACCTCAAGGGTGATGAACGACATATTGTTTTTCATCTGTTCCCTTACCAACGCTTCGGCGATGCCCTGCTTGCGATATTCGGGCAGAACGGCAACATTTGTTACATACCCCTCACCGCCGAAAATCTGAAGTCCCATATATCCCGCAACATTTCCGTCAACCGTTGCAACAAGAAAATGTGATGTATCAAGACCGATTTGATTTTTTAAATCCTCCCTGCTCCACGGATGTGCGAAGCAGGTTTTTTCTGTTTTTTCAACACCGTCAAGGTGCTTTTCTTCAAACTTTTCTATATTCATAATTATTTCGGGAGAATGATATTCTCCCCTACAATCGTTTTTATTTGGTAATTTAATGTGCGGTGTACCAATCCTTGCCGATTGCACCGTCTGCACGGAGTTTAACTTTCATTTGACAAGCATTTTCCATTTCCTCGGTTACGATTTCAAGCACCTTTTTTGAATCGGCTTCGCTTGTTTCAACAATAAGTTCATCGTGCACCTGCAAAATCAGGCGAGCGTCAAGTTTTTCATCGTCAAGTCTCTTATCAACCTTAATCATTGCGATTTTGATAATATCGGCTGCTGTGCCCTGAATAGGCATATTTCTTGCGATTCGCTCGCCTGCCGCCTTAACCATATGGTTGGTTGCGTTGAGTTCAGGCAAATATCTGCGACGCTTAAACAAAGTTTCGCTGTAGCCTTTTTCTTTTGCAAGGTCAATCACATGGGTCATATACTTGTTTACTCCGCTGTAAGTTGCAAGGTAATTGTCGATATATTCCTGTGCCTCCTTGCGTGAAACACCGATATCTTTTGCAAGGCTGAACGCACCGATGCCATAAACGATACCGAAATTGACAGCCTTTGCAGATGAACGCATTTGCTTTGTAACAAACTCCTCGGGCATATTAAACACCTGAGCGGCGGTTGAAGTATGAATATCCGCACCGCTGTTGAAAGCGTTAATCATATTTTCATCGTTTGCAAGGTCGGCAAGAACGCGAAGTTCAATCTGGCTGTAATCGGCATCAACAAGCACATCACCGTCTTTGGCAATGAAAAATTTTCGCATTTCTCTGCCGAGTTCGGTGCGAATAGGAATGTTTTGCAAATTCGGTTCAAGTGACGAAATTCTGCCTGTTCGAGTTTCCACCTGATTAAACGAAGTGTGAATTCTGCCGTCTGATTGAATAGCCTTTAGCAAGCCTTCGCAATAAGTTGACTTCAATTTTGTAAGTGTTCTGTATTCCAAAATGCAGTTGATAACCGGATTTTCGTTACGCAAGCCCTCAAGAACTTCTGCATTTGTTGAATAGCCGCTCTTTGTCTTTTTCTTACACGGCAAGCCTAAATCTTCAAAAAGTGCAACTCCCAACTGCTTTGGTGAATTGATATTGAATTCGTGACCGACAAAGCCGTAAATCATCTCTGTAAGTTCATCAATTCGTGTTGACAGCCTTTTGCCGAAATCCTCAATGCCCTGCTTATCAACAGCAAAGCCCTCGATTTCCATTTTTGCAAGAACCCGTGCAAGAGGAAGTTCGATTGTATTGAGAAGTTCTGTTTGATTTGCTTCTTCAAGAAGCGAATTTGTCTTTTCAAAAAGCGGCATAAGAACCGAAGCATTAACCACTCTTTCATCACTGCCGCCGAGAGAGTTTTTATATTCCGGAGCAGCAACGCCGTACTCCATGCAAAGATGGTCGATTGAATAATTGTTATCTGACGGTTTGAGAAGATATGCCGAAAGCATAAGGTCGCCGCAGACATTTTTACACTCAACGCCTAATTCTTTTGCAAGGCGGTGAGAATATTTTGAATTATAGGTGTACTTTTCGCAATTTTCATTTTCAAAAAAATTGCGAACAAAATACTTGAACTCGGGAGTTTCGCTCGGCATAACGATAATTTGGTCGCCAAATGCAAAATACAAATCAGTCACCGAATTGTCTACAATTTCAGGATAATAATAAGCATCATTGTTGCCGATTTTTTCAAGCAAATAATCGGCGTCAACGCAAGTTAATCTTTCAAGTTCACGAGGTACAACTTCCTCTTCGGCAGTTGCAACAACCGCATCGTTTGCGTTGAGGTTGAATTTATCCATAAGGCTGAAAAGTTCAAGTCTTGCAAATTCAGCTGCAGCGGCTTTTTTGTCACCGTCATTAAGTTTGTATTCGCTAATATCGGTATTAATCGGTGCATCGGTTACAATCTCACCGAGTTTTAATGAAAGATAGGCATTTTCTTTATCATTTTTAAGTTTGTTGCGAACGCCCTCTTTAATATCAATGGTATCAATATTCTCATAAATATTATCAACAGTCTTAAAACGAGAAATAAGGTCAAGTGCAGTCTTTGGACCTACGCCCTGAACGCCCGGAATATTATCGGAGCTGTCGCCCTGCAAAGCCTTTACCTGAATAAGGTCAATAGGTTGAACGCCGTATTCTTCAAATATTGCCTTTTCATCCATAATATCGGTGCTTTTTGTTCTTGCAAGGAGCACCTTAACGCCGTCATGAGCAAGTTGCAAGCTGTCTCTGTCGCCTGTTGCAAGATAGCAAGCGTCGCCGTTTTCTCTGCAAACTCTTGCAAATGTTCCGAGAATATCATCGGCTTCCCAGCCCTCACATTCTACGGTTTTAATGCCTAAGAGGTGCAAAATATTCTTAAGCACAGGCATTTGAGAGCGAAGTTCATCGGGCATAGCGTGTCTGCCGGCTTTGTATTCATCATACATTTTATGCCTAAAAGTCGGTGCGTGCAAATCAAAAGCAACTGAAACCGCATCGGGCTTGCACATATCCTCAAAGCGAAGCATCATATTTAAAAATCCGTATATTGCATTGGTATAATCGCCGTTTTTTGTAGTCAAAAGTTTTATGCCGTAAAACGCACGATTTATTATACTGTTGCCGTCAAGAACCAATAAAGTCATAACAATACCTCAATAAATTAATTCATATTATTATACCACAAACAAGGCTTTAATACAAGAAAAAGCACCCAAGTAAATCAATACTTGAGTGCTGTATGCTTTTTAATTAAACAAGTTCAATAATGCACATTTCTGCGGCATCGCCTCTGCGAGGACCTGTTTTAATTATACGAGTGTAACCACCGTTTTTATCTTCATACTTTGGAGCAATTTCATCAAAAAGCTTTTTAACAACATCTTCCTTAGTAACATAAGCAAGAGCCTGTCTTCTTGAGTGAAGTGTGTTCTCCTTGCCGAGAGTAATCATTCTGTCGGCCATAGCACGAACTTCTTTAGCTCTAGTAACGGTTGTTTCAATTCTGCCGTTTTCAAGAAGATAAGTAACCAATCCTCTAAGCATAGCCTGTCTGTGGTCGGTAGGACGACCGAGTTTTCTGCTACCTGGCATTGAAATTCCCTCCTTTAGTCTTCTTCCTTGCTAAGTTTGAAACCAAGAGAAGCAAGCTTACCGATTACTTCGTCAAGTGACTTACGACCAAGGTTTCTGACTTTCATCATATCGTCTTCAGATTTGCCAATCAAATCCCCTACTGTGTTGATTCCCGCTCTCTTCAAGCAGTTGAATGAACGAACAGAAAGATCAAGTTCTTCAATAGTCATCTCAAGAACCTTTTCTTTTCCGTCATCGTCTTTTTCAACCATGATTTCTGCGTTGCCCATTTCTTCAGAAAGGTCAACAAAAAGGTTAAGATGTTCATTAAGAATCTTTGCAGCAAGCGAAACGGCTTCATCTGCAGGGATAGTTCCGTCAGTTTCAACATCAAGGATAAGTTTGTCAAAATCAGTTTGTTGTCCTACACGAGTATTTTCTACTGTGTAATTAACCTTTAATACAGGTGTGTAGATAGAGTCAATGGCAATAGTGCCGATTGGGAGTTCCATAATTTGCTTGTTTCTGTCGCAAGGAACATATCCTCTACCGTTATCCGCTGTGAGTTCCATAACAACATCAGCACCTTCATCAAGATAAGCAAGATGAAGTTCCGGATTCAAGATTTCAACACTGTCGTCGTGTTCAATATCGGCAGCAGTGATTTCACCCTCACCCTTTGCGTTAATATAAAGGGTTTTAGGATCTTCGTCATGAATCTTAAGAATTACATTTTTGAGGTTAAGAACAATTTCAGTTACATCCTCTTTTACATGAGGAATAGTTGAAAATTCGTGTTGTACACCGTCAATCTTTACAGAAGTAATAGCGTAACCCGGAAGCGATGAGAGAAGAACTCTTCTCATCGAGTTTCCGAGAGTTGTGCCGAAGCCTCTTTCAAGAGGTTCAACAACAAATCTGCCTACGCTTCTGCTTCCCTGAGTAGATAAATCTACTATTTCGATATTAGGCTTATCAATTTCAATCATCTAAAAGCCTCCTAAAATATATAGCTTTGTTTTCGCTAAATAACAAACCAATATAATCAGCTTATTATTTAGAGTAGAACTCAACGATTAAGTGCTCTTCAACAGGTGTTGCGATTTCTTCTCTTTCAGGGAGAGCAACAACCTTTGCTGTCATAGCCTGAGCGTCTGCATCAATCCACTTAGGAATTGTGCGAGAAGCATTTGATTCAACAAGAGCCTTAAACTCATCTGTTGACTTGCTTGTGTCCTTAACAGCAATTACGTCACCGGCTTTTACAAGGTATGACGGAATGTCTACCTTTGCACCGTTAACGGTGAAGTGAGCATGATTTACGAGCTGACGAGCCTGAGCTCTTGAGCTTGCAAAACCGGCTGTATATACGATATTGTCAAGACGGCTTTCGCAGAGTTGAAGAAGGTTTGTACCTGTAACGCCTTCTTTACGCTCAGCCATAAGGAAATACTTATGGAACTGACCTTCGCTTACGCCATAATATCTACGAGCAGACTGCTTTGCACGAAGCTGCAAACCATATTCTGAAGTCTTTTTACGATTTTGACCATGTTGGCCCGGTGCATATGAGCGACGCTCCAATGCACATTTGCCTGTATAACATCTGTCGCCCTTGAGGAAAAGCTTTTTTCCTTCACGACGGCAAAGCTTACAAGCAGGTCCTGTATATCTTGCCATATCAAGTAACCTCCAATAAATTATACACGACGTCTCTTTGGCGGACGACATCCGTTATGTGGGATAGGAGTAACATCTTTAATAAGACTTACATCGAGGCCTGCTGACTGAAGTGCTCTGATTGCTGCTTCACGACCTGCACCCGGACCCTTAACATAAACTTCAACAGTTTTCATACCATGCTCTGTTGCAATCTTAGCAGCTGTTTCTGCTGCTGTTTGAGCTGCAAACGGAGTTGATTTCTTTGAACCACGGAAACCCATTTCACCGGCTGATGCCCATGAAACTGCGTTGCCCTGTGTATCACTGATTGTTACGATAGTATTGTTGAAGGTTGACTGAATATGAGCAACACCACGCTCAATATTCTTCTTCTCGCGTCTTTTACGCGGTGAAGCTGTCTTTTTAGTAGCCATACTGAATATTCCTCCTACTTTACTTCTTCTTGTTTGCTACGGTTCTCTTTGGACCCTTGCGTGTTCTCGCATTGTTCTTAGAAGTCTGTCCTCTTACAGGAAGACCCTTGATGTGGCGAGTTCCGCGGTAGCAACCGATTTCTTTAAGTCTCTTAATATCGAACGCAACTTTTCTTCTCAAGTCACCTTCAACATCAAGGTTATGAGTGATGTAATCGCTAAGCTTCTTTACATCTTCTTCTGTTAAATCTCTGCAACGTGTGTCTGGATTAACGCCTGTTGCTTCGATGATCTTGTCTGAGGTTGTTTTGCCTATACCGTAAATATAGGTAAGACCGATTTCAACTCTCTTGTCATTAGGTAAGTCAACACCTGAAATACGTGCCATACTACAGTTTACCTCCGATTATTAGTTCAGGATTAGCCCTGACGCTGTTTGTGCTTTGGATTTTCACAGATAACCATTACTTTTCCATTGCGCTTGATAACTTTGCATTTATCGCAAATTTTCTTTACAGAAGGTCTAACTTTCATTTGAATATCCTCCTTAAATTTACTTTGAACGCCAAATGATACGACCCTTTGTTAAGTCGTACGGTGACATTTCCATTGTTACCTTATCACCGGGAAGGATGCGAATGTTGTTCATTCTGAGCTTTCCGCTGATATGGGCTGTAATAATGTGGTCGTTTTGTAACGCTACCTTGAAAGTTGTGTTAGGTAACAATTCAACCACAGTACCTTCAACTTCTATCATATCTGACTTAGACATCATTTTACCTCGCTAATTAATTATTAGTATGATGTTGTTTCTATCTGGAATCACATTACGGCGTATTCGCCTGCAATTCAACTCGCCTATCGTTAAGCCCTTGTTAAGATTACCGGACCGTTTGATGTAATGGCAATGGTATGCTCAAAGTGAGCCGCCGGTTTGCCGTCACAGGTTTTTACAGTCCATCCGTCGGAGAGCTGTTTAACCTTATAGGTTCCCAGATTTATCATCGGTTCAATTGCCAATGTCATTCCGGGTGATAGTCGGATACCACGACCTGCGTGTCCGAAGTTCGGTACGCTTGGTTCTTCATGAAGTTTTGTGCCTACGCCGTGACCGACAAAGTCACGAACTACACCGTATCCACGCTCTTCACAATATGATTGCACTGCGTGACCGATATCGCCGATTCTGTTGCCCGGAACAGCAGCCTCAATTCCCTTATACAGAGATTCTCTGGTTGTGTCCACCAGCCGCTTTACCTCGGGAGAGCAAGTCCCGCAGATAAAAGTAGCAGCATTGTCGCCGTTATATCCGTGCTTTGCAGCACCCAAGTCGATAGAAACGATGTCGCCATCTTTTATAACTCTGTCTTTACTTGGGATACCGTGGATTACTTCATCATTTATAGATATACATGCGGTAGCAGGATATCCGCCATAGTTCAGGAAATTAGGGGTAGCCCCGCATTTCTTGATAAAATCATAAGCGATTTTATCAATCTCCCATGTTGTGACACCGGGTTTAACGGCCTCACCTGCCACCTGTAATGCCTGAGCCGAAATTATACAAGCTTCTTTCATAAGCTCGAGTTCACGACTGCTTTTTAGCACTATCATGTTAATCCTCCAATGCATCAAAAACGAGCTTTGTTGTATCAGCTACATCTTCCTGACCTTCAACAACCTTGAGCTTACCGAGATTCTCATAAAATCCCTTAAGCGGTTCTGTCATCTTGTGATATTCTACAAGACGGTCAAGAACAGTCTGAGGAGCATCGTCTTTACGCTGAATCAATTCTCCGCCGCAAGCATCGCAAATTCCGTCTACCTTTGGTTTTTTGTACTCAATATGGTAAGAATTTGCACATTTTGAGCAAACGCGGCGTCCGGACATTCTCTTTGTGATGGCTTCATCAGGTACTTCGATATCAATAACCTTATCAATATCTACACCGCTGTCAAGCAAAGCCTGAGCCTGCGGAATTGTACGAGGAAATCCATCGAGAATAAATCCGTTTTTACAATCATCGTCATTAAGACGATCCTTGATAATTCCGATAACAACTTCATCAGGAACGAGCTGGCCGGCATCCATATAACTTTTTGCCTTAAGGCCCATCTCTGTGCCGTCCTTAACAGCGGCACGGAGAATGTTACCCGTTGAAATTGCAGGAATATTTAACTTTTCACAAATCTTTTCTGCCTGAGTACCTTTGCCGGCACCCGGAGCTCCTAAAAGAATAAGTTTCATATCATAAATCCTTTCGATTAATCAAGGAAGCCTTTATAATGACGCATAACCATTTGTGACTCTAATTGACGAACTGTTTCAAGAGCTACACCAACCAAGATGATAAGTGATGTACCACCCATTGTGATTGACATACCGCCTGTGCTGTCTGAAGCACCCGAAAGCGGCTTGATTGCAGCATCGCAAACAAGAGAATAAATGATTGGGAACAACGCAACTACAGAAATCATCAAGGCACCGATAAGTGTAAGTCTTGAAATGATTCTCAAAATGTAGTCTGATGTAGGTCTACCCGGACGAATACCCGGGATAACACCGTTGTTCTTACGAAGATTATTTGCCATTTCAATTGGGTTGTACTGAATTGTACTGTAGAAATAAGCAAAGAAAATAATCAAAATGAAGTACATTCCTGCATACCACCATGAATCACTCTGGAAAGCGTTAAAGAACTTTTCCCAGAAAGTGCCTTCATACTTACTGCTTGAAAGGAACATTTGAACAGTACCCGGAAGAGAAAGTATTGATGATGCAAAGATGATTGGAAGTACGCCTGACATATTAACCTTGATAGGCATATGTGTGTTTTGACCGCCGTACATCTTTCTGCCTACAACACGCTTAGCGTACTGAATAGGAAGTCTTCTTTCAGCATTGTCGAGCAATACGATGTATGCAATCATCAAAACAAAGATTACGCATACTACAGGAACAAGAACTTTATATACGGTTCTGCCTGTTGAGATGTATTGGAACAACTGCTTGATAATTGTCGGGAAACGGGAAGCAATTCCGGCAAAAAGGATAATGGAAATACCGTTACCTATACCTTGAATTGAAATTTGTTCACCGAGCCACATAATAACTGCTGTGCCTGCTGTAAGAACGGCAATAATAACAACTGCCTGGAATACAGCGTCAAAGCCTGTATATGCAACACCGCTTGCATCAGCTGCAAGCAAGCTGTTTGCACGAAGATAGAAGAAATATGCAAGAGATTGAAGCAAGCCGAGAGCGACTGTCAAAAATCTTGTGATTGCAGTAATTTTCTTTCTGCCTTCTTCGCCTTCCTTTTGGAGATTTTCCAAAGCAGGAATGGCTACAGCCAAAAGTTGAATAATGATTGATGAGTTGATGTACGGAGTGATTGACATAGCAAAGATAGTTCCGTATGTGAAAGCACTACCTGTCATCAAACTCAAGTAAGTCATAATTGTGTTGCCTTTACCAACATCGATTTCATCAACGATATTTACGAACGGTACAGGAATAACCGAACCGATTCTGAAAATAAGAATGATAAAAGCAGTAAACAGAAGTTTTTTTCTGATTTCCGGAATTTTAAATGCATTAATGATGGTTTTAATCATTTACTGCACCTCCACCGTGCCACCAGCTGCTTCAATTTTTGCTTTTGCAGATTCGCTAATTGCGTCAACCTTTACAGTCAAAGACTTTGTGATTTCGCCCTTACCGAGAACCTTGATTCCGTCAAGAGTCTTTTTGATAAGACCGCTTGCTACAAGGCTTTCTGCATCAACAGTTGCGCCTGCTTCAAATCTCTTTTCAAGGTCTGAAACATTTACTGTAGCGTATTCTGTTGCAAAGATGTTATTAAAACCTCTTTTAGGAACACGTCTTTGGAGTGGCATCTGACCGCCTTCAAAGCCCGGTCTTCTGCTGTAACCTGAACGTGCCTTTTGACCTTTGTGACCCTTACCGGCTGTCTTGCCCTGGCCTGAACCTGCGCCACGGCCGATTCTCTTAACAGCCTTCTTTGAGCCCTCTGCAGGAGAAAGTTCATGTAATTTCATTAGAGCACCTCCCCTTATTCTTCTACGATTGTTACAAGGTGGGAAATCTTCTTGATTTTACCTTGTGTTTGTGCGTTATCAGGTTGTTCTGTAACGTTACCGATCTTGCGTAGACCAAGTGAGTGAGCGGTAGCAATTTGATCTTTCTTGCAACCAATTAAGCTCTTTGTAAGCTTGATTTTCATAAATCAAATTCCTCCTTAACCTACTATTTCCTTAACGCTCTTGCCACGAACGGCTGCAACTTCCTCAGCAGTTCTGAGCTGGCTGAGACCATTGATTGTAGCTCTTACAACATTGCAAGGATTGTTTGAACGGATAGCCTTTGTACGAATGTCCTTGATACCAACTGTTTCAACAACTGCACGAACAGGGCCACCTGCGATAACTCCGGTACCCTTTGGAGCCGGCATAAGGAGAACCTCGCCTGCGCCAAACTTACCTTTGATTTCGTGAGGAATAGTTGTTCCTCTGAGTGAAACCTTAATTACATTCTTCTTTGCATCTTCGATACCCTTACGGATTGCATCAGGAACTTCGCCTGACTTACCGATACCGAAGCCTACAAGTCCGTTACCGTCACCAACTACTACGAGAGCTGCGAACTTAAAAATTCTACCGCCCTTTACAGTCTTTGATACACGATTGATAGTAACTACTCTTTCTTCAAGTTCCATTGAAGATACATCAATTTTATTGTTCATAATAATTAATCTCCCTTCCTTAGAACTCAAGTCCGCCTTCACGAGCGCCTTCTGCAACAGCAGCTACACGACCGTGATATACGTAACCGCCACGATCGAATACACATTCCTTAATGCCCTTCTCTGTGGCTCTTTCTGCTAATTTTTTACCTACAGCCTTAGCTGCTTCAACGTTACCGCCGTATTGTGCAAAGTCTTTTTCAACTGTTGATGCCTGAGCAAGTGTTACGCCTGCTACATCATCGATAAGTTGAACATAGATGTTTGCAAGGGAGCGATATACGTTAAGTCTTGGACACTCAGCAGTACCGCTGATCTTACCGCGTACACGAACGTGACGCTTCTTTCTTGCGATGTTAGAATCTTGTCTTGAAACCATTGTAATTCACTCCTTCCTTTATTTCTTACCTGCTTTACCTTCTTTACGGCGAATATGCTCTTCAGCATATTTAATGCCCTTGCCCTTATATGGCTCCGGTGGTCTCTTTTCGCGAACCTGAGCTGCGAACTGACCGACTGCCTGCTTATCTGCACCGCTGATTACGATAGCGTTTGCATTAGGGCATTCTACCTTAACTCCTTCAGGAGCTTCCATAATAACCTGGTGTGAGAAGCCGAGGTTCATTGTAAGAGTATTGCCTGAAGCTGATACTCTGTAACCAACACCGTTTACTTCAAGGTTCTTCTTGAAGCCTTCTGTTACACCTGATACCATATTTGCGATAAGTGCTCTGTACAAACCGTGCATAGCTCTGTGTTCCTTATCGTCTGATGGTCTTTGTAATGTAATCTCGCTGCCTTCGATTGTAACTGTGATGTCCTTGTTAACATCCTGAGTAAGAGTACCGTTTGGTCCCTTAACGGTTACAGTGTTTTCTGCGTTTACTGATACTTCAACGCCGGCAGGAATTACGATTGGCTTTAAACCGATACGTGACATCCTAACTGCACCTCCTTACCAAACAAATGCTAATACTTCGCCGCCAACGTTTTGCTTGCGAGCTTCTCTGTCTGTCATAATACCTTTTGATGTTGAAACGATTGCAATACCGAGTCCCTTCATTACCTTTGGCATATCCTCTACATTTGAGTAGATTCTAAGGCCCGGCTTTGAAACTCTGCGCAAGCCGGTGATAACCTGTGATTTGTTTTCGCCGTACTTGAGTGTTACACGGATAACACCTTGCTTTTCGTCTTCGATTACTTTATATGATGCGATATAGCCTTCATCAAGAAGAATCTGAGCGATTGCCTTCTTCATATTTGATGCAGGAATATCTACTGTTTCGTGTTTTGCTGAGTTCGCGTTACGAATTCTTGTAAGCATATCAGCGATTGGGTCTGTAATATGCATTGATATTTCCTCCTTATAAATTTAGCAATTCTCGATTTACCAAGATGATTTCTTAACTCCGGGAATCTCACCCTTGTGAGCAAGTTCTCTGAAGCAAATACGGCATATACCGTACTTACGAAGGTAAGCATGAGGTCTACCGCAGATCTTGCATCTGTTGTATTCTCTTGTTGAATACTTTGCAGGCTTTTGCTGCTTAACTTTCATTGATGTCTTTGCCACGATAATCCCTCCTTACTCTGCAAACGGAGCGCCCATAAGTTTGAGGAGCTCTCTTGCTTCTTCGTCTGTGTTTGCTGTGGTAACCATAATAATGTCCATACCACGAACCTTGTCAATCTTGTCGTAATCGATTTCAGGGAAAATCAACTGCTCCTTGATACCCATAGCATAGTTGCCACGGCCGTCAAATGAGTTTGGATTGATACCTCTGAAGTCACGAACTCTTGGAAGTGAGAGATTGAAAAATCTGTCGAGGAATTCATACATTCTGTCGCCTCTGAGAGTTACTTTTACGCCGATTGGCATACCTTCACGGAGCTTAAAGTTAGCTACCGACTTTTTAGCCTTACATACGATAGGCTTTTGACCTGCGATTTGTGTGAGGTCATTAATGATAGAATCAACTACCTTTGAATTTTCACGAGCTTCGCCGCATCCAACATTGAGTACAATCTTGTCAAGCTTTGGGATTTGCATAACAGAATCGTATTCGAACTTCTTCATCAATGCAGGAGCAACTTCAGAATTATATACTTCTTTAAGTCTTGCTGCCATTTGTTATGTCCTCCCTTTCTTAAAACTCGTTTCCGCACTTCTTGCAAACGCGGATGCCGCCCTTTTTGTGGCCTACTCTTGTAGCTTCGTTACACTTAGGGCAAACTAATTGAACTTTTGATGCGTAGAGAGCTGATTCAACTTCTACAAGTCCGCCTGTCTCGCCAACTCTTGATGGCTTGATGTGCTTTGTAACAATGTTAACCTTTTTAACGATAACCTTGCCTTCAGCAGGACTTACAGCGATAACTTCGCCCTGAACGCCTTTTGACTTACCTGAAAGTACCTGAACGGTATCTCCGGTCTTTACAAACATTTTCTTCATACTGAGCACCTCCATTAAAGTACTTCCGGAGCGAGAGAAAGAATCTTCATGTAATCTTTTTCACGAAGCTCTCTTGCTACGGGGCCAAAAATACGGGTGCCTTTAGGAGTTTTATCCTCCTTAATAATTACGGCAGCATTTTCGTCAAAACGAATATACTGACCATCATCACGACGTACACCTTTAGTTGTACGAACGATGACTGCTTTAACAACTTCGCCCTTCTTAACGATACCACCCGGAGCAGCCTTTTTAACAGATGCTACGATGACATCACCAATGTTGGCGTATCTTCTGCCTGAACCGCCAAGTACACGGATGCAAAGGATTTCCTTAGCGCCTGTGTTGTCGGCAACCTTCAAACGACTTTCTTGTTGTATCACAGTGTTTACCTCCTTCGTACTGCAAAATAACACTTTGCTAAGTTGCAGTTATTATTTTTTTGACTAAATTAATAGACTTTTTAATATTCTTAAAAGCTGTAAATCGTAACGATTACTTAGCCTTCTCGATGATTTCAACTACACGCCAATTCTTATCCTTGCTCATTGGACGGCATTCCATAATCTGAACCTTGTCGCCAACACCGCATTCGTTGTTCTCGTCGTGTGCCTTATACTTAACAGACTTATCAACAATCTTATTGTAAAGAGGGTGCTTAACTCTGTCTTTGATAGTTACAACTACTGTCTTGTCCATCTTATCCGATGTAACAACACCGATCATTGTCTTTCTGAGGTTTCTTTCCATTAATCAGTTACCTCCTTATCAGGAATTAGCATTTTCAAGTTCGATAGCTCTTTCAACTGTCTTGATACGAGCGATATCTTTCTTGACTGCTTTAATTCTCATAGGGTTTTCGAGCTGATTGATAGCCTGCTGGAAATGAAGATTGAAAAGTTCTTCTTTAAGCTCAACGAGCTTCTTTGCTCTCTGCTCTGCAGAAAGTTCTCTGATTTCTGATGCTTTCATTACTGCTCTCCTCCCTCTTCTTTTTTAACAAACTTGCATTTTACAGGAAGTTTGTTTGCTGCAAGACGCATAGCTTCACGAGCAACTTCCTCGCTAACGCCTGCAAGTTCAAACATAACCTTTCCCGGCTTAACTACTGCTACCCAGTAGTCAACATTACCTTTACCTTTACCCATACGAGTATCGGCAGGTCTTGCTGTGATTGGCTTGTCTGGGAAAATCTTAATCCAAACTTTACCACCACGCTTTGTGTAACGGGTCATAGCGATACGGGCTGCTTCGATTTGAGCTGCTGTGATCCATGCAGGTTCTGTTGTTGCAAGACCGTACTCACCGTATGATACCTTGTTTCCTCTTGTAGCCACACCTGTCATACGACCTCTGTGTTGCTTTCTGTGTTTTACACGCTTAGGTAAGAGCATTATTTATTTCCCCCTTCCTTGCGATTTGTTCTTCTTCTCTTATTGCGAGATTCTCTGAGAACTTCGCCCTGATAGATCCATACTTTAACACCGAGTCTGCCGTATGTTGTAGCAGCTTCTGCTGTGCCGTAGTCGATGTCTGCACGGATTGTTTGTAGAGGAATTGTACCCTCCTTATAAGTTTCAGATCTTGCGATTTCGGCACCGCCGATTCTGCCTGAAACCATAACCTTGATACCGCGAGCGCCAAGTCTCATTGTGTTTCTGATTGCACCCTTAACTGCTCTTCTGAATGCAACTCTGCGTTCGAGCTGTTGAGCAATTGACTGTGCTACCAATGTAGCGTTGAGGTCAGGTTGCTTAATCTCGATAATGTTGATGAATACTTCTGAAGGATCCTTACCGAGCTTCTTTGCACAAGTTGCCTTGAGCTTTTCAATCTCTGCACCCTGCTTACCGATAACCATGCCCGGCTTTGCACAGTGAATGTTGATTCTTACTCTCTTAGTATCTCTTTCGATTTCTACCTTTGGAACACCTGCGCTGTAAAGTGACTTCAACAAATACTGACGAAGATTATAATCTTCAACAAGAATGTCGCCGAATTCGCCTTTCTTTGCATACCAGCGAGAGTCCCAGTCTTTGATAACGCCGATTCTTAAACCGGTTGGATTACATTTCTGTCCCATTTAACTTTCCTCCTCGCTTAGTCTTCCATTTCCTTGAGTACAAGGGTAATGTGTGATGTTCTTTTGTTAATTCTGTATGCTCTGCCTTGAGCTCTTGGCTGAATTCTCTTAAGAATCGGGCCCGGAGCAACATGTGCTTCGCTTACATACAATCTTGTTACGTCCATATTGTAGTTATTCTCAGCGTTTGCCATTGCTGACTTGAGAACCTTTGATACAGGCTCTGTTGCAGCTTTTGGTGTAAACTTAAGAATAGCCATAGCCTTGTCTGCAGGTTGGTTTCTGATAAGATCGAGAACGATCTGAACCTTTCTCGGAGACATACGAACATAAGTTGCTTTTGCTTTTGCTTCCATCATAAATCTCCTTTCAATTACTTACCTGTCTTAGTGCCTGCATGGCCTCTGAATGTTCTTGTCGGTGCAAATTCACCGAGCTTGTGTCCAACCATATCCTCTGTAACATATACAGGAACATGCTTTCTTCCGTCGTGTACAGCAAATGTGTGACCTACGAATTCAGGGAAGATTGTTGAACTTCTTGACCAAGTCTTAATAACTTGCTTGTCGCCTTTTTCGTTAAGAGCTTCTACCTTCTTGTAAAGACTTTCTTCAACGAATGCGCCTTTTTTAGTACTTCTACTCATTTAATCTTCTCCTTTCTTCTTACTTGCTGTTTCTGCGACGAACGATCATCTTATTAGAAGCCTTCTTCTTGTTACGAGTCTTGTAACCGAGAGCAGGTTTACCCCATGGAGTACATGGACCCGGACGACCGATAGGGGACTTACCTTCACCACCACCGTGAGGGTGATCGTTAGGGTTCATTACAGAACCACGAACTGTTGGTCTCCAACCCATGTTACGCTTACGACCGGCTTTACCGATTTTAACATTAGCGTGGTCTGAGTTGCCTACAACACCAACTGTTGCGATACATTGCTTTGGAACATTTCTCAACTCGCCCGAAGGAAGTCTGAGAAGTGCATAAGGGCCTTCAAGAGCCATAAGCTGTGCGCTGTTACCTGCCGAACGAGCAAGCTGAGCACCGTTGCCAGGATAAAGCTCTACGTTGTGTACGATTGTACCAACAGGCATATTTTCAAGTGGAAGAGCGTTACCAACTACGATATCTACATCGGTACCTGCAACTACTGTTGCACCTACCTTAAGACCTTCAGGAGCTGTGATGTAGCTCTTTACACCGTCCTCATATTGAATAAGAGCAATATGAGCTGATCTGTTTGGATCGTATTCGATGCTCTTAACTTCAGCAGGAACATCAAACTTGTTTCTCTTGAAGTCAATTACACGATACTTTCTTCTGTTACCGCCGCCACGATGACGAACAGTGATTCTTCCGTATGAGTTACGACCTGACTTCTTGTTCATTGGTTCAAGAAGTGATTTCTCAGGAGCAACTTTTGAGAGAGAAGAATAATCAATAACCGACATATTTCTTCTTGAAGGTGTAGTCGGCTTATAATTTCTAACTGCCATTATAATCTCCTTACCATGAATAACTTTGCGAAAGGATGGCACCTTTCATACCTCATCATTCATTTGTTTCTGTTGCTTATATAATAGGTATATATTACTTATTATATTGTGATTACATCATATCACTGAAGAATTCGATTTCTTTTGAATCTTCTGTCAAGGTTACGATAGCCTTTTTCCAAGATGGAGTGTAGCCTACATTGTAGCCTTGTCTACGCTTACGACCGCGAACGTTCATTGTGTTTACCTTAGCAACCTTTGTGCCAGGGAAAACTTCTTCAACTGCCTTAGCAATTTCAATCTTGTTTGCTGTCTTTGCTACCTTGAAGGTATATTTCTTTTCCATAATGCCCATCATTGAGTTTTCAGTGATGATTGGCTTAAGGATAATATCCTGTGCTGCTTTCATTATGCGTATACCTCCTCAATTTTCTTTGCTGCGTCCTTAAGAACAACAAATGAATCGCAATTAAGAATGTCGTATACACAAAGAGTGTTTACTGTAGCAACCTTAACGCCTTCAATGTTACGAGCGCTCTTGTAGATAACTTCATCAACGCTGTCTGTAACGATAAGTGTCTTCTTTGCAGTCTTAAGCTTTGTAAGCATTTCAACAATAGCCTTTGTCTTGATGCCTTCAAGCTCAATCTTATTTACTACCATCATTTCTTCGTCTGCAACTTTTGCTGACAAAGCTGACTTCATAGCAAGTCTCTTTACTTTCTTGTTAAGTTCAACCTTGTACTTTCTTGGCTTAGGGCCGAGAGCGATACCACCGTGTGTCCACTGTGGAGATCTTGTTGAACCCTGACGAGCACGGCCTGTGCCCTTTTGTCTCCAAGGCTTTGCACCGCCACCGCTTACTTCTGAACGAGTGAGAGTTGACTGTGTTCCTTGTCTTTGGTTAGCAAGATAGCTAACTACTGCTAAGTGCATTGCGTCAGCATTTGGCTCGATACCGAAAACTGAATCTGCAAGCTCTAACTTGGAAGTCTTTCTTCCTTCTTGGTTATAAACCTGAACCTGTGCCATTTATACCTCTCCTTTCGTTAAGCTTTTACTGCGTCGGCAATAACAACGATTCCGCCCTTTGGACCAGGGATTGCACCCTTGATTGCGATAAGGTTTGATTCTGCATCAACCTTAACAACCTTGAGGTTTTGAACTGTTACTGCTTCGTGACCGTAGTGACCTGCCATCTTCTTGCCCTTGAATACTCTTGAAGGGCTTGAACAAGCACCGAGTGAACCTGCGTGACGGTGGTTAGGACCTGTACCGTGGCTCATACGGAGTCTTGAGAAGTTCCAACGCTTGATTGCGCCGGCTGTTCCGTGACCCTTGCTTGTTCCCTTAACATCTACTACATCGCCTGCTGCGAAAACGTCTGCTTTAAGGATATCGCCTACGTTCATTGCCGAGATGTCATCAAGACGGAATTCTTTGAGTGTTTTCTTTGGAGCAACATTTGCTTTGTCGAAGTGACCCTTCATTGGCTTGTTGACTCTTGCAACTTTTACATCGCCGAAACCAACTTGTACAGCTTCGTAGCCATCGTTCTCCATTGTCTTCTTTTGGGTAATTACGCATGGACCTGCTTCAACTACTGTTACAGGAATTGCATTGCCTGCTTCGTCGAAGATCTGAGTCATGCCGATTTTCTTACCGATAAGACCTTTCTTCATTTGTATTTCCTCCTTTGGTTATTGGTTGGGTACCCCCAACATGACCTCAACCGTTTTTGATTTGAATTACTTTGTTTTGATTTCCAAATCTACGCCGGCTGGGAGCTCAAGACCCTGAAGAGCTTCAATTGTTTTGTTTGAAGGTCTGAGGATGTCAATGAGTCTTTTGTGTGTTCTTTGTTCAAACTGCTCACGGCTGTCCTTGTACTTATGAGTAGCACGAAGGATTGTTACCTTTTCGATTTCTGTCGGAAGAGGGATAGGACCGCTAACCTGAGCGCCTGTTCTCTTTGCAGTTTCAACAATCTTTTCTGCAGCCTGATCAACAATGCTGTGATCATAGCCCTTAAGTCTGATTCTAATCTTGACTTTACTTGCTGCCATTTTAATTCCTCCATTGAAATTTAGTGGTGCGAGCTCCAATCCTTAACCACGAAGCCGTGTGTTTCTTCTCCTTCATTTTTAAAAGCCGAATGAACTATTCATCCGGGCGCAGAAAGAGCCTACACACGCAGGCATTCGCAAGTTACCTGTCGTAGTTTAGCATTAGATAGTTTCGCCCGTGTTTAAAACTCGGACATACTCCGTCGAAATTACCGCCGGGTTCAGCGCAACCTCCGACATCATCGCATATCATGTTGTGCAGTCAAGCCGCATACGCTATATATAATATATAACTTCAATATACGCAGTTCACCACACGTGCGACTATTATAATATATAGAGAGTGCTATGTCAAGGCTTTTTTTAAAATTTTTTTGAATAAATTTCGGCTGTTTTTACAAATTTTAATTTTAAAGTTTGTTAGTTTTGCACAAGAGAAATTTGCTTCTATATATAGTGTTTAAAAAGCGTACCTACACTATATATAGAAAAGACGGTATACAACACTGTAGGCTGTTGAGAAAGGTTCTGAATTTCGTTTTCTTGCGAACTTTGCTGTACGATGGTACCGCTTGTGAGCAAAAAACGAAAAACGCCAAAAGCACCGCAAACTCGATGTTTGCGGTGCTTTTCTTTAGACTGTATTATTAAAACGATAATATTTCGGGATAAATAAGCCTATCACTTACAAAGTTTCGCTGAAACATTTTTGGCGTGGTTCAGGAACTTTATCGACAGTCTACTCTGCCGTCTTAATCAAATCTTGTTTTTAGGTCCTCTGCCTGTTTTTTCTTCATAAACAACGGCAACCTCTTCAGCTGTGCCCTCTGCAATGATTTTACCCTTTTGAAGAAGGATTGCACGGTCGCAAATTGCAAGTACCTGATCGATACTGTGAGATACAAAGAGTACGGTTACGCCATTGTCAAACATTGACTGAACTTTTGCAAGGCTCTTGCGTCTGAACTTTGCGTCACCTACCGACAAAACTTCGTCAAGAATAAGAATATCCGGCTCAACGGCGGTTGCAATGGAAAAGCCCAAACGGGATTTCATACCCGAGGAGTAATTTTTAAGCGGAACATTGATGAAATCACCGAGCTCGGAAAAATCAATAATATCCTGAATCTTTGTATCAAGGAACTCTCTGCTGTAACCGAGAATAGCACCGTAAAGATAAATGTTTTCCTTACCGGTATATTCCGGGTCAAAACCAGCACCGAGTTCGATAAGAGGAGCCATAACGCCGACCTTGGTGACTTTACCTGCGGTAGGCTTGTACACACCTACAATAGCCTTAAGGAGCGTACTCTTGCCCGCACCGTTAAGACCCATAATTGCAAGTCGTTCGCCTTTTCTTACCTGAAATGTTATATCATCAAGAGCTTTAAACTTGGCAACCTCAATATTACCTTTGATCTTACGAATAACAAACTCCTTGAGATTGTCAACTTTTTGCTTGTTAAGGATGAATTCCATATCAACATGGCTTACATCAATAACAACAGGACGCTCTTCAAGTTCTTCCTCGGCCATTTTATGTTCTTCCTGTTCGGGAAGTGTTTCGTCAAAAATAACATTTTCTATTTCTTTTTCCATATTTCAACCTCTTTTTCTTACTGCAAGGTTACAGCAAAACCTATAATATAGTTTTATATATAATATAATTACTGCTTACTGTCACGCTTCATTTTCCATGTAACGCACGCAAACACGGCAAACAATACGGCAAGCACAAAGCTTCCTGTTGCCAAAGCACACATAGAATCATTAAGCCATCTTATAAAAACATCAACAAGATATGTCGGATAAATTACAAGCTGTCGTGTTGCTTTAATTATGGCAACGGCAGCAAGTACAATCAAGTTCATAACAACCGATGCAAGCAAAGAATAAGCTATGTTTCTCGTGGCACGATATTTCCTTGAAGTTTGCTTGAACAAAGAAATAATTATGCCTATGCCTATTGCACTGCACACGGCAATAAGAATACTGCACACGGTTTTTGACAAATCGCAAAAATCCTTAACCTGCCTTGCATAACCAAACTGTATTACCTTACCGGCATAATCCGCAACATCATCGGCAAATTCGTCAATCGCCGTATTCTTAACGGTTTTTTCTACGGTTAAATTTTCGGACTTAACAACATTGGCAACGCTTGTTGCAACATTTTCTTTTAATTGGTCAAGCAAACCGCCGTATGCGTCCTGCGAAAATTCCTGTGTAGAAACAAATTCAGTCGATATATAAGCATTTTCAATCTTATATATATTATCATAAGTAATTAAATTGTCAACAAAATCATCCGAAATTGAGTTTACGGCACACAAATCTTTTGTATATTGTGCAATATCGCAACGCAAATTTTCAACATAAGTGCTGTTTGTAAATTCGTAAACAAAGGTTTTCGGATTTGCGGTGACAAACATAAATTCAAAGCACAAAGCACACATAACTATGCACAAGTAAAGGACAAAAGACAAAAGCGTTCTTGCTTTGCGGCGAGAGGCAAAATCTGTTTTCATACTAATTTACCTCCTCGGTCAATTTGGCATAAACATAAAACTTTTCATTTGAAAATGAAGCAAACGCATCGCCGGATTTTGATGTGGCAAGCACAAGAACATCGCCGTTTGTTTTTTCCGTTTTTTCTGACAACGAAGTTTTATACACTTTATAGTTGTATGTTCCCAAATTGGAATCGACAACAATCACATCTCCGTTTTTTGCATTATATAATGTTTTAAAAGAAGATGAGGCATAGCCTGCGACTTTCGACGCACCACCCATACCGAAAAGATACGACTTATTGCTCAAGCCCACTCCGTTTCGCATAGTAACACGATTGTCGCCGTAGTATATTTTTTCATTAAGGCCTATTCTTTCGCAGGTAACGGTGCCGAGCAATGAGCCGATTTTAATCGAATCGATAAAATCCTTGCCCGTTTTGTCGTTAGGCAAATCGTCAACGCTTATGTCATTATACCCGATTGTAAGATAAGTTTGAGCATCGGCAACAGTGTTTTTTGCCTTGTCAAGACCTATAATCATAAGCGGAGCAAAGACAAACAGCGAAATCAAAACAAACGACACACATCTGTACACATACGGATAGACCGAGCCTTTAGGTCGCTTTACACGAACAGATCTTTTCTCTTTTTGTGCCTTGGCTTTTTTCATAAAAGGTAATCACCTAAACCTTAATCGTCTTCATATACAGCACCGCGTGAACCTGAAGTTACATGCTGTGCATATCTCTTGAGATACCCTGTTAAATTCTGCTTAGGAGCAGTCCAATTTTTCTTTCTTTCTGCCAAAACTTCATCCGATACATTTACACGAAGAACTCTTGCAGGAATGTCAATTTCAATTTCATCGCCGTCTTCAACAAGTGCAATAGTACCGCCTACCGCAGCTTCAGGGCTTACATGTCCGATTGAAGCACCTCTTGTAGCGCCCGAAAAACGGCCGTCGGTCAAAAGTGCAACCTGTGAGCCGAGACCCATACCGATAATTGCGGAAGTAGGAGAAAGCATTTCTCTCATACCCGGGCCGCCCTTAGGGCCTTCGTATCTGATAACAACAACATCACCGGCAACAACCTTACCGCCTGTGATAGCGGCAATAGCCTCTTCCTCGGAGTTATAGCACTTTGCAGGGCCTTTGTGTTGCATCATTTCAGGAGCGACAGCACCCTTCTTTACAACGGCACCCTCTTCAGCAAGGTTGCCTTTAAGAACAGCAATACCGCCGTCCTTTGAAAACGGATCATCAAGCTTACGGATAACAACTCCGTCTGCATCGGGAGCGTTTGCAATTCTTTGAGCAACCGTACCGCTTACGGTAAGGCAATCTGTGTTGATAAGTCCGCCCGAAGCAAGTTCCTTAATAACAGCCTGCATACCGCCCACATCGTTAAGGTCTGTAATAAATACGGATGATGCCGGATTAAGCTTGCAAATTTGCGGAGTGGTGTTGCCCATTTCGTTGAGATCTGACAAATTAATATCGTGACCTGCTGCGTGAGCAATAGCCGTAAGGTGAAGAATTGTATTTGTTGAGCAACCGATAGCCATATCGGTACGCATAGCGTTTTGAATTGCTTTTTCTGTAATAATATCCGACGGTTTAATGTCATCTTTAAGAAGATCCATAACTCTTTCGCCTGCCATCTTTGCAAGACGAAGACGAGCGGAATAAACAGCCGGAATTGTACCCGAACCCGGAAGTGACATACCGATTGATTCTGTAAGGCAGTTCATAGAATTTGCCGTGTACATACCCGAACAAGAGCCACAGGTAGGGCAAGCCGTAAATGCGGTTTGCTCAAGATTTTCAAGTGACATCTTGCCTACTGCATTTGCACCTACATATTCAAACTGCTCGGAAAGACCGATAGGGTTCTTTGTTTCGGTACTCTTACCCGGAAGCATCGGACCGCCGTTAATAAAGATACAAGGAAGATTGAGTCTGCAAGCCGCAAGGAGCATACCCGGAACAATTTTGTCACAGTTAGGAATAAATACAATAGCATCAAGAGGGTGAGCCGTGAGCATAACCTCAATGCTGTCCGCAATAAGTTCACGAGAGCAAAGTGAATACTTCATACCCTTGTGATTCATTGCAATACCGTCGCAAACACCGATTGTGTTGAATTCAAACGGAACACCGCCTGCGTTACGAATACCTGCCTTAACCTGCTCTGCGATTTTGTCAAGGTGCATATGACCCGGAATATAATCACTCTTTGAGTTAACAACAGCTACAAACGGTCTTTTCATTTCGAGTTCATCAATACCGAGAGCTCGCAACAGAGAACGGTGAGGGGCTCTTGAAGGGCCCTCTTTAATTAAATCTGATCTCATTTTTATACCTCTTTGTTATTTGTTATAGAATAAATTATAAATGCTTATTATTTATATTATATTATTTATAAGGATTAATTTCAATATATTTTTATATTTATATGATTTTAAGGTTTAACAAGCCGTTTAAAAAATGATTTACGGCAGCGTTATGTCTTAATTATACAAGAATTTTACTTTTCGTCAAGGCGTGCAGATTTTGTCTGAAAAGCAATAAAGCCCAAGGGAAAATCCTTGAGCCTTATCAGATATAATAAAGTACACTTTATGTTGCCACATTCTATTGCGTCAATAGGAGGCATAATTCGATTGATTATATTTGGCGTGTTTCAGGAGCTTTATCGACAGTCTGATTAGCCTTTTAATGCGTTTGAGCCGACATACAGTGTGTAGCCGTTGAAATCAATATTGCTGTAAGTGGTGTCCTCATCATCAAGCGTGCTGACATAGCTGTCGCCTGTCAATTTGATTTTTGATGATGAATCAAGTTTCAGCGAAAATTCTTTTGCCGAGTTTTCGGAATTCAGTGTACCCTCGTAATAGCTTCCGCCCGACAAACTCATTGTCAATGTTGAAATAGAATCGACGCACACATTACCTTTTGCTTTTTGGTTTTTCATATTCAATTCAACCGCACCGCCGTTTGAACCGCTGTTTCCCCACGAATCCTTTTGAACCCGCAAAAAGTATCCGCTTGAATCCGTGTTGCTTATAGTATTGTTTTCAAGATTTATTTCTGCCGCTGTGTTTGTTACATACAAAGTGTCGCCCTTTTGAGTTGTGATTTTGCAATTTTTCGCAGTAAACGAAGCTGTGCCCGTGTCTGCGTCACCCGACATAGATTGATACAAGAATATATTTTTATATGTTGTTGACTGTCCGTTAAGTTTTGTATTGTTATCGTTAAGTTCGCAATTTTCCAAATTTACGCTGTTTTTGCCCTCAATAACAACACCCTCTGAAACATTCGATACAAGTTTTGCATTTTTAACCGAAATATCAGCGGTTGAATAAACGCTTGGCGAGCCTTGACCGTTTGTTGTATAAGTTCCGCCGTTAACATTCACCGTGCCTCCGCCTCTGTCGCTTCTGATTGCGGCACTTGATGTTCCGTATGTTTTAACGGTCAAATCAGTTGCATTCATAATTCCGCCGCCCGTTGTCATAATTCCGCCCGAATTATCTTTTTTGGTGACAATGGTTGAATTGCTGATGTTAACCTCGGTTGAATCACTTGATGTGTTATCGGTTGTTGCACTTCCGCCGTAGGAAAACACACCGTTTGCACCTGTTGCATTTGTTGTGACGGTTGAATTTTTTATAGTCAATTTTGCACCGTCTTTTGCTATAACGCCTGAATTCGTACCGTAAAAACTCGTATTATCTCCGCCGTCCGAATCGCCCGTTTTCGTAACTGTGATGTTGTCAAGCGTTGCCTCCGCTCCGCTTACAAGCAAAGCGTTTTCGTCAGCCGTTTTTGAACTGTACGATTCGTTGCTTATTGTTGTGTCATCCGTAATTTCCGTTTGTGCCGAGTATTCCGTATTACCCGATGATTGCTGTGGCGGCTGACCCTGCATTGCACTCGGTGTGTTTTTCTCGTTAACAGCTTCAACCGTGACATACGCCAATCCGCACTCTGTTATAATCAAAGTAAGTATGATAACCAAACTTATTATTTTTTCTTTCCGTGTCATATTAGCCTCCTATAATATTGTCAAAATTTATGTACTGTATAAACCGCAAAATATCTATTTGTGTTAAGCATTATTCGTTAAGGAATTACCTCCGCCGCTGCTTTGAGAATGTTCCGCTCCCGCATTACCGTTATCGGCATTTGAATTGTCGCCGTCAGGTTTTTCGGGAGGCTGTTGTGAATTATTATCCCCCTGTGATTGTGACGGTTGTGAGTCGCCGCCTTGCATCTGTGGCGGTTGCCCCATTGACGATGACGGTTCATTATTATTCTGCGAAAGTTCAATGTATGCATAAATTCCCGCAGTTGCCATAATTGCACCAACCAATACGCCGATGATAAAATTTACGATAGACTTTTTCATAAAAACACTCCTTTCCTTTGATACCATAATATCAAACAATTTTTTCGAATTCATAAATCAGATAAAAAGAAAATATTACCAATGTAAATATTTTTTGGACAAAGTATTTACATTTTATTATGATAAAAAGCCCAAGAAAATCTTGAGCTTTGTTAATACAATTATTTTACTATTTTTTCTATATGATAGCGTGGCTTGCCTTGGCTTTTGCGTCCGTATTCTATTGCTTCCTTTGGGCAATAGCAAATGCACGCCATACAATGAGTGCAATTGTTTCCCCACACAGGCTTGCCGTCAACGAGTTTAACATTGTTGAGCGGGCAAAGTTTGACGCACTTGCCGCAACCTATGCAATCATCGGTTGCATAAAAAGCCTTTGATTTTACAAACAAAGGATAAAACGCATCGTTTACAATTCCGCTGTACAACTTGTCAATTAACGAAGTTTTCAAAGTCTTAAACGGCTTTTCGTTCTTAATTTGCTCCGCTGTTTTTTCAATATCACGGATTGAATTTGACACAATCTGCTTTGCCTCATCAACCTGCGGTGCATCAAACATTGCAATGTAATTTTCAGGCATGACAATTTGAGCGGTGCCATTGTAATCAAAGCCCTTTTGAGTGCAAAGGAGCTTGTTGAATTTTTCGGCATTGCCGACTTCACCGCCGCAGGTCATAACAAACCAAACGCCATCGGTGGCGGTTATATCGGTTTTTTCAATCCATTCGGTAACAACACGGGGAATTCTCCACGCATAGGTAGGTGTGGCAATAACCAACCTGCCGTTTACAGCGATTGGAGAATGGTCGCCGTGCTTTATTTTTTCATTCAAATCAATAACGGTATCACCGAGCTTGTCGGCAATGAATTCGGCGACATATCGGCTGTTGCCCGTGCCTGAAAAACATAAAATCATTGCTTGTTTTCCTCCTCGGGATAAGTAAGGTCAAAGTTTCTTCTGAAATCGGCCATAATATCCATTACATCCTTGGTGTAATCAAGGTGCATATCGTTTACCTCGCCCAAAATTGCCTTTTCCATATCTTCAAGCTCATAGGCAAGAGCGTCCTCGTGCTTACCTGCCGATACCGTTTCGGTTTCGCCGCTTTCGGCATAAGTAATTGTTGCTTCCCACGCTCTCGGATATTCCATAATTTCAATATATCCCTTTTCGCAGGACACCATACCACGCTTAGGCTGTTTTGAATGAAGCGAAAGCATAACGGTTGCCATTTGACCATCTTTGTTTGTAAGGAGCATACTTGCCTGCTCATCAACACCGGTCGGTGCTTTTTTCATTTGTGACAAAACGCTGTTCGGCTTTGAGGCGAAAAACCAACGGATAAACGAAAGCGAATAAACGCCGATATCAAGCATTGCACCGCCGGCAAGAGAACGATTAAAAAATCGGTTTTTCATATTATAATCCTTAAAGCTGCCGAAATTTGTTGTAATAAGATTAACCCGTCCGAGTTTACCCGACGCAAGAATTTCATTAAGTTTTTTGTAAATCGGCATATGATAAATCGTCATAGCCTCGGCAACGATAACGCCCTTTTCTTCTGCAAGAGTCAACGCTTCGTCAAGCTCCGAAGAATTAAGCGTAACAGACTTTTCAACAAGAATATGCTTGCCGTTTGCTATTGCCTTTTTCATAAATTCAATATGAGTGTTGTGCGGAGTGGTGATGTAAACAACATCAACATTCGGGTCGGTGAACATATCGTTAAAATCATCGTACACCTTGCCGATGCCGTATTTTTCGGCAAACGCCACAGCCTTTTCGTGAGTTCTGTTGCCGACCGCATAAATGCTTTTGCCGTTTTTCCGCAAAGCAACAGCCATTTCGTTTGCTATAACTCCCGTGCCGAGAACCGCCCAATTAATGTTTTTCATTTTGACATTCCTCCGTTAATCAATCAAAAAGTGTAGGTGAATTTATATTTTCATACGAATCAAAGCACATCAAAATCTGTTCTTTTGTTGTTTTTTCCACGGCAAGATTGTCGGGAATATTGTCACGGTCAAAAAATCCGATTTCGGTGGTTTCAATATTTTCTTCAAAGCTCCCACCTTCGTATTTGCAAAGAACAAACACTTTAACAACACCGTAGGCAAAGTTTGTCACATTATGGAGTCTCCAATCCTGAACGGCAATTATTTTTTGAGAGGAAACGATAAATCCTGTTTCTTCCCGTACTTCCTTTTCGGTATTTGAAGCAACGGATTGATCAACATCACACCAGCCGCCCGGGAGCGACCAAGTGCCATTGTTTTAGTGCACCATAAGGATTTTGCCGTCAACAAACACCGCCGCCCTCGTGTCAATCTTAGGGGTTTGATAGCCACTTTCATTGCAAAACAAATCCGTTATTTTTTCAACGGAAACATCTGTTTTAACTGATAACATTTCTGCCGATATTCTGCGAAGTTCCTCGTATCGTTCTTTGTCAAACTTATCCTTGCCGTATTGCAAACCCGCCTGTGCAATAGACTGAATACGCATTGCAAAATCAAACCATTTATCGTTCACTTCTTCACCGCCTTAATATATTTCATTATAAAAAAAGCTCTCGAAAACATCAAGAAATTTATATCAACAAATTTTTTCTCTTTTCTTCCAACTGACAAAGCCGTACATATCGTTGAAAAAGAAAATTGCAAAATTCATAACAACGGGTATGTATTCTGGATTTTTAATTGACGCAAGCACCCACAAAACAATAAGCACAATATCGTTTGCCGCATAACCTACGGCGTAATATGACGAACGAAGCATAGTCAGTGCCGCCGCAATAAAACTTGTTGTGATTGATATGGTGCTGAACACAATATTTGGCGTGTTGAGTTTTGCCAAAATCAAATAAAACACCGCCGTAACAATCACGGTGGAGAGGGCAACCAACAAAAAATGCTTTTTTGTAAGTTTTTGAATTGCAACCTCTTTTCCGTTTTTGGCAGGGTTTTTAATCCAGGTTATCGTTGACCAAATCGCCATAGGCATCGTCATACCGAGATAGGTTATCACCTCTCCCCAATACCTGAACTTCCAAGATATAATGCCGTAAAATACACTGAACACAATCATAAGAATCGGTGCCCACACATTGCCTATTGCCGCAAACACAAGCGAGGTTACACCCACGCATGTCGCCGACAGTGTAAGAACATCAACATCCCCCGACAAGAGATTTGACATTATTACCAACACGAGTGACACAATCCACAGCACCCACTCTTTTTTCTTAAAACTTTTAAACGGATTACTCATATATTATATATTTTCCTCATAAAACATTACTTATTGTGTACAACGGAAAGATTATATCGATATAAAAATATTCCGCTATGCAACAATACTTGCAAGCCGTTTTCCGCAAAACACACCGAGCAAACAAAAAGCCACGCTCAACACAACATACAATCCGCCGAAGCAATACATTTTGTTTTCAAACAAGGTGACAGCCTCAAGCGAAAAGGTTGAAAATGTTGTGAAACCTCCGCAAACACCGGTTTTCCAAAACAGTACAGTGTTTGGAGATGTGTTTTCTTTTTCGCTGACAATGCCGACAATAAAGCCGATAGCAACCGCACCGACAATGTTTGTGACAAAGGTCAAAATCGGAAAATCCGTTTTAACGGGTATCAAACTTATGGCATAGCGTAAAACCGCACCAAGCGCGCCGCCAAGTGCTACAAACAAGAAATTCATTTCAGTCTCCTTAATTATTAACAAAGGTCAAATTATTATTTTGATTGCCACATCATTACAAATTCTTTTTCTCCGGTAGTTTCGTCTAATGCTTCGCACCTAATTTCAAAGCCTTCTCTTTGATAAAATGATATTGCACGAGTGTTTTTCTGATACACATATAAAGACACTTTTGGTTTCTTATTCTTTATATAATTCAACAGCAAACCGCCTATGCCCTGCGATTGATTTTCGGAAGAAACAAAAATGCCCTCAATAAATTCGCTGTTCAGTCCTATAAAGCCTTGTATATTCCGACCCTCTTCATAAACATAGACTTCAGCCTGCAACAGCATTTCTTTCACTGTTTCAAAATTATTTTTCCAATATTGAGCAGGAACAAAAGAATGCGCCTTTATGTTTGTGTCCAACCAAATATCAGCAACCCTGTTTAAATCTGCTTTTTGTAATTTTCTAATCATAAAACAACTCTCCTGGGAATTCAAATTGTTTTTTGCTTATTTTAAAATCAGCATACCAAAACATCAATAAACTTACATCAACAAGTTTTTTTCTTTTTAGGTGTCGGGAGTTCGTCATACATTGCGTTGAAAAGTCCTGTTAAAAACTCTCTGTTGTCGACATTATCCACAAAAAGCATTTCTTTTGCACCGTTATACGGCAATTCATAAACTGTTTCGGGCATATACATAATTGCTGATTTAACAGGTTTTACAAGCAATCGGTCATCATAAATACCACCGACAATTTTTCCACGATAATAAATTATAAATTCACCCATCATAGCACGATAAGTAACATCGTCCAAATCCGACAGTTGTTCCAATATAAACTCCAGATATTCTTTACTTGACGCCATAAACCGACTCCTAATTAATCTAAGCCCAACCAAAAATCACAATCTTTATAAGAATGACTGAATGTAACAGGCAACTCACTTTCGGGCACCTGCCTAAATCCGGCTTTTTGACAGAACTTGATAACATTATAATCACATATATAAATTAAGTCAAATAAAAGGCGGACACATACCCGCATACATCAATTTGCGGAGAACTGTGTTCGCCTAAACATTTTACCTTTTCTTATACAAAACAAGTTCGGGATTTGTTCCGTTTTCTTCGTAAGTCGAAATCAAAATAAAATCCATATTGGCAAGAACCCCAAAACACCTGTCGCCTCCGAATTCACATTCAAGCTGATTGCCGAGATAAGTTGCATTGTCATCCAAAAACTTCACCGATTTGCCGTTTGGAAGCCTGTATTCCAAATTAACATAACTTCCCACAAGTGCATTTAGTTTTGTCAACTTCGGCATACCGTCAATATTAAGAGCATTAATTTCATCAATCAAGGCAGATTTGAATTCATCAAAAGCACCGTCATCACCGAGTTCTTCGTAGCGTTTCCAATAATCGAGAGTTGGAAGCATTTGGTGCAAATAAGAACGCACATCATCTGCCGAAAGCTCATCATTAGCCATATTTTTCACACATACTTCAATCAAGTCATCCATATCGCTGTACATATACTCACCGTCGGCATAACACCACTTGCAATAATTCTCATTCAAAAATCCGTCTTTTTCTCTGCTGATAATTTCATCTTCCAACGGCATACCGCAACATTGGCAAATCATTTTTCTCGGCGAGCCGAGAAGCGTATTAATTGACACATCAAACAGCTTTGAAAGAAGTTTTAATGTTTCGGTATTAGGAACGGTATCACCGTTTTCCCAGCGAGAAACCGCCTGTCTTGTGACAAACACATTTTGAGCAAGTTCATCTTGAGAAAGACCTGCCTTTGTTCTTAAATTAAAAATAATATTCTTTGTTTCCATAACATTCACCGCCTTTAAGTTCATTATAATATATCAACGGTTCTTACACAAGCAACACGTTGTTGCTTTTATGCAAACAAAAAGTCCTTTGAGAAAAGGATTTCTTCTCTATCAAACAAAGGGCTGATAAGCCAAAACTTTGTTTAACTAAGACTTTCTTTAATTTCAATATATTTTCTCTATTTCATATATAGTTCTAATAAATTCTTTATTTGTTTTTCCGGTCGGGTTATCTGTCTACTTTTTCTTTTTAAGCTTAGGTGTCGGCAATTCATCATACATTGCATGAAACAAGCCTGTCAAAAATTCCTTACTATCAACATCTTCTACAAGCAACATTTTCTTTGCCCCATCATTGCAAACTCACTATTTAATTTGTCTGTAATCTGTTTTAAGTTTAGTTCTGTCATTATAATCCTTTCATTCCTTTACCCGAAAAATTCTTTCAAATCAACAACAGAAATGATTTGTTCAGGTTTTATAGAATAAATTGTTCCTTTGCTAATTTTATCATTTGGAAGAATAAATCGATACTCTTGCTCGTTTTTAAAAAATACATCTTTACACAATAAAGAACGATACACATATTTTTCCGAAAAACTACATTTCAATCCTCCCTCAACTTTTTGAGGCGGAATATCTTGTGTCAGATACTTAATGTACTGAAGGTCATTAGCTTTTCCTTCTGCCGAATCAAGACCATACAAATTAAAATAATTAACCAAACCAGATACACTTTTTGTTCCAATAGTTGCTTTTACATTGGCTATAAATTCATCAGGATTTTTTATTATTGCTACTGAATCTGCCTTTGGAAAATGTTGCTTTATATTATCTTTGATTTCTTCCGAAAAATGAAACTCAAGCGTTCCATCATCATACAATGTACAATCTTTTTTATAACAAGCAAATAAACAATATACAGGAAATAAATTTGCTGGTTCATAATGTACATGAAAACTTCCTCTAAATCCTGAAAATACAATATCATTTGATTCATTATCTATCATCGTCACGTCTTGAGCTTGTATTAAAGAACCACCCTCTAATTTATCGCCTTGACCTTTAATCAATTCCTTTTCTTCTATTTGTCTGAAATTTAAAGCATTAGAAAAATACATTTCTCCACGGGTCAGTCCTTCCATATGCTCTTTTTCTCCAAATTTTAATAAGCAGATTATTTTATTCATTCAAAGCACCTCAACTCTTTATTATATCCAAGTTAGCTATACTTTCATTATATTGCTTTTAAATGCTATAGAAATAAATTTATTTTCATCAATGTATTATAAACACTACCACTTTTATCTCTATTACCTATCAGTCTTTTCGCTCTAACTTTTTGAAACTTTTAATAACACAAAGGCGTATAATGTCAATAGATTTTATAAAAAAAAGTTTAGTTATTTATATATTTGTGGAATATACACAAATAAACCCACTGTAAGTTAGTGGGTTTGTGTAAAAATGAATTATAATTAAGTGTCAAAATAAGTAAAAGTATCAATCTCCGGTATATATTTAAGTCTATCTTTGTAATAATAGCTTAATAGTTTATCCGTAAATTTACTTAAAACTTCTTTTCTAAATTGTTCAAAATATAAGAACAATTTAGAGTATGTATCTAAGTATTGTTTTTTAGATTCCTCATCATCTATCTCATCCCAGCAATAACACCCGGATTCTTGTTTTCTTATTAAATGAATAGTCAAATAACCACATTTTGATTTTTTATGAAATTCATCTATATCAAACAAATCATAATCGTACTTTTTGTTATGTTTATCACATAACTCTTTTACTTCTAATTCACACCATATATCAAAATGGTCTCGAAGAGGGTTTTGAGGAAATATTTCAAACTCATAACTTTTATAATTTACTGAACCAATATATTCTCTTAAACGAGTTTCAATGTCCTTATCTTTTAAATAGATAGAGCTACTATAAGGGCAATGTATTACTGCTAAACCAAAAAAAGGTAAATCCATAAATTGAGATTTAAAATTCTCTAAATCACTTATTAATCTCTTTTTAGTTATCTTATTTACAAAATCTTCCGCTTTAATAACTGGGTCATCAATACTTCTATATCTATTTGGTACAGGAGTCTCTCTTGCTCTTTCTCTAAACTCAAAGTCTCGAATTTTTTGTTGTTCTTCTTCAGGTAAATCTTCAAACCGTTTTATTTTCTTTTCTCGTTCTCTTCGTTCTTTAAAAAGAAAACTGCTATACTTAAAATCTGAAAAGAATTCTTCACAAATCATAAAGACGACCGCAATAATTACAAATAAAAAGCAAAACGCCCCCATATTTTTTTATCCTCCTTTCACATATCTATAACTTCTGTTACTTTAAATTTAATACCTTTATCTTTATAAAAATAATTAATATCTTTTATATCGCCAAAAGGATATGGCTGAACTACATTTTGAATTACACCGTCCACAACATCATATTCTTTATTCATCTCAATATTGTACTCATTTTCTTTCGGTGCCTCTGTACATAGTATAGTTCCTGTTATACTCTCATAATATTTTCCCAATCTATCACCTCTTACAATGGGCAACTCCGATCGGAATTGCCCATTGATTACAGATATAAAATTATTCGTTGATTGGTTTCATTGTCGGGAACAAGAGAACATCACGGATTGAATAGCTGTCGGTGAGGAGCATAACAAGTCTGTCAATGCCGATACCGAGACCGCCCGTAGGTGGCATACCGTATTCAAGAGCCATAACGAAGTCGTTATCAATCATATTTGCTTCGTCGTCGCCTGCTTCACGGAGCTTCATTTGAGCCTCAAAACGCTTCATCTGGTCGATTGGGTCATTAAGCTCGCTGTAAGCGTTGCCGTATTCACCGCCGAGAATGAAAAGCTCAAATCTCTCGGTAAGTACCGGACAATCAGGCTTTCTCTTTGTAAGCGGGCTGACTTCAACAGGATAATCCATAATGAATGTTGGCTGTGTGAGATTTTCCTCAACAAATTCCTCGAAGAATGAATTGAGAATATCGCCCCAAGTTGCCTTGCCCGGTGCAATTTCAATATCCTTTTCCTTTGCGATGGCAATGGCTTTTTCGTCATCGCTCATAAATGAAGCAAAGTCAACACCGCTGTATTCCTTAACTGCGTCAACCATTGTAAGGCGTCTGAACGGACTTTCAAGGTCAATTTCTGTGCCGTTAAACACAATGTGGAGGCTGTCGCAAACCTCGTTTGCAGCGTTGCGGATGAGAGCCTCTGCAATGTCCATCATACCGTGATAATCGGTGAATGCCTGATAAAGTTCAATGCAGGTAAATTCAGGATTATGACGAACATCCATACCCTCGTTACGGAAGTTTCTGCCGATTTCATATACTCTTTCCATACCGCCAACGATAAGACGCTTGAGATAAAGCTCTGTTGCGATACGGAGATACATATCCATATCAAGAGTGTTGTGGTGAGTGATGAACGGTCTTGCAGCCGCACCGCCCGGAATAGTGTTGAGGATAGGTGTTTCTACCTCAATAAAGCCGAGGTTGTCAAGATATGAACGGATTGAAGAAATAATCTTTGAACGCTTGATGAAAGTATCCTTTACATCAGGATTCATAATCATATCAAGGTATCTTCTGCGGTATCTTGTGTCTGTGTCGGTAAGACCGTGGAACTTTTCAGGAAGCGGAAGGAGCGACTTTGAAAGAAGTCTGAGTTCCTTTGCGTGAACAGAAATTTCGCCTGTTCTTGTTTTGAAAACAAAGCCCTTAATTTCAACAATGTCGCCGATATCCCAAGTTTTGAATTCCTTGAACACTTCCTCGCCGACATCGTTCATTCTTACATAAGCCTGAATTCTGCCGTTTCTGTCTTGAATATCAATAAAGTTTGCCTTGCCCATATCACGCCAAGTCATAATTCTGCCGGCGATGGTAACATCTTTTTCCTCAAGCTCGTCAAAATTCTCAACGATTTCGTTTGAGTGATGTGTTTGGGTTGCGATTGTGATTTCAAACGGGTCGTTGCCTGCGTTTTGAAGAGCAGTGAGCTTGTCAATTCGGATTTGCTTTTGCTCGTTTTCGCTGAGGACAACTTCTGCCATTGTCATCTGTGCGGCATTTGCATTGTTGCCGATTTTTTCGATATTTTCCAAAGCCTCGGCTTCGCTGTCGGCACTGCCCTCAAGTGCAACAGCACCTGTTTGCAAAAACAAAGTATACTTAACCTTGTCTCCGTCAGCCTCTACCAAATACTTAGGGTTTGTCTTTTCCTCGTCACCGACAATAGCGTTTTGAACCTTCATACGAGAATTCTTCTTTACTGCCTTGACGCCACGCTTACAGGCATCTTCCTTGTCGAACTCGGGAGAAGTGCCCATAACCTTTTCGTCTACTATAAATTCAAATGTGAAAGCGCTGTCACCGTGCTTGGTGATTTCAAACTTTCCTGCCATAGTTTTTACCTCTTATTTCAATTAGTCGATTGATTTGATTTCAAATTCCAAGTTGCCGATAGGAGCTTCAACAACAACTGTTTCGCCTGCGCTTGCACCGAGAAGTGCCTTGCCTACCGGGCTTTCATCGGAGATTTTGCCTGCCGACGGATTGCTCTGTGAGAAGCCTACGATTTCGTAAACAAATTCCTGATTGTCTGTTTTGCGAAGAACGGTTACCTTTGAACCCATAGAAACCTTGTCGCCTGCCGATGAGTCAACGATAACGGCATTTTCAAGCTGATATTCAAGTTCCTGAATTCTTGCTTCAATCTTTGCCTGTTCCGATTTTGCTTCATCATATTCACTATTTTCACTAAGGTCACCGTATGAGCGGGCAACTTTAAGTTTTTCTGCAATGTCAACTCTGCCTTCGGTTTTAAGTTGTTCAAGCTCTGCCTCAAGTTCTGCCTTACCTGCCGCAGTCATTGTAAATGTTTTTGCTGCCATATTGATAACTCCTTAAATAAAATTTATAAAAATATACTTTTTAACTAAATAATTATATATTATATTGTGCACAATGTCAACAACAAAAATTTGACGGCGAATTTATTTAAAGTAATAAAAATTAATTTTTAAAAAATTTATCCTATTCTGTTCAATATTTACACTATATAGCGCATACATTATGACCGATTAAATGTACCTATGGTTGCAACGGCTGATTTCGTTCACTAATATGGAAATTACCAAATAAAAAAGGAGGAATTTCTATTACAAGTTACGAATTCAGAAACGACGCAATGTTTCTCAGAAATCAATTCAAAAGCGTTGGGATGTTTAAGCTTCCGCTTATAAAAAAACAAGAAATCGGTCTTGAAGATGCGAGCCTAATCGGTTATGATAAAATTAATCAAAGTAATGATTACAAAAGCACAGTACATTTCTTTCTTGACGATTACAGATTTGAAAGCATATATAACAATCCCGAAAAGAAAATTGAAACACTGAAACAATTTAATGCTGTTCTTTCACCCGATTTCAGTATGTTTGTTGAAATGCCGATTGCTTTGCAGCTTTTCAGCACATTCAAAAACAGATGGGTCGGTGCTTATCTGCAAGAGCAGGGTATAAATGTTATCCCAACCGTTCGGTGGGGTGATCTAACAAGTTTTAATTTTTGTTTTGACGGAATTGAAAAAGGTTGTGCAGTTGCAGTTTCAACAATCGGGGTAAAAAAAGAAAAAGCACATTTTATGCTCGGCTATAATGAAATGCTGAGCCGCATAAAGCCAAGCAAAATTATTTGTTACGGTAAGCCTTTTGATGAAATGAAAGGCGATATAATCGAAATTGATTATGCAGAAACAAATAATTTGCGAAATGCAAATAAAAACTTATATATCAAGACCTTTTATGGCTATATCACCGGAACATGTACAAAGGGCGGTGGTTCCGCTGACGGTCAAAGTTCGGGCAATCCGGAGTCAACAAACAAACTGCCTTCTAAATCAAAACCAAATTCTAAAAAAACACTTTATCATAATGGGAAAAAGATAAGAGATCGTTATTATGATAAAAACGGGCGTGCACAAAAAGATATAGACTATACTGATCATGGAAATCCAAAAGAACACCCCAAAGTGCCACATGAACATAAATGGGATTGGAGCAACCCAAATAAACCAAAAAGGAGTAAAGTTGATGACTAATTATAACGAATTAAAAAAATTAATTGAAACAGGATATGATATAGAATTCTCTTACAAAGGAAAATCATACTCAATTACCGAAACCAACAAAGGCAAAATATCATTCTGTGAATACTATAAAGAGCCAAAATATTTTGATACCGTTGACGAATTTATGATCAACGCAAAAATTGACAATACCCCATTGTCAAATATTTGGAAAAGTGTAACTGATTTGATATACTAAATAAATTGTAAAGCTAACAACAAAAGTTTGCTGATACATGCACAAAAATTACTGTTATCAAAAGCAAAAGAAAAGATTTTGACATCTATCTTATATCAAATGAATTGCAGAGATAAAATGATATGAACAAATTGTACAAAATGACTGCAAAAGAATTTGAAGAAAAGAAAATTCTTTACAAGCACAGCGACACAAAATATATTGTTATGGACGGAAGCGGCATAACAACATACGAAGAATATTTTGATAGGCTTTGGCAAGCATTCGGCTTCAGCGATTTACCCGAAGGATGGAAAAAAGATAATCACAGTGAATATGATTTTATGACCGATGATGATTTTTTACCCAATGATAAATATGTTTTTATTATAAAAAACTATGAACAATTTATGAAAAGTAATCCAACAGAAAAGAGTAAAATCGAGAAAAGATATAACAATTATCTGTTGCCGTTTTGGGATGAAGAGGTTGAACGGGTTGTTGTTGAAGGCAAAAGAAAAGATTTTGACATATATCTTGTATCAAATGAATAGTTGTTCCTAAAAAAACGCAAGCTGTCAAAAAGAGGTTATCTCATTAATTTGAGATAACCTCTTTTCTTATTAATTATTTTGGTTATTGCCCGAATCATCGGTCGGTGCATAATACGGGTCTTGATAATTGTTATTATACGGCTCATCGGGAATGACGAGAGCACACACAATATACGCAATAACACCTGCACCGCCGAGGAATGTAATAAGTGCCCACAAAAGTCTTACTACCGTCGGGTCAATGTTAAGATAATTTGCAATGCCTGCACAAACGCCGCAGAGTTTTCTGTCGGTTGTTGACTTATATAATTTTTTACTCATAATTTTATTCTCCTTTTATTGGTTTTGAGCAAAGAAAACGCTCACCTTGCCCAAACCGCCGTTAATTTCTATTTCGTTTTGACCGTTGCCGACAGTTGTATCACCCGATACTTTTTTGCCGTCAACATATACCTCTCCTGCCATTTTGCCGGCAGAAACCGAATAATCATCTGCCGGACCGAGAACATTAAAATCAATCTCGCCGATACCGCTGTTAATTTCACAATCACCGAAAAGAGCAGTTGAAAAACTTACATTGCCCACTCCGCTGTTGAGTTCCAAATCCTTGATACTTCCGCCGTTAACATTGAAATTACCGACGCCGCAATCAATCTCGGCACTGTCGGTTACAACAAGGTCATTAACGGTGACATCACCCGCACCGAGTTCAAAATCAAGTTCGTTTGTGCTCAGTCCGTTAATTGTAACATTGCCGGCACCGCTTGAAAAATCAACGGTTGAAAAGGTTTTGTCCTTAGGTATTGTAAGCTCGAGTTTGCCGCTTTTTTTATTTTTTGCGATTTTTGTTTCCTTAATAATAATTTTGCCGTTTTCCTGCTTAACGGTAACATATTTGTTGTTGGTTTTGTACTCGAATTTGTCACCGGAATTAACCGTTACATTCGTTGCTTTCAATTCGGCAACAAGGCAATATCCGTCAAGTTCGTCAATATATTCCTGCGAAAAATAAGAACTTTCGTCCTCTTTATGACCGCCGAAATTAAGCACTCCGCCGCCCGAAAAAATCGAAAAAACACCTTGAACAACCGCAGTGATAATTGAAACAATCAATACTATTGCAAAGATTTTACCGATTATGTAAACAACTTTGCCTAATGAGTTGTTATTTTTCATTTTATATCGGTACCTCCGAACAGATTTGTTGTATTAACAAAAACGGTTTTTGCATCAGGCGGAAGATTTTTGTTACTCTTATCCGAAGTTCCGCCGAAAACGCTGTTGGATTTTACCACAACTCTTACATCCTGCGGAACATAAATTTCAACTCCGCCAAAGGTTGCGTTGGTGTTAATAACACAGTTATGAACTATGTCGGCGTTGCGAATATCAAGTTTTATTCCGCCGAAAGTTGCACTGAACTTGCCGCCTGCAAATCCGTTATCAAAACGATAATCTTCGCTTGTAAACGAAGCATAATATTCCTGATTTCCCTGCGGAATATAAACAGGTTCGCCGTATGTATCAGGGCTTTGTGCACCCTGTCCGTCAACCTGCGGATAATCCGTTTTTTTGTCAAAAATATTGCCCACAATCACGCTTGCACCGATAATAACAATGATGAGCGGAAGCAAATATTTTTTATATTTCCAAAGATCAAAATATTCATTTGCAAACAAAGCCAATCCGACCGCAAGGCAAATCAAGCTGCCCTTTTTATTCTTTTCTGTGATAAGACCGATAACCGACGGAATGATGATAAACAAAGTCCACCAACCGTCAAAATAAAGATTTGAAAGCACAATAACATTCGCTTCTTTAAGTCCCCACAAAATGCCGAGTGCGATAATAAACACGCCCCAAATTATGCCCTTTGTTTTTTTCATAACTATCCCTTCCTTTTCATAGTTTCTTTATTACACAATAGCACATCTGTACATAAAATACAACCATATCGGCTAATAGTTAATATAAAGTTTTTATATTACGGAATTGTGACCTCTTTATTACAATTTATTCACATTGTAAACGGCGGTTCACAAAACAAAGCAAATGATTTGACAAAGAAAAAAATGCGAGTGTATCAAAAAGTATTTATGGCACAATGCAGGCTGTTGAGAAAGGTTCTGAATTTCGTTTTCTTGCGAGTGGGAGCTGTACATAGGTACCGCCCCCGAGCAAAAAACGGAAAACGCCAAAACGCCGTAGGTTCAATACCTACGGCGTTTTTAAAACCCCACCGTCAACACTTCGTGTTGCCACCTCCCCTTTTAAAAAATGGGAGGCATAATTCGGTTGATTATATTTTGGCGTGTTTCAGGAGCTTTATCGGCAGACTAAACGGCTTCCCTCATTTTGAGAAGCCGTAATAATTTCTATTAACTTAAATCAGTCGTTTGGAATGAATGCGTTGTGAACCGCCGATACAGCTCTGTCTGCATCATCTGCATCAATGATAACGGAAATCTTGATTTCGGATGTTGAAATCATACGGATGTTGATATCTCTTTCATAAAGAGCCTCGAACATCTTTGTTGCGGTACCCGGATGAGATTCCATACCTGCGCCTACGATTGAAACCTTGGCAACATTTGTGTCGCAAACAATTTTTGCTTCCTGAAGATGTGAAGATTCTTCAAGAAGTTTAACAGCAACAGGGCCGTTGTCCTTGCTTACTGTGAATACGATATCCTTTGTGTTATCTCTGCCGAATGACTGAAGAATAATATCTACATTGATATTTTTTTGTGAAAGCTTTGAGAAGATATTGAACGCAACGCCCGGATTGTCCTTAACACCCAAAACCGATACAAGTGCAACATCCTTATCCTTTGTTACGCCTCTGATTAACATTTTTTCCATTTTTGCTACCTCCTTAACAATGGTACCCGGAATCGGGTTAAGTGATGAAAGAACTTCGAGTTCTACGGAATATTTTTTTGCCATTTCTACCGAACGGTTGTTGAGAACCTGTGCACCCAATGTTGCAAGCTCAAGCATTTCGTCATAAGTAATTTCCTTGAGTTTACGGGCATTTTCAACCTTTCTCGGGTCTGCTGTGTAAACACCCTCAACATCGGTAAAGATTTGACATTTATCTGCATGAAGTGCAGCCGCAATGGCAACAGCGGATGTATCCGAACCGCCTCTGCCGAGAGTGGTAAGGTCATCATATCTGTTAATACCTTGGAAGCCTGCAACTACAACGATATTGTGCCTTGCAAGTTCTGCCTGCAATCTGTTTGGCTTAATATTTTTAATTCTTGCAGAACCGTATACCGAATTTGTATTAAATCCTGCCTGCCAACCCAAGAGGCTGATAACCGGAAATCCGAGTGACTCAATAGCCATTGCAAGAAGTGAAATTGAAATTTGCTCGCCTGCTGCAAGGAGCTGGTCAATTTCTCTGTTTTTTGCCTTTGGATTGATTTCCTGTGCTTTTGCAATAAGGTCGTCTGTTGTATCGCCCTGAGCGGAAACAACCACAACAACCTCGTTGCCTGCCTTATAAGTATCCGTTACAATTTTTGCAACATTCATTACACGCTCGGCATTTGCTACCGATGAGCCGCCGAACTTCTGGACAATAAGTGCCATAATGTTCCTCCTAAAATATACTGAACAGCGGAATAACTCCGCAAATAATTACAAATTAATAATTCGTTACCTTAATCTTGTTGATAACATTTACGCCTTCAAGCTTCTTATCAAGAGCATTTTCGGTCATAGAATCGGTGATGAAAGCAACTTCATCTGACGGCTGACCTTTTCTTGAAAGGAACTTGACATTGTGGAACAATGCAACAGCCTCGCTCTCGGTTGCCTTTGCTCTTACATAGAACGGCATTTCAAGAACAGACTTTTCATCAACAACATAATCTTCCGAACCCGGACCCCAGCCGAAGTTCTTTCTTCTGTTAACATGAACGGCGCAATCAACCATATCTGCAACAACAGCCGATGCGGTAGGAAGTTTACCTGCACCTGCGCCGTAGAAACATACATCGCCTACTGCATCGCCGCGAACAAGAATCGCATTGAATACACCGTTTACGCTTGCAAGCTGTGAGCCGTGGAATACAACGGCAGGACTTACAAATGCGGCAATCTTTTCGTCATCAATCTTCTTGATTTGACCGAGGAGCTTAATTACACCGTGAGCCGATGAAATATACTCAACATCTTCAAGAGTAATCTTTGTGATGCCCTCTGCTCTTACCTGATTTGGATATACATGCTTGCCAAATGCAAGAGAAGCGAGAATGCAAACCTTGCGGCATGCGTCAAAGCCCTCAATATCTGCTGTTGGGTCTTTTTCGGCAAAGCCGTTATCCTGTGCAAGTTTGAGAGCGTCCTCGAAGGTCATACCGTCCTCAATCATCTTTGTAAGAATAAAGTTTGTTGTGCCATTGAGAATACCTGCAACTCCCTCAATATTGTTAGCTGCAAGGCACTGTGCCATAGGTCTGATAATAGGAATACCGCCGCCAACGCTTGCCTCGAACAAATAGTTAACGCCGTGCTTTTCGGCTGCTTCAAGAAGTTCAAGACCCTTTTGAGCAACAAGTTCCTTGTTTGAAGTAACAACGCTTTTGCCTGCTTCAAGGAGCTTCATTGTAAAATCAAATGCAGGATTAACCCCGCCCATTGTTTCGGCAACAACCTTTGTTTCAGGGTCGTTGAGAATATCGTTGAAATCCTTTGTAAACAAATCCGCATGAGGATCATCCGGAAAATCACGCAAATCAAGAATATGACTTACTTCAAGCATTTCGCCTGCTGTGCGGTTTTTAATACTTTTTTCATGAGTTTCGATAACTTCTACTACACCTGAGCCTACTGTTCCGTAGCCCATAACTGCAACTTTCATATTTTATCCTCCTATACCGATTCGGCAGATTTAACTCCGCCGACTGATTTTATTTTTTCTAAAACTTCATCTGTCATATGCCCCGACTGAGCAAAACTTACGGTAATTGACACATCTGCAATATTATTTACAGGTATGCTCTGATTAACCGCCAAAATGTTTGCCCCTGCCAAATAAAGCTCATTCATAACCGAGCCGAGCACTCCGGCATTGTCCTGAAGTTTGGCATTGATTGTTGTGACATCGTCGCCCTGCTCGCTGTACTCAAATATTTTATCCTTATATTTATAGTATGCCGAGCGGGATATTCCTGCCATTTTTGCCGCCTGCGAAGCATTTGCCGCTTCACCCGACTGCAAATAGCCCTTTGCCTCAATCACCTTTACATATACCTCAGGCAGTACGGACATATCAACAAGTAAATAATTAACTTTTCCCATAGTGTACACCACCTGTGGACAGTTGTATTACTGTGAAAAACACTTTACATATATTAGCATAAAACAATGATATAATCAAGGATTATTTTCCAATTTGTGAAAAATTAATAAAAAAGCGGTTCAAATATTAAATCCAAACCACTTTTTCATACATATTATTCTGTTTAGGACTAATCATCCTTGTTTTCTTTATTCAACGGAAAAGTAACCGCCATAACGGTTCCGTTTTCCGTGCTTTCCTCTGCCTGAACTTTGCCGCCGTGAATATCGGCAATTTCCCAAACCAACGAAAGTCCGAGACCGACACCGCCGTTTTCTCTGCTGCGGGATTTGTCCACACGGAAGAACGGCTGAAAAATGCTTTCTTTATACTTATCGGGTATTCCGCAACCTGTGTCGGCAACCCTCAAAACAAGATTGTCATCCTCCTGCGAAACAGAAACACGCACTTTTCCGTCAGGTCGGTTATATCTGATTGCATTTTCGGTAAGATTAAATATTAAACGGTAAATCAAGGTGTCACTGCCCACCATAGTGCCGTTGCCGTCACATTCAAGGGTGACGCCCTTTTTCTCGGCAACAGGAGAAAGGTCGGCAAGAATTTCCTCAATCATAGGTGCAAGTTCAATGCTGTCATTGCAAGGCACGGTTCGAAGATCGCTCATTTCAAGCAAGGTCTTTGTAACCTGCGACATTCGCTCTGTCTGCTCCTGCAACAATTTGAGGAAGTCGGCACTTTCCGCATCCAAATCGGGATGTTCAACAGAAAACAGTTCGAGCTGTGCCTGAAGCAATGCAAGAGGGGTACGCAATTCGTGTGCGGCATTTCCCGTAAACTGCCGTTGTGCCGTAAAGCCCTCATTAAGGCGGTCAAGCATTTGATTAAACGAAGTGCTGAATTGTTTAAATTCGGTAGGTACATCATCGGTTATTTTCATATCCGGCAAGTTATTCGGCTGAACATTTTCAACCCTTGACGCAAAAGTGTGTAACGGTTTCAACGCTCTGCCGCTGACAAAATATGCAAGCACGCCGCCAAGCAATGTTACAACAGCCGTAATGCACCAATTTGTATTAACAAACGACTCCTGTGCTCCGTTAATTATAATGGTAACATCTTGTCCGAGTTCCGAACTTTCTGGGTCAAAATATTCCTGCTCGCCTTTATCGGTGTCGCTGTTAGCAGATATATCCGTACCGATTGAATCCATATAATGCGTGCCCGAATAACCTATAAGTAAATTCATCGACACGCAGGTTATACCGATAAGTATTGCGGTCATCAAAGTAATTCGCCATTGAAGAGATAATTTTTTCATTCTTTCTCCTCCATTGTATATCCTTCGCCGATGCGATTGCGAATCGGGTCATATCCGAGAGCCGTGCGAAGTTTTTTTCTTAAAGCGGAAATATGTACCCTTATTGAATTGCTGAAATTATCAACGCTGTTGTCCCACACATGCTCAATGAGTTCTTCCTGACTTATGGGGCGACCTCTGTTGACCATAAGATATTCAAGTATGCCTGTTTCCTTGCGTGTGAGCGGCAAAGGTTCACCACCTACAATAGCCTTGCGTGACTTTGTATCAAACGAAACATCACCGCAATTCAGCACAACATTATTTTGTGTGAACTGCCTGAGAGTAAGACTGCGAATTCTTGCGGCAAGTTCTTCCAAATGAAACGGCTTTGCCAAATAATCGTTTGCCCCTGCATCCAAACCGTCAACCTTGTCGGACACCTCACTGCGGGCAGACAAAATCAGCACCTTTGTGTCACGGTCGGTTTTTCTGAGTGTTCTCAAAACGGTCATACCATCGGCACCGGGCAAATTCAAATCAAGCACAACAAGATCAAAATTATCATCGGCAAGCATTTGCATTGCGGTTAATCCATCATAGCAACAATCAACGCTGTATGCAAGACGCTTTAAGCTGCGGGCGATTGTTTCGCACAATGTTTTTTCGTCCTCAACAACTAAAATGTGCATAAAAACTCTCCTTGCTTTAAAATGTATTTATATTTATAATTATAGCACAAAAACATAAAATCCGTGTTAAATTTCTGTTCTTAACGAAAAATTTATATCCGATATGCTACAATGACACCGTAAAATGAAAGGAGTGATTGAATTGACAAGAGTTAAAAAGGCTTTATCACAGGTTGTGTTGCTTGCTTCCGGAGCGGTTATGTTAGGTTTCGGAGCGATGCGTGGCGAAGTTGAAACTGTGCTGAGCAAGGCAATCAAGTTGTGTTTGGAGTGTGTAGGAATTGGATAAAAAGAAAACAAAGAATAAAAACCTTAACAAGAAAAAACATTCGGCATCTAACCGATTAGCCAAGTTTCGCGGATGGATTCAGGCAGGAGCAACATTGCTTACAAACATTCATCTGCCGAATTTTGTCAAAGGCGAAATTTATCAAGGCAAAGGCAAAGCCGTTTGTGTGCCGGGTCTGAACTGCTATTCCTGTCCTGCCGCATCGGGTGCTTGCCCAATCGGCTCGTTTCAGGCGGTAGTCGGCTCGTCAAAATATAAGTTTTCCTATTATATAACAGGATTTCTCATTCTGCTGGGAGTTTTGCTCGGACGCTTCATCTGTGGATTTTTGTGCCCGTTTGGTTGGTTGCAGGATTTACTGCACAAAATTCCGACAAAAAAGCTCTCAACAAAAAAGCTCAAACCGCTGACATATATCAAATATGCAGTGCTGCTGTTGGCAGTTGTTTTATTACCGGTGCTCATAGTAAATGATTTGGGGATGGGCGACCCGTATTTCTGCAAATACATATGTCCGCAAGGTGTGCTTGAGGGTGCGTTGCCGCTGTCGGCAGTAAACGAGGGTATCCGCTCGGCATTGGGAAAACTGTTTTCGTGGAAACTTGTTGTATTGATTTCGGTAGTCGTTTTAAGCGTGCTGTTTTACAGACCGTTTTGCAAATGGCTCTGCCCGCTCGGTGCGTTCTACGCATTGTTCAACAAAGTTTCGCTGTTTGGGATGAAGGTAGACGAGCACAAATGCGTTTCGTGCGGAAAATGTGCAAAGGTGTGCAAAATGGATGTTGATGTTACAAAAACACCTAACAGCACCGAATGTATCCGATGCGGAAAGTGCATAAGTGCCTGTCCTACCGAAGCAGTCAGCTTTCAATACGGCTTTGACTTGCTTGGAAAAACAGTAGACGAAAACGCAAAAATCGAAAACAAAACAAACAAAAATGAAACAAATGAGGAATTATAACGGAGGAAAAACTATGAAGTTTTCAAAACTTTCAAAAATCTTAACAGTAGTATTATTAGTTTCTGTGTTGGCAGTCAGTCTTATTGCTTGCTCAACATCAAAGGACAACAACGGCGAAGAACAATCAACAGATTCAAGCATTTCAACCTTGATGGCAACAGAGCCGGACAGTGCCGATGAAGCATCAAAACTTTACAATCAACTTATGGAAAAAGAAAACGAAATTTTGTCAACGGACACAGAGCTTTGGAACAAAGTATTTTTGGCGTCAAACAAAAACAGTAAAATGATTGAGGACGGAACAAACTACGGCGATTTTCTCCTCACAACAATTGAGAGTGCAAAAGACCAGTTCACAGATGAAGAATACAAAAAACTTGTAGCCGGTGCAGAACAAATCAAGGAAATTGAGGGCAAACTCACAATCTTGGAACAAAAATATCCCGAATGTGCAAACGCACCTTCAAACGGCGACAGCGTGCCGGCAAACAGCGCAGGCGTTGTTTCAGACAGCGGTGACGCAACAAGCTTTCCGTCATTTGACGGCAAAGACCTTGACGGCAACGATGTAAAGAGCAGCGACCTTTTCGCAAACAGCAATGTAACAGTTGTTAACTACTGGTTCAGCACTTGCAAGCCTTGTGTAGGTGAACTTCCGGAATTGGAAAAGCTCAACAAGGAACTTGCCAAAAAAGGCGGTCAAGTTGTCGGCATCAACACATTCACACTTGACGGCGACAAAACCGCAATTTCCGAAGCAAAGGACATCCTTTCAAAAAAAGGCATAACCTACAAGAATATTTGGTTTGATTCAAACAGCGACGCAGGCAAATTCACATCAAATATTTTCTCATTCCCTACAACATATGTTGTTGACAAGAACGGCAACATTGTAGGCGAGCCGATTGTAGGTGCCATAACCGAGAATAAACAAAAAAAGACACTTGAAAAGCTCATTGATCAGGCTTTACAGGTTAAATAATAAAACAACACAGTAAAAGAATAACCTCTCCCGAATTCAATGGGAGAGGTTATTTTTATTCATTATTTACTTTTTGATTTTAATCTCTTTTTCTTTTCTTTTTTTGGAGGCTCGGTTTCCTTTTCGGGTGAGGATTTCCAAATATTAATTCTGCCGGCATCATTAAACGCTTTAAGCGTCATAACGGTGAGCGGCACAAGGAACATACCGATAAATCCGAAAAGTTTAAGTCCAAAGTAAAGACCCATAAGCGTTACAATAGGATGAACGCCAAGCGAAGTGCCGACAATTTTCGGCTCGATATACTGACGGATTACGGTAATAATAACATACAACACGATAAGTCCGACAGCCTGCTTATAATTGCCGTAAATAAGCGAGAACAATGCCCACGGAATAAGAATACCGCCCGATCCCGCAACAGGTAAAATATCAAACACGGCGATTGCAAGTGCGATAACCGCAAAGTAGCTGTTTTTCATAATTCCCATAAGTGAAAGAATTGAAAATCCGAGGAACAATTCGCTGAAAGTTATGCACATAATTATGCCGTAAGCCTTAAACATTGTGAAAATTGTTTTTGAGAATACTTGCTTAAACTCAACAAGTACATTCTTTTTGCCGTCAGGAAGCTGTCTTTGTATAAATCTTACAATATAATCGTAATCTTTTGTGAAAAGTATCCAAGCAACAATGCCGATAACAACACCGATAAGGATTGAAGGAACACCTTTTACAATCGAATATACATTTGACACACCGGATGAAAGTTTGCTTGTAATACTGCCCAAATCAAGGTTTGAAAGAAGTCCTGCCGAAGAAGCCGCACCCGCTGCCGCATTAGGCTGGAGTTTGTCAAACCAACTTGTAATCGTTTCGGACACGGAATGATAAATCCCCTTAGGTAAAAATTGGAGAGTATTCAAAATCCAATTTTCAACGGTTGATAAAAACGAAGAAATATCGCTTAACTGCTCGGAAATATAGTTGATAAAATCAGAAATTTTGCCAAACACAGCCGTCAAAATAAACACCAAAGGAACGATAACCACTGCGGTTGAAACAACAACCAAAAATATCGACCAAAAGGCATGCGCCTTTTTGTTTGTTTTTTTATCAAGATAACGAAGCGGTTTTTGAAGCAAAACCGCAAAGAAAAACGACAGCAAAAACGGTGCGGTTATCCAAAACAAAAACTTGAAAAAAACATATATAAGTGCCAAAATAAGTGCAACATATGCAAAATCAATCAAAAACGCCCGTCTTTGTTCAACATGGCTGTTCATAGTTAAAATTCCTTTCAAACAGTATATTTATATCATAACCCCAAAATCCGTTTCATTCAAGACTTTTTTAAAAAAATTAAGGATGTGTTTATAACCAAACGCATCCTTAAAAAAGTATCAAAGTTTTTTGACTGAAAGTGCTCGAATTGCATTGAGTACAGCAATCACCATAACACCTACATCGGCGAAAATAGCCACCCACATATTGGCAATTCCGACTGCACCGAAGATAAGGCACAACGCCTTAACACCAAGTGCAAAATAAATGTTTTCGTTTACAATTCTGAGGCACTTTGACGAAATTTTGATTGCCTTTGAAATCTTCATCGGGTCATCGTCCATAAGAACAATATCGGCAGCCTCAATAGCGGCATCGGAACCGAGTGCACCCATAGCGATACCTATATCGGCTCTTGAAAGAACCGGAGCATCATTAATGCCGTCACCTACAAAGGCAAGTTTTTCCTTTTCGCCTTTATCTGTAAGAAGTCGCTCAACCTGACTAACCTTATCAGCCGGAAGAAGTTCGCTGTATACCTCGTCTGCACCGAGTTCTTTTGCTACTGCATCGGCAACTTTTTTTGAGTCGCCTGTGAGCATAACGGTTTTTCTGACCCCGCAATTCTTCATAGCCTTTACAGCCGCAACAGATGTCGGCTTGAGTGCATCGGAAATAAGGATATATCCGCAATATTTGCCGTCAACCGCAACATAAACAACCGTGCCGACCTTTGAGCAAGCGGTATATTCCACACCTAATTTATCCATAAGCTTGCTGTTGCCCACTGCAATCTTTTTGCCGTCTGCAACCGCAAGAACACCGTTACCGCTGATTTCGTTTACATCAGAAATTTTTGCGTTGTCGATTTCTTTACCGTAAGCCGATTTTATCGATTTGCTGATAGGGTGAGATGAATAACTTTCGGCATATGCCGCAAGTCTGAGAAGTTCGTTGTTTTCAACACCGACCGGAGCAATTTCCGTCACTTCAAAATTGCCCTTTGTCATTGTGCCCGTTTTGTCAAACACAACTATTTTTGTTTTTGAAAGAGTTTCAAGATAGTTTGAGCCTTTTACAAGCACGCCCTCCTTTGAAGCACCGCCGATACCCGCAAAGAATGAAAGCGGAATAGAAATAACAAGTGCACAAGGGCAGCTGATAACAAGAAATGTAAGAGCACGGTAAATCCATGTGAGCCACATAGCATCCTTGCCGATAATCAGGCTGACAACAGGAGGCAAAATCGCAAGTGCAAGTGCACCGCCGCAAACCGCCGGAGTATAGATTCTTGCGAACTTTGAAATAAACTGCTCGCTTTTTGATTTTTTTGATGACGAATTTTCAACAAGGTCAAGAATTTTTGACACCGTTGACTCACCGAACGGCTTTGTTGTGCGAATTCTGACAGTACCCGTAAGGTTGATACAACCGCTGATGACCTCATCGCTTTCTTTTACACTTCTCGGCACGCTTTCGCCTGTAAGTGCCGCTGTATCAAGCGTTGTTGAACCTTCAACGATTACGCCGTCAATAGGCACCTTTTCGCCTGCCGACACAACAATTATTGAGCCAACCTCAACTTCATCAGGGTCAACCTGTTCTATTTTGCCGTCAACCTCGATATTTGCATAATCCGGACGAATATCCATAAGTTCGGATATACTTCGTCTGCTTTTGCCTACGGCATAGCTTTGGAACAACTCGCCGATTTGATAAAAAAGCATAACGGCAACAGCCTCGTTATACGAGCCGTTTCCATACACCGCTATGGCAACGGCACCGACGGATGCAACAGCCATAAGGAAGTTTTCATCAAACACCTGACCCTTAATTATGCCCTTAAATGCCTTTTTAAGAATGTCATAGGAAATCACAAAATACGGCACCATATAAACGGCAAGACGCAGAATTCTGCTTGTAATCGGAACAAATTTTTCGAACACAAACAAACCTGCAAACAGTACAGCCGTCACAATAATACGAACAAGCATCTTTTTTTGTTTTCTGCTCATAAAACCACTTCCCAACTAAATTCAGAAGAAAATATCGCAATCATCTTCAACCTTTCTGCAAGCCTTAAGCACCTGCTTCATGGTTTTCTTTTCATCTGCACCTTCTTCAAAATCAACAATCATTTTAAGCATCATAAAATTTACGGTTGCAGCCGCAACACCGTCCACTTTATTTGCGGCATCCTCCATTTTGTTGGCACAGTTTGCACAATCCACATCAATCTTGTATGTCTTTTTCATTGTTATACCCTCATTTTTTATATTTAATTGTTCAACATATGAACAACTATTCATATGTTCAACTGTATTATACCATATTATATGTCAATGTCAATAGAAAATATAAAAATAAAAACAAAATCCAAAAATTATATCTTTAAATGAAAATCCTCTCTGTTCAAATTGCAAACAAAGAGGATAATTTTTTAATTCTGTTTTCTTACAATGCCGTATTCTCCGACATCCTTACGGTAATATTTACACGGCTTACCCTGACGCTCACGAATAAGAAGCTCACCGTATTCGTCTTGGTCAAGCTGAAGGTCGCACATATTTATATCGGCTTCTTCATCATAAACATTGTACCAGCAAGTATCACACAAATCAGCCATCAGTTAAGCATTCCTTCATCATCTTTTTTAGGCGGCTTGCCTACTTCAACAGAATCTCTGTTGAGCTTCATTGTAGGAATAACAAGGCCCGGCATACCCGACATTGATGTTGTTGTGTTGATTATTTGACGAACAAACGGGAAAATTTGGTCAAAAGAACCTACATGAATATCAGGCTTTTGGTCCTCATCTTCAAAAGAAAATTCTGCAACCAATTCAAGTTCGATTTCAAAAGGCTGATTGTCGGCATCCTCTACTCTGAAGTGAAGCATACCCACGCATCTTTTTTCCGCATCCATATAATTAACATTATATTTAACCTGATTTTGAAGTTTAAGTTGTGTACCGTTTTCTACATTATTGGTGAATTCAAGCGAATTAACCTTGTATCCTCTCATATTTATCATAACATTTTACCTCCTGTTATTTTACTGATTTTACATTACTGAGTTTAACATCTTCAACAAGCGGAGAAACAGCCTTGCCGCTGAATCTTACAAGTTCAAGATTTTCTACATTTTCGGCATCTATTGCGTGCTTGTAACTGTCGCAAAGATTACCCCACGCAGTTTGCGTTTTCTCGATAAGCACATTTTTGGCATATCTGATAAAAAATGCGGAATTGTCGTACTTTTCAACGCCCCAATCAAGGCAAGGACGCAAATCATAAAGTCCGCAGTCCCATTTTGATGTTTTTGTAAGAGTGATTTTGCAATTTTCAAATGTAATATCTTCAATGATGTTTTCTGCATTGCCGTGGATGAGAACACCGTTTTCACCCTTTGCGGTAACATTGAAAAAGCGAATATTTTTGATTGTGCCGCTCTTTGTATTTTCGTCGCGGTTAAATGTGGTGATAACAACAGGTTCAGCTGTTCCCCACCAATCCGGGCAAAATCTGCGTGTTTCGATAATTATATTTGAATATGTAACATTTTCAACGCAGCCGCCGTCACGGATTTGAATTGAAAGACCTCTGTTTGATTTGGAGATAATGCAATTTGACACAATTACATTTTTAAAATCGCCGACACCCTCAGTACCGATTTTGATTGCGGCAGAGGTTGAAACCAAAGTACAGCCGTCAATAATAATATTTTCACACGGACCGTATTCGGCATTGCCCTTGCTTGCCTTGAGGCAAATACAGTCATCCGCACAGGTTACATGACAGCCCAAAATTCTTACATTACTGCAATGGTCGGGATCGATACCGTCGGAATTTGCAACATCCAAATCGTTGAGAATACGAATTCTGTCAATAAGCACATCATCGCATCCGGCAGGATGAAGAGTCCAAAACGGAGCATCGACAACCGTAAACTCCTTAAATGTAATATGATTGCTTTTTTCAACATAAATAACGGTAGGACGAGGGTAAAAATCACCCGTTACATAGTACTTATCCTTGCGTTGAACAAAAGCGTGACCGTTTGCGTCAACAGTGCCCTCACCGCTTATTGTACAATTATCCGCCTCATAAGCATAAATAAACACAAAGCTCGGCTTACCCGTTACCGGATTGCCGATAAGTGCGGTTTTAGGGTCGTTAATCAATTTGTTGGGACGGATATATCCGTCAATATTGCTTGTAGCCTTCAGCCTTGCACCCTTTTGGATATGCAAGTCAACATTTGCCTTGAGCTTGATTGAGTCGCTGTAAAACACTTTGCCCGACGGCAAAACAACCTGACCGCCGCCGTTTTTTGTGCAATCATCAATGGCGTGCTGAATGGCAAAGGCATCGTTTGTTGTACCGTCACCCTTGGCACCGTATTGCATAACATTATAAATCTTCATAAAAAGAAGTACCTCGTTTTTTAATATCTAACTTATAATAACATATAAAATTTATATTTACAATATTTTTTAAATGATATATTATATACTTAATAATTCTATGGAGAAAATTATGAAAACAAACAAAAAAAGAATAGAAATCCTTGACGAACTGCGTGGATTTGCGATTTTGGCAATGATAGTGCATCACTTCTTTTTGGATGTGGGCGATGTGCTCAGCCTTGATTGGGGTTACACCGTATTTAATGCACTGTGCAAAGTTCAGCCGATATTTTGGGCAATATTCATCATCATTTCGGGTATATGCTCACGGCTGTCAAGGAACACGGCAAAGCGTGGTGCAATCGTGCTCGGTGCAGGCTTAATCGTAACATTTGTAACGGCGTTTGTTATGCCGAAACTTATGGGAATATACGGAGCGGAAATATATTTCGGCATACTTCACTGCTTGGGTGTTTGTATGATAATCACAGGATTGGCAATGCCGTTGATTGAAAAAATCAATCCCAAAATCGGTATGCTTATATCAACCGTTTTGTTTGCGGCAACATACGGAATAAACTCGGGCGAACTTATTTTTGGACTTGTCAAACTGCCTACGCCGTCAACAAACATACTTATGCCGCTCGGCATATTCAACGGCAAATTTGAAAGTGCGGACTATTTTTCGATATTCCCGTGGCTGTTTATGTTTTTGGCAGGAGCATTTTTGGGCAAATACGCAAAAAACGGCGAATTTCCGGCTTGGACATACAAAAAGCACTCAAAAATCTTTGCCTTTGTGGGACGAAACAGCCTTTGGTTTTATCTCGGACATCAGGTTGTGCTGTATGCCCTGCTGTATGCTTTTTTGGAAGCGATGAAAATATATTACAAAATAAAATTAAGTTAATTAAGGAACGGTAAAAAATATGAGAATGCGACACAAAAAAAATCTTGAAGAGCGACTTGAAAAAGTACAGGATTATCTTATAACTCTCAGAAACGACAGTTTGAACTTCAACGATGTACAAAACGAAAAACATTTGCTTGACTTGAAAGAACTTTTCGGCAACGACAACCCAGTATATCTTGAAGTCGGCTGCGGTATGGGCACATTCGGCGTTACATACGCAAAGCAAAACCCAAACATCAATCTTATCTGCGTTGAAAAAGTAAGGGATGTCATTTGCACGGCTTGTGAAAAAGCGAAAGCAGAAGGGCTTACAAACATCAAATTTTTAGACTGTGCGGCGGAATACCTTCCGTCTTACCTGCCGGCACACAGCATAGGTCTTATATTCCTAAACTTCTCGTGCCCTTATCCAAAAAAGAGCCACGCCTGCCACAGACTGACGGCAGACAGATTTTTGGGCATATACAAGGAACTTATGACCGACGATGCGGCAATTTTTCAAAAAACCGACAATATGCACTTCTTTGAATTTTCGCTTGAAAGCTTCAGCAAAAACGGATTTGAGCTGTCAAACATCAGTTTGGATTTGCACAACAGCGATTTTGAGGGCAATATTGTAACGGAATACGAAGCAAGATTTTCATCACAAGGCTTCCCTATTTACAGAGTTGAAGCAAGACTAAAAAAATAAACGAGATGATGTTATAATGTTTGGCGGACTGAAAAAAGCAAGGCTCAAAACCTTGCCAAATGACATAATAAGCGGCATAATCATTGCACTTGTGTCTATTCCTATATCAATGGGATATGCACAAATTGCGGGACTGCCGCCAATATATGGACTATATGGCTCAATACTGCCGGTGATAATATTTGCGTTGTTTTCGTCATCGCCGCAATTTATATTCGGTGTTGATGCGGCACCTGCGGCATTGGTAGGCGGAGTGCTTGCAACTCTCGGCATATCGGCAGGCAGCGAAGATGCACAAAAAGTTGTACCGCTTCTTGCATTTTATACGGGCGTATGGCTGTTTCTGTTTTACATATTCAAAGCAGGACGGCTGACCGAATATGTATCCACTCCTGTTATGGGCGGATTTATCAGCGGAATTTGCACAACAATCATACTTATGCAGATACCAAAACTTTTCGGCGGCGTATCCGGCACGGGTGAAATCCACGAGCTTGCTGTTCACATAGTTAAACAGTCCAAGCTCAATTTCAGCTTGCCGTCGCTTATACTCGGACTTACAACGCTTGCTTTGATTTTGATATGCAAAAAATTCGCACCTAAGTTTCCTATGCCGGTGCTCATCATGATTGCGGCAGGTGTACTTCAGCACTTCTTTAACTACTGCACACCGTTTGAAATCAGCACTCTGCCCAAGGTTACAAACAGCCTTGATAACTTCAGCCTGCTTGATTTTTCGGCTGTCAGTCCGATAAAAGGCATGGGGCTGTCGCTCACAATAGCCGTTGTTATTATGGCAGAAACCCTGCTGTCGGAAAACAATTTTGCAATAAGAAACGATTACAAAATCAACGACAACAACGAGGTGCTCACATTTGCACTGTGCAACATTTCGGCTTCGGCAGTCGGCTGTTGCCCTGTTAACGGCAGTGTTTCAAGGAGTTCAATGAACAACCAATTCGGCGGCAAAAGTCAGGTAACATCAATTACCGCCGCCGTTATTATGCTTGCTATCGTAACATTTTGCACAGGATTTATTCAGTATTTGCCCGTGCCCGTATTGACGGCAATCGTTATATCGGCTTTGCTGGGTGCAATAGAATTTGACCTTGCCAAAAAATTGCGTAAAATCAACAAAAAAGAATTTTTCATCTTCCTTGCCGCATTTTTCGGAGTGCTGATTTTCGGCACAATCTACGGCGTTATCATCGGTGTTATTCTTTCTTTTGTAAATGTTGTAATTCGTGAAAGCAATCCGCCACGCTCATTTTTGGGAGTTGTACCGAACAGAGGCGGCTTCTTTGATTTGAACACGAATGAAAATGCAAGACCGATTAAAAATGTTGTTATATACCGCTTCAGGGCAAATCTGTTTTTTGCAAATGTTAAAGAATTCAGAGAAGATATTGAAAATGCCGTAAAGCCCGACACCAAATGCATAATAGTTGATGCGAGCAGTATCGGAAGCATTGACACAACGGGTGCGGCAACACTTGAGGGAATATATACAAAGCTAAAGCAAAACGGAATTCGTTTTTACTTAACGGAGCATTCGCACGCTCTCAATGACGAACTCAGACAGCTTGACTTGGGCCACATAATAGAAGAGGGCGGAGTAAGGCGAACAATATCGGCGGCACTTCGTGCACAGGGTATTCAAAAGCCGTATGAACTTGAACTCGGCGAAAACGACAGCGAAACGACCGTTGCTCCGAACTTTAAAGAGCAGTTACTGCACGAATTTGAATGGGCTTTCGGCGACTCGGCTGAGGAACGAATCGAAGCCTACACCGAGGATATTCTCAAAAATGCAAGAAATGCAAACCTTGATGAAAAAAGCCTGCTTGAACTAACAGACCTATGGTCCGGACTCGGCTCGTTTGATGAAGACATTCTTCTTGAATCGCTTGAATTACATTTAAGTGAACTTTCAAAATCAACAGGAATCAACGAAGACAAACTTGCAAAACAAATTGAAGAGCGTCGAGAAACTCTGTACCAATATGTAAAGAAAGAGGACGAGGAAGCGTTCAAAAACTTCCGCGACCGCCGTCATGAACATATGCACCTGCTTCGTGACAGACAGCCCGAACTTTACCGCAAACTCCACGATTACCACGAAGAAATCGTTGAAAAGAGAAAAGAACACCTTGACGAACTTGCTGAAAAGCACAAAGAACGCCAAAGAAAAGATAATCAATAACATTAAAAGCACCCTGAACTTAAATTGTTCAAGGTGCTTTATAAATTATACAATAATTACTTTATTACACGAACACGGATAACGCCGTCAAGATTTTCAATATCCTTTGCCACAGCATCGGAAACTTCGCTGTCGCAATCGATAATCGAGTAAGCAATTTCGCCCCTGCTCTTATCCTCAAACGATGCAATGTTTACGCCGTCCTTTGAAATTGTGTCGGTGATCGTTGCAATCATATTCGGCTGATTCTTATGAATAACGGTTACACGGGCAACTCCGCCTCTTGCCATAAATACGGCAGGCATATTAACGGAATTCTTGATGTTGCCGTCCTTAAGATAATCAATAAGTTCCTGTGCACCCATAGCGGCACAGTTTTCTTCACTTTCGGGAGTTGATGCACCGAGGTGAGGAATGGCAATTACTCCGTCAACACCGATAAGTTTTGCATCAGGAAAATCTGTAACATAGCAAGCCATCTTGCCCTCATCGAGAGCCTCGATAACAGCGTCGCTGTCTGCAAGGTCGCCACGGGCAAAGTTCATAATACGAACGGTGTCTTTCATCTTTTCGATTGACTCACGGTTAATCATATGCTTTGTGTCCGGTGTAAGCGGAACATGAACCGTGATATAATCGGCAACAGGGAAAATCTCGTCCAAATTATTATTAACAGTAATTCCCTTTTTGAGAACAGCGTCCTCAGGCAAATACGGGTCGTAACCGATAACATCCATACCAAGGTCAACCGCAACCTCGGCAACAAGTCTGCCGATAGCACCGAGTCCGATAACGCCGAGGGTTTTGCCCTTGAGTTCCGGACCTGCAAATGCAGACTTACCCTTTTCTACGGTTTTGCCTACATTGTCGCCTTCATCTTTGATTGTTTTGCACCAATCAATAGCCTTTGTTACCTTTCTTGATGACAAAAGCATACCCAAAACAACAAGTTCCTTAACTGCGTTTGCATTTGCACCCGGTGTATTGAAAACAACTATGCCCTGATTTGCACAATCCGCAACAGGAATGTTGTTTGTGCCTGCACCGGCTCTTGCGATTGCAAGGAGTGACTTTGGCATTTCCATATCGTGCATTGATGCCGAACGCACCATAATTGCATCTGGATTTTCCATATCGTCGGCATATGCAAATTCTTTTGTATCAAACTTTGCAAGACCGACATTTGAAATCTTATTTAACAATTTAATATTATACATATTATATATACCTCAATTACATATTCTCTTTTTCAAATTCAGCCATAAATTCTACAAGCTTTTCTACGCCCTCAATCGGCATTGCATTGTAGATGGAAGCTCTCATACCGCCAACGGTTCTGTGACCTTTAAGGTTTACAAAGCCTGCTTCTGTTGCTTCCTTGATAAACTTAGCGTTAAGCTCATCGCTGTCGGTTACAAACGGAACGTTCATAAGGCTTCTGTCCTCAGGAACAACTGTACCGTGGAACATCTTTGAATTGTCAAGGAAGTTGTAAAGAATAGCGGCTTTCTTTTCATTATGAGCTTTCATAGCTTCAAGTGAGCCGAATTCTTCCTTAATCCAATCAAGTACAAGCTTGCAAATGTAAATTGTCCAGCATGGAGGAGTGTTGTAAAGTGAATCTGCGTCTGCCTGAACCTTGTAGTCCATCATAACAGGGCAAATATCTCTTGCGTTGCCGAGCAAATCCTCACGAACGATAACAACAACCAAACCGGCAGGAGCAACATTCTTTTGAGCACCGAAGTATACAACGCCGAATTTGCTGATGTCGAGCGGCTCGGAAAGAGCACATGACGAAACATCTGCAATAAGCACCTTATCACCAACCGGAGGCAATTCCTTATATACAGTACCGTAAATTGTATTGTTCATACAAATATATACATAGTCTGCATCATCTCTGAAATCTTCAGGCTTTGTCTTTGGAATATATGTAAAAGTCTTATCGGCTGAAGAAGCGGCGGCAACAACATCGCCGTACTTTTGAGCCTCCTGAAAAGCCTTTTTAGCCCATTGACCTGTAATGATGTAATCTGCCTTGCCCGAACCGTTCATAAAATTGAGCGGAATGGCAGAGAACTGTGCAGAAGCACCGCCCTGCAAGAACAATACCTTGTAGTTATCCGGAACTTTGTAAAGTTCTCTCATAAGCTTTTCTGCTTCTTTAATAATATCGTCGAACCATTTTGAACGGTGGCTCATTTCCATAACGGACTGACCGCTTCCGTGATAATCCATAATTTCTGCGCCTGCTTTTTGCAAAACGCTTTCCGGAAGAGTTGAAGGTCCGGCACTGAAGTTATATACTCTTGACATTTTTGTTTACCTCTCTTATAAATGTAATAGTAAAATCAACTGCTGATTTAACAGCGTCTGTATTACATTATATAGATATTTAACTTTTTGTCAATGTTTATCTGCAAACTTTGTCATTTTTCACAATACATTGTGATTTTTTTATCAATATCGTGTCAAAATTATAACAATTACCGCAATTTGTCACAATTTAAAAATAAATTTTAAAAAAGTGTTGACAAGAGAACGCAAATTGTGTATAGTTAGATTGTAATCATTACAATGTAGGTGACAGAGATGACTGAAGCGGAAATTCAAAAGGTATTCAAAAGTCATTCTTACAGAGCCACCCCACAGCGAATTGCGATATACAAATATCTGTGTGAGCATCCCACTCATCCCGATGTTGAAGAAGTGTACCGATTTATGCTGACGGACAACCCTAACACATCAAGAACTACAATATACAATGTATTGCAGTCACTTGAAAAAGAGGGATTGATTTTGGCAATTAAGATTGACAGCGATCGTATTCATTACGATGCAGACACAAAATTGCACGGCCACTTTAAGTGTGACGGATGCAACAAAATCTTTGATTTTTTGATTGACGACATCAAATGCACAGGCATTGATGATTTTGAAACCAAAACAAAAGATGTATATTTCAGCGGCTTATGCCCCGAATGTAAACAAAAATAATTTTTTAAAATAAAGGAGTATTTGAAATGAACAAAAAGTATTATTGCCCTGTATGCGGCTACGAAAGCGACGAACCTATTGACATCTGCCCTCTCTGCGGTGCTAAAATGGCTGTAAGAGAAGAAGGTGCAAGCAACGACTGGGCAGCAGAACACAAGGTTGGCATCATTGACGGTGTTGACGAAGAAATCGTAAAGGGTCTTCGTGATAACTTCAACGGCGAATGTTCAGAAGTTGGTATGTATCTTGCAATGGCAAGAGTTGCACACCGTGAAGGTTATCCTGAAATCGGTCTTTATTGGGAAAAGGCTGCTTATGAAGAAGCAGAGCACGCAGCAAAGTTTGCAGAAATGCTCGGCGAAGTTGTAACAGACTCAACAAAGAAAAACCTTGAGATGAGAGTTGCCGCTGAAAGAGGTGCAACAGAAGGTAAGACTCAACTCGCTCTTCTTGCAAAGAAAGCAAACCTTGACGCTATCCACGACACAGTTCATGAGATGGCTCGTGATGAGGCTCGTCACGGCAAGGCATTTGAAGGTCTCCTCAAGAGATACTTCGGTGAATAATAAAATCGAATAATACAACAAACGGTTGATTCACTTTTTTGTGAACCAACCGTTATTTTTATTTGTTAATATTTTCAACTTCGCTTCCTGCCTTTTTACTGAAGCGTTGATAGAAATACGAAATCAAAATAAGTATTGCACCGAAAGCGAAATATGATGCTATTTTCCATCCCGAATCAAGGTGCGAAGTGTCAACAAAGCACAACTTTGCAAATGCACAAAGTATGAGCACCAAGCCGCCGGAACGAACAACGGTATATCTGCGTTTAAATCCGACAAACAACATAATGCACGATGCCGCAATGTACAGTGCACTGATAATAACATTTGAGAATTTAACCTCAAACTGCCCCATTGCAATTGCGGTAATCAACATAAGCGATGACAGTGAAATTGCCATTGTAAACAACCAAGCTGGTGCGGCAAAGCGATTGATAATATCCAAAACCGCACTTGCCAAGAACAAAATTACGCCTATATTAACAGCAAAAAGGAGCACAACATTAATCACCATGAGGGCATTATGTTCAACAATCTCACCGAAATACGAAAATATCTCATTATACTTGTTATGTATATCCATACCGACAAAGGTTGTAAGGAACACGCCAAACGAAACCAAATCACTCACAAGCATTGAAGCCCTGTTTTTAAACAAGCCGTGACGGATAATTATACTGAACACAAGAAGTGACGCAATCACAACCGCATAATCGTTAAATACGCTGTTTACCTTAACCGACGGTCCGCTCATCACATTGTCGTACAAATATTTTACCAAACCTACGGACGAATAGGCGGAAACAATTTCCACGGCGGTATATATAACGGTTTTGTAACTTCTTTGTTCAACCTGAACAAAGCCACGAACCGTATATATCCAAAATGCACAAACAATCACGGCAAAACTTACTGCGGCAAGTTCTTTTGACATTTCTGACGAACCGAAAATTCTTGCGGCAACAGACATTATCATACAACCAAGCCCTGCATATTCGATAACATCGATTTTCTTTTGAATACCGATAAGAGCAATAATGATGCCCTCAGCCGCCCAACCGATGCTTGCATATTCCGCACCGAATATAAACGGAACAATAAACATTGAAAAAGCCAAACCGCTGATTGAAGTTATTGCGGTTGCAACGGCAGAACTTTCTCTTTTTTCCTTAACGGCAAACGCCGACAAAAAGGCATAAATAAGTGTAAATACAAGGAATACGAAGCCGACGGTTCTGTCCGCCTTTGTGCTGTTTGAAATCAAATTATGCACGGTAACACTTACCGAAACAGCACCGCTGACTGTATTAAGTCCGAGAAGCACGCCGTCTTTAACAAGGAACGGCTTGCCTTTGACGATTTTTGCACCCGGCATCATCAAATAAATCACAAAAGACACAACGGCAAACGCAACCGCAAGCGGCAAAGCATAACCGTAACCCGTAAGGTTGCGAAGCGAATATGCACATTTTGCAATACCGCCGATTGCAATCAAATGGAGTCCGTAACCTATAAACTGTGCAACATACCATTTTTTATTGTAGGTCATTGCAAACAATATAATTGCCAAAAGGCAAAAATACACGCTTGATACAGGCAAAAATGTTACATCTGCGGCGGCTTTGCCAAACCCCATCATATAAATCGCAACAACGGGCAAATATCCACCGACTGCACCGAAAGCACAGACAACCTGACTTTTAACCTGATTTGAAAGAATAACCGCTGCCGCAGTAATCAGCACACATATTATAAATGTTACCTTTGCATTGTAAAGCTCAAATGCAAAAAAACACGTTGCCGCCGCGGCATATAATGTTGCAACACCGCCGCTGATGAGCGTTGTGGAAAAAACGGTTTTTTCTTTTTTATAAAACAATTCGCCGACAGCAACCAGAACTATTCCGAGCAGGTAAATAAGTCCGCCTTTGAAAACATCCGACATATGCACATAAGCAAATCTGCCAAGCATAATTATACCTATTATAAATAACAGGATACCGGCTTTGCCGAGGACATTGAGGCCGATAAAACTTTCAATGCTTCGCTGTTTTGTTGCCGCCTGTTTTTCGGCTTCCGTAAGCGGAGCATTTTTATACGATTCACCGACTGCAAAATTTGTTTGCACGGCATTGTTAAATTCTGTGTTTTTGTATTCCTCAAGCCTTGCACGGCGAGCCTGTGTTTCTGCCCTGAGTGCTTTTAGATTTGCAAGAATATCATCAAACTGCGAACTGCCGTAACCCTCAATCACCTTTACGGTATCATCAATACTTTTAATACAATTACGCTCATAATCATCAAGCACACTGCCTATACCCAACTCTTTTTTGTAATACACTTTTTCAATACGATTTTGAACCGAAGAAAACGCAGACAGTTTTTCATCTGCCGCCTTGCTGAAAAGTGCCGCCTTTGTATTGTCAAGCGACTTCTTAAGGCTGTCGTTTTCAGCTTTCAAATTGCTTTCGGATTTTGCAAGTATATCTATTTTACTTTTAAGTTCTTCATTTTCACGATACACATCATCGGCAGAGATTGAGCGAGCCTCCGCCTTTACCGAATCGAGTATTGCCTGCTGGTCGTCAATGAGTTTGTTAAGTTTATCAATCTTTGATGACATATTGCTTCAGCTCCTTTCCGACGCTGTAGGATTCAGCCGTTACATAATCATAAAAATACAAATTATCTTCATTATCGGTAAAAAATTCGCCAAGTTCTATGAACGGTTCTTGGTATTGCTTTGAGCCGTCATATTCAAAATTAACCGTTACAACATACGGATTGTGCCCCAAAAATGCAGAAGTCTGCTTCTTATCAACAGGATAGCCTTTGTTTTGATAGAAAAGGCAAAATTCCTTTATAAACCCGGAGCCGTTTTGCTTATTAAATTCCTTATCGGAAAACTCCGAATTTGAAATATAATCCGAATATGCTATAGTTCGGTTTTCAAGGCTTATACATTCAATATTGTCATATTTAATATTATCCTTATCAACGGCGGTATTAACATAAAAATATTTTTGGCGGCGAACCTCAAGTAGCACGCTGTCGGAAAACTCGTTGCACTTAATTACAACCTTTTCCTTTTTGCCGTTTTTGTCATAATAATCGGCATACTTGGTGTCCGGATAACAATCGGCGTCTTTGCCGGACAGCAAGGAATATCTTTGATATTCGTCAGGCACAACAAAAGTTAAATCGGCAAATTCGATTTTTGTACCTTCACATCCTGCGTCCGTCACCTTATTATTTATTTTTTCATCGGCATTAAAACCAAATGCAACTATCGAACAAACAACAATCCCCACCGCACACAACAAAAGAGCGACAATAAAAAATCTTTTACGCTTTTTATTCATTTTGCCGAGTTGAGATGACAACGAAGCATTTTCACTTTTCAATCGGTCAAGTTCCGATTTGTCAACAGCAAGTGAATCATTATGCCCGGACTGAAGTCCGATAAGCTCGTTGCCGTCAATCCCCATTATTTCGGCAAGTTTAAGCATGGTTGAAAGTTTTGGCATCGATTCGCCGTTTTCCCATTTTGAAACGGCTTTGTTGGACACTCCGAGCAGATCTCCGAGTTCTTTTTGTGACAGTCCTTTTTGCTTTCTTAATTCAACAATTCTGTTTGCAAATTCAAAATTATCCATTTCGTCACCTCCCACCCTTACATTACCAAATAAGCAGTCTAAAATCAATAACAATCTGCTAAACAATCTATAAACTGTAAATCTACTTTCGGTTCAATCCGTTCAAACATAAAAAAACGAGCCCATACGGACTCGTTTTCATAAATTCTCAGAATAATTTAATTTGTGCGTTGTTGAGGTCGATTTCCTTATAATCAATTTCGTCAAGCAGTTCAAGGAACACCTTGTTATCCGACGGTGTAAGGCTGATTTCGAGATTTTTACCGTCATTCATATAAATGGAATACTTATACGGATGCGACATCATATTGTTGAGATTTACACCTTTTTTATAAATTCTACTGATGTTTTCGGTATTAACTATAACCTCGTCATTTGTTGACACCTTGCCTAAATTAACATACATTTTTTCAACTTGGCGAAACCATACTTTCGCCTCTCCCCTTTTTATTGCAGAGCTTCGGCCCGCAATTTTTATCGTACCACATAAAATGCAATATGTAAAGGATAATTACAGAAATTTATTCGATTTGTTAATTTGCGGCAGGATGATAATTTGGCACTATTGCCATAAGCTTTTCACGAACATTTTCCTCGTTAATGTGTTTAAGTGATTCAAGCCACTTTTCAAAATGAGCAGAATCAAATTCCATAGGCTGATTTACAAAAATCTTTTCGTTGGCGGTACGCTTTCTCGTTTCCATTTCTTCAGACAATGAAAGTTCCTCATATAACTTTTCACCCGGACGAAGACCCATAATCTCAATAGGAATTTCGTTTTCGGTAAAGCCCGAAAGACGGATAAGATTTTTTGCAAGGTCCATAATTTTAACAGGTTCGCCCATATCAAGAACGAAAACTTCGCCGCCCTCGGCAATTCCGCCTGCCTGACAAACAAGCTGTGCCGCCTCCGGAATGGTCATAAAATAACGGGTAATATCGGGATGCGTAACCTTAACCGGTCCGCCGTGTGCTATTTGTTCCTTAAAAATCGGAACAACCGAGCCGTGAGAGCCGAGCACATTGCCGAAACGAACTGCGGCATACTTTGTATTTTTGCTTTTATCGTTCATGTACTGAACGATAATTTCGGTAATTCTTTTGGTGCAACCCATAACATTTGTAGGATTAACCGCCTTGTCGGTGGAAAGAATTACCATTTTATTAACCTTGTATTCATCGGCAACAACAGCAACATTGTAAGTGCCGAAAACATTGTTTTTTACTGCCTCGCAAGGGCTGTCCTCCATAAGCGGAACATGCTTGTGAGCCGCCGCGTGGAACACAACATCCGGATGGAATTCCTCCATAATTTCACGAAGTCTGTCTATATCTCTGACAGAGCCTATACGAACATCAATGTCTATCAAATCGCCGTACTTTTCGTTAAGCTGATTTGCAAGCTCAAACGCACAATTTTCATAAATATCAAAAATAGCAATCCTTTTCGGAGTGTATCTTGCAACCTGATTGCAAATTTCCGAACCTATTGAGCCGCCACCGCCCGTTACCAATACCGTTGCACCTACAAGATAACGGCAGGCTTTTTTATCAAGCGTAATTTCAGGGCGGGACAAAAGGTCGGCAATATCAACATTACGGATTTTTTTAGGGTTGCCGGCATCAAACATTTCCTCCTGCGACGGGCTGGTTTTTACATTGCATTTGGTTTTCATCGCAATAGACAGGATTTCTTTTTGTCTTGCTTTTGAAGCAGACGGCAAGCAAAGAATAATCGTGTCTATTCTGTATTTCTCCGCTATTTCGGGAATTGACTCACAATTACCCACAACCTTAACGCCGCTGATTTTTTTGCGAAGCTTTGCAGGATTGTCATCAACGGCAATTATCGGTCTGCCCTTTTCGTAATTATCATTTCTGAGCATTTCAATTACAAAATTGCCCATAAATCCGGCACCGACAATCATTACTCGCTCATTTTTTGAACTTCTGGCAATAATCTGTGACGGAACAACACGCAAAATTCTGTAAGCTATGCGTATACCTGCTATGCAAAAAACAAAGAGAAGCCAGCAAAGCATATACGAATATATCGGCATTCTGCCATCAATTCCGATGATGTCTTCAAACAGAACCCTATCAACAAATATGAGTACCAAATCAATCACCGTGGCACTGCCAAAACTGCGTATGATTTCGTCTACGCCGGCAAAACTCCACACGCTGTTGTAAAGCCCAAATGCAAAATTTGAAACAATACACACAAACGCCAATATCACTATATGCCAAGCAGACATTACAATACTTGAATACGAACTGTTTGCAACTGTGCCGTTCATAGTTATGTAGCAAGCCAGATAGTTTGATGAAATGAGCAAAGTAACATCAAGAAAAGCAATAATTATCTTTCTTATCAACGCCGCAAATCTTTGCTCTATAAACCTTTTCTCCGACATTCAGTTTCTCCTCCCGATTTTAGTCTGACAAAAATCACTTATTTTCATCGTCTTTATCTTGCTTTTTCTTTTGTACACATTTTCTGATTACAAATGCCAAAAGGCCAAGAACTACCGTTGCGCCCCCAATCGCAAGCGGTACAAAATAATACTCGTTATTATTTTTCAACTTTTGAATATTAATGCCAATTTCATTGAGCTTTTGCTCGTTTGTTTTTTCAATATTAGAAGTTGATGTTGTAATTTCTTCAACATAATCGTTTGCCGTTTTTTGCCTTGTTACCTCGGCTGAAGTTGACGAAACGGTAAAATCGCATTGCTTGTAAATTTCATCGTTTGCACAAACAACAACGGTTGCCGTGCCTTCGCCTATAGCTTTAATTTCGCCGCCTTTTTCTATTTGAATAACGCCCTCTTCGTCACAAAAATATCCCACAACGGCAGTTGCGTTAAGCGGTTCAAGAGTGTATCCGAGTTCTACACTGTCGCCAACCTCAAGATTTGTTGTTGAAGCGTAAATTTCCATATCCTGTGCAGGAACATTCTTGGACTTTGTTGTCTTTTGCTTTGTGGTTGTTTCAGGCTTGGCGGTTGTTGTTGCTGTTGTGGTTGCCTGAGTTGTCGTCACCTTTTTTTTGGTGGTTTTTTGCTTTGTTGTTGCAGTTGTTTTGGCAGTTGTGACTTTCTTCGTTGCTGTCACAGCCTTTTTAGTGGTTGTCGGTTTCTTCGTGGTTACAGCCTTTTTTGTTGTGGTAACTTTTTTTGTGGTTGTTGCCTTTTTTGTAGTAGTCTGTTTAACCGTACCGTTTTTTGCCAAAGAAGTATAATCGGGATTTCCGTAGCCCATAATGGCGGAAATATTGTTATACGGCTTTGAACCGGTTGTTGTATACTTTCTTGCCTTAACCTTACCCGAACAGTTACCCTCTACGGTATAAACAGTGCTTCCGTCGATATAATCAACCAATCCGACATGCTGACTTGAGCCGTTACCCGACCAGTCAAAAAATATCAAGTCGCCTTTTTTCGGAGTGTATCCGGACTCACGAGTGTGGTATCTGTCACGGTTTTTATACCAACTGATCATAGAATTGCAGTTGCCGCCGCTCGGAACAATACTTTTATACATTGCAACATCAAGGTTATTGCCGGCTTTGTTAAAGCACCAAAGCACAAAGGTTGTACACCATCCGCCTTGATAGCCGTACCATTCGCCGTACTTACAATATGAACTTGTACCTGTATACCCAACCTCACCATTGGCAACATCAAGCACTTCGCTTTGCATATCACTCACAGATGCGGCATAAGTGTTTACCGGCACGGCACCGAACATCAAAACCGCAACAAGCAAAACAGATATAATTTTTTGTAATCGTTTCATACATCCACCATTAAAATATATAATTAGACATAAAATTATTTTTACCGTTTTAATTATAACTGCACGCTTGACAAAAATCAACCGTATTTTTCATTATTTACAATTTACATATTGATTTTTGATATTTGAAGTACTATAATAGCACCGCACTGTATCCGAAGAGAAAAATATCTTTCTCGGCTAAAGCGATTTTATGTGTTATTCGCAGGGCTTTGGAACAGTAGCAGAAAGGAAAATTGAATATGAAAAACACAAAAACACAAAAGATAGTGGGCATAGGTCTTTTCACCGCTATCATAGTTGCCCTCCAGCTTCTTGCGGCATCTATCAAATTCGGACCGTTTTCAATCACATTGGTGCTTGCACCTATCGTTATCGGCTCTGCTCTTTACGGCATTGGCGCGGGAGCATGGCTCGGTGCTGCATTTGGCGTAAGCGTTCTTATCAGTGGTGATGCGGCAGCATTTATGACCATCAACCCGGCAGGCACAGTGGTTACCGTATTGCTCAAAGGCTTGCTTGCAGGTCTTGTTGCAGGATTGATTTACAAAGCACTTGAAAAGAAGAACAAAACCTTCGCGGTTGTTTTGGCAGGTATTGCCTGCCCGATAGTCAACACAGGCATATTCCTTGCAGGTTGCTATCTCTTCTTCCAAGAATGGTTGGTTTCTGTATTCGGCACAACAGGTTTTGCAACCGTTGTAACCGGTCTTGTGTCAGTTAACTTCGCCGTTGAACTCGGCATCAATATGGTTTTGGCTTCTGTTATTGTAAGAGTTATCGACATCGGCAAAAAACAATTAAAGAAAAATTCATAAAACATAAAACATAATACATAAATACCGACTTTGCACAGGTCGGTATTTTTTATTGTTGTGTAAACGGCAGAAAAATGTTATAATATCTACAATAAAACAAAAATCGGTGGAAAAAATGAAATACGAAAACGAAAAAGAAAAAGACAGAGATTACAAAACAAATGACAACCTCGTTATCGGCAGAAATGCCGTAACAGAGCTTCTCAAAAGCAACAGAGAGGTTGAAAACGTACTTATAGCCAAGGGCGAACATGAAGGTTCAATCAACAGAATAATCGCTCTTTGCAAAGAAAAGAAAATCGTTATCAAAAATGTTGACAGAAAAAAACTTGACTTTTTAGCTCCGGGCGGCAACCATCAGGGTGTTGTTGCAAATGTGCCGGCACACGAGTATTCAACTGTTGACGAAATACTTGCATACGCAGAAGAAAAAGGCGAAGCACCGTTTATCATAATGTGCGACGAAATTGAGGACAGCCACAACCTCGGCGCAATCATCAGAACAGCCGAAGCTTGCGGTGCACACGGTATAATCATTCCTAAAAGGCGGAATGTAGGTCTTAACTTTATCGTTGCAAAAACAAGCTGCGGAGCACTTGAATATATGAAAGTTGCAAGAGTTACAAACCTTGCATCAACCATTGACGAACTGAAAAAGAAAAACATTTGGGTTTATGCCGCAGATATGGACGGTCAGCGTTGGGACAAGACCGATTTTTCGGGCGGTGCATGCCTTGTTGTGGGCAACGAGGGTGACGGAGTAGGCAGACTCATCAAAGAAAAATGTGATGTTACCGTCAGCTTGCCTATGCTCGGCAAAGTAAACAGCCTGAACGCATCGGTTGCGGCAGGCATATTAATGTACGAAATTGCAAGACAACGACTTGATAAGTAGGAGAAACAATGAGCGACAGCAACCTTTCGATTGACGAAATCATCAAAAGAGCGGAAATAATCAAAGCACAGGCTGAACAGCAGTTAAAGGACGCCCAAAAGAATTTGGACGAAATGGCTCGTTCGGCTATTGACGAGGTTACGGTTGACAGCGAAGCAGTTATGAAAAAGGTTGAGGAACTCAGCGACGAAGAAGCGGATGTCAAAGAATTCATTCCGTCCAAATCAAAAAAGACATCGGACAAAACAATAGCTTTTCCAAAGTTCAACAAGAAAAAGCAGGACAATTCCGATAACGACATAAAAGAACATAATGCAGAAAATATCAAGATTATCGACAAAACCATCGTTATAGGCTGCGAGGAAGAAGACATTTTTGAAAAACCGATTATTCCAAGTGACAAAACGCGTCCTGTTATTCTCACGCCTAAAAGTGAAGAAAAAAGTCCGGACAGATTGCAAGAGGTTCCTACAATCGTAGCAAGAGAAAACCTCGGCAAATATCTTGAAGGCACGGATGACGATAACGAGGAAACCGGCATACAGATATGTTTTGAGGGCTTTGATGACGAAACGGAAGAAGTGCCTACGATAGATGAAGAAGTTGCCGAAAAAATCCTGATTGAGCAAAGAAAAGAAAAAGTAAACAAATTCAGACTTTTCGGTCCGGACGAAACGGACACCGAACTCGGCGACAAAGAATTTGAAGAAAAAGACTACAAAACAAAAGACGACAGGCAGGCAATCCTTACCTCCCTGTTAAAGAAAAAAACCACAGTCGGCATACAAACAATTATTTCCGTTGTGATTTTTGTATTGCTTCTTTTGATGACGGTATTCAAAGACACCGAATATTTGCCGCAAATCATTGCAGAAAACGAAAAATATTTTATTACCGCATCGGTGCTGACACTTTTAACCGTAGCGGCAAACTTTAATATTTTTTTGCACGGCTTCAATTTTAAAAAAGGAATCAACACCGATTTTGCGGTTTCAGTTCTCAGCTTAGCCGTAGCGGCACAAACCGTAGCATTTGCATTTCACGAGGATTTATGGCTGAACAACGGAATTTTTCTCGGTTCGGCACTTGCATTTGCCTATGTTTTGGCATTACTTGGAAAAAGACAGATACTTATAAGAATAATTGACAATTTTGATTTTATCATCAACAGCGGAGAAACCTATTGCCTTGAAAACATTGCAAATGTGCTTGATGTAAAGGTTCTTTGCCGAGGCAACATCGATGAGGAAGACGCAATAATCAAAACAAGCGTTAAAACCGATTTGCCTACAAATTTTATGGAAATAAGTTGCAAAAGCGAACCGTCGGACAAAACGGCACGAGTTATTACACCGATAACGATTTTATTAAGCGGGCTTTTGCTTGTTGTTATCGGATTAAAGGACAATTTTGCAACAGGAATAAACATTGCCGCTTGTGCTTTGACAATTTCGACCCCGATTTCGCTTTTATACATTATGAACGGAATCCTAACCGACATATCGGCAGAGCTTGACAAATACGGTGCAAGAGTGTGCGGCTTTGAGGGTGCACAAATGGCGGCTTCCACTGATGCGGTTGTGCTTGAAGCGGCAAATCTTTTTGGCACCCACGGATGTGATTTGCACGGAATCAAAGTGTTTAACAACACAAAAATCGACGATGCAATCATTTATGCGGCGGCTGTTATCATCAAAACAAAGAGTCCGCTTGCACATGTTTTTGACGATGTTATCATAGGCAAGCAATCGATTTTGCCAAAGGTTGACAGCGTACAATACGAAGAACAAATGGGCACATCTGCGTGGGTATATCACAAAAAGGTACTTGTAGGCAACAGGAACCTACTCATTAATCACGGTGTTAATGTGCCTAAAATGAGTTTTGAACAAAAATACACCCGACGAAACAGGAAGGCACTTTATCTTGCGGTTGACGGCAAAATTTTGGCAATGTTTGTTGTGTCATACAGTGCCGATCCGGACCTGAAAAGAGAGCTTACAAAACTTGAAAAAACAGGCATTACACTGATAGTAAAGAGCAGCGACCCTTACATCAATGAAGAAAGCCTTGCAAATCTGTTTGACCTGCCTAAAGGCTACATCAGGGTTATGAACCGTCAGGCGGCAAGAGTGTTTGAAAAATATTCGGATATGCAAGTAGAAAAGTCTCCGGCATATGTTGTACACAACGGCACGGCAAAAGGTCTTATTTCATCAATGCGAGGAGCACTCAATGTCATTGCTTCAAAAAAAATCGTTGCTTTTTTGACATCATTCGGTTGTGCTCTCGGTTTTGCAACCGTAGCATTTCTCGGAATTATCGGATGGTACAGCCAAATCACCGACACGGCAATCATTATCAGTCAGGCGGTATGGGGCATATTTACCCTTGCTGTTTCAAAATTAAAGCGGATAAGCTTTTAACAAATATTGACAACTCAAACAATTTTTAATATAATAAAATCCACAAAATAATTATAAAGGCAGATAACCTAATGAGTTTTAGAATTATTGCAGACAGCTGTTGTGACAAAACAGAGAGAATGAAAAATTGGAACAATATCACCTTTGTTCCGCTCACACTTAGCATTGACAACTATACTATACAAGATGACGAAAATTTTGACCAAGACGATTTTATCAGAAGAACCCTTGAATCAAAAAATGTTCCAAAAACAGCATGTCCGTCACCGGAAGCATTTGCAAGTGCAATGGATTGTGACGAGGACGACATCTATGTTTTGACAATTACAGACAAACTTTCGGGCACATACAACAGTGCTCTTCAAGGCAAAATGCTTTTTGAAGAAGAACATCCGGGCAAAAATGTTCATGTATTCAATTCTCTTGCAACATCAGGACTTGAAAGCCTGATTGCAGAAAAAATTAAAGAACTCGGCGACAACGGTGCAGATTTTGAAACAATAGTTTCCACTGTTGAAGATTTTATTGTTAACCACACAGCACTTTATTTTTGCCTTGAAACATTCGATGTTCTCAACCAAAACGGCAGACTTTACGCTATGGCTGCAACAATCCTCAAAAAAATCAAGCTCAAGTTAATCTGCGAAAGAACACAAGAGGGTTCTGTAAAACTTGCAGGTCAGGAATTCAGCTCAAACAGAGCACTTATTAAAATGGCAAGCATCATAGCAGGTGAAGTTAAGGATAAAAACCCGAGCGAGCAAAGAATCATACTTTCCCATGTTTGTTGTGAGGACAAAGCAAAACTTGTTGCCGACAAACTCAAGGATGTAGGCTTCGGCTCGATTGAAATCGTTAAGGCAAGCGGGCTCAATTCAACATATGCCGCAAACGGCGGACTTCTCGTATCATTCACAAAATAAACAAAATCCCCTGTCGTCTGTTCGGCAGGGATATTTTTAACTATGAGAATAATTGACTTTAACATAACTGAAAAAGACAGCGGCAAGCAAATAAAAACTTTTTTAAGGGAATTCGGAGTTTCGTCATCGCTTTTGACAAAACTGAAGCATACCGAAAACGGAATAACAAAAAACGGTGTTTTTGCAAAAACGATTGAAGGACTTGTAACCGGAGATGTGTTAACAATCAAAATTGAAAATTCGGGTCATATTGCCCGACCTATGGCGGCGGATATAGAAATTCCGTACGAGGATGAGGACATAATAGTGCTAAACAAGCCTCCGCTTATGCCCGTGCACGAAAGCAGAAATCATATCGGCGACACGCTGTCAAACTTTGTGGCATATCATTGCGGAGAAGATATGGCTTTCAGGGCGGTATACCGACTCGACCGTGACACAAGCGGACTTGTGCTTGTTGCAAAAAACGAACTTGCGGCGGCAAAGCTTGCGGGCAAAATCAAAAAAGATTACTATGCCGTTGTAGGCGGAATTATAAAAAACGACGGAATTGTAAATGCTCCGATTGCACGATGCGGCAACAGCATAATAAAACGCAAGGTGGATGAAAACGGAGAAACTGCAATAACCGAATACTTCCCTGTAAAATCAAACAGCAAATGTACACTTGTAAGATTTAATCTCAAAACAGGCAGAACACACCAAATCAGAGTGCATATGGAGCATATAGGACACAGCCTGCTCGGTGACAGCTTATACGGTGGCGACTGTTCAAACATAAGCAGGCAAGCTTTACACTGTAAAGACATTTACTTTACACATCCGATCAGTGAAAATCCGATGTTCATATCGTGTGAATTGCCGTACGACATAAAAAATCTTGTATAATTTTTAATTCAATATAGAAAAAGCATACAAAATGTGGTAAAATAGCATTAATTTAAATATATACGGAGGGATAAGTATGAAAATCAATCCAAGTGCAGATATTGATTACAATATTTTAGAGGAAGGCATTTACCTTTACAAAATAAATGACGATATCACAACATATGACATAAGAATGAAAGCACCGAACAAAGAACAGGTGCTCACAAATTCCGCTCTTCATACCATAGAGCATATAATCAACACCTATCTTGAAACGGTTGAATTTGCCGACAACATTATTTTCTTCGGTCCTATGGGAAGCAGAACGGGATTTTACCTGCTTACAAAAAATCTCAGCGACAAGTATTCAATCGAACTTATCAAAAATGCGTTTAACTATGTTATCGAATTTTGGGGCAGAATACCTAAAGCATCACCTAACGAATGCGGCAACTGCCTTGAACACAATCTTCCGCAAGCCAAGGAAGAAGCAAAGCACTTTTTGAATGTAATCAAAGATTGGACAAAGGACGACCTTGCATACCCTGTTGCACCGCCTAAAGAAGACGATGACACAGTTGAATAATTCTGTTGACTAACTTTTAAAGTTATGATAGTATACAACTAAGTCGAAAGACTAATAATAAAATATCGAAAGGAAGTTTTTAATATGGAAATAACAAAGCAAACAACAATGGGCGATATGATCGAATTTGACAGAGGAATCGCCGTTATTCTTATGGAAGCGGGTATGCACTGCGTAGGCTGCCCTGCATCAATCGGAGAATCACTTGAGGAGGCTTGTCAGGTACACGGTCTTGATTCCGACAAAGTTTTGAAGGATATTCAGGATTACCTGGCTAATAAAGAAAACGATGAAAAATAAAAAAGTACTGCAAATTATACTTGCAATAATCGTGATAATCGCGGCTGTTGTTGTAATTGTTTTGGCAGTAAAATCCGGCTCAAACAAAAAGCCGACCGAAGCAACCGAAACCGTTTCGGTTGAAACCACAGTGCCTGCAACCTCACCGACAGCCGGGGCAACACAAATTCAAAGCACAACCAAAAACGCAGAGCCGTCAGTTGCCGAATTGCCAAAAGCAATTCAAGGCAAATATTGGTACCTTTACGATGACGACAAGCTCACCGTTTATGCTTTTGAATTTGACAAAAACAATCAGGTTAACCTTGCATATTTCGGAAGCGAAACCATCAAGGGACTTGATGCGGAATACACAAAAGGCTACAGCGTTTATTCATATTCCGACGGCAAAGTAACAATCAAGGATCTGCCTGACGAATTCCCTATTTCTTCTTTCACCTTTGACATCAAAAATAACAAGGTTTATGACGGTAAAACAGAACTTGAAGAAATGGACGATTTAAGTTTAGACAACGCTTTAAGACACTTTGTATAACAAAAAATCGTGATTGCGTTTAAGCAGTCACGATTTTCTTTTATTTGATAAATCTTTAAATGCCGAAACAAAAGTTGTTGTTATAAATATTGCACAAAGAAGCCAGCTTATAGGCTCGGCACAAGCTATACCCTTATAGCCAAACGGTTTTGCAATGAAAAATGCCGCAAACACTTTTGAGAGCAATTCTATTGAACTCGACACAAGCGGTGCAATCCTTTTGCCTATGCCCTGAATTGCCGTACGCATAACATACAACACTCCGAGAGCCGGAAAAAACGGCATATTGATGTATAGATATGTTTTTGCCGTGTTGACAATCTCCCTATTTTGCGTGGAAGTGACAAAGTTAATCATCTGCGTGCAAAAAGCATAGACCAAAACAATAAATATGCCCGACATTACAAACTCCGACACAATTGACGATGTGACGGCTTTTTTTATTCTGTCTGTTTTGCCTGCACCAAAATTTTGGCTGACAAAAGTTGAGCATGCAGTTGAAACGGTAATCATAGGTTGCATAAACAATTCAACGATTTTGCGTGCGGCAAGATGACCTGCAATAACCGTTTTGCCCAATCCGTTGATTGCACTTTGCAAAATAAGCGAACCGATTGCAAAAATACAGTTCATCATAGCCATTGTAATACCTGCCGAAAACATTTCTTTGTAAAGAGGCGGATTAAAGGCATAGTTTTCTTTGGAAGTTTTGTACTTTTTATAAGACTTTACAATGGAGATTTGGCACAAAACGCAAGATATAAGCTGACTGACAACAGTTGCCAACGCAGTTCCCTTTACGCCCATTCCAAACGCCTTTATAAACAGCACATCAAGACCGATATTGCAAACGCTTGACACCACCAAAAACACAATAGGCGTAACGCTGTTGCCAAGTGCACGGAGAAGATTTGCCTGTGCATTGTAGCAAGCCATAACACCTGCACCGAGATAAACCGTAAATATATAAGAAAACGCATCCGTCATAATTTCATCAGGCGTTTTAAGGAGCACCAGTGCCGGCTTGAGCAACACAAACGACAAAAGAACGGCGACAACCGACAACATAGTATTCATCACAACGGTTGCGGCTATGCTGTTTTTTAGTTTTTCATCATCCTTTTCACCGAAAAAGCGTGCAATTATCAGCGAAAATCCACCGTTAAGCCCGCCGATAAAATACATCAAAAGCGAAAACAACGAACTGCTTGCACCGATTGCAGACAATGCGTCATCGCCCAAGAAATATCCTGCTATTGCCGTGTCGGCAAGATTGTATGCCTGCTGAAAGATGTTACCTAAAAATATAGGGAGTGCAAAAAGCAAAATTGATTTTGTAACACTTCCGTGCATCATATCAATATTTTTCTTCATTATTCAATAACCACCGTGACAATAGAATTTGAGCCGATTTCTATTTGATTTTTAAATTTGCCGTTGTATACTTCTTTAAGTTCATCGTCTTGCACAGAAGTAACGATTTGCATTTTATCAAAATCGCCGTCAACGGTAATGCTTTGACTTTCGCCCTCGTTTACGGCAACAAGCACGGTTTTGTTGTCGGGAGTCAAAAACGCAAACACATTAAAATCGTTGTTATCCTCACTCGGTCTGAAGCCGAAATCAAGCACAACGGAACCAACGGGAACAAATTTTGAAAAATGGGCAAAACCGTAATATCTTTTTGCCACATACCAATCGGAAAAATCAAATTCGGCGGTAATCATAGCGTCCGAATAATCAAATCCGTCCTCTTTAATCGAGAAATTATTAACAGCCACCCAAGAGGTCCAGCTGACGCAACCGGAATAAACAATATCCTGACCGATAATTCTTGCCGTTATAAGTGCTCCCTTAAAATCCTTTGTATGGCTTTTGTTGGGAAGTTCACACCATTCGCTCATATCAAAGCGAAGTGACGGATGAGTATCTACGCACAGTTCCTTAAATTCATATCTTTCTTCCGGTCGGTTATCGCTGTGATAAGAATGAACGGCAAAAACATCAAGCACTCTCATTATCATCTCATCAGCGGTGAGTGCTGCAAGATATTCAAAAGTTTTGCCGAGATACTGTCCGCTTTCGGGTCCGTAAAGTTTAACGGGCATATTCCTCAAAATTATCTCCTCGGCAAACATACGAAAAATCTCAACAAGCTCCTCGGTTTCATAATGGCAACCCTCCTGCCAAACAAAAGAACCGCCCCATTTCCATTGCGGCTCGTTAATCGGACTGATGTACTTTACGGGATAGCCCTCATCAAGAAAATGCTGTGCAACATCAAGAATATAATTAACAAACTTTTTGTAGTTCATTTTAGGTATATTGCAGGTGCTGTAAAGAAAACTTCCCGAAGCCTGACCCGTTGAACACTGCGAATAGTGCGGTGAGTTTGCAAACAAAATCAAAGTGTCGATATTACCGAGTTCAAGCGACTTTTTCATCATATTAACAGCGTTTGAATCTTTTGAAAAATCCCAGCTGAGTTCTTCGGTTTCTCTGTCATATTGCAAAAAACTCTCTGTAATTCTCCAAGGATTTTCAACTCTGTAATTATTCATATCGGTACCGCCGCCGATATTGTAGCGATATATATTAAGATTAAGCCCATCACTTCCGTAAAGCAAGTGTGCGATTTTATCCGCAGTTTCGCCTTTTGGGCAAGCCTGACTCCACCAGCAGGCAGAAGTTCCCCAGCCTTTTAAGGTATGACATTTTTCAGCATCTTTAAAATTTATTTCCATATTATCTCCTTTGCCGCAAAAACAATATAATTACAAAGACAGTATAATTTTTACATAATAAAATGTCAATTGAAATAGACAAATTAATAAAAACTTTGTATAATGAACATATGGAATATAAAATGATAGGTTTGGATTTGGACGGCACTTTGCTCAAAGACGACAAATCCATAGACGCAAAAACAAAAGAATATCTCGAAACACTTTCTGCAAACGGCGTACACATCGTGCCGATTACAGGCAGACCGCTCAGCGGAGTACCCGACTGTGTAAGGAACATCAAAGGCGTTGACTACATCATATCAAACAACGGCTCAAAAACCGTTTTGAATTCTACAAACGAAACTCTCTTTTCACTTGCAATGGACAACGCAACAAGCAAAAGGGTTATTGAAGCCGTTAAACAAACAGGTGCGATTTTTGAAGTGTTTTTAAATCACTACGGCTACTGTGAAAAATTTGTTTTTGACCACTACAAAAAGGTTTACACGGGCACTGTGCTTGGCGACTATATTTTTTCATCACGAAAACAAGTTGACAATCTTATGACCTTGTTTGATGACAAAAACGCAGAAGCTGACGAAGTTTTTATAATCTGCAAAGACAGTGACGACAGAGAAATTATAAAAGCACAGACCGACAAAATAAGCGGTATTCAGTATTGTATGCTTGCCGACAGATTTTTGGAAATCACCAAAAACGGAACTGACAAAGGCACCGCTCTTGAACTGCTTTGTAATCATCTGAAAATCGAGCTCGACAAAGTAATCGCATTTGGCGACGGCGAAAATGATTTGCAATTTTTGAACAAAGCCGGCACAGCAGTTGCAATGGGCAACGCAACCGACAGCGTAAAAGCCCAAGCAGATATAATCACCGACACCAACAACAATCAAGGCGTGCTGAAAGCATTAAAAAGCCTTATAAGATAACAAATAACCGTAAGGACAGATACAATCCTTACGGTTACAGACTGTCGATAAAGCTCCTGAAGCACGCCAATAAAATAAACCAACCGCTTAATGCCTCCCTTGTGTAAAGGGAGGTGGCAACACGAAGTGTTGAAGGAGGGATTGTAAAAATACCGCAAACATCGAGTTTGCGGTATTTTTGGCGTTTTTCGTTTTTTGCTCAGTCGAGGTACCATCGTACATCTTCCTTCGCAAGAAAACGAAATTCAGGACCTTTCTCAACAGCCTACAGCGTGTCGAAAACACTTTTTCGACACGCTAAAACCGTAAGGACAGATAATCCTTACGGTTATTTTTATACAAACATAATTTTTAAGGCGAACGCAGTTCGCCCCTACGATGTATTTTACAAATACGAATTCAAATTAATTAGGCGTATAAAGGTTTGCATACGGTCGGGAAGATGCCGGAACAAGCTTTTTGAAAGGCTTTGACATAATCTCATCATAGTCCTTATCAAAATACTTGCAATACTTTTTTACATATGTTTTAAGTTCTTTTTCGTCATCCTTTGTAAGCGATTCCGCATTAATGTTAGGTGCAAGATTTTCCTTTGGAAATTTGCCTCTAACAAAAATCTTGCCGCCGTGCATACCCGATGCACAGTGAGTGCCGAACAACTTTTCTCCCCTTTTCATATTAAGACCGAGGAGAACGATTGTCCCCCCTGCCATATACTCACCGAGAAACGAGCCTGCATTTTCGCCGATAACAAGAACCGGTCGCATCTGCCTAAACTCTTTCATATGAATACCGCCACGGCACGCAACATTGTCCTTGATATAAATCTGACCGTCACGCATACCGTAACCCATAGCATCACCGCTGTGACCGTGAACAACAATTTCACCGCCGCCCATCGTATTGCCAACAGCATCCTGACAGTTGCCGTAAACAACGATTTTGCCGCCGTTGAGATAACAAGCCATATCATTGCCCGGTGTGCCGTAAACCTCAATGGTTTTGCCCTCATCAAGAGCACAACCGATATATCTTTGACCGTTAACATCTTTAACGGTTGCCTTATTTTTCTTTTCTAATTCCTTTTTAATTTCGTCGTTAACATCTTCATAACGGCGAAGTCCTGCTTCTATCATTGCAATCCCTCCTTATTCGCCTGCATGCTTGATACCGAGAATTTCCAATTCTTTATCCGAAAGTCCGATACCTCTGAGCATAAGTCTGTTGCCACGGAGAGAGTCGATAGAGTTGATACCCATACCGCCCATAATTTCCTTGATTTCGTGATTCCAAGCATTGATAAGATTTACTACTCTCTTGCTTGCAACCTTTGGGTCAAGACGCTTTGTAAGTTCGGGACGCTGAGTTGCGATACCCCAATTACACTTACCTGTGTTACAGGTTTGGCACATATGACAACCCATTGCAATAAGAGCCGCCGAAGCGATATAGCAAGCGTCCGCACCGAGAGCGATAGCCTTAACAATATCGCTTGAACAACGGAACGAACCCGAAGCTACAAGAGAAACTTCTGAACGAATACCCTCATCACGAAGTCTTTGATCTGCCGCCGCAAGTGCAAGTTCAAGCGGAATACCAACATTGTCACGAATACGGGTAGGAGCGGCACCTGTACCGCCTCTGAAACCGTCAATAACAACAATATCGGCACCGGCTCTTGCAACACCCGAAGCGATAGCCGCAATGTTATGAACAGCCGCAATTTTAACGGCAACGGGTTTTTGATTGTTTGTAGCTTGTTTGAGCGACCAAATAAGCTGACGCAAGTCCTCGATAGAATAAATATCGTGGTGAGGAGCAGGAGAAATAGCGTCACTGCCCTCAGGAATCATACGAGCATTTGAAACCTCAACGGTTACCTTTTCGCCCGGAAGGTGTCCGCCGATACCCGGCTTTGCACCCTGACCGATTTTTATTTCTATAAACTTTGAATTGTTAAGATAGTCCTTGTGAACACCGAATCTGCCCGATGCAACCTGAACAACGGCATAATCCGTAAAATCTTCAAGTGCCGGATGCAAACCGCCCTCACCTGTGTTGAAAAGGCTTCCGATTTCCTTTGCAGCCATGGCAAGAGATTTTTGTGCATTAAGACTGATTGAGCCAAACGACATTGCCGAAAACATAATAGGTGTTTCAAGAACAACCTGAGGCGGCATTTCTGTAATTGATTTGCCCTTTTTTTCAACTTCTAATTTCTTTGGCTTTCTGCCCAAAATTGCACGGATTTCCATAGGTTCACGAAGCGGGTCGATTGACGGGTTTGTAACCTGGGAAGCGTTAAGCAAAATTTTATCCCAATAAATCGGATAATCCTGCGGATTGCCCATTGCAGACAAGAGAGTTGAGCCCGTACTTGCCTGACGGCAAATCTCCTGCTGATAGCGAGGAGTCCAGTTTGCATTGTCACGATAATCGCAAACATATTTTTCTATGCGAAGTGCACCCACCGGGCACAAATCAACACATCTGTGGCAGGCAACGCAACCGTTTGAATTTGATATAACCGTCTTTTTGTCATCTGCAAAAAAGTGACATTCGTTTGAACACTGTGTAACACAAAGTCCGCAATTTGTACAAAGTGCCTTGTCACGAATAATATTAAAACGACGAGGAATATAATTGATTGCCATATCAGTATTCCTCCTTTTCATCTATTTCAAGAGGAACAAAAACAGGCTGTGCACCGCTGATTGACCAAACCTTTTCAGGGTCGGGACATACAACACGAATAGCCGATTCCTCGGAAGCAAAATACGCTCTGTCGCCCTTTGTTGCCGCCGTTAACGAACGAAGTTTAAGTCTGTCGTTAATAGCCAAAAGTCCCTTATTTGAACCGAGGATAACCGAAAACGGTCCGTTAACAAGTGCGCCGCTGTAAATTGCACGAAGATTTGTAAAATATTTTTTTCTCTCGTCGTCCATACGGTCTATTTCGTCCCATTCCGGAGCCGTAAGAACATCAGCCGCAACATCAATAGGAAGCTCGTGATGACGAAGCAAATGGTCAAACAGATATGTAATAACCTCTGTATCGGTTTGCATTGTACACTTATAACCGAACTGCTCAATGTATCTTCTGTTTGCGTCATAAGACGAGATTTCACCGTTGTGAACGATTGACCAATCAAGAATATTGAACGGATGAGCACCGCCCCACCAGCCCGGTGTATTGGTTGGAAATCTGCCGTGAGCCGTCCACAAATAGGCATCGTAATGGTCGAGCATAAAGAACTCGCCGACATCTTCGGGATAACCTACCGCTTTGAAGCATCCCATATTTTTACCCGACGAAAAGATGTAGGCACCGTCAAAGCTTGCGTTTACCTTTGTAACGCACTGAACAACATATTCCTGCTCATCCATACGGGCATCACGCATACGAACTCTGTTCGGCTTGCCGAAATAACGCCAAATATCAGGTCCGTTTTCTATAGATTCCACCTTTTTTGTAGGAATTCTTTCCGCAACATCCACATTAAAGTGTTTAAAGAGATACTCCTCGCACTTTTGACGGGCATCCTTTGTGTCATAAAACACATGAAATGCGTAATCGTCCTTGTGGTCGGGGTAAATTCCGTAAGCGGCAAATCCGCCGCCGAGACCGTTTGAACGGTCGTGCATTAATGCTATTGACTTGATAATTTCCGAGCCGTTAATCGGATTGCCTTTTTTATCAATGATAGCCGCAATGGCACAACCGCTCGGAATTCTTACCTGTCCTTCCTTCAGCATACATTTCCCTCCTAAAAGCATTTATATATCTAAGGATATTTTTATAATACTACTATGAATTTTATTGTTCAACAGTATAAAAAAATTTTGTAAAATCCGAAAAAAATTAAATATTTTCCACCTTCGTTTTTATGAAATTATACAAACGATTTGACAAAAAATTACAAGCAGGAGCAGTCAAAAACAGATGTGTATTTCTATCAAAGACTGTTCCTGCCGATTTTTTATGCCAAATTATTCTCCTTGTAAAGCGTCGTATCCTCTTTCTCCGGTACGAACCTTTACAACATCCTCAACATCGTAAACAAAGATTTTGCCGTCGCCGATATTGCCGGTGTAAAGAACCTTTCTTGCCGCTTCAATAACGGTTTCTACGGGAACAGCCGAAATAACCATTTCAAGCTTCATCTTAGGGTTAAGATTCATTTCTTCAATCTCGACACCACGATATTTACGAATATGACCCTTTTGAACGCCGCATCCCATAACATTTGTAACGGTCATACCCGTTACGCCGATAGCGTTCATAGCCTCTTTGATTTCCTCAAACTTTGCAGGATTGAATATCATACATACCTTGCTGAGGGTCGGATTTTTTTCTGTTGTATATGTTTCAACCGGAACTGCCTTTTCAACCGGAGCAGACGGAGGCATTACATCCATAGCCGGAATAGCCGATACGGCAGAACCCGAAGCATAGCTTACAGCCGGCATAAAGTCTGCATAAGCCGACGGAAGATTGTGTTCTGTTGAGTCAAGACCCTTGATTTCCTCTTCTGCATCAACACGAAGGCCGACAGTCTTTTTGATAATAAGGAATGTGATTGTGATTGTTACCGCAGTCCAAGCAGCAACGGCAACAAAACCTAAAAGCTGAATACCGAGTTGCTTAAATCCGCCGCCGTAGAAAAGACCCTTGCCTACACCGTCGGCACCTGTTGAGAACAAACCTACTGCGATTGTACCCCAAACACCGTTTGCACAGTGAACGGCAACAGCACCTACAGGGTCATCAATATGAAGCTTTTTATCAAGAAGTTCTACAACCAAAACTACAAGAATACCCGATACAGCACCGATTACAATAGAACCCGTGGCATCAACGCAGTCGCAAGGAGCGGTAATTGCTACAAGACCCGCAAGAGAGCCGTTGAGCGACATTGAAACATCAGGAGCACCATCCTTAATCCATGTGAAAATCATTGTTACACATGTGGCAACGGCAGGAGCCATTGTTGTGGTAAGGAAGATTGAAGCGAGTGTTTCGGTATCAGTTGCGGCAGCACCGTTAAAGCCGTACCATCCGAACCAAAGGATGAACACACCGAGAGCACCGAGAGTCAACGAGTGACCCGGAATAGCCTTTGCTTTGAGTTTGCCTGTCTTTTTATCCTTTACATACTTGCCGATACGAGGACCGAGGAAAGCCGCACCGATAAGAGCTGAAATACCGCCTACCATATGAATTGCGGTTGAGCCTGCGTAATCGTGGAAGCCCATTTGTGCAAGCCAGCCCTGTGAATTCCAAATCCAACCTGCCTCAATCGGATAAATAACTGCCGAGATAACGCCCGAATAAATACAATACGAAATGAACTTTGTACGCTCTGCCATTGCACCCGAAACGATTGTAGCCGCAGTAGCACAAAATACAAGGTTGAATACAAATACAGGCCAATTACCTGAATTACCTGCATAATCGGTGAACAAACCGAGGGTAGGAAGTCCAAACAAACCGCCGATGTATTCCTCGCCCATCATAAGACCGAAGCCTAAAACAATGAATGCAACCGCACCGATACAAAAATCCATCAGGTTTTTCATAATAATGTTACCTGCGTTTTTAGCACGGGTAAAGCCGCTTTCTACCATTGCAAAGCCGCATTGCATAAAGAATACCAATGCCGCACCTATCATATACCACACCCCATAAACATTATCGGATATGGCTGTCATTATTGAATCTGTCATATTTCTCTCCTCCTATATTTTGTTATAAACAGAAATAATAAAAACGAAGTGCGAAAACACCGTTTGCCGCAAGGTGTTTTGCACTCCGTTGTGCTAAAGATTAGTGCCAATGCCACAGCCGATTAAGACTGCGGCATTGACCGTACAGCATATAAATGCCATAAGAGAGGGTTCGCTAAGCGAACCTTGCCCGATATTTCTACCGGACAAGCCGCAATTTACAGGTAACCTGTCTTACCTATAAAACATTTTGGTATGATTAATAGTTAATCATATATCTGTTGATTTCCCATTGAGATACGGCAGTCTTATAAGAACTCCATTCTGCCTTTTTACCTTCAATGTAGTTATTAAATACATGGTCACCGAGAGTTTCCTTAATGAACGGATCTTCCTCTGCTGCCTTGATAGCTTCTTCAAGAGAACCGGGAAGACAATCAATGCCTGCTGCTTCTTTTTCTTCATCAGAAAGTTCAAATACATTTTCATCAAATGCAGGAGCCGGCTTCAAACCTTTTTTGATACCGTCAAGACCTGCTGCAAGGCAAAGAGCCATTTCAAGGTATGGGTTGCAGGTTGGGTCAGGACAACGAAGTTCAACTCTTGTGCCCTTACCGCGAGCGGCAGGAATACGAACAAGTACAGAACGGTTTGATGTTGACCATACAAGATATGACGGAGCTTCGTAGCCCGGTACAAGTCTTTTGTATGAGTTTACTGTTGGGTTTGAAATAGCCGCAATAGCTTTGATGTGAGCCATAATACCTGCGATGAATGAATAAGCTGTATCGCTGAGTTCAAGATCACCGTTTGGATCATAGAATACATTTTCGCCTGTCTTTAAATCATAAAGTGACATATTGGTGTGCATACCCGAACCGTTGATACCTTCAACAGGCTTTGGCATAAATGTTGCATGAAGACCGTGCTTTGTAGCATAAGTCTTTACAACATGCTTAAATGTCATAACTCTGTCGGCTGTTGTCATAACATCGCCGAACTGGAAGTCAATTTCGTGCTGGCCCTGAGCAACCTCGTGGTGAGATGCCTCAATGGTGTAGCCCATTTCTTCAAGAGCAAGGCAAATATCACGACGGCAGTTTTCGCCATGGTCGATAGGGTTGAGGTCAAAGTAACCTGCTTCGTCGCCTGTTTCAAGAGTAGGAAGACCGTTTTCGTCAAGTTTGAAGAGGAAGAATTCACATTCAGGACCTACATTGAAGCCGTAGCCCATTTCTGCCGCTTCATCAATAACCTTTTGGAGAACATTTCTCGGGTCACCCTCAAAAGGTGTAACATTGTCTGCTTTGTATACAGAACAGATAAGTCTTGCTGTCTGTGCGTTAAGGTGTTTTCTCCAAGGGAAAACTGCCCATGTATCAAAATCAGGATGTAAGTACATATCGGATTCATCAATTCTTACGAAACCGTCGATTGATGAGCCGTCGAACATACAATCATTGTTAAGTGCTTTTTCAAGCTGTGATAATGTGATGGCAACATTCTTCATAATACCGAAAAGGTCGGTAAACTGAAGTCTTATAAACTGTACGCCGTTTTCTTTTGCTTCTTTGAGGATGTCCTCTTTTGTGTATTTACTCATCATAAATACTCCCTTCTCTATAATATAAAAAGACAAGGCGTCCCGAAAAATCGGAACGCCTTTGTTCTAACTACAATGTCATTATATCCCTGCAATCTGCTGTTGTCAACAAAATACGGAATATTTATTCAACTTTGTAAAATTCAACGGTCGACATTTAATTTTCAACCGTTCTCTTTGTGAAAATTATACAACAATCAATTCAAGTCCAAAAACTCTTCGCCGATAATTTTCTTTGAAAGGTCAGTAAAGTACTTTACACTTGCACCGTCCTTTGCTTGATCGGACGCAATATCATCTGTGTAATCGGACAATCTGTAAACCGAAAATCTGTATCCGTTGCCGGTGTTGTGATAAAAATCAACAACAGGTGCAAGCTTTGCGGAAGTTACCTGAACCTTGCCGTCAACTCTTTCAACCGTAAGTTCTGCCATACCGCCGCACATTTGGTTGAGGTTTGTTTGATGTGAAATAAAGTTACCGATTGAGTAATAAACAATCATCTTTTTGCCCGTAGCCTCATTTGTAACCCATTCAACAGGTTGAAGAACATGAGGATGCGTGCCGATGACGATATCCGCTCCGCCGTCGGAAAAGATTTTTACATACTTCTTTTGAAGGTCGTTAATCTCGTGGCTGTTTTCGGTGCCCCAATGAGGGAACACAATCACGCAGTCGGCATTTGCACGGGCTTTTTTGAGGTCTGCCTTAACTTTATCCTCGTCAAGCATATTAACGCACCACGGCTTATCCTCGGGAACAGAAATACCGTTTGTGCCATAGGTGTAATTGAGAAGTGCAAACTTAATGCCGTTTTTCTCATAATATGTAATTGTATTATACTCTTCCTCGGTTTTGTTTGTACCGATGTGAACAACCTCGGGATGCTTTTCAAAAAATTCACATTCCTTTTCTATGCCGGCAAATTTTTGCACATCAAGAGAGTGATTGGTAGCACAGGTAAACACATCAAAGCCGGCATTGATAGCCGCCTCGCCAACCTCCCAAGGAGTATTGAAAAGCGGATAGCCCTGATAATCAAAATCCGAACCGCCAAGCATAGTTTCCTGATTTATGCACGCAATATCGGCAGATTTGATATATCCCGAAATATTCTCATAAAATGAAGAATAATCAAGGCTTCCGTCATCCTGCTTGCCTGCGTCAATCAAAGTGTTGTGAATAAGATTGTCACCCACAGCCACCAAGGTAACCTTTGTATCCTGAGATTGAGTTTGACTTTCGGTGACTGCCGCCTTTGTAGCGGTTACCGTAGGATTTGTTTTGTCCCTGTTTGCCGTTACCCTGCCGCTTATCACAAGACCGATAAGAACGGCAACGGCAATGCAAACGGGAATTATAATTGCCAAAAGATTAGTGTTTGATTGTTTTTTCTCTTTAGCCATAATTAATCACCTTAATACATCGATTAATATCGATAATCAAAAGTTTTTACGCAGCAACAAAGGTGTAAATTACATATGCAAGGTATCCCAAAAGAGATACAACACCCTGCCAACGCTGAAGTTTTTTTGTAAATATTGTAGGAATAACCGCAATAATAACGGCTACAACACAAATAATCATATCGAATACGGAACCTGTTGATACAGCAAGTGCACCCTGACCCTTGCCCATAGAAACAAATGAGCAGATAGGAAGAATAAGTGCAAGGTCGATAATGTTTGCACCGAGGATGTTACCTACAGAAAGAGCACCCTCCTTTTTACGAAGAGCGGTGATTGTTGTAACAAGCTCGGGAAGCGAAGTACCGATAGCAACTGCGATAACGCCGATTACTCTTTCGCTGATGTGCATTTCCTTAGCAATTCTTGTGCCGCCGTTGATGAGAAGCTGTGCGCCTACAACAATGCAAACCGCACCCAAAACAAACATAACAATATTTTTAACCCAGTCGCCTGCGGTTGCGGTTGCCTTTGTAGGAACAACATCGTCCTCTTCCTGCAAACCGATACCGTGAGGGTCCGGCTCAATCTGAACCGAACTGTTTTTCATAGAAATAAAGTTTTCGATAAAGAAAGCAATGAAAATTGCAAAAAGCACAACAACACCGACAGTTGAAAGTGTGTGATACTTACCCTCAAGACCCGGAACCTCAACAATACCTGTAAGACCCGAACCGAGAGTAAGAGCAACAGCCGCCGCGAGCATCATAAGACCTTTAGGGGCAAACTCTTTTCTCTTTACGGCAAAAGGCATACACACAATAAATATACCCATAATCATAGCCGTGTTGGCAGTTACGGAACCTACTGCATTACCCGACGCCATATCAACCTTGCCGTCAACAGTTGCAACGATTGATACAATCATCTCGGGAAGAGTTGTGGCAACAGATACAATAGTTGCACCGATAATAAACTTAGGCACACCGAGCACTTCTGCAATCCAGCTTGCACTGTCTACAAACCAGTCGCCGCCCTTAATAATAAAGATAAGCCCTACAACAAACAAAGCAACAACAATGCCTATATTTGCCGTCTCAAAAAAATTCGACAAAAATTCCATATTTTCTCCTAATAATCCCTAATCCAAAATATAGTACATATTATAATATTACCCAAACACCCATATAATACATACCAAAATACAATTCTTTTACAATACCAATACGCACAGACAAATAAAAAGACGCAGGACAGGATATTCCTACCCATACGCCTTTTAAGTTTTAATTATTCGTGATCGTGGTCACAGCAACCGCAGCCGCATTCGTCATCGTCATCAAATTCAACATCGAATTCCAAAACTTCGCCGCAGTTAGGGCACTCAAACTTGCCCTCTTCGATAGTATCCATATCAACCATAATCTTTTCGTGGCATGTAGGGCATTCAACCTCATACTCTTCGTCATCATCACAGCAACCGCAATCGCAGTCATCGTCATCATAAACAAATTCTTCGAGGTCTGCCAAATCTTCATCAACAGCGTCGATTTGCTCGCCTACAAGTTCAAGACCTTCTGTCATATCTTCCATATCTTCTGTAAGATTTTCAAGAACATCGATGATGGCATTGAATACCTTTGTTTCTTTTTTATTAGGGTCCAAATCAAGACCGTCAATGAGGCCCTTGAGGTAGCCCAAGCTTTCTGATGTTTCCATAATTAATTCCTTTCGTAATGTTGAATTATTATTTATGCAAATAAAATTTCAATCAATAATTATGCTCTTTCCATGTATTCACATGTTCTTGTGTCAATTCTGATCATATCGCCTTCGTTGATGAAAAGCGGAACTCTGATTTCTGCACCTGTTTCAACAGTTGCAGGCTTGAGAGTATTTGTAGCTGTGTTGCCCTTTACGCCCGGCTCTGTAGCTGTAACCTGAAGAGTAACAAATGTAGGTGGTTCTACGCCGAAAACCTTGCCCTTATAAGACAAAATTTTGCATACATCGTTTTCTTTAACAAAGCGGAAAGAATCCGGCAAATCAGCCTCTGATACAGGGACCATATCAAAAGTTTCATTGTCCATAAAATAATAAAGTCCGTCGTCGCTGTATGAATATGCCATATCCTTTCTTTCGATATAAGCTGTAGGGAACTTGGCAGTTGGGTTGTAAGACTTTTCAACTACCGAACCTGTAATAACATTTTTTGTCTTTGTTCTGACAAAAGCGGCACCTTTACCCGGCTTTACATGCTGGAATTCTACAACCTGCAACACATTGCCGTCTTCTTCAAAGGTAACTCCGTTTCGGAAATCGCCTGCACTAATCATTAATTTATACCTCCGTATATAGTTTTACTTTTTTATTTTATAATATTTCGCACAATAAATCAATACCCATTTTGTAACTATCTTTGCCAAAACCCGAAATTTGTTTTACGCAAACATCAGTTATAACGGAAATTTTGCGAAAATCCTCTCTTTTATGAATATCGCTCATATGAACTTCAACAAAAGGAGTGTAATCGGCAACAGCTTCGATAGCGTCACGAATGGCATAAGAGTAATGCGTATAAGCACCCGCATTAAGGACTACACCGTCATATTTATCCTTACTTTCGTGAATCACATCAATGAGTGCTCCCTCGTGATTTGACTGATAAAAAGACATTTCGCAGCCCTTACCTTCACCGTAAGCTTTAAGTTCGGCATTTATATCGGCAAGAGTTTCGGCTCCGTACACATTCTTTTTTCTTATTCCTGTCATATTGAGATTAGGCCCGTTCATAACCAAAATTTTCATATTATGCTCCTGAATCAATTGTTAAAAAAAGAGTGACTGCTGTCACTCTTTTTATGTACTCTTATTTGTACTTTCTCTTACGAGCAGCTTCGCTCTTCTTCTTACGAGCTACTGAAGGCTTTTCGTAATGCTCTCTCTTTCTTACTTCTTGGATGATGCCATCACGAGAAGTCTGGCGCTTAAATCTGCGAAGTGCGCTGTCAAGAGATTCATTTTCCTTAACTTTTACCTGACTCACTGTATTCCCTCCCTCCGACCATCGGGGGTTATTTGATAAAATTTATATATCGCAAAGATTATAATAGATAAATACCGCATTGTCAAGCATTTTGTAAAATTAAATTCGAAAAAATAAAATTTTGTCACATATTGCTAAAATATCGGTGTTTTAGCGGCATTTAACTGACTTTGTACTGCTCCAAGTGCCGTAAATTTTTTCATCGTCGTATGAGGTGTATCCTCTTACTCTTATGTAATAATACTTACCTTTTTTAAGATTTTTACGGGTATAAGAGAGCTTGTTTTTGTTTGTAATTGTCTTTGTAATTACACCGGACTTAAAGTTTTTGCTTGTTGAAAGCTGAAGTTGATAACCCGAGCAAGAGCCTGAAAGTTTTTTCCACCTTGTAACAATCTTTTTTGAACCGGATGAGTAAGCCGACCTGACTGCTTCCTTTTTTGGCTTTGAAGCAGTTACAACCGGAGTTGAATAATCACCCTTTACATTTCCCGAATATGCACAAACCTTAATTTCGTACACATTGCCCGGGTCAAGGCCGGAAATATTTGTGTCTGCTGTGGTAACGGTTTTGTTAAAGTTTGTACCTTTTGTTTTGTTATTAACATCCACATAATACTTTGTAGCGTCATTAACTTCGTCCCACTCAAAATCAATTTTACTGCATCCCTGACTTGTAACGGTCAATCCCGTTACATCAAGCTCGCCTGCCGGAACAGTAGTTGTTTCATCCTCGGCGGGTGCGGGATTTACGCCTGCAGTATAAAGATTGTCATAATTCTTAAAATGGCTTATGCTTATGCCTATGCCGCCTGAATTTGCAACCTTCATTGTGCTGTAAAAAATTGCGTTCATAGAATAAATCGAGCCGTCTTCGTCATAAATTGTGCGGGTAGGGTTTTCCCTCATGCTCTGCCAATAAATCGTGTCTATATGGCATGCACTTGAGCTGTAACCGGCGGTTGCATAATTTGAATGGAATATTTCCATTTTCTGCGAATCAATGTATTGAATCATAACAGTATGCGTTTTTCTTGCGTTACTGTTAAGTGCGCCGTAATGAACAATATCGCCCGCCGAGGCATTGCTTACAAAGAAATTGATTATATCCTCGACAAACTGCGAATCCGGAACGGTTTTAGGTGAAGTATATATACCGGTTGTTTCATAATTGCCCGAATTATGCTTTACATGATAGTTATTGTAAAGACCTTCGGCATACGGAACGCCGTAAAGATACTGGCAAACCTTTGACACAAATGTGTAGCAGTTTGACGACACCGCCGTTTGACCCGGAATATATCCGCTTATTGTTTCTATTTGTTCAAGCTTGTCCGTGGCAGTACCGTTTGCATAAACGCTTGTTGCACCGAACAATGTTGTGACCGCAATTACCATTGATAAAAGAACAGATATTACTTTTTTCATACCTATATCGCTTCCTCCTATCTGAAAATCCAAAATATTATAGCACAAATTTAATCAAAGGTCAAATTTTGACGAAAAAAGGCAGGTATGAGCGAACTCAAACCTGCCTAAATTATTACTTCAATTCAAAAGAAGATACATCCAAATTATTGTCAACAACATAATAGTAATCGTCAACATATGTTACTCTTGTGTTCATACCGCCGTATGAACTTTCACCGAGTTTTGCTTTGTAATTCTCTTTTTCGATAATTTTGCCTTTTTCTACAGATACAACTATTGCACCCTTTTGTGAATTATCGTCATTTACAACAGGAACGGCATAATAACCTTTTTCCTTGTTTTCAACGAGTGCCTTTGGATTGTACTGTGCCTCGCTCGACACGGTACGGTACACCTTTTCATCAAGTATTTTAGGCTCAAGCGGGTTTGAAACATCAAAAAGCACAAATTTAAGTCCGTCGTTTATTTCCATATCATTTTCAAAATATGTGTTGTAACCCACCCCGAGAAGCTGATTGTTGCCTACATTTACAAGCATAGACGAAAATCCGTCTATTTCCACACTGCCCATAAACTGCGGTTTTTTAACATTTGAAAGATTTATAACAATCAACGGATCGGTTTGCTCATATGTGATTACATATGCGTAATCATCAACATATTTAACCGCCCTTATGGTTTCGCCCTTTGCAAAAGCACTTGATTTGTAAATTTGCTTGAGATTTGAATCAAAAACATAAAAATAGTTACATTCCTTATTGTTTACAGCCTGAGTTGTGAAAACGCAAAGATGTCCGTCTTTTTCGCTGAACGAATATTGGCTGTCTACTCGACCTTTGATTTTTACATAATCGCAGAATTTTACACCGTCTTTGAGCGAAATTTTTGCGATGGTGGTATTAGGCTCGCTATCGGTATAATCGCTGCCGTAAACATAAAGATAATCCTTGTTACTGTAAACATCATCGCCGCAACCGAGAACCGCCTTTGTTGTGCCGATTGTTTCGCAAGTATTAACATCGAGAGCGGTAACAACAACATAGTTTGTACCCACTCCGTTTTTTGCATAATAAATATCCTTGGCGTTCAGTTTTTCACTGTCGCCCTCGCCCGAACATGTAGACGGAATATGGTCCTTGGCTTTTACGGGACCGCTGATATTGTAATTTGAAACAATATAAAAAACATCGCCTACAAGCCTTGAAGAAATATAAGAACCCGACTGCTCAAACGAATTGATTTGAGTAGGATTGTCTATATCGCTTATGTCATAAACCATTGCCTGTGTTGCACAGTGTGCACCTGCAACCATTTCCTCAACGGTTGCACCAGAAAAGCTTGTACAATTTACCACAAGCTTGTCATCGGATACAAACATATCCTCAATAACGCTGTTGACATCATCAAGTTCAATAGTATTTGCAACGGTTGATTTGCCTTTTTTGGTTTCAATCACATTGACAACGCGTTTGTCAACGCCGCTTTTTTCATCAAATGATTGATTGAGATAATAAATATCGCTGCCGTTTGTTTTGATAATATCGGCTTCATCAACGCCTTTTTCCTGAACATAGGTTTCTGCGCTGTCGGAATTATTTGCTTTTGCCGTTGCCGGAGCATCCATATACTCTATGAGTTCCGGAGATGCCTTATCGGATTTTTTTAATCTGTTTTTTCTTGCTCGCTTTTTTTCTTGCTTTTTGCTTTTTTCAATATATTTTTCTACTTTATCGTAGTTTTCAAAGTTTTGCAGTTGTGTAACGGAAGTTGCGTCATCGGATTTTATTCTGTAATCTATATCCGACACATTCACGGTTGTTACAACCATAACAAAAACGGCAATGCACGCCGCTATACTCATTCCTGCCTTAAAAGCAGGTTTTTGCCTAAACTTAATTTTAACCGGGCGTACATTATTGAGTTTTGATTGCACTCTTTTGTCGAGTTCATCGGGTATATCAACCCGTGCTTCATCAAATTGCGACTTGATGAAGTCAAAATCATTATTTTTCATACTTACCCTCCAAGAAATCACGCATCTTGGACAATGCTCTTGAGAGCTTTGACCTTACTGCCCCAGAGGTATAGCCGGTGACTTTGGCAATTTCCTTGCTGTTAAATCCGGATACTGAAAGAAGAACTATGTCTTTTTCGACATCATTCAGTATGGCTAACGCTTCACGCAATTCAAGTGCTTTAAAGTCACCGTCATTCGCCGAAAGACCGCTTTCGACATCAGACAGATCGTCACTTTCTTTTGCTCGGATAACATCCTTAACATAGTGAGAACAACTGGCGGCATGAATACGAAACAAATATGTGGAAAATGCCTTTTCATTCTTTAATTTTCCGATTTGTTCAAGAGCCGCCAACATAGTGTCGGACACTGCATCCATAGCATAATCAGGGTCGCCGATCTTATACCACGCATAGCGGTAAAGAGCGTCTTTATATTCAAGGTAAAGCTGAGAAAAAGCCTCCCTGTCACCCTGTTGAGATCTTGCTACCAAGCTAAGATCTGCCATAAATTCACCTCTTTGAGATCTCTCTCATAATAATAGTACAAAAAAACTTCAAAAGTGTTGCAAAAAAAATCAAAAAATTTTCAAATCAATATATTTTTTGAAAAAAGCCCCCAAAACAGAGGCTTTTTCAACACAATCTGACCGTGAAGTCACATAATAATCGCAAAAAATTATTACATAGCAACAAAGTTTACAAGCTTGCCCGGAACATAAATCTCTTTTTTGATTTCCTTACCTTCAAGGAGCTCGGCAATCTTTGGCTCAGCCTTTGCGAGTGCCAAAACATCATCCTTTGCCATATCAACAGGTACGGTAATCTTTGCACGAACCTTGCCCATAATCTGAATAACGATTTCAACATCGTTTTCCTTTGTTTTTTCTTCATCATACTCCGGCCACTTAGCTTGATTAACCATTCCGCCGAAGTTCATTACATCCCACATTTCCTCTGTAACATGAGGTGCAAACGGATTAAGTAAAATTGTAAGAGTTTTGAGTTCTGCCTTATTACAACCCTTTGCAGAAAGCTCGTTTACCAAGGTCATCATAGCCGCAATAGCTGTGTTTGCCTTGAGGTTGTCAATATCATAAGTAACCTTCTTGATTGTTTTGTGCATAAGTGCTTCCATCTGAGGAGTATACTCGTCACCGTCAACAACCTTTTCCTGAAGATTCCAGAATTTTTCGATAAATCTCTTGCATCCCTTAATAGAATCCGAGTTCCACGGAGCGGCTTTTTCAAAATCGCCGATAAACATTTCATAAAGACGCATTGTATCTGCACCGTAGGAGTCTACGATTTCATCAGGGTTAACAACATTTCCTCTGGACTTTGACATCTTTTCGCCGTTTTCGCCCAAAATCATACCGTGAGAAGTTCTCTTTTTATACGGTTCGGAAGTAGGAACAACGCCGATGTCGTAAAGGAACTTGTGCCAAAATCTTGAATAAAGAAGGTGGAGGGTTGTGTGCTCCATACCGCCGTTGTACCAATCAACAGGTGTCCAATATTCAGCGGCTTCCTTGGAAATAAGTTCCTTGTCGTTGTGTGGATCGCAATATCTGAGGAAATACCATGACGAACCTGCCCACTGAGGCATTGTGTCGGTTTCTCTCTTTGCGGGACCGCCGCAGCAAGGACAGGTTGTATTTACCCAATCGGTCATCTTTGCAAGCGGTGATTCGCCTGTGTCGGTTGGTTCATATGATTCTACATTTGGAAGTGTAAGCGGAAGCTGACTTTCATCAAGAGGCACATAGCCGCACTTTTCGCACTTAACGATAGGAATCGGCTCGCCCCAATATCTTTGACGGGAGAATACCCAGTCACGGAGTTTAAAGTTAACCTTTTGGTGACCCTTGCCCTCTTTTGTAAGCCATTCGGTAATAGATTTTTTAGCATCTTCAACAGACATACCTGTGAGGAAGTCGGAATTTGTCATAACGCCTGTTGCACAATCGGTAAACGCTTCGTTTTCAACGCCGACCTTTGAACCTGCAACAACCTCGATAATAGGCAAATCAAACTTCTTTGCAAATTCCCAGTCACGGGTATCGTGAGCAGGAACTGCCATAATAGCACCCGTACCGTAAGAAACAAGTACATAATCTGAAATGAAAATAGGAATTTCCTTGTTATTAACAGGATTGATACCCATAACGCCGTCAAGTCTTACGCCGGTCTTATCCTTATTAAGCTCTGTTCTTTCAAAATCAGACTTATGAGCGGCTTCATCCTGATACTTACGAACCTCGTCAAGATTGTTGAGCTTGTCTGCCCACTTTTCAATATAAGGGTGTTCAGGTGAAATAACCATATATGTTGCACCGAAAAGTGTGTCCGGACGGGTTGTATATACGGTAAGAGTGTCGCCGAGAGTTGTGCCGAAATCAACTTCTGCACCTGTTGAGCGACCGATCCAGTTGCGTTGCTGAGTCTTTACTCTGTCGATGAAATCAACATCGTCAAGGTCTTTTACAAGACGGTCTGCATATTCTGTAATTTTGAGCATCCACTGGCTTTGATTTTTACGGATAACTTCGCTGCCGCAACGCTCGCAAACACCGTTTACAACTTCTTCATTTGCAAGAACACACTTGCAAGATGTACACCAGTTTACTGCCATTTCCTTTTTATACGCCAAGCCTTTTTTGAAAAGCTGGAGGAAAATCCACTGTGTCCATTTGTAATAAGACGGGTCTGTGGTATTAATCTCTCTTGTCCAGTCAAATGAGAAACCGAGAGATTGAAGTTGCTGTTTGAAATGAGCAACATTGTTTTTTGTTACCTCTGCCGGATGAATGTGATTCTTGATAGCGAAATTTTCGGTAGGAAGTCCGAAAGCATCCCAACCCATCGGATAAAGAACATTGTAGCCCTCAAGTCTTTTTTTACGGGCAACAATATCAAGAGCCGTGTACGAACGAGGGTGACCTACATGCAAGCCCTGTCCGCTCGGATAAGGGAATTCTACCAAGCAATAATACTTAGGCAAGGAGAAATCCTGCTTTGCGGCAAATGTGTTTTGGGTGTACCAAACATTTTGCCACTTTGATTCGATTTGTTTAAAATTATATTCCATTATGTCAGTCCTCCATAGGAAATATTTACTGTTCAGTCTTTAACGATAATATCATCGATATTAATCTTTTCGCCGTCCTCCCACAAACGCTCGATTTGATAAAAACCACGCTGTTGTTTGAGTAGAATATGAATTACACAGCCCGCATAATCAAGGCAAACCCACTCACTGCGTTCACCCTCAATGTGGTGCGGCTCATAGCCTGCCTCGGAAAGTTTATATTCAACCTCATCGGCAATAGCCTTGAGCTGTGTGTTTGAATTTGCTGTTGCGATAACAAAATAATCGGTAAGAACGGTAATATCCGATACCTTGATAACCTCGATATCGTCACCACGCTTGCTGTCGATTGCCTTTACGGCTATCTTTGCAATTTCCAAATAGTTTTCCTTGTCCATAGTCATTCCTTTATTATAAACATTATATATTGTTTAGGCAAGGCTCTGCCCTGCTGTATTTTATTTAATCCGTCTGTTTGATTATTGCCTTTTGGAGCACCCAATTATAACAATAAAGAGTGTCGGGATGAATCAGTTTATTTTTGTTTACCAAATCGGTTATTGTAAATCGAGTAGCACAAAGCATTGCGTCTGTAAGCGAATTGTCTGCAAGTTTCCTAACACTTTCAACATCCGGATAACTACGCTCCGCACTTGTTAAATCCGCAAGATAAATCACCATTTCAAAATCTGTCATTTCTGCGTGACCCGTTGTGTGATAACGGATTGCATTCAAAATCTCCTCATCATCAATGCCGAGAACACTCCTGACATAACAAGACCCTGAAATTTGATGATACACCAATTTGTTACTTTTTTCAAGTTCTGTTGGGATAATACCTAAATTATCCATATATTTTTCCTGCTCGGCATAATCCGTTTCTTTGGTGATGTCGTGCAGAATTCCCGCAAGATACGCCTTGTCCTCATCAAGAGAATAAATCTTTGCAAGTTCCCTTGCCCGCTTTGCCACATTCATACTGTGGGTATAGCGATATTCGGACAATCTTTCTTTAATAATACTTTCGTATTTTTCAAAATCATACATAGAGCCTGTGCTCCTTTATATATATATTTACACTTTCGGGGATATAATCCGACACATCCTCACCGTTTTTTATCATATCCCTGATCCGTGATGAAGAAATGTCGATCACATCAAATTCCGACACGATAACATCTTTTAATTTTGGATGTTCCGCCTTGAAGTCCAACATTTCAACATACTGATTTTTTTCTCGTGCCGCAGTGACAACCGTGCAAGCAGAAAGTATTTCCTCAAACTTATACCACTTTTCAAAATAGAAAAATTGGTCCGCTCCGACAATCAGGTAAAATTCATCATCGGGATACTTCTCTTTCAGCTCGCAAATCGTGAGATATGTGTAGCTTTTGCCGTCACGCATAAATTCAATATCGCTGACGAGTTCATTTTCACCTACGCAAAGCCCCAGCATATTAATTCTGTGCTTTCCGTCAATTAATCCGTCGGACGATTTATGCGGCGGATTGGCAGTCGGGATAAATATAATCCTGTCAAGCGAAAGTGCTTTTTTGTATTGCTCGGCAAGAGCCAAATGCCCGTTGTGAACAGGGTTGAACGCTCCGCCGAATATGCCTGTTTTCATCGGCTGTTACCCTGCTTTTTGTCACGGTCGTTGCGATAACGAGGGCGGTCATAAACAGCATAAGGATTTTTTGCTTCCTTTTCTCTCTGTCTTTGGCGAAGGCCTTTAATCTTAACCTTTTTCTTTGCCTTTGCTTTTGCCGTACCCTGACCTCTTGCTTTTTTCTTTGCCTGAATTTTATCCGGATCGGCTTTTCTGTAAAGAACGATAATTCCGCCGATAACCTGAATAACCTCGGCATCAAGTCTTTCTGCAAGTTGCGGTGCAAACTCTTTTGGTGTTTGCGGTGCGGTTTCAAGGTGAACACGGATTTTGATAAGTTCCCTTACATCAAGGGTGTCGTCAATCTGTGTAATAAGATTGTCGGTGATACCCTCTTTGCCGATTTGTATAATAGGCTCAAGAGAATTTGCCTTTGCTCTCCAAGCCGCTCTTTCTTTTGATGTCATAAAATATTCTCCAATTCCTTAGTTAACTTTCTTAATGCGTTGCCTCTGTGAGAAATCTTGTCTTTTTCTTCTCCCTCATATTTACCAAACGACTTGCCGTTGATGATGAACAACGGGTCATAACCGAAACCTGCGTTGCCGTCACGCTCAAAGCCGATTGTTCCGTGGCACTCGCCTCTTACGGTAATTTCTCTGCCATCGGGGAAAATGCAACAAATGGCACAAACATAATACGCTGTACGCTCCGACTCCTCAACGCCCTCAAGTTTTTTGAGAAGAAGATTGTTGTTTTCCTCATCATCGGCATTCTTTTCGTTGTCAACATTCACACCGTTGTGAACTTCAATATTTGCAAATCTTGCGGAGTAAATGCCCGGTGCACCGTCAAGATAATCAACACAAAGGCCGCTGTCGTCTGCAATGGCAGGAAGTCCTGTAATCTTGCAAGCCGATTCTGCCTTGATTTTTGCATTAGCCTCAAATGTGTCACCGTCCTCAACAACTTCGGGAAGTGTGATTCCGAGCATTTTTGCGGTTACGACATTTATGCCGAGCGGAGAAAGAATTCTCTGCATTTCCGCAAGTTTTTTCATATTATTTGTAGCAAGAATAAAATCCATTACTTTTTATCCTCCTCGCTCTCAGGTTCATCAACCTTTACATTTTCATTGATGAAATCGGCAATGGTGTCGTCATCATCGTGAGTAGGCTTTATGTCAAACATTGCAGACGCAAAAGCCTCTGCGTCAAACGGTTGCAAATCGTCAATTTGCTCACCCACACCGATAAACTTAACCGGAACATCAAGCTCATTATTGATTGCAAGAACAACGCCGCCACGAGCCGTGCCGTCAAGTTTTGTGAGAATGATGCCCGTAATGCCTGCCGCTTCCTTAAAATCTTTTGCCTGATTAACGGCGTTTTGACCTGTTGTTGCATCAAGCACAAGGAGAGTTTCACGGCTTGCGTTTGGAAGTTCTCTGTCAATTACACGGCTGATTTTATTAAGTTCATCCATAAGATTTTTCTTGTTGTGAAGTCTGCCGGCTGTGTCAATAATAATGACATCCGCATTTTTTGCCTTGCCCGACTGAATTGTGTCATAAACAACGGCGGCCGGGTCTGCACCCTCACCGTGCTTTACAAGCGGAACGCCTGCTCTGTCTGCCCAAACCTGCAACTGCTCGATAGCACCTGCACGGAAAGTATCTGCCGCACCCAAAACAACGCTTCTGCCCATAGATTTTAATCTCATGGCAAGTTTGCCGATTGTGGTGGTTTTGCCAACGCCGTTTACACCGATTACAAGAATGATTGACGGCTTGGTGCGAAGTGCAAGATAGCTACCGCCCCATACAACACCGGCAACAATATCCTTGAGCGTTTCTCTTACCTGAGCAACGCTTGTAATATTATCGTTGGCAATTTTTTCTTTAAGGTCATTGATTACTCGCTCTGCTGTCGGAAAACCGACATCACCCATAATCAAAACTTCTTCAAGTTCTTCAAAAAGTTCATCGGTTATTTTTTCGTGAGATTCGATAGTTTCGTTAATCTGCTTAACCATACCCTCATCACGAGTTTTTCTAAGACCTTTTCTGAATTTATCAAACAAACCCATATGTTAATTCCTCGCTGAAATATGTTAATTTATTTTTTTGTATTAAAAAATCGGTTTAATTATTTTAAGGTGCGTTTTAAATGCGTTATCGTCAATCTACGCTTCCAAGCCCATTTGCTGGGCAAGTTCTGCCGATTGCAGTTCAAGAAGCTTTGAAACGCCCTTTTCCTGCATTGTAACGCCGTACAAAACATCCGCTTCTTCCATTGTGCCTCTACGGTGAGTGATGGAAATAAACTGTGTTTTGTCTGTCATACGACGCATATATTTTGCAAATCGTTCAACATTGACATCATCAAGTGCCGCCTCAACCTCGTCATAAATACAAAACGGTGACGGTTGAACCTTAAGCACGCTGAACAGCAACGCCATTGCGGCAAGTGACTTTTCACCGCCGGAGAAAAGATTGATGTTTTGTACAGATTTGCCCGGAGGCTGAATTTTAATTTCAATAGCCGATTCAAGGCAATTATCCGGTTCTTCAAGAATAATCTCTCCGTTGCCGCCGCCGAAGAAATCGGCAAAGCAGGTCTTAAACTCGGTATTAATCTTGTTGAACTGCGTCATAAACTTTTCGCTCATAGATGAGGTTAAGTCATCAATTATCTTTGCAAGTTCCTTTTTGCTTTGCTCAATATCGTCTATCTGTTCTTTAAGGAAAGTGTATCGCTCCGATACTTCCTTATATTCTTCAATAGCACCGACATTGATTGAGCCGAGCCCTCTGATTGCCACCTTGATTTCGTGAAGTCGTTTTTTAGCCTCTGCCATATCGTCGATTACAATTCCGAGTGCCTGTGCCTCGGGTTTTGTAAGCTCATACTGTTCAAACAGCATATCGCCGAGTTCGTCATATTCTTTTTTCATATTAGCCTTGCGTTCTTCAAGTCTGACAATATCACCCGACAATTTTTCCTTGTCGGTAAGAGTTGCCTTTTCTTTTGCACGAAGTTCGTTTGAACGCTTTTCAAGCTCGTTTCTGTCCCCGATTTTTTGCGTTACGGCATCGTTGCTTTCGCTTGCCTTTTGGCGAAGTTCATCAGCCTGTGCCTTAACATCATTGATAGAAAGCAAAAGATTTTCGTTTTTGGCTTTAATCTCGTTTATTTCATCTGTGATGTTCTTAACCCTGTCGGACTGTGTTGACTTGCGAAGTTCCAATTCTTCAACCGAAAGTCTTGCCGCCTCGCTGTCTTTGGCTAAAGTTACAAGTTCAAGGTTAATTTGTTCTGTTATTTTTCTGATTTCTTCACGCTTTGAAGTAAGTTCCTTTGCACCTGCCGAAACGCTGTTAAGTTCGGCTTCGGTATCTGCCATCTGCTTTTCGATTTCAACAGCCTCTTGCTTTGCATTTTCAACAGCCTGACTTAACAGAAGTATTCTGCCCTCGCTGTTTTCCTGCTCTCTTTTCATCATATCACGCTGATTGATGAACGATTGAAGCTTGTCCGAAATAAGCTTTGCGTCACCCTCGGCACGAATGTACTCTTCCTTTGCGTTGCGTAAATCCGCATCCGCACCTTGCAAATCGGCTGCCGCAAGATTTGCATCCTCAACCGCTTTTTTGAGCTCTGCCTGAACATCTTTGAGTTCATCGCCGATTTTTTGAGCCTCGCTCTTTAATTCTTCAATAAGATTTGCACGGGAAAGAACACCGCTTCCCTTACCCTTTGAGCCGCCCGACATTGAACCGCCCGGATTCATCACCTGACCGTCAAGGGTTACAATCTTATATCTGTTTTTATATCTCTTTGAAATTGCAATGGCACAGTCTATATCCTCAGCAACCATAACTCTGCCGAGCAGATTTTCAACAATATCTCTGTACTGCCCGTCACAATCCACAAGATTTGAAGCGACATCAACAAAACCGAAATTGTCATCAAGATTTTTTTCTTCAATATATCTCGGCTTGATTGCAGAAATCGGGAGGAATGTTGCTCTGCCGATATTGTTCTGCTTCAAGTAGTTGATTGCACGCTTTGCGTCACTTTCGGTTGACACAACCACATTTTGCATTGCCGCACCGAGTGCAATTTCAATAGCGGTTGAATTTTCGTTGTCAACGGTAATAAGCTGTGACAATGTACCGTGAATACCCGGAAGTGCCTTGTTTTGGCTTTGCTTGAGCACCGCCTTTACAGCACCGGAGAAGCCCTCCATATTCTTTTCCAAATCTTCAAGAACACGGGCACGATCGCTCTTTTCCGCCATTTGGCGTGCAAGCCTTTCGGCATCCTGCTTAATTTTCTCAGCCTTTTGTTTCTTGGCGTCAACTTTCATTTGATAACCGCCGAGAGAGTTTTGGTATTCGTCAATTCGCTCTTTCAAAAATTCAAGATTTTTGTTGCCCTCGTCCGCCTGACTTTGTGTATATTCAATATCCTTTTGGGTTGCTTCGATTTGCGATGCAATGGTATCTTTGCGAGAATTAATTTCGTCAATAGACGAAGTCGCCTGTGACATTTTAACCTTGCTGTCCGAAAGCTTAACGGTAAGCGAGGTGAGCATTTGATTAAGCTCAACCGTTTTATCAGAAAACTCCATATTGTCATTTTGGACTTTGCTGAGTTCATTCGCCACATTTTCAAGTTCCGCTTTTTTATCGGCAATCAGTTTTTCGTTTTGAGCGATAACGGCATTTTTCGCTTCTATCTGTTCATCAAGAGTTGCACCTGTACCGTCTGCATCACTTATATCTGCCGTAAGTCTTGCAATGGTTTCGTTATTATGTTCAAGCGTTGCATTAAGAACGCTGATTTCGCCGTCTTTGCGGAGCGCTTCTTCCTCATATCCGGAAGCACCGAGCCTGCTTTGTTCAATAGCCAAATTGATTGAAGTAACCTTTTCTGCAACCTCTTCAAGTTCTTTTTCAATAGCGGCAAGGTCATTTTCAGAAACTTCATAGGAAGCCTTAACAGCGTCAATTTTGTGTTCCTGCTCCCTCAATTCAACAGTAAATCTGTTGATTTTGTTGAGCCAAACGCCGATTTCAAGAGTCTTTTTCTCTTCGCTGTATTCAAGGAATTTTTGTGCCTTTTCGCTCTGCTTTTTAAGAGGTCCCACACGGCTTTCAAGTTCGCCGAGGATATCAAGAAGTCGCACAAGATTTTCCTGTGCCTGGTCAAGTCTGCGTTCCGCATCCTTTCTCTTATGGCGGAAGCGAGAAATACCTGCCGCTTCTTCAAACAGTTCTCGTCTGTCCTCGTTTTTGGCAGAAATGATAGAATCGATTTTACCCTGACCTACCATGGAATATCCGTCCGAGCCGAGGCCCGTATCCATAAATAATTCGTGAATATCTTTTCGTCTTACGCTCTCGCCGTCGATTTTGTATTCACTTTCGCCCGAACGATAGTAGCGACGGGTTACGGTGACAATTTCGCCGTGGTCTTTGAGAGTACCGTCCGAATTATCCAAAGTGAGCATAACCTGTGCAAAGCCGAGAGCCTTACGCTTTGATGTTCCGCCGAAAATGACATCTTCCATCTTTGAACCACGAAGCGACTTTGTACTCGTTTCGCCGAGAACCCAACGAACGGCGTCGGAAATATTACTTTTGCCCGAACCGTTAGGTCCGACAACAGCGGTAATACCTTTGCCGAAATTTAATTCTGTTTTATCGGGGAACGATTTGAACCCCTGCATTTCAAGTGATCGTAGTAACATATTTTTTACCGTCTTATAATCTTTAAATCGTCTTTTGCAACCTTGTCGGTCACAGTAACTTTTATGTTATATCCCTCTTCCATAAGGAAGTATATATTGCGTTTTTGCTGACCCTTCAGTTGAGATACCGAGCGAGGATTAACCATAATCTCGTAATCTCCGGGTCTTAATTTAAGTATCTTATTGAGCATAAATCTGCTCTTAACTATCTCGCCGAACGACTCGTGATAAGCACCTGCCACGGCATTTTTCTTTATATCGTTTGAAGCGTGAAGCCCGAGCCTTATAATCTTTATCCCCGCTTCTTCAAACATAGGGACAAGTTTTGTGCAAAGATTTGCCGCATCGTCAACCGTTTGCGGCTTGAACACTTCGTCCTCGTACAGTTTTGCAAGCATTGTGCCTTTTAGCACAACCGTTGGATAAATACGCACGGTTGCCGGCTGAAGTGCAATGATTTTCTTTGCGGTTTCTATTGCCTTTTCGTCTGTGTCAAGATAAAGCCCCGTCATCATTTGAAGTCCGAGTTCAAAACCATAGGACTTAATAAGATTTGAAGCGTTTACAACATCCTGTGCCGTATGTCCGCGAAGATTTGCCTTGAGCACCTCGTCATCCATACTTTGAGCACCGAGTTCGATTGAAGTAACGCCGTATTGCTTTAAAACAGTGAGCACCTCGTCATCTATAAAATCGGGACGGGTACTGATTCTTATTCCCTTTACATCGCCGTTTTTAACATATGGATAAGCCGCCTGCAAAAGAGTGAGCATATATTCCCTGTCAATCGCCGTAAAAGAGCCGCCGAAAAATGCAATTTCGTATTCATATCCTTTTTTGCAAAGTGCAGTTTCAACAGCAGTCTTAACATCATCCGCCGTTGGCTGATTTACATTGCCCGTGATTGTTTTTTGATTGCAAAACGAGCACTGCTGAGGACAACCGAGATGCGGAATAAAAATGCTGATATTACCTTTTTTCATATAATTCCCATCAACGAAAGTGCCTCTTTCGCCGCCTCCTGCTCCGCCTGTTTTTTGCTTCTGCCGACTCCCCTGCCGACAACATTTGAATTGAGGTGAACCTCCGCTTCAAAAACCTTGTCGTGATCGGGACCTTTTTCGCCGACAATAACATAATTGAGTGTTTCATCCTTATTTTGCTGAATAACCTCCTGCAAGGTGGTTTTGTAATCCTTAAACAAAATGTGATGAGTGTTTATATCTCTTGCCAAAAAGTGAAGAATGTGTTTTTTTGCCGGTTCCATACCGCCGTCAAGATAAATTGCGGCAATGAGTGCCTCAAAGGCGTTTTCAAGGTTTGAATCCCTGTCCTTGCCGCCCATTTTTTCCTCGCCTCTGCCGAGCAGAAGATAATCGCCGAGGTCAATTTCTCTTGCAAAATTTGAAAGCGACTGAGTGCAAACAAGCGACGAACGAAGTTTTGACAACTCACCTTCTGCCATATCCGGAAATTTATGGTACAAATACTCTGCCGACACAACGCTCAAAACGGCGTCGCCCAAAAATTCCATCCTCTCGTTATTGAATTTTTTTTGATTATCGTTTGCATAAGAGGAGTGAGTAAGTGCTTCCTCCAAATATATTTTTTTCTTAAAAGTGTATCCTATTTTTTCTTCTAAAGTTGAAACATCCATTTTATTCTTCACTTTGCAATTCTTTTTCTATTTTATCTATCAAATCGGTTTGCAAAAACATAACCGCCTGTTTGATTGCATTTTTAAAACAACGGGCATCTGCCGAACCGTGAGCTTTGATAACCGGCTTTTTCACTCCGAGCATAACCGCTCCGCCGTATTCTTTGTAGTCAAACTGTGTTTTCATATCATTTATGCCCGAACGAACACCGAGATACGAAAGTTTGCTTAATGTATTTTTATAAAAAGCGTTTTTAATTCCCTGCATAAGAGCCTTTGCAACGCCCTCGTAGGTTTTGAGTATCAGATTGCCCGTAAAGCCGTCCGCAACAACAACATCAGCATCGCCGAACGGAATTTGTCTGCCCTCAATGTTGCCGATAAAATTATACGCAGCCGACTTCATCATCTGATATGCTTCCTTAACAACCGGAGTGCCTTTTGTTTCCTCCGTGCCATTGTTTGCAAGTGCAACGGTCGGATTTGCAACGCCGAAAATATTTTGCATATATATTGAGCCTAAAAGCCCAAATTGATAAAGATATTCGCTTTTGCACTCTGCGTTTGCACCGCAGTCCATAAGCACAAACGGTTTGCTTACACTCGGCATAACCGAAGCGATTGCAGGACGCTTGACGCCCTTAATTCGCTTTGTTATAAGAGTTGCACCTACTGTAATTGCACCTGTGTTGCCGGCACTGACAAAAGCGTCACCCTCGCCGTCATTGAGGAGTTTGAAGCCGACAGCCATAGAACTGTCAGGCTTGCCGCGAAGCACAACTTTTGCATCATCGCAGTTATCTATAACCTGTGTGCAGTTAATTACTTTCGTTTTTTTCAAGGCTATATTGTTTTCTTTAACGCAAGAATTTATGGCATTTTCATCACCGAGAAGAATAGCCTCATCAATGTCAAACTCATCCACGGCAAGCATTGTGCCTTTAATTATTTCAAGCGGTGCGTTATCTCCGCCCATTGCGTCAACTATAATTTTCATAATTGCTCCAAAGCTCTGTTTGCAAGAGCCATATATCGTTCTCTCTTATCTCTGATTTTCGGTTCAATCGGCGGTAATATGCCAAAATTAGCACCCATCGGCTGAAAATTTGTTACGCTCTCATCGCTGATATATTGCGACAAAGCACCAATCATATTGTATTCCGACAAAACAAGCGGCTCTTCGCCCTCAGCCCGTCTGACGGCATTTATTCCTGCCATAATGCCCGAAGCCGCAGATTCCATATATCCCTCAACACCTGTGATTTGACCTGCAAAAAAGATGTTGGGATTGCTTCTCAAACTAAAATCGGCGTTCAAGAGTTTTGGCGAATTAAGAAACGAATTTCTGTGCATTACGCCGTAACGCACAAACTCCGCATTTTCAAGCCCCGGAATCATAGAGAATACACGCTTTTGCTCGCCGAATTTTAAATTTGTCTGAAAGCCTACAAGGTTAAACATTGTACCCTTGCTGTTTTCTCTGCGAAGCTGAACGCACGCCCACGGTCTGTGCCCTGTGTTTGGATCAACAAGTCCGACCGGTTTCATCGGTCCGAAGCGAGGAGCGTCAAGTCCTCTTTTTGCAAGCTTTTCAATCGGCATACAACCCTCGTACACATCAAAATCGTGCACAACCGCACCCTCGGCATTGATGAGTTCATCAATAAATGCCTCATATTCTGCCTTGTTGAACGGGCAGTTGATATAATCGTCATCTCCGCCTCTGTCATATCTTGAAGCACCGAAAGCTTTTTGCATATCAACGCTGTCTGCCGTAACAATCGGAGCGGCGGCATCATAAAACGAAAGGTAATCTCCGCACAGCTTTTGTATTTCTTCACCGAGTTTGCCCTCGGTAAGAGGTCCTGTTGCAATAATCAAAATTTCGTCATCATCAGGTGAAATTTCCTCGACAAGTTTATTTTCAACCGTGATGTTCGGATGCGAATTAATCATATCCGTTACGGTTTGAGAAAACTCATTTCGATCAACGGCAAGAGCACCGCCGGCAGGAACCGCACAATTCCTTGCAACGGGAACGGTGAGCGAGCCGAGGCGAGCCATTTCTTCTTTAAGAAGTCCTGCCGCACTGTCAATTCTTGATGCCTTGAGCGAATTTGAACAAACAAGCTCTGCAAAATTTTTATTTTTATGTGCCGGCGAAAACTTTTCGGGTTTCATTTCAAGCAGAGTGACTTCATAACCTGCCTCGGCTATTTGCCACGCCGCCTCACAACCCGCAAGTCCGGCACCGATAACTGTAAATTTTTTCATAATCACTTTTTCTTAGGGGCCGGTTTTGTAAATCCGCATCCCTCTGTATCAGGGCAATAAAGCACATTGCCCTTTCTTCTGAACAGCGACTTATTACACTTTGGACAAACCTCATCGGTAGGTGCGTCCCAGGTCATAAAGTTACATTCAGGATAATTTGAGCAACCGTAAAACGGTGTGCCTCTCTTTGTTTTCTTTTCAATAACATCACCGCCGCAAAGTGGACATTTTGCCTTTGTCTTTGTAATGAGTGGCTTTGCGTTTTTACACTCGGGGAATCCCGGACAAGCAAGGAATTTGCCGAATCTGCCGACTTTAACAACCATTTTTCTGCCGCACTTTTCACATACGACATCGGTTTCTTCTTCCTTAAGTTTAATCTTAACGCCCTGCATATCTTTCTTTGCTTTTTCGAGCGGCTCAATAAAATCATCATAGTAAAGGCGAATCATATCAATGTAATCTTTTTCGCCCGAGTCGATTTTATCGAGGTCATCTTCCATCTTTGAGGTGTACTTAACATTTACAATATTTGGTATTCTCTCTTTAAGAAGATTTGTAACTGCCTCGCCGAGTTCGGTAGGTACAAACTGTTTGCCCTCACGAACAACATATTCCTTTGAAAGAATGGTTGAAGTAATAGTTACATATGTTGACGGACGACCAACGCCGTTTTCTTCAAGTGCCTTTGTAAGAGAAGCTTCGGTATATCTTGCAGGCGGCTGTGTAAAGTGCTGATTGCCGAGAATACTCTTAAGTTTGAGCACATCGCCCTCTGCAACAGGAGGGAGCGGAGATTCGCTGTCTTTCTTTTGTGAATCGTCTGTCTTTTCTTCATACAAAGCGGTGAAGCCGTCAAACTTAACTGTGTATCCGCTTGCCGTGAAAACATATCCGTTAGCCTTGATTTCAACCTTCATGGTTTCTTGCTGGCAAGAGGCCATAAGAGATGCAATAAAGCGTTCCCATACAAGCTTGTAAATTTTATACTGGTCGGAAGTGAGCGATTCTTTAACCGATTCCGGAGTTACTCCCGGCATTGACGGACGAATAGCTTCGTGTCCGTCCTGTGCATTACCTCTTGTTTTGTAAAATCTCGGAGTTGACGGAAGATACTTTTCACCATAGGTTTGCTTGATAAAATCATTACCGGCACTGCGAGCCTCGTCAGAAATACGAAGGGAGTCGGTTCTCATATATGTGATAAGACCGACTGTGCCGAGGTTCTTAACATCAACGCCTTCATAAAGTTCCTGTGCGGCTTTCATGGTTCTTCTTGCCTGGAATGACAATCTGCGTGATGCTTCCTGCTGCAAGGTTGATGTGATAAACGGCGGAGCAGGATTTTTCTTTCTCGTACCCTTTTTAACTCCGGTTACAACATATTCGGCATTTTCCAAATCGGCAAGCATTTTGTCCGATTCTTCTTTTGACGGAATTTTGTTTTTATCCGTGCCTACCTTATTGCCGTCCTTGTCCTGAACCATGGTTGCGGCAAAACTTTTTCTGTCCGGTGGATTTGTAAACTTTGCATCGATTGTCCAATACTCTTCCGGCTTAAATGCACGAATTTCGTTTTCTCTGTCAACAACAAGGCGAAGTGCAACGCTCTGCACACGACCTGCGGAAAGACCTCTTCTGATTTTTTGGCTTACAAACGGAGAAAGCTTGTAGCCGATAAGACGGTCAAGAATTCTTCTTGCCTGCTGAGCGTTTACAAGGTCTATATCAATTTGACGAGGATGTTCCATACCGTTTTTTACGCCGGTTTTTGTAATCTCGTTAAATGTAACTCTGTTCTTGTCATCAAGTTCCAAGCCGAGCAAATTTGCAAGGTGCCACGAAATTGCTTCTCCCTCACGGTCGGGGTCGGTTGCGAGATAAACACAATCGGCTTTGTGTGCCTTTGTTTTAAGCTCGTCAACAAGTGCTTCTTTGCCCTTGATAACGGCGTACTTAGGCTCAAAATTGTGTTCAATATCAACACTGAGTCTTGCGGCAGGCAGGTCACGAACATGACCCATTGACGCAATAACTTCATATCCCTTACCAAGATAGCCTTTAATATTTTTAGCCTTGGCAGGTGACTCCACGATTACTAACTTTGACATATATATTTTGTCCTTTCGGTTAAATTCAAGATTGTTTTCTTCTGTATCGCTTGCCCATGCCGGATTCGCAAAGTCCGTCAAGTTCAAGCATTGTCAGGGCGACAAGAACGGAATTTATATCAAGCCGTGCAACATTTGCAATGCTTTCAACATCCTTAAAATCATCGTCCATAGCGTCAAACACCGCCTTTTCGTCACCGACAAGCTGTCGTGACTTCTCATCTATTTGAGTACGGTTTATGCGATGTTTTTCAATATTTTCAAATGTGATTTCTTCATCCTGTTCGGGTGTCAAATCACGCTTTTTGTATTCATCTCTCAAGAGTTCGTCAATACTCGCAAGTTTTGACATATCAAGAGTTTTGTACTTTTCGGTGTAGTTCGAAACGATGGATTCGACTCCCACAACGGGCACGGCACCGTCGGATATAAGTTTGTTTGTGCCGTTAAACCTTTGGTCAAAAATCGAAGCGGCGGTTGCAAACATATCCCTGTTTTGCGACACGGCAAAGTTTGCCGTAATGAGCGAACCGCTTTTTGTACCTGCCTCGGCAACAAACACGCCGTCTGCAAGACCGCTGATAATTCGATTTCGCATCGGAAAAGTAAATCTGCTTGCCGGAGTGAACGGCGGAAATTCGGAAATGACCGCACCTTTTTCGGTAACTCTTCGTCTTAAATCCTCGTTTGAAGCAAGGTAATTTGAACCGAGCCCGCAACCCATAACGGCAACCGTTATGCCGCCGCATTCCATAGCACCGATATGTGCCGAAGTATCTATACCGAGTGCGCCGCCGCTTACAATAACGGCATTGCACCTTGCAAGACCTTTTGATATCACCCTTGCAACGCTTTTGGCATAATTTGACGGCTTGCGTGTACCCACAACGCTTATGCTGAGCATATTATCTATATCCGGCATTTTGCCGTCAACATACAAAACCGCAGGCGGGTCATAAATCTCTTTGAGCTTTTTGGGATAACTTTCATCATCAAAAGTTATTATATCCCATTTGTGTTTTTTACAAATTTCAATTATTTCATCAGCTTTTTCAATCGGAGTTTTCTCCATAATATCAAGCATTTTGTCTGTGATGTTAGGACAAACCTTGCGTTGAAGATAATTGCTGTTGTATAAATTTTCGGCTGAACCGAAATAATCAAGTATAGGCTTAACAGGTTTGCCCGTGCCTACGGTAATTTGAAACCATATGAGATACCTTGCGTTTTTCATCTGAGCATCTCCCACATGGTTATTGCCGCGGCAACGCCTGCGTTGAGGCTTTCCGCCCTGCCGAGCATAGGTATTGTAATCAAATCGTCGCTGACAGCCTTGATGTTTTCTTCAACACCGTTGGCCTCGTTGCCGATAACCGATACCGCATTACCCGTAAAGTCAGCCTCGGTAATCTTAACCGCCGAAGAACTCGGAACGGTTGAATACACCTTAAAGCCCTGAGTTTTCATTTGAATGAGCGTTTGCTCCAAATTATCGCTGTCAACAATGTTCATACGAAGTATTGAACCCATCGAAGCCCTTACAGCCTTTGAATTAAACACATCGCAACAATTATAAGTTACAACGCCGTCAATTCCGAGTGCCTCTGCCGAACGAATAATCGCACCGACATTTGCCGGGTCCTGCACATTATCAAGAGCAACAATTTTACCGCAAGCAAACATTTCATTGCGGTCTTTCATCTTAACGGTGAGAAAAACACCCTGCGGTGATTTTGTTTCCGACAGTTTTTCGGACACCGGTCCGTCAATCAAAAATGTTCGTTTGGCTTTAATGCTCAAAGCATCAATTTCATCTTGATACTTTGCATATATATCCTCGGTAAAAAACAATGTGTCGGGCTCATAAACGGAATTAAGGACATCAAAACATAGCCTTGCTCCTTCAAGTGCAAAAAGATGATTTTCATATCTTGCCTTTGAAGAGGTAAAAAGCTTTTTTGTGTCCTTAACTATACTATTATTTTTACTCGTGATTTTTTCCATACACATCTCCGTAGCGTGCCAAAAAAATTTGCTTGTAGCGTTTCGTTTAAATAAAATCACCAATGATATTTATTATTTTTATATAATATACATTATATTAAGAAAAATTTCAATACTTTATTTAAAAATTTTATATTATGTTGACTACTGCTAACTTTTGCTTTATAATAGACAATAACAGTAGAAACTTATGCAAAGGATTAGATTTTATGCCATATTATGACATTGCAGGATTAAGAGTAAAGATAAACAATGTAGGCGGCAGAACCGAAAAACAGGCTGTGCCGTACCTTGCAGACAATCAATCAAGCGATTTAAAAGCCGACATCGACATCTTTGTTGACGACAAAAGAGTGGAGGAGGCAATAGCCGACCACCCGGAACTTTCGCAGGGCGACTGGGAATATATGCTTACGGGCTCGGATTTTTACAACGCACTTATTGATTTTGACGGAATACTATTGCACTCATCCTGCATAGTTGTAGACGGTGTGGCTTACGCCTTTTCCGCCGACAGCGGCACAGGCAAATCAACACACACCCAGCTTTGGCTCAAAAAATTCGGCGACAGAGCATATATGCTCAACGATGACAAACCGGCAATCAGACTTATCGGTGACACGGTATATGCCTGCGGCACGCCTTGGAGCGGCAAGTACGATTACTCAACACCTGCCGTCGTTCCGCTTGCCGGAATCTGCTTCCTTGAAAGAAGCGAGGATAATTGGATTAAACCTGCAAACACAAACAAGGCAATATTCAATATCTTCAGCCAAACAGTTCGCCGTTTGGGTGAAACAAGAATGAACAAACTTATGGATAACCTTAATGTTATTTTCAAAAAAGTTCCGATTTACGAACTTGGTTGCAACATCTCTGACGAAGCCGTGGATTGTTCATACAACGCTATGAAAAAGGAGTTATCCGATTTTGAATAAAAAAATATGCGCATTGTTGCTGTCGGCGGCAATGTGCTTTTGCTTCAGTGCATGTTCAAACAACACACAAAAAGAGCAAAGCACAGCCGTAACCGCAACAACCACAACGCAGGCGACAACCTCAACAACAGTTGCCGAAACCACAACAAAAGAAACAACGGCAAAGCCTTCAACAACAAAAACACAAACCACAACAAAAGCTACAACAGAAGCTACAACAAAAAAGAAAAAGGTTACTGTAACAAAGGTCAGGAAAAAAAAGAAAACCGACACGGTAACCTGCACCGTTACGGTTGAATGCAAATCAATTTTAAGCCATATGAATGATTTAAAGGAAGGTCACGAAGAATTTGTACCCGATGACGGCTATATAATCAAAGACTACACCTACAAAGCAAAAAAAGGCTACACGGCATATGACGCACTGAAAGACGCATGCAAGAAAAGCGACATCAAGCTCACGGCAAAGAGCACTTTATACGGAACCTATGTTTCGGGCATAAATAATCTTGACGAGTTTGATTGCGGTGACCAAAGCGGCTGGATGTACAGCGTTAACGGTCAATTTCCAAACACATCCTGCGGAAATTTAACCGTCAAAGACAAAGACAATATAATTTTTGAATATGTGTGCGAATATCAATAAACAAACCAAACCGCAACATGGGGAATTCCTTATGTTGCGGTTATTTTTTCAGTTAACTTTTTTCTTTAAATCCTGAAGAATTTTCTTTTCTATTCTCGACACATACGAGCGTGAAATGTTAAGCCTCTGTGCAACCTCTCTTTGAGTCAGCGGCTTTGCGTTATTCAGTCCGTAACGAAGAATTATAATCTCTTTTTCTCGCTCATCTTCCATATTTTCAATAATATTTTTCACTTCAAGCCAACGGCGTTTTGTTTCGATTTCCTCCACAATATCCCTGTCATCACTGATGACATCCTCAATGGTAAGCGGATTGCCGTCCTTGTCGGTATCGATTGCATCGCCCATAAACACCTCGCCGCTCTGCTTTTTAAGAGAACGAAAGTACATAAGAATTTCGTTTTCAACACAGCGTGAAGCATAGGTTGAAAGCCGTGTACCCTTTGAATAATCAAACGAATCCACCGCTTTAATCAATCCGATTGTTCCGATAGAAATCAAATCGTCATTGTCGTTTGTTTTTGAATAATACTTTTTGCAAATATGGCTTACAAGGCGGAGATTGCGTTCAATCAAAACCGCCCGTGCGTTAAGGTCGCCGTTTGCCATTTTTTCAAGCTGTTCCCGCTCCTCCTTTGCGGTGAGCGGCTTTGGAAAGCCCGATCCGTTTTGGATATGTAACAGCAAAAACAACAGGCTTGAACCGATTGCGGTGAGCAGTGCAGAAAACATAAAATCCTCTCCTTATCAAATCACAATACATACTATGACGAAAAGAAATGATTAATACCGTTGACAAGCCTATACTTTTAATGATACACTCAATTTATGGAAAGATATATTAAATTTGCAGGTCTTGACTCTGACCTTGAAAAACGATTGATTGAATACATAAGCAGTCACGAAAAAAAGATAAATTCACTTGCAGAGAAGTGCAAAAAACACGGCTTTTCGTGCCTTGCAAGACGCAGTGATATGATGAGGCTCGCCGTTTGCATTGCATACATCAAATATACCGAAGAGGACTACAAATGGCTCGGAATAGACGAGAGCATACTGAAAAACACTATGTCCGACATCGGAATTTGGTGCAGAAACAACGATAACAAGGGGCTGAAAAATTACCCTTGGATAAAAAATCACCTTAAAGCAGAATTGTTCAAAATCGGCAGACTTCAGTATCAGCTTTTTGACTGCAATTATATCACTTTTGACTATTCAAAACTGCCGTTCAAAAAGGGTGAACAGACCGTATTTATTCACATTCCGCAGGGTGCTCCTCTTATAAAATCGGAATGTATCGAGTCGCTGAAAATGGCAAAGGAGTTTTTTGCAAAGCATCTCCCCGTGTACAGATTTGATTACTTCGTGTGCAAAAGCTGGCTTTTATACAAAGATAATTGCCGATTTATGAAGCCGTCAAGCAACATTTTGCAATTCCAAACGCTGTTTGAAATTGCTTTTACAGACCATACGGACAGTTATGCAATAGAACGAATTTTCGGCAAAAAACAGTTCAACAAAAAGCGGTACGCAGACGCAACATCTCTTCAAAAAGGTGCAAAGGAATATATGATTAACGGCGGAAAACTGGGCGAAAGTTTCGGCTACATTCCGCTAAACAAGGTATAAGAAAAACGGAAAGTGCCCCTCAGGTTGTACTTTCCGTTCTTTTTTTATTCGGTAATTGAGCTATAATAAGCGCAACAAAAATAATTGCACAACCAAGAAGTTCTTTAACGGTTAATTTGTCGCCCACAATGAGCCAACCTGCAAGCACCGCAAACACCGATTCGGTGCTCATAAGCAATGACGAAACCGTTGGGTCAACATATTTTTGAGCAACATTTTGCACCGTAAAGGCAAATGTTCCGGCAATCACGCCTGCATAAAGCAACGACATCCACAACGCAGATTGATTTACGCTTGCACACCACTGCGAAAAATCCCTCATTTCGGATATAGCCATCGGCACAGTCAAAAACAGCGATGCCGAAAAGAACTGCACACACGCAAGTTTGATAATATCCGTTTTGTGTTTGAAGCGGTCAACGGCAATGATTCTCGCCGCATTCATAACCGAGCAAATGAGCACAAGCACATCGGACATCTGCACGCTGAAGCCGTCATTTACGCACAGCAAATAAAGTCCGCAAACAGTCACAACGATTGACAGCCACACATTCCATTTGATTTTATCCTTAAAAAACAAGCAGATAATCGGCACAAAAATCACATTGCACGAGGTCAAAAATCCCGCCTTGCCCGACGGTGTGCCCGCAAACAGTCCGAGTTGTTGAAACGCAGATGTGCCCGCAAGGAAAAAGCCGCACACAAAGCCGTCACGGATAAGTTCCTTTGTACTGTAATCCGGTTTTGGCTTGTCTCTCTTTTTATCCCTTGAATCGAGAAAAGCGATTATCGGCAAAATGGCAACTCCTGCAACGAGAAAGCGAAAAAAGCCGAATGTAAACGGTCCGACAAGATCTCCGCCCTTGCTTTGTGCAACAAATGAGCCGCCCCACGCAACAGAAATCAATATCAGCAAAAAGGATGAAATAATCTTTTTTGATTTCATAATATACTCCAAAAAAACCGAGGGAAAACCTCGGCTCAGACTGTCGATAAAGCACCTGAAACACGCCAAAATATTCAACCAAATTGCCTCCACTTGAAGCAAGGGGAGGTGGCAACACGAAGTGTTGACGGTGGGGTTTTAAAAATGCTGTAAGTATCGAACTTACAGCATTTTTGGCGTTTTTCGTTTTTTGCTCAGTCGAGGTATTTATATACATCTTCCTTCGCAAGAAAACGAAATTCAGAAACTTTCTCAACAGCCTGACAAAAAAATCTAATTTATAATACCTTATTGAAGAATTCCTTTGCTCGCTCTGTTTGAGGGTTATAAATAACTTCTTGAGGTGTGCCTTCTTCAAGAATTTTGCCGTCATAGATAAACAAAACTCTGTTGGCAACCTCACGGGCAAAGCCGATTTCGTGGGTAACGATAACCATTGTCATACCCTCCTCGGCAAGTTCACGCATAACATTGAGAACTTCGCCTACCATTTCAGGGTCGAGTGCAGAAGTCGGCTCATCAAAAAGCATAATATCAGGATTCATACAAAGCGCTCTTGCAATGGCAACACGTTGTTTTTGACCGCCCGAAAGCATAGACGGATACGCCTCCGCCTTGTCTTCAAGACCTACTTTGCCGAGCATTTTCATGGCAAGTTGCTTTGCCTCGTCCTTTTTCATCTTCTTAACCTGAATAGGTGCAAGAGTAAGATTGTCTATAACATTAAGGTTATTGAAAAGATTGAAATGCTGGAATACCATTCCTACATTTTCTCTTGCCTTGTTGATGTTGATTTTTTTGTCATCCATATGATTGCCGTCAACAACCATATCGCCTGCTGTAATATCTTCAAGGCGGTTGATACAGCGGAGAAATGTTGACTTGCCGCAACCCGACGGACCGAGAACAACAACAACTTCGCCCTCATAAATATCGGTTGTAATATCCTTTAAAACTTCGAGCTTTCCAAAATTCTTTTGGAGATGTGAAGCATGAATTTTTACATTATTATAATTTACGGCCACGGTTCAATCTCCTCTCAAGCATTTTTGCTGCATACGAAAGCAAAGTAATAATAATCAAATACATAACGGCTACAACACCCCAAACCTCAAATACGCTGCCTGTATTGGCAACAACATTTTTTGAGGTGTTAACAAGTTCCGGAAAACCGATAACAGAAAGGATTGATGTATCCTTAAGTGTGATGATGAACTGATTGATAATTGACGGAATCATTGTTCTGATAGCCTGCGGAAGAACAACCTTACGCATAGCCTGTGAATAGCTCATACCGAGTGAACGGGATGCTTCCATCTGACCGATATCAACCGATTGAATACCGGCACGAATAATTTCTGCCATATATGCGCCGCAGTTAAGCGAAAGGCAGACAGTACCCGCCTGCAAAGCAGAAAGTGTAAACGATGCGCTTGATGATTTGTTGATGATATACGGAACGCCGAAATAAACAAAATACGCAAGTACAATCATCGGAACGCCACGAATAACATCAACGAATACTCTGTAAATTGCGTTGCAAACCTTGTTTTTAAGCACAGACAATATGCCGAAAAGCAAACCGATTAAGCAAGCAAAGAACAATCCGCACAATGCCAGGGTAAGCGTTTTGCCCATAGCCGCAAGAAGCAATTGTCCGTATGTTTCAATAATTTGTTGCATTGGGTGAAAAACTCCTCTCATAGTAGAATGATGTAAAAATATGTCGACATCATTCAGCAAGAAAGCCACCGTTGCCCGCGGAAAAATACGGGCAGGTGGCAAACTTTCCTAAACAGAATTACTTTAATTTTTGCCGATATTAGCCAAGATACTTTGCGATAATCTCGTCATACTTTCCGTTAGCCTTGATGTTTGCAAGACCTGCGTTGAACTTGTCAAGAAGTTCCTGCTTATCAGCTGAGAAAGTAGCCATACCGTAACCGGCACCTTCATTTTCGGAGCCTTCTACGATTTCCATATCAAGATTACCGTCTTTAATAGAAGCAGCCATAATAGGAGTATCCTCGAAGCAAGCAACACACTGACCGCCTGTAACAGATTGATACATTGTTGGGCTGTCCTCAAAATATGTAAGTTTAAGGCTGTACTTATCCTTGAGTTCTTCTGCATAATCGGCACCCTTTGTACCTGTCTTAACAGCTACTGTTGCACCCTTGAGGTCGTCAAGTGATTTAATGCTTGAACCCTTCTTTACTGCAACGCTTTGTGTTGCTGTGTAGTATGCGTCAGAGAAAATCCAACCTTCTTTTTGTCTTTGGTCGGTGATTGATGCACCTGCAATCATAGCGTCAGCCTGACCTGACTTGCAAGCTGCGATTGATGCGTCAAAACCGAGTGATTTAAGTTCATACTCAAAGCCCTGATCTTCTGCAATAGCTGCAAGAATATCCACATCAATACCTACAAAATTACCCGAAGCGTCTGTGTATTCAAACGGTTTGAATACTGTATCGGTTGCAATAACATACTTCTTTGCGGAAGCATCTGTTTTTGCATCATTATTTTTGTCATCATTTGAGTTGTTTGAGCATCCTGCAAATGCAAATACTACTGTAAGTGCTGCAAGAACAAGAGCCAATACTCTCTTCATTGTCTTTTTCATTTTCATTTTCCTTTCAAATGATTAATTAAATCCGTTTAGGATATATTAAGGTTTATTATAATAATTTTTTGCTGCCTTGTCAATACTCACAGAATTTTACAAGACAGCAAAATAGGAAAAATAAACAGTATTTTTATGCTTTTTTATACATTATGACGAATATTTACAGTTATAATGAAAGTTTGTTATCAAGATTTTTGAACAAATCAACCTGCTTTTTCGAGCCGATAACGCAGAAAGAAGCACTGCAAAATACATTTTGAAGTTTATCGGCAAGCACTAAAAAATCGCTTTTTTGAGTGTTTACGATTTGACGGCGAAGAGCAAGTCTGCTTTCTTCCGATATGCCTCTGATATAATTGCCGTCCGCACCGGAGGTAATAAGGCGAGGAGTCAAAAGAGGCGAAGCACTTGACATTGCACCGATAATGAAGCCTACAAGACTTCGGTCGGAATTTGCAAAATCACGAACATAATCGCCGATTTTTTGATAAGTTTCCACCGATGCTTTTGCGTTAGGGTCACGGTATGAATAGGCAAACAGTGAGCCGTTGGCAACAGGTTTAAGCCCGGTACCGTAGGCACCGCCTTTTACACGAACCTCGTTCCACAAATAATCAAGCGACACAATATGCGTCATTAAAAATGTTGTGCCATCATACAATCCGTCAAAATCAACAGACATACCCGAAAACGAAATATCGCCCGGGATAAGCACGGCGTCATTTGACTTCTTCCACGGTTTAATCTGCAATTCGTGCAAAATATCCGAAGTGCCGAGCGAAGCGGAAAATGCTTTGATACTGCCGTCAAACGCATTTGCATCATCTGCACCGACACCTATAAGAACATTATTGCTTCCGAAAATTCTGCCTGCAAGTTCCTCAAGTTCACCGATAACGGTAGGCTCATTTTCCTGTTCCTTAAGCCATTGATAGAACGAATAGCCGTTTGTAAGTTCGTCAACTACAGCATCATAGGAAAATGCCGTTGCACTTCTCTTTGCCGCCAAAACAGAGCCCGACATAACAATTGATTGATACTTGTTTTGTCTTGATTGCTTGATGATGTCAACAATTTGAGATGTATTATCAAATTTTGTAGATGTCAAAATTTCCTGCACAAGAGATAGTGCGTCATCAACATATCTGTTGAGTGCACTTAATGATACAACAAATTTTATGCTTCCGCTTTTTGTTGAATTGTAATCCGAAAACGGTGAAACAACAAATGCAATACTGCCGCACTTTGTCATAAGCTCGGTTTTAAGTTCTGCCGCAGTATGCTTTGCGGTGTCAAGCTCGCCCAAAAGATTTGAAAGAAGCGACAACTTAGGCAAATTCTCCTCACCGACACCCGTAATATCAAAGTACATATTTATATATGCAATTCCGTCGGTTTGAATTGAATGCTTAAGCAAATTGCCGTCAACAACGGTAGGAAGCGGCTCGGGTTTAACCTCAATATCCTCAAGAGTTATCATCGGCATTTTTGCCAAATCCTCGGGAGAATCAACGCTCGACTGCCATTCGTCAAGCTTTTTCTGTTCGTTTTTGTAATATTCAACATCGGCATCGCCCCAAGATGCCTTAACAGCTTCAAGTCTTGATTTTTCATCTTCTCTGTCACTGTCGCCGACAGTATATGACGGCTTTGCAAGAAGAACGCAACGGTGCTCATTATCAAAGAAAAGCTCTGAAATAAGATTTTCAAAATATCCGTTTTCGGCTTTTTTACGCAGATTTTCAAATATATCGCCGACAAGTACATTCATAGTCGGCTCACCGTCATAAAGCCAAGTTTCAAGCGAAAGCATAGCATACATAAGTCCGCGAGGATAGCCGAAATCCTTTTCTTTAAGTTCAAATTCAAGATTTGATATTGCGGCTTCAAGCTGTTTCCTGTCAAATCCGTTTGACTGAAGTTCACGAAGTTTTTGGTTTACAAAATCGTATATTTCATCGGCTTTGTTTTCATTGATGTTTTTCAAATCAAGTGCAATATACGGCTGAAGTATTCCGTCAATCACATGAATAACGGCATCTTCGGCATAGCCTTTTTCAAGAAGTGCGGATGTAAGATAAGACTGATTGTTTTCGCAAAGATAACGGGAAAGAATATGGGTTGCGTAAATTTTTTCTTTTTCGTCAAACTTACCGATAACATAACCCATTTGGAGTGAACTTTGATTTTCAAGCGGCATATCATTTGACTGCTCAAACATCACTTCAACCTTACCGGCATCAACAGGCTCTTGAACATTAGGAAGTTCGCTCGGCTCAATGGCGTCAAAATTGCAAAGGTACTCTCTGTCAATGAATTCTGTCACTTTTTCAATATCCAAATCACCGTCAAGAATAATATAGCTGTTTGACGGATGATAGTACTTTTTGTGTCCGTTGATAAACTGCTCATAAGTGAGCGACGGGATTTTACTCGGATGTCCGCCCGACTCCTTGCCATAGCAATTATCCGGAAACAAAGCACGGCAAAGTGCATTTTCCTTTACGGAATCGGCATCGGCATACACGCCCTTCATTTCGTTGAAAACAACACCCTTATATGAAATATCACCGTTTTCGTCAAATTCGTAATGCCAACCCTCTTGATAAAAAATCTCCGGCTTGGTATAAATTGACGGGTAAAATACCGCATCAAGATAGACTTCCATAAGATTGAAGAAATCCTTGTCATTTTTGCTTGAAATAGGATACATTGTTTTGTCGCTGAAGGTCATAGCGTTTAAAAATGTATTCATACTGTTTTTGATAAGCTCGACAAACGGCTCCTTAACCGGGAACTTTTTTGAGCCGCACAAAACGCTGTGCTCCAAAATGTGGAAAATTCCGGTATCGTCACTCGGAACTGTTCTGAATGCGATAGAAAAAGTCTTGTTATTATCGGGTCTGTCAAGCCACAAAAGCCTTGCACCCGATTTTTCGTGCTTCATTTCAACGATTTTGCCTTTAAGCTCGGCAACATCTTTTACTTCAAGGATTTTAAATCCGTTCATAATATCATTAATTTTCATACCGAAACCTCCGTGTATATTTTGATTATATCATAGTCCATAAAAAAATCAAATACACAAATTTGTTACTATTAATATTATTCGTCACGATAAGCACTTTTTATCCTTGACATAAAAAGTTTCTATGTTAAAATTAATGTACTTACATTTCATAACAAAATATAAAATGCAAGAGAGGGTTTATTAATGGAAAAAAGAGAACATTTTGCCTCCCGACTCGGTTTCATCTTGGTTTCCGCAGGATGTGCTGTCGGAATAGGCAATGTATGGAAATTCCCATACATCTGCGGAATGTACGGCGGAGCGGCATTTATCGTTATGTATCTGCTGTTTTTGATTTTGCTCGGCTTCCCTATTTTAGTTGCCGAATTTGCAGTAGGCCGCGGAAGTCAGATGGGTATGGGCAAAGCATTTGAAAAACTTGAACCAAAAGGCACAAAATGGCACAGCCTAAAGTGGATCAGCATTATCGGATGTTATATGCTTATGTCATTTTACACGATGGTAGGCGGCTGGATGCTGTACTACGCTTATCTTGAAATGACCGGCAAGCTGTCGGGTCTTGATGTTGACGGAGTCGGCAACGCATTTTCAGCAATGCTGTCACAACCGCAAACGATGGGGCTGTGGGCATTTGTCGCAATTATTTTATCATTTGCGGTTTGTGCGCTCGGCGTTAAAAACGGTGTTGAAAAAATCACAAAAGTTATGATGTCACTTCTTATCGTTCTTATGGTGGCACTTGCAATCAACTCGGCAACGCTCCCTAACGCAAGCGAAGGCATCAAATTTTACCTTGTGCCAAACTTTAAGGTGGTAAAAGAAACAGGCTTCGGCACGGCTGTATTTGCCGCAATGTCGCACGCATTCTTTACGCTTAGCCTCGGTATCGGTGCAATGGAAATATTCGGCAGTTATCTTGACAGGAAAAAACGCCTCGGCGGTGAAGCCGTAAGCGTTATGGTACTTGATACTTTTGTTGCCCTTATGGCAGGATTTATCATCATTCCGGCATGCTTTGCATTCGGTGTTGAACCCGGCAGCGGTCCGTCGCTTCTTTTCATCACTCTGCCTAATGTATTCAATCAAATGGCAAGCGGCAGAATTTGGGGAACATTATTCTTCATCTTTATGTCATTTGCGGCTCTTTCAACAATAATTGCAGTATTTGAAAACCTCATTGCCGCATTTATGGATATGAAAGGCTGGAAGCGTTCAAAATCCGTTGCGGTTAACTTTGTGATTGTAACCGCCATCAGCGTACCTGCCATTCTCGGTTTCAACCTTTGGTCAAAAGTTCAGCTTCTCGGCGAGGGCACAGGCATTATGGATGTTGAGGACTTCATTGTTTCATACAATCTGCTTCCGCTCGGCAGCTTGGTATTTGTTATGTTCTGCGTCAGAAAGAACGGATGGGGATTTGAAAACTTCCTTAAAGAAGCCAACACAGGCGAGGGACTTAAATTCCCTAAATGGGCGAGAGTTTACATGCAATACATTTTGCCGATTATCGTTGTGTTTGTTTACCTCAAAGGCTATTACGATTTCTTTGCAAATCACGAACCTGCACAAAGATACGGTTGGATGGCATTCGCCGTTATCCTTATGGTTGTGATATTCGGCATAGTATTCCTTACCGGCAGAAAGAAAAAATCGGAATAAAATAAAAAGGCTTCTCAATCAGAGAAGTCTTTTTTTCCATTCTACGCACAGTTTTTCAAGCGTCCAAACAGCGTTTGCCGGGCTTGTGGACGGCAGACATTCGGCTGAAATGCCAACGGTTTGCTCAATGTATTTTTTGTAAAGCTCATCCGCCTTTTTGCCGTTTGTAAATATTCGCTCAATATGAGATTTTTGAACAATATCGGCAATATCATTCGGCACAACATTTTTTATACTGCTGTCGCTTGAACCGACAATGTCGCAGGAATGAATAACATCCCATACGGCTATTCCATTGGCAAGGAGCATTGATTTTTTCTCATCGATATTTTGAGGCACGGGGCAATCGCAAACACTTGCCAGCACCCTCCAAAATCTGTTTTGCTTATGCCCGTAAAAGAAGCCTTCTTCCCTTGATTTAACAGACGGGAACGAGCCTAAAATCAGCACTTTTGAATTTTCATCCCACACCGGAGCTATTGTATGTAAGGTCATAATTCACCTGCTTTGCCGTGTTTTATAATTCAAATTATACATCAATAACTAAAAACAAACAACATATTTACAGAAAAGTACAAATTTGATATAGTAATTGCATAATGCAAGCGAGGTGAAATATGAAAATTTTAATTGACGCGGACGGTTGCCCTGTGGTTAAGCAGGCAACGCAAATTGCAAAAGAAAACAACATTGAGGTTGTGATTTTTTGCGACACAAGTCATATAATAAACAGCGGCTATGCCGAAGTTGTCACGGTTTCAAAAGGTGCAGAAAGCGTTGATTTTGCTCTTGTAAACAAAGTGAAGAGCGGAGATATAGTAATTACTCAAGATTACGGACTGGCGGCAATGGTACTGTCAAAAGGCGGCAGAGCGATTACGCAAAACGGAATGATAATATCCGACAGCAATCTCGGGCTTCTGCTGACAACAAGATACGAATCCAAAAAGGCAAGAATGTCGGGTGCACACCTAAAAGGGCCGAAAAAGCGTTCGACACAAAATGACGAAGCATTTATCAAATCGTTTAAATCTATGCTAAATGTTGATTAGTGTGTACAAAAAATGTATTTTTAGTTGGATAGTGAACATTTTATTAATATTAGCACTCTACCCTTGACAGTGCTAAAAAGTTGTGATATATTGTAGACAGAACGAAAGGAAAGGAAGTCAAGGAGAAGAAAATGAGGCAACAGCCTCAAGAAACTCCGCTTTGTTTCCTCATCCCGAGTTCATAAAAAACAGGTTTCAATATGGTGTTTTTTATGAAAGGAGCGATGACTTATGTTGATGCCTAGTGTATTTGGTAAAGATTTGTTCGATGACTTTTTTGATTTTCCGTTTTACGATGACGGAGCAACGGATAAGCTTGAAAAAAAGCTGTACGGTCACAGAGGTAAAAACCTCATGAAGACCGATGTTCAGGAAACCGACAATGATTATGTTATGGAAATGGATTTGCCGGGATTCTCAAAAGACGAAGTCAAGGTTTCTCTTAAAGACGGATACCTTACAATCAGGGCTGAAAAGGGTCTTGACGAAGAAGAAAAAGACAAAAAGACCGCAAAATATATCCGCAGGGAGCGTTATGCGGGTGCTTGCGAAAGAAGCTTTTATGTAGGCGATATTAACGAAGCAGACATCAAGGGCGAATTTAAGCACGGTATCCTTAAATTGACAATTCCTAAGGAACAGCCTAAAAAAGAGATTGATACAACAAAATATATCGAACTCGATTAATTAAGCAATTGTTTTCTCCTCTTACAAATAAACAATCAAAAGACCGTCGCAGGTGTAAAAGCCTGCGGCGGTCGCTTTTTATTTGCTTTTTTTGCTTTCGTATATACCGAAAAACCTTTTGAAAAACGGCGGCATAATTTTTATCATAACCCACTCTATTGCAATGATAATCACAAATGCCAAAATTGCCGGGAATGTGTGTATCTGCATATGAAGCAATTTTTCGAGCATACGAATAACGATATACATAAAAATCAAATGTGTATAAAAGATAATAATCGTATTTTTGCCCATAAACGGTAAAAATCTAAACTTGATTTTTTTCGTCAAAAGTTTTGTCAAGCCGCAAAGCGAGCAAACAGTGCATATAGCCGACGCAAACATAAAAGCAATGTTTCCAAACTTATATTCGGCAAAAGACACCCTTGAGTTAATGAAACAAAGTACCATACCCACAATAAACAAAGCTATATCGATGACAACATTTTCTTTTCTCTCTTTTTGAATTTGACCGAACAAATAGCCTATATAAAAGAATACAGCCGCCATAAAAACATACTTTAATCTGTAATACTCACCCAAAGGAACGGAAGAAAGCAAAATGCCGACAGGTACAAACAAAATATGGAGCACGGCAACAGGAACGCTTTTGTAATTTATCTTTGTTTTTTGGCAAACAAATGTAATCAGATATTCAAGCATATAAGCCATAAACAGCGTAAATATAAACCAAGAGCCCGTATATGACGATTTACCGAGCAAAAAGTCAATTACCTGCCCTTTTAAATCATAATTGGCAAAGCCCTCGGAGCCGAGTGCATATCGCATTGCTTCAACCGCAATTGCAATAACGCCGTCCCACAAAAGAAACGGCAAAAACAATGTTTTGATTTTTCTGACTATTCTTTCTTTGTAATCCGATATAACTGGATTGAAAAGAAGCCCGGACAAAAAGAAGAACAAAGCCATATGAAATGATGTAAAATATTTGAGCACATATTCAATAGGCTTGCCGCTGATTTCATATCCGGAATAAGTATGGAGCAAAACCACGGACAAAATGCCTATTCCTTTAAGCACATCTATGTATTCGATTCTTTGCTTTTTGGCAGTTTCAAGCGAATCTTTCATTAAAATTCCCCTTTATAATGTTATGTTTATACTATACCATATACCAAAAATTTAAGCAAGGCAAAAAGTGTTTTCGACACGCTATAGGCTGTTGAGAAAGTTTCTGAATTTCGTTTTCTTGCGAAGGAAGATGTACCTCGTCAAAACATATTCCGTATAGGACAAAACAAAGTTTTGTAATTATACTACATATGTTTTTCCTCTTTCCAAAAAATCAAATGATTTTTTGGAATCCTTCTTCTTTCGACTGAGCAAAAAACGAAAAACGCCAAAAGTGCCGTAAACTCAATGTTTGCGGCACTTTTCTTTAAATAGTATTATTAAATTAATAGTATTCCGGTATAGGCAAGCCTATACCCTACTTAATGTGTGTTAATATAATTTTGGCGTGGTTCAGGGGCTTTATCGACAGTCTGTGCCGTGGGTTTTAAACCCACGGCTCTTAATCGATGCAAAATTTAGATTTCGCCATACCAAAACTTATTAAAAAGGTTTATATAACAACACATCAATACCACTTGTTAATCCAACCGTCTTTGTCAGTTGATATTTTTGTAGATGTTTCCTTTACGCCGCCGTCATTGGTTTTTTCTGTTGACTCCTGCGTTGTTCCCCTGTAATCAGAATTTAAAGTTGTGTTTTGCAAAGCACTTGTCGTTTCGTTCAAAACGGGAGCCGAGCCTTTTGAAAACTCAACCTCGTTGTTTGAACCGTTATTAGGCTTTTCTTCGGTTGAAGCACCACTTTTTGCGGTAACGGTTGCTTTTTTTGACGATGTTTTTTCAACATCCGAAGCAGATTCAAACAGCACCGATGTGTTTTTGTTTTCAATCTTATTGTCAACCGTTGCCCCTGTTTGGGTTTTAACGGACGAACAAGCGGCACATACGCTTACAATCACCATAAAAGCCAACACAAGCGTTACTGCCCTTTTCATTATTGTGTTCCTCCGTTTCTGATCATATCAAACACAGATTCCCTAACGGTTACTTCAACATCCTCATCATCAACGACTTCGCCGGCAACACCGTAAAACGAGCGTTTTACAATCGGAGAATAAAAGTACCATCCGTCGATATTTACATACGCACGCACCGACAATGTGAGTTCCCTTTGATTTTGAGGTATTTTTGTGATTACAAGATTAAAATCGGTAACATCGGCATTTTTAGAAACATTTGCGGCTTTGATTTTTTTATACGCATTGTCTGCATCAAGCACATCCGTATCGCCGTAATTAAGCAAAAATCCATATTCAACAGAATCCGAAAGGTCTTCCAATCCTTCAATTTCTTTCCAGCTGAAGCCAAAACGAAGTCCGTAATCCGACACTCTGATTTGAGCACCTTTTGAATTTGCAAATCCGCCGGTGTCTTTGAACTCATACATATTTGTTGACATACTTGTGGTTTTTTTCTCAATTAACTCTTTAAGTGCACTTATACCTTTTTCAAGTTGTGCAATAAAGGTGTATTTAAAACCTGTATTGTTTGAAGCGTCAAAAGACAATTTGTTGCTTACAAAAAGATTTACATTGCTCGGAATATCAAGATACAGTGACCTTGCCTTAGGCAAAAACAGAGTTTTAAGCGACCCGCAGTTTTCAAACACATTTTGAGCATTGTTTTTGCAGTCGGCAACATTTGGACAGCACAATGTTTTAAGGCTTGAGCAATTTTTAAACATTGCGTTTTTAATTTCTTTAATCAATCCGAGTTTAACTGTTTTTACATCAGAGCCTTCAAAAGCACTCTCATCTGCATTTTTACAGTTTTCAAAAACCGCCGAATTAATACCCGAATAAGCGAAAGCATAAGAACCTACATCCGTTATACCTTCCGAAAGCAAATTGCATTTTAAATCATTACAAAGATAAAAAGCAAAATCTCCGATTTTACAAACCGAATTAGGCAACGATATTTCTTTTATATCTGTATATCTAAAACAGTTTTCATCGATACCGACAAGCTTGATTCCGCCGATTTCTTCCGGAACGGTAACGGTTTTTGAAGCACCCAAATATGCTTTTACCATACCGTTGTCATCAACAACAAATTCGGAAAGCTCATCGATATAATAATCGGCACAGAAGAATCTGCCATGAAAAACAGAGTCGGTTTTTTCATAAGCGGCGGCAATAATTCTTGTACTCTGCGTCAAATTAATCGGCGAAGAATAAATATTACCGTTTTTAGGTGACGGCAAGGTTCCGTCTGTTGTATAAATTATATTAACCAAGGTATTGTCACAGCTAAGTTCTGCCGTAACATTGCCGTTATAAACACCTGACGGAATGCTTGCCTTAACATCCTTGCATCTTGAAATATTAACAAGATTTGAAAAATTAACAACGCCTTTACCGTATTTTTTATTACAATCCTTTTCCGCAAACGGAATTGCTCCGTCAATCAAACTGTTCTTTATCTGCTTTGGCGTAAAAGAACTGTGTTCCGAAGCAATAATTGCGGCTGCGGCAGACACAATCGGGGCGGAAAAAGAAGTACCCTGTGAATAAACATAACTCGGTGCATTGCTTTGATATGTTGCCTTGTAGGAAGTAAAATAACCCGGCGCGGAAATATCAACATAATTGCTGCTGTTTGAAAAAGTACACGGATTATTGTTTTTATCCGTTGCGGCAACGGCAATAACATTTTCATATGCTGCAGGATAGGTTTTTACTTCTCTGCCGTCATTACCTGCCGAGCTGACAAAAACAATGCCCATATCCGTAAGTTCATCAATAACATCCTCAATATGACTGTCCATACTTGTACCGCTGAACGACATATTGATTATATCGGGCTTTTTATTCATTTCTTTAATATAAGAAAGTGCAAGCAAAACGCTTGAATCCATAATGTTATTGTTATTTGTAACCTTAAAGCCCTCAATTTTTACATTGCTCGGAGAACACATGGCAACTGTAGTTGCAACCTGAGTGCCGTGACCGAAGCGGTCCATTTCGTCATCGGTTGCCATACCCGAAAAATCGGCGTTTGTCCTTATTACCCTATTTTTCAGAGTCTTAATATTATACTGTATTCCGCTGTCTATAACGCCGACAACAACTTCTCTGCCTGTTCTGTACTTATAGTAATTAAGCGTTTCATCAATATCACAGGCACCGTATGCCCACTCGTATTTTTCATTTCTGACAACCGTAGACGAATACATACCGTCAAGCTCGGGCGTTTTAACAACTTCTTCATACTTAACATCATCAACCGTTGAAATACCGTCATACACAGGTTCAAGTCCCGCCTGTTCAAACTTTTTAAATGCCTCGGCGGCATCTTTTTCATCAGAATACTGAATATACCGATAACCGTAAGCATATGTGCTGCTTACAGAATCGTAAGTATTTGTTTCTTCATCACATTTAATAATAATTCTGTTTTCAACAGTAACGCTTGTTGTTTTTTCAGACGCCAATTCTTCCTTATAATCGCCGTCATTTTTATACATCTCAGCCAAATCGCGTGTAACCTGCGACAGCACAACATTTTCGGATGCAGACGCAACAATACTGCTCATCGGTGCAAAACTGCCGATGAAAAGAGTTAAAGATAAAATTACAGCAAATGCTTTTTTCATAAAACATACACCCTTCGCAACTGTATAATTCCCCCAAATTAACACAGTTTAAATAATATTATAACATTACCTTAACATTTATAATATAAATATACCATATTTGCCATATAAATTCAAGATTATATTCATAGGCAAAATCAACAAAATAACTCTATTTTATTATACGAATATGATTAAAAAAGGTTAAAACAAACAAAAAAGCACTGCAAATATATACAGTGCAATGCTTTTATATAAATTTTTGATTTTACGCTTCCTGCGGAAATATAACGGTAAGTTTGAACTCTTTGAGATTATCGTCATAATCCCATTGCATTTCGCCGTCATATTTGTTAACGGTTTTTCGTATGCTCTTTGTACCGAAGCCGTGCATTTCCCTATTGCTCTTTGTAGTCAGCAAAGTACCGTTTTTTACATTCGGTGCGGTTTCACAGCTATTCACAACACAAAGCTTGTGATACGAGCCTATGCTGTTTGAGATATCGGCGTGTATGTATTTATTTTCGGATTCCGATGCCGCTTCAACAGCATTGTCCAAAACATTATTAAACAAAGATGACAAATCATACCCGCTCATAAATCCGAAATTATCCGACACGCTTGTTATTTCAAATTTAATATTTTTATCGTCACATATATCAATATACTTATTTATAATGACATCGAGCAATCGATTTTTGGTTTTTGCCACTCGATTATATTTTGATATTTCTCCCACCATATCGTCAACATATTTTTTTATCTCCGGCGAATCCGACATATCGGCAATGGCAAGCACATTATTTTTGTAATCGTGAGCCATAATGTTCATAGTTTCGTTTTTCTTTTCAAGCAAGTCAAGATATTGCATATCAATGTCATTTTTCTGATTAACAAGCTCAAGTTCAATAAGCTTTTGGTTATTCTTTTCAGCCTGCTCATACATAAAATATACAAATATGTTAACCAGAAGCAGAAACGAAATTGAAATAATCATAAATGAATTTTCAACTGATGTAAGCACCATATCGTTAATTATTATTCTGAATGCGATTATAATAACAATACTGCTGACGGGAAGGAGTGCCAAGCCAAACCATTTGCCCCACGAGCGTGACTTGTTTTCTTTTACCGAAAAAGCAGTAAGCAATCGGCTGAGCAAAAAATACATCATAAGGCTTAAAACCATACCGATTTCAAAATGATTTTTTACGCTTTCTTTCGGTGACACATTCAAAATCAACGCTACCGTACTTGATGTTACAAATTCTGCCACAAGCTGAAGTATTACAAGAACAGCTCCGTGAAATATCGAAGATTTAACCGAGCTTTTAAACAGAAAATATGCTATCAATATATTAAACACAAGTATTGCCGTAATATTTAAAACCTCATTGTCAAAAATAATTTTCAGTGCCGTCAACGATTCATACAAAGCAATCGTTACAAAAAACGAAAATACGGCGGTTTTTTTAACTTCGTATATGGATTTGCAGTAAAAAAATACAATAAGCCCTCCGATAAAATAAGAGGTTGCCAAAAATAATGAAGATGCCATTTTATCTCCTTTCCATCACATAAAAGAATTTTTTTCGAATTTCTGCCTGTTTTTTAGGTGCTATACTGACTTCATACCTGTCAATAACATTTCCGTTTTTGTCCTTTTTTGCAAGGACAAGCATGGTCCTTGTGTGTTTTATTGAGTAATCAAGATTTACTATATAGCTCGAATGAGGGCAAACAAAAACCGACGAATTCAGTTTGTCCCTCCAAGCGGAAATTTTTTCGTTTGAATAATATGTACCGTCAACGGTTATGATTTTTGTTTTCTTCTTTTCAATTTCCACGCAAATAACATCGTTTGCATAAATCCTTACATTTGATAAAGAATTTGTATCATAAAAAGCGATAACATCATTTTTCATCAATTCTTCGGCATCATCAAGAGCCTTATAAAGTCTTACAACATTCAACGGCTTTTGCAAATATCTGAACGCGTTGATTTTGAAAGCGTCATCAAGATACCCATCGTGAGCGGTTATAACAATAACAATGCAATGCGGATTTTTTGCTTTAAGTTCTTTTCCCGCATCTATTCCGTTAACTCTGCCCATTTCGACATCAATAAATATCAAATCAAACCGTTCTTGGCTGTCTATCAAATCTTCGCCGCAGGAAAATTCAAAAAAATTCACCGATATTCCTTTTTCGTCAAAATAGTTTTTTAAATGTTTTTGTGTTATAAGCCTGAAATCACGCTCGTCATCACATACAGCAACATTCATAAATCCGTCCTCCGTCAATGCTTTTTGTCATACATTGCTTTTACAAACACCAATGTATTGTCAACATCACACTCATCGCACATTTTTAGATATTCGCATATTTTGTCGATTTTATTTTGCTTTTCTTCTATGCCGTTGTCTATACCAAGCAAAAAATAATCCGGCGTTTTACCAAGCGACAAACACCAATGCACAAACTTGTCGAGTCTTGTGCAATTATGCCCGCTTTCAACTCTTGAAACCTGCTTGTATGACAAAATGTCATCGGAATATTCGGATTTGTTTAAAAGCTCCGTCAATTCTGCCTGCGTTAAACCGAGTTCTTTTCTTCTTTTTTTAAGTCTGTCGCCGACTTCTCTCATAAAAATCACATTACTCACAAAATCCACCCCACACAGGAACTATATAATATAAGAATAACTTAATTTTACCGCAAAAGTCAACAATATAATTAGAAAAATCTAACAAAATGTGCAAATTCTATCAAAAAGACCAAAATATTGATAAATTAGCCAAACTTATTGATTTAAAAAAAGGATTGAAATAGAATAAAAATATAAAAATCAGTTGGGGGACGATTAATATGAAAAGCGAAAGAAATTTTTGCTTAAACATTCTTAAAAAAGTTGCTGAAAAGACACTTTCAGACAGTGCCAACAGTACTTCGTGCATGATTTATTACCAGCCGAAGGCACCTGAAGCACTCAAAAACTTCAGCAAGATCGAAAATGATAAATAAAATTTCATTTCGACTTGCCGAAAAGCTTCTGTCTAACGGAAGCATTACCGAAAATGAGCGAGAGCTGTACATTTATTCCTTTTTTATTTTATTGACTCAAACCTTGTATTTAGCTCTCGCTTGTTTTTTTGGTATAATCTTCGGTTGTTTTGGCGAAAGCCTCATTTTCTTTACAGCCTTTATGTTCATAAGAAAATACGCAGGCGGCTATCACGCCAAAACCGAAACAAGATGCGAGATTTTGTCTGCTCTTTCCATAGCGGGTTGCATATGGCTTATAAAAATATCAAAAAGCTATAACCTGTTCACAATTTTGTTATGTGCGGCATTAATCTGTGCTGTTGTTATAATTACATCGGCACCGCTTGACACACCCGAAAAGCCGCTCAGCAAAAAAGAGTTTGACCGCTTCAAACCTATAACACGAATAATCTTAACGGTTATTTTAATATTAATTACGGTGTCTTTTTATTTTAATATTCAATTTCTTTTTGTTCCTTGCTCGGTAAGTTTGATACTTGAAGGTATTTTGCTTATTTCCGGAAGAATCAAAAAGTACATACAATCACACATATAATCTTTTTGATGTTTGACATAGCAGCTTTGCAACATCATAGAAAACACTGTGTGCATCGTGTGTAACAGACAATTTAATATAACTTTTGTATAAAAAATCCGATGATTTGAATTATCATCGGATTTTATTTTGCTTAAAAAAATGTATTATCAAGACTGCTCACTTTTTATTTTTTCAACAATTTCCTTTTCGGTGCTCATTGATTTGGCTTTGTGAAGATAATACCTGTAATTCTTTACAACCATATATATTCCGACCGAAAGCACAAATACGCCAACAGCCATAATAATTTTTAATATATCATTCAGCGTATCGGCAAGAGCCATATTATACACATCAACATCCGTAAAATGCAAATCGTTTGCATACTTCATTATTATTGCAAAGAAAGGCAAAACAAACAGAACCTCTCCCGAAATAATAAAGCTTATACCGATATATTCATGCTTTTTGTGACGGCGAAGCGATATAAAATCTATGATTATTATACACAATGCAAACGCTATTGCAGACACAAGCATTGCTATAATCGGACGGTTTGTATATGTAAGTGCTATAATAATGATGTTGCTTGTACTTTCGTCACCGACAACATTGTTAAACGCATTCGCGGCAAGGCACGAATAGCGATTTATTTGGTCATCGGTTAAAGAAACATCATTTTTATTACAGTATTTAACAAGGGCATTTTTGCAATAATCATACAAAAATTTAGATTCGGAATAATCGGTTTTGTAGCCCTTTACGATATTGTTTGATGCAATATGCAAAATGCTGTCCATATGCTTGCTTGAAAAAGCCGAGGTGTATGCTTTTTTCGGCACTCCGGTTATATCTGCAACCTTGCCGAGCTCATCATACACTTCTCTGAGCATTTGCGAATTATATTTTTCGTACCTATGCTGAACAAAGGTGTTTGTGCGAAGAAGAGATGCCGTTATTCCGACCGCTATAAACAATGTAACACTTGCCGCCATAATGAGGGCAAGAAAATAGCACAAGGCATTTTTTAAATTAAGTGCAGTCTTTGCCGATTTCTTTTTCATACTGTGCACCTCATTCCTTAATTTCATCCGCTATATAAACGGTATAAAAAAATCCGTTGCTTGCCTCAAAATCTTTAAAAGGTACGCACATTATCAATGTGTTTTTCTTTTTAAAATCGGATATTTCATCACGGGCAACGGCATATTCGATTTTGCTTATTTGATAATGATAAGTGCCGTTTTTGTAAAATTCAACATCTATTTTATCACCGATTTCGGCTTTATGAAGATTTCTGAACTCTGCATCGGAGTTTTTGCCGATAATCATAACACAACCGTTATTCCACGGCTCCTTTGAGTCTTTTAAAAGAGAAGCGGCATTGGAATTTTCATTTTCCGAATCAAAGGTAACGGCACATCCGAGTGCAACATTTTCCGAACTGAGCCAACCTATAAATCTATTGTGATTAAGCTCGGAAAATTTATTGTACTTTGTAGGAAACATATCATAATCTTTAACATTATATTGTGTAACTGCGTGCACCTTATCTGTGGCAACAGGGAGCGAGTCTATAAATTTTGGAACAACAACGGTTGCCGTAATTATTAAAACCGCCAAAACCAAAAGCGGGTAAATAACCGCCCTTTTTATATACGAAGATTTTAAATCATTCACAATATCGCCTCCACCTGTATAATACTAAACCAATTATATATTATTAATCGAAAAAAGACAAGAAAAAAGTGCCCTCGATTGGGGGGCACTTTTATTTGTTTACCGATTATTCTGCATCAGGAGCGTAGAAATCAACAAGCTTTGCAAGTTTGTTGTACTTTTCAATAGAATTATCGGCAGCGATTGAGAAGAGTTGTTCTGCCTTGCCAGGGAAGGATCTCTTAAGAGCAGAATATCTTGTTTCACCTTCGATAAATTCTACATAGTCGGCTGTAGGAGCCTTAGAGTCAAGGCTGAACGGATTCTTGCCTTCAGGAATAAGAGCAGGATTGTAACGGAAGAGGTTCCAATAACCTGCTGCAACAGCCTTCTTTTGTTCCATCTGGTTAAACGGCATCTTGATACCGTGATTGATACAAGGTGCATAGCAGATAACAAGTGAAGGACCATGGTAAGCGGCAGCTTCCTGGAATGCCTTTAAGCATTGGTTGGCATTTGCACCCATAGCAACCTGTGCTACATATACATAGCCGTAAGACATAGCAATTTGAGCCAAATCCTTTTTCTTGACAATCTTACCCGAAGCGGCAAACTTGGCAACAGCACCCGTAGGTGTTGACTTTGAAGCCTGTCCGCCTGTGTTAGAATAAACTTCTGTATCGAATACAACGATGTTTACATCTTCGTTAGAAGCGATTACATGGTCAAGACCGCCGAAACCGATATCATAAGCCCAACCGTCACCGCCGAAGATGAACTGATACTTCTTAGCGGCATAATCCGAATCCTTAAGGAAGTCTGCTGCGGCATCTGCTGCTTCGCCCGAAAGGTTTGCACCCTTGAGAGCTGCAATAAGAGCATCTGCGTCAACATCGTTCTTTGCGGCGTCATCATAAGTTGAAAGCCATGCGTCTGCTTCCTTAACGCCTGCCTTAGAAAGAACTTCTGCGTCTGCGGCAAGTCTTTCTCTGATTTGCTTTTGAGCAAGGTACATACCGTAACCGAACTCTGCGTTATCCTCAAAGAGTGAGTTTGACCAAGCAGGACCGTGACCGTTCTTGTCAACCGTATAAGGAGTTGAAGGTGCTGAACCGCCCCAGATTGATGAACAACCCGTTGCGTTTGCGATGTACATTTTGTCACCGTAAAGCTGTGTAACAAGCTTTGCATAAGGTGTTTCACCGCAGCCTGCGCAAGCACCCGAGAATTCAAGATAAGGCTTTCTGAACTGAACGCCGATTGTATTAGGAGTAAGAACTTCCGGCTTTGCAGGAGTATCTACAAGAGCGTCGAAAGACTTTTGTACATGAAGCTGAGAAGCAATAGGCTTCATAGTGAGCGACTTTGTAGGGCAAACATTTGCACAAGAGCCGCAACCTGTACAGTCAAGAGCAGAAACAATAAGTGCATATTGATAATCTGTTCTCTTATGCTTAATCATTGTTGTGCCTTCAGGAGCTGCCTTTGCCTCTTCTTCGTTCATAACGATAGGTCTGATAACAGCGTGAGGGCAAACCATTGAACAAAGGTTACATTGTGCGCACTTTGTAGGGTCCCATTCAGGAACAGAGATAGCGATACCTCTCTTTTCAAATGCGGCAGAACCTTGAGGATATACACCGTCGGCACTGTCAACAAATGCAGATACAGGAAGGTCGTCACCGTGGAGTCTGCCTACAGGGTCAAGAATATCCTTAACAAACTTCTTCATTTCAGGTCTGTCTGTGTCAACATGCATTTCTGCCTTTTCGTCAACAGCATCCTTCCAAGAAGCAGGAACATCAATCTTAACAACTTCCTTTGAGCCTCTGTCGATACCGTTGCAGTTTGAGTTTACAACAGCTTCGCCCTTCTTTGAGAACTTTGCAACAACCTTTTCCTTCATATATCCGATTGCTTCGTCAACAGGGAGAATACCGCTGATTGTGAAGAATGCCGACTGAAGAATTGTTGAAGCTCTGCCCGGAAGACCGACTTCTTCGGCAATCTTGATACCGTTGATTGTGTAGAAGTTGATATTGTTTTCTGCAATATATCTCTTCATAGATGCAGGAAGTTCTTTGTCAAGCTCTTCCGGAGTCCAAATGCAGTTGAGGAGGAATGTACCGCCCGGTACAAGGTCCTGAACCATATCATATTTTGTTACATATGAAGGGTTGTGGCAAGCAACAAAGTTTGCCTTGTTAATCAAATATGTTGATGTAATCGGTGATGAACCGAAACGAAGATGAGATACGGTGATACCGCCCGACTTCTTTGAGTCATAGAAGAAGTAACCCTGAGCATACATATCCGTATGGTCGCCGATAATCTTGATAGAGTCTTTGTTTGCACCTACAGTACCGTCTGAGCCAAGACCCCAGAACTTACAAGATGTTGTTCCGGCAGGAGTTGTATCAGGAGTTTCTGTGATAGGCAACGAAAGATTTGTAACATCATCGTCAATAGAAAGAACAAATTGCTGCTTTGGTTCAGGTGCAGACATATTTGCAAATACTGCAATAACATGAGCAGGAAGTGTATCCTTTGAACCCAAGCCGTAACGACCGCCGTAAACAGGAACTGCATCGAACTTTGAGCCTTTAAGAGCGGCAACAACATCAAGATAAAGAGGTTCGCCGAGTGAGCCCGGTTCCTTAGTTCTGTCGATAACCGAAATGTGCTTTACGGTTTCAGGCAACACACCGATAAGGTGCTTTGCGGAAAATGGTCTGTAAAGGTGAACACATACCATACCAACCTTTTCACCTCTTGCGTTGAGGAAGTCAACTGTTTCCTTAATAGTGTCGCAAACAGAACCCATAGCGATGATAACACGCTCTGCGTCAGGTGCACCGTAATAGTTAAAGAGTTGATAATTTGTACCGATTTTTTCATTAACCTTGTTCATATATGCTTCTGTTGCGGCAACAGCATCTGCATAATACTTGTTACAAGCTTCTCTGTGCTGGAAGAAAATATCCGAATTTTCTGCCGAGCCGCGAAGAACAGGGTGCTCCGGATTCAATGCTCTTGCTCTGAAATCCGCAACATCCTGCGGGTCAAGCATATCTCTGAGGTCTTCATAATCCCAAGTTTCAATCTTCTGAACTTCGTGAGAAGTACGGAAACCGTCAAAGAAATGAAGATAAGGAACACGGCTCTTGAGAGTTGCAAGGTGAGCAACTGCGCCAAGGTCCATAACCTCTTGAACATTTGCTGAACAAAGCATAGCATAACCTGTTTGACGGCATGCCATAACGTCGGAATGATCGCCGAAAATGTTAAGTGCGTGAGTTGATACGCAACGAGCAGAAACATGAATTACGCTCGGAATAAGTTCGCCGGCAATCTTGTACATATTAGGAATCATCAAAAGAAGACCCTGTGATGCTGTGTAAGTAGTGGTCAATGCACCTGCCGAAAGTGAGCCGTGAACAGCACCTGCTGCACCTGCCTCGGATTCAAGCTCGGCAACCTTTACGGTTTGACCGAATAAATTCTTTACACCCTTTGCTGCCATAGCATCGGTTTCTTCTGCCATTGGTGAAGAAGGTGTAATAGGATAGATAGCTGCAACTTCGGTAAACGCATAGCTTACATGAGCGGCTGCACTGTTACCATCCATGGTTTTTTTAGCTCTTGCCATTGGAAATTCCCTCCATATAAAAAATTCAAAATAGCAATTTGGGTATAATTTACCCAAGTTTTCTATGTAATTATAACACTCTGCGTCGTCAAATTCAACATAATAAAATAAAAATTTCAATAAATTAATCATTTTTTTGTAAATTTTTAACAAATATAAAAAAGTCCTCCTGAAATCACGGAGGACTTTATTTACTTAATTCGAGCCTTGAATTCGTCATCAATGGCTTTGAGCGTGTGCTTTGTGGTAAGACCGAGTTCAATCGTCACCACGCTGTCGTCATCAAGAAAAATAATAATGTGCGAATAGCGGTCAACAAAATTCTTTTTTAGGCTTGCTTTGGTATCTCTGCCGGTTTGAACTTTTTTAATATGCGAATATTCAAACACATTGTTTTCGTCAACGCCTGTAAATTCCACCTTATCGGAGGTGAAGCGAACACCTGTTTTGAGCACTTCTTTAGCCATAAGCACAACGATAACGGCGGCAACAACTTCCACCAAAACATAAACGCCGACTTTCCAATCGAAGCCCTCAACAACCTTTGTGCCGCAAAAATACGCATTAACCGCCACGGCAACAGCCATGGCAAGTGTCACCGCCGCCGTAATCGGCGACAGGCACATAACAAATCTATCTTTCATCAATAAACCCTTTTCCTGAATTTTTCCAAAATCGGACAATTAGAAGATTCAAATTCTCTGCCGTTGAGATAATCCAAAATTCCTGCATCGGTAGTGAAATTAAACTTCAACTTATATGAATAAAGTTCCTGCTTAAATCTGCCGTGATGTGAGCCGTACTTGCCGTCATTGAGGAGCGGATGACCGATTGAAGCAAGGTGTGCCCTGATTTGATGCGTTCTGCCGGTAAGCAGTTCCACCTCAACAAGCGACAAATCATTGTAGCTGTCAAGCACGGTGTATTTTGTTCTGCAAAGCTTTGCACCGTCTGTTTCGGTTTGAGTAACCTTAACCATATTTTTCTTGGTGTCCTTAATGAGCCAGCCTGTCAGCACATCGCTTTTTTTGTCAAAAACGCCCTCTGTAACGGTTAAATAAAGCTTATCAATTTCCCTGTCCTTAATCTTTTGATTGAGAATTTTGAGCGATTGATAGTTCTTTGCACCGATAACAATGCCGCCCGTGTTTCGGTCAATTCTGTTGGCAAGTGACGGAGTGAAGCTATTTTCTTCCTCAGGCTTATACTCGCCCTTGTCATAAAGATAGCGTTTCATCGAGGCAACAAGAGTGTTGACATATTCCTTGCCGTCGGGATGACAAAGCTCGCCCTGTTTTTTATCCATAAGAATAACATTTTCGTCCTCATAGATAATAGACAGTTCTTTTGGAGCAGAAAGAAAATCATAATGCTTTTTCTTTTCCGCAAGCATATCATCGGGCAGATAAAGGTCAATCACATCGCCGTTAAGAAGCACCTGTTCGGGTGTGCAACGCTTGCGATTAACCTTGATATTCTTTTTTCTGATTTGCTTAAACATCATCGACTTGGGGAGGGTTGCAAAGTGCTTTTGCAAAAACTTATCAACTCTCTGTCCCGCATCATTTGAATTAACTGTTACACTTTTCATAGGTGTATTATATTCTATTTGCAAGCCATAGTCAAATATGTATTTGACCTTGATTTACTCCAATTCTATTTTAAAGCAAAGCGGCATTGAATAATCCGCATTGCCGTTCGGCATAAATTCCATATACTTTTTGCCTCTGACAAAAGAAAGTTCTTCGCCCGAGTCAAGTTGTGTAACACGCTTAACAATCAAGTCTTGATTAATCTTTTTGAATGTTTTTATTCTAACAGGCTTTGACGCTTTGGGTTTCATCCAAAAAGCATATACAGAGCCGTTTTTGTATGTAAAGCGAAAATCTCTGCTTTTGTACGGCTTTGTTTTGTTGTCTTGGAAAAATCCGTCCTTGGCATTAACCTTGCCCTCGCCAAATGTTTTCCAAGCAGTTGTGTCATAAATTCCGTCACCGTTTTTCTGCAACCATTTGCCGATTGAACGGAGAATTTGAGTTTCTTCTTTTGTAATCGTTCCGTCAGGCTTAGGGCCGACATTAAGAAGCATATTGCCGTTTTTGCTGACAATATCAATAAGATCTGTAACAATATGATACGGCGTTTTGAAGTTGTTTGTTTTTGTATAACCCCACGAATTTTTGCCTATTGCCGTGCAGGTTTGCCAATGCTCGGGAGAAATATCGGTGAGTGCTCCACGCTCAACATCTCGAGTTGCAATTCCCGGTGCAAATGCGTTGCACTTGTAATTTATCGAAACATCTTTGCCCCACTCCAAAGCACGATTGTAATAATAAGCGGCAAATTTTTTGAGGTACGGCTTAAACGCCTTGTTATGAATCCACCAATCAAAATACACAACTGACGGTTGATATTTATCCACAAACTCGCAATTTCGCACCAACCAATCCTGCAAAAACTCCTCGGTAGGTGCAGTGCCCCTTACATCGTTTGTGGTTTGACCCATTTTTAACGCTCCGAGTTCATCACAATAATAAGCCGGACCGTAAAAATCGGCGTAATTTTCATCGTTTACATCGCTGTCAATCGTTCTGCCCATATTCATAAAAAAGAAATGCTCGGCTCTGTGATTTGAAGCACAAAACTCCAATCCCTGCTGTTCACAAGACGCTTTTATTTCACCGACAACATCACGCTTAACACCCATATTAACAGCATTCCATCTGTTGAACTCAGTGCCGTACATAGCAAATCCGTCATGATGTTCCGCAACGGGCATAACATATTTTGCTCCGCTTTCATTAAACAAATTCACCCATTTGTCGGCAGAAAAGTTTTCGCCCTTAAACATAGGAATAAAATCCTTATAGCCGAAATCCTTTTGTTTGCCGTAGGTTTTGATATGGTGGCGGTATGACGGCTTGGTTTTGTCATACATTTCCCTGCTGTACCATTCGTTTGAATAGCCCGGAACGCTGTAAACGCCCCAATGAATGAAAATGCCGAACTTTGCATTTTTATACCATTTGGGCGGTGTGTGAGTGCAGAGAGAAGCGTTGTTGTCCTTAAATTTTCCGTTTGCAATAACAGAATCAATTTGAAGCAAATAATCTTTTTGAGTCATCATTATCTCCTAAAAAAACAAGCCGCGGAATTAACCACGGCTTATTGATTTTTATTTAAAGCGATTATGCCATAAAGCTGCGAATAACAGCCTCGCAATCCTTTGCGTCCATAATCTTTGGAACAGGATAAAGCGGATTACCTTCTTTAAGCGCACGCTTAACGAGAGTAGGCATATCCTCCTCCTTAATCATATCGAACTTTTCAGGGATGTTCATGGCAGCATTCATTCTGCGGATTTCGGCAATAAATGCCTTGCCCTTTTCCTCAACCGACATAGACGGAGTTGTAATTCCGATAATATCGGCAAGCTTTGCAAGCTGAGGATATGCAGAATCTGCATAATAATCAAGAACATAAGGCAAGATAACAGCGTTTGCCAAACCGTGAGGTGTGCCGTACAAACCGCCGAGGTTGTGTGCAATAGCATGAACATAGCCTACATAAGCGTGAGTGAATGCACGACCCGCATAATAAGAGCCCTTGAGCATATTTTGTCTTGCTTCAAGATTCTTACCGTCGTTGTAAGCCTTTTCAAGATTTTCATGAATAAGCTTTGTAGCAATCTCTGCCTCTCTGATAGTGTCCTTTGTGTTGCTGTGGCCGATATATGCCTCAACAGCATGAGTCATTGCATCCATACCTGTTGTCGAAGTGATGTGTGGTGGCAGACCTACGGTAAGTTCCGGGTCAAGCACAGCATACTTAGGACGAAGACAAGTATCGTTGATGGCATTTTTCTCATGAGTTTCGGGATCGGTTACAACAGCAGCAACTGTTGTTTCTGAGCCTGTACCTGCAGTAGTAGGTACTGCGAAAAATGGTGGAAGCTTTTTATGTACTTTAAGCTGGCCGCGCATATCTCTAACCGATTGATTAGGCTTTACAACTCTTGCACCGGCAGCCTTTGCACAGTCCATTGATGAACCGCCGCCGAATGCGATAATGCCTTGGCAACCGTTTTGGATATACATATCCTTGCAGTCCTCAATGTTAGGGATTGTAGGGTTTGGCTGAACGCCGTCATAAACGACATAATCAACGCCGACTTCTTCAAGCTTTGCAAAAAGCGGGTCAAGAAGATGAAGTCCCATAAGTCCCTTATCGGTTACAACAAGAACCTTGCTGAGTCCCTTGCTCTTGATGAATTCAGGCAATCTGAGAACAGAACCCGCACCCTCAAGAAGCTCCGGCTCGGACCAATCCATAAAGCACATAGCAACCTTAAATACATTTTGGTAAATTCTGTACCAAATTTTCTTTAAAGTCCAGAGCATTTTCTTTCCTCCTTAAAATATTGTCAAATATATTTTACAAAAACTTTTGAAAAATTGCAATAGTAAATGTTAATTTTGTCCAAATAAATTAATCAATTTCAATGCCTCTGCGTTTTCTTTGCTCGGCGAGTTCTTTTTCCATATTATCACGATACTCACCCGTGAGGTTGTAGAAGAACATAGGAATAATACAAACAAAAAGCGAAATTGCCGGGATAATCGAAATAATACTGAAAATGCCGTTGCGTACGCCGTGTGTCATTTCAAGCGGATTTGCCGTGATTGAAGCGGAAATACTTGAAACATCAAGGTCGGCAATGATATACATAAGAATAATAAACGAAGTTGCAATGGCGTTGCCGAACTTTGTAACAAAGCTTTGAATTGCGGAGCCCATACCCGTGAGGCGAACGCCTGTTTTGAGTTCCATATAATCAAGGCAGTCGCCCACCATTGCAAATGCACAAACATTGATTGTGCCGCAAGGAATTGCACTGATAACAAGCAGCGGAACGCATGCCCAGAAATGCTCATATCCTATAAACCACATAGCAAGCGAGGATGCCGCACCCAAAAGTGCAGAAACGATAACAATCTGCTTGTAGCTGAATTTTTTGATAAGCGGAGTTACGGCTATCATGGCACCGAACATACCGATTGCCGAAGCCGCCGCCATAACGGTTGACACCTTTGAAATATTTGCCTGAAGTGCACTTTCAAGCTCGGCACCGGTAAGTCCCGTTAAATCTTTGCCGATATAAAACGAATATCTTGCAACATGCACCGCACCTGCCTGAAACATATATCTTGCGGCAGACAAAATACCCATAGCGGCAGTAAGCATAAGCGGTTTACAAGTGAAAATAAGTTTTAACGAATTAGGCTGTGACTTATCCTTTTTCGGCGGAATAGGAATGTTTACACGCTCTTTTGTTTTAAAATACACTCTTACAAACAAAACATTGCCGATAATTGAGCAAACAAGTGCCATAACAACATACTTTGTTTTTTCAAGTTCCGTGCCCGAAAGATTAAACTTAGGAAGCACAAAACCCAAAATCATAAACAGAGCCATAGGCACGGCAGAGCCGACGCCGTTGAAAGTTCTTGCCTTTGAAATAATCGAGCCACGCTCATCCGCATTAGGCGTGAGAGCGTTAGGCAAACTCCAAAACGGAACATCGCTGCTGGTATAAATCATACCCCACGCAACATAAGTAATTGCGGCATAAATCATCTTTTGACTGTCTGCCAAATTCGGTGCGTAAAAAAGAAGCATTGTGAGAATTGCCACCGGAACAGGCGTGTAAAGAAGATACGGTCTCATCTTGCCCTTTTTGAGATGTGTATGGTCAACAATATAACCCATAATCGGGTCGTTGATTGCATCCCAAATTCTGGCAAAAAGCATCAAAAGAAGCACGAAAATCGGCGTAACCTTTAATACATTAAGATAAAAATCGGAGATGTACGAACTCATAATAGCGTACACCATACCTTGACCGAGTGCGCCCACACAGTAGGCAAGCCATTCCTTTTTAGGAACATAAGTTTTTGCGTCCATAATATTTACCCCTTTTATCCGCAAAAATTTTAACCTATCCTATAAACATAAAATAACATAGAGATATGGCAAAAGTCAAACATTTATGTTATAATTGTGTCATCAAATAAAAGTTGGTGAAATTGTGAAAACAAAAATTCTCGTGTCTGCCTGCTTGCTCGGTGAAAACTGCAAGTACAGCGGCGGCAACAACAAAAACGAAAAAGTCATTGCTTTGTCGGATAAATTTGAGATTATTCCCGTCTGCCCGGAATGCTTTGGCGGTCTGCCAATTCCGAGAGTACCGAGCGAAATCAAAGACGGCAGAGTTTATTCAAAAAACGGTGAGGATTTGACAGAAGCGTTTATGTCCGGTGCCGAGCAAACACTTTACATTGCAAAAGAAGCAAACGCACCGTGTGCCGTACTCAAAGAGAATTCGCCGTCTTGCGGTTTCGGAAAAATCTACGACGGCACATTTTCGGGCAACAAGATTGACGGCAACGGCATAACGGCACAACTCCTTTTTGACAACGAAATACAGATTTTCGGCGAAAGCCAAACAGAAAAACTGAGGTACCTATATGAATAAAAAAGCAACATCAATCATATTATGTGCATTTATAATTATCTGCTCGGTTGCATTTGCATCTTGCTCGAAACAGGAAAGCAAGACAGAAACGACATCAGCCGTGGCAACAGAAAAAGCAAAAATCAAGGACGCAGACGCAATCAACTATATTGAAAGTTATTCAAGCAAACAACTCGGATTGACAGAAAATGACAGAGCAAAATGTTCATTTATGGTGGCATCCGACGGCGAGGAAATTAACGGCAAAAGCTACATTCAGGTTATCGCCGCAATCAAAAAAGAGCACAAAAGCGATGACGGTCAGGCAACATACACCTTTGACACAAAGGGCGAATATTACATTTCGTTTGACGGTGACGAAGTGTTGAGAAAAGACGGAAATTCATACACAAAATTGGAACTTATAACCACAACGGCAAAGGAGAACGAATAATGACGGAAACCGAAAGAATGAATGCAGGTCTGCTTTATGACTGCTCAAAAGAAGAAATTATGGGCACGCAAACGCAATATGTTCAGCATATGCAGGAATACAATACTCTCGGCTTGGGTCACGAAAAGAGAATGGAAGAATTGCTCAAAATTATGTTTGCCGAGGTCGGCAAGGGCACATACATTCAGCCGCCGTTTTATGCAAACTGGGGCGGTCACCATGTGCATCTGGGCAAATTTGTTTTTGCAAATTTCGGCACAACCTTTGTTGATGACGGCAACATCTACATCGGCGACTATGTTATGATTGCGCCTAATGTTACAATTGCAACGGCAGGTCATCCGATTTATCCGCCGCTTCGTGAGCAAATGCTGCAATACAACGCAGATGTGCATATCGGCAGAAATGTTTGGATAGGTGCAGACTCGGTAATCTGCCCGGGCGTTACAATCGGCGACAACACGGTTATAGGAGCAGGTTCGATTGTTGTAAAGGACATACCCGCAAATGTTGTTGCAGTGGGCAATCCATGCAAGGTTATGCGTAAAATTGACGAGCGTGACAAGGAAGTTTACTTCAAGGGCAAGAAAATAGATTTTGACCCCGATGCGAAATATGATGAAGTGAGAAAATAAAAAACGAAAGAGTTTAACCCTTCCGCCTCATTACATTCGGCACCTCCCCTAACAATCAGGGGAGGCTTTTTATTATTTATATCAATCCGTATTTTTTGTTAATTCTGTCAATTTTGGTGATGAACGGCATACCGAAAAGGAAAAGAAACACCGCCGTTGCCGCACCGAAAACAAGGCTGAACACAGCACCGCTTGCATAAATTGACAACGCACCGGCAAGAGTTACCCTGTTGCCGTATGCCGACAAAATCGTTGACATATCAACAATTACGCCGTAAACAACCGTTGCAAGCACAAAGCCTACAACCGACAAAGTGTATCTGTTAACTTTAAGTTTTTGAAATATCAAACCCGCTAACAAACCGACCGTGCCGAGTGCCACCATTTGGAACGGGGTCCACATTCCCTGACCGAAAATAAAATTTGACACAAAGGCGGAAAACGCACCCACAATATATCCCCTGTGTGCTCCGAGGCATACAGCCGACACTATAACAACAGCCGCAATCGGTTTTACCTGCGGAATAAGATAAAATGCCGCACGGCTGACAACAGCAAGTGCAATCAAGGTTGCCGTGAGAGTTATATCTCTTGCGGTGACTTTTTTCTTTTCGTATGACGCAAAAAACGGCAGCATTGAGATAATCAATATCACAACCGACACAATGTAATAATTTATGCTGTCGGCAAACAAAAACTGCCAAAGCAAAATAAATGCAAGACTTATAACAATCACAAGAGGCAAAACGACTTTTTTCATAGTATGCCTCCGTCGTTCAAATCTTTTTCGCCCACATAGCCTGTTGCGATGCCGTTTGTTATTTTTGCCGTGCATGTTGTGTAAAAATTGAGTGAAGTGAAAAACTCTCTCCTCGGCATAGTTGTAACAATTTCGCCGTTTGACAAAAACGAGATATAATCGCCATATTCACCGGCAAAATCTATATCGTGAGTGGCAATAACAACGGTTTTGCCCTCATCGCAAAGGCGGTACAAAATATCGGCAAGCCTAACTTTAAGTTCGTAATCAAGTGCCTTTGTAGGCTCATCAAAAAGGACAATATCGGCATTCTTTTCAAGCACCTTTGCAAGTGCAAGCCTTTGTGCCTGACCTCCCGAAATGTCATACGGATGTTGCTTTTTTATATCGTCAATTTGCAAAAAATCGGTTATTCTTCCGAATTTAATTTCATCCTCGCAACGCTCTTTTGTAAACAAATCAAACGGATTTTGGCACAGCATAGAAACCTTACCGTCGGTTTTAACCTTACCGTGATGTGCCTTTAAAACTCCTGCCGCAACTTTGAGTACAGTGGTTTTACCGCTTGAATTGGCACCCAAAAGCACATTGATTTTGCCCTTATAAACCCGCAAATCAAGACTTTTAAGCACATCGTGATTTTTGATATAGGCAAAAGAAATATTTTTGAGTCGCAAAGCGGTTTTAACATCTTCAGACTCCGTATGAAGTGATGGCAAATTTTTGTTCTTCAAAATCTCACGACATTGCGGCACGCTGTTTGCATCGTCAAAAAGTCGCATAAAAAGAGGAATTTCACCCAAAAGAGAATTGTGGTTTTGCTTCAAAAACAAGACCGCATTTTGCGGCGTATCTTTAAGTAAAACCTCGCCGTTTTCGATTATCATCACGCTGTCGGCATACGGCAAAAGTTCCTCGGTTAAGTGCTCGGAAATAACAACGGTTGTGCCAAAGTCACGGTTGAGCCTTTTAACCACGGCAACAAATCGCTGTGCAGACACCGGGTCAAGCTGACAAGTCGGCTCATCAAGCACCAAAATCTCGGGTTTTGTTATCATTACCGAAGCAAGATTAAGCAGCTGTTTTTCACCGCCCGAAAGGGTTGAAATATCATTGTCGAGTTTATCCGAAAGATTGAAGTAGCTCGCCGTTTCGGCAACCGAAAGTTCGATAGCTTCCCTGCTCAAGCCCATATTTGTAAGCCCAAACGAAAGTTCGCTCCTCACCTTATCGGTGACAATATTTTCTTCTACATTTTGTGCAACATAACCGACACTGCCGTTGATTTTTATACTTCCTCTAAGTGTACCGTGAGGTGCAATTTCTTTTTTCATCAACTTCAAAAGAGTGGATTTGCCTGCACCAGAGCGACCGATAACAAGGCAAAATTCGCCGCCCGAAACTTTAAAATCAACATCATTAAGCACGGAATGAGCCGATGTGGGGTAAGAAAAATTCAATTTTTCGCATATGATATTTTCCATAAAAACTCCTCCGTCAAATCTGTTATAAGCGGCAAAAACGACAACAGCAAAAACAACAAAAATGCCGAAATATCAAATGTTTTTGAATATATCCTCGGGTCAAAAACAAAGGTTATCCTGTCGCTTGCCTTTGCAAAAATCACATAAAAAAGGCAGACTGCCGACAAAGCAATAAGCACACCGTCGGCAAGCTTAAACTTGTATCTCGAATATCTGACCGCCTTGGGATTGTATCCCCTCGCCGTCATGGAATCGGCAGTAATTATACTGCTTTCAAGGCTGTAGGTCACAAGTGCAGACAGATTATTCAGTGCCGCTTTCAACTTGTTTTTAGGCTTTTTGCCTCCGTTAAGAGCAATAGCGGCAGTTTCTATATCACCGAGTTTTTTTGTAAATCTCGGGATAAAGCCGAGCACCATGGAAAAAAGCAATGCGATTTTTGGTGCAAAGCGAAAAGCATATATAACTTTTTCGCTGTCAACAACTCTGCCGAAAATGCCAAACCACAGCATCATAGCCGCCACGACAAAGCCTTGATTTATGCCGTAAAACAATGCTTCAAGCGTAAATTCGGTATCGCCGATTGTAAAAAGCACGCTTATGCCGTAATGTGCAAAAAACATATTAAAAAGCCCTATAACCAATATCATCACCATGGAAAACCTGAGCGATGACAAAGCTTCCTTGCCTCTGATTTTTACCTCATAAAGCAGAGCACCGACAAGGGAGGGCAAAACAAAAAAAGGATTATACACCGACACAATCAATGCAAACATTCCGATAAAATACAAAAAATGAAATATCGGATGAAATTTGCTGAATCTGTCCATATATAATCCTCTCTAATATTCTATACCGTGCCGTGCGGCAACACCCTTATCATAAGGGTGTTTTTCTTTTTGAAAAAAAGTTGCATAATCGGCAATGTCATATAATTCGCTCACCTTATTATGCCCGGTTATAATATATTCTCTGTCCGATGAAAGCAGTTCTTTCATACCGTCAACCGTCAAAAACTTCGGTATCAAATCCGAAAATTCATCAAGCACCACAACATCGGCAGATGAATTTTTTATATAATCAAGTGCACCGTCAACCCACGCCTTATATTCATCACCCGGGTTAAATCCCAAATTATGGGGTGACGGATAAACCTCAAACGGCAAAGCCGACAACTCACTGCTTTGGTCATTTTTAAAAAACTGAACAAACAGCACACTCATTCCGGCACCGTAAGCACGCATTGCCGCACCGACGGCAGAACTGGTTTTGCCCTTGCCGTAACCGTAATAATAATGAATCATTTTATTCTTACTTCTTCTTTTGTCTTGTATCTGTAACCGTAATTATCAAGAATGTGCATATTGTTAAGTGCAACGGTTGCACCCTTGCCAACGCACAAATCAGGCATAGGATAAACCTCAACATCAAGCCCGAGTGCTCTTTTAAACAGCTCGTCCATACCGTAAAGCTGTGCCGAACCGCCTGTCAAAATAACCTTTGACACAGTAATATCCGCAATAAGCTGAGGTGATGTGCGTTCAAACATAATTTGTGCCGCCGCAGTAATTTCCGCAAGAAGAGGCTTTAGGCAATTATAAATTTCCTCGCTTGTAACCTCAACGGTTCTCGGCAATCCGGTAACGGAACTTCTGCCGTTTACATTCATAGTAACCTGAGTTTCACGCGGAATGGCACCGCCGATTTGCTTTTTGATTTCTTCCGCCGTGCGTACACCGATTAACACGGAGTGGTTGTCCTTTAAGTGCCTTACAATTTCGTCATCAAAAGCGTTGCCGGCAACCTTAACGGTTTCGCATTGGCTCATTGAGCCTTGGCTGACAACCGCCATATCCGTTGTACCGCCGCCGATATTGATAACAAATGCACCGTTGGGCTGTTGAGGCTCAACACCTGCACCGAAAGCGGCACAAAGCGGTTCTTCCACAAGGCACACGGAGCGTGCACCTGCAGAAATAATAACCGAGATAATCGTTCTTTTTTCAACATCGGTTGCAAGTGCCGGCATAGACGCAACAACTCTCGGTTTGAATATACTCTTTTTTATAACTCTGCCGATAAAGTATTTTATCATCTGTGCAGTCATATTGTATGAGCCGATAACGCCGTTTTTCAGCGGCTGTAAAACGGTAATTCCGTTTGGCTCTCTGCCCTCGAGATGATAGGCTCTTCTGCCCGCATATAAAATTTTCTCTGTTTCGGTATCATAGGCAACATAACTCGGTTCATTGATAACAACGCCTTTACCCGGCACGGTTATAACGACATTGCTTGTGCCCATATCTATTCCAAGGTCATAACCAAACATAATTTACACCATTTATATATCTTATTTTTTCAACACTATTAAACATTTTACAATAGCATAACTAAAAAGTCAACAAATCATCATTATCATTGCTCTCAATAAAATATTTGAGTGCACTGAATCGGCGTGACTTTTTGTCATTTTGCACCATCTGCTTTACGCCCTGCTCGTTGCCGACAAGAACAAGGAGCTTTTTTGCCCTTGTAAGTGCGGTATAAAACAAATTTCTGTAAGCAAGTTTTGGCGGAACGGACAGTACAGGCATAACCACAGCGTTAAACTCACTGCCCTGCGATTTATGCACCGTCATTGCGTACGCAAGCTCAAGTTCCTTAACATTTTCAACGCTGTACATAGCCTCTTTGTCATCGTACCGAACATTGATAATGTCATTTGCCTTGTCAATTCTTGTCAAAATTCCTATATCGCCGTTAAAAACACCGGTTCCCGTTTCTCCGATTTTAAACCACGGAACATCGTAATTGTTTTTAATCTGCATAACACGGTCGCCCTCACGAAGGGTGTAACCTTTGTAACGGATTTCGTGCTTATCCTTTGACGGAGGATTAATTTTCGCCTGCAAAATCGCATTGATATTTTGCGTGCCCACCTCGCCCATTCTGCTCGGGCAAAGCACCTGAATGTCACCCATGGGGTCAAATCCGTATCCTGCCGGAAGTCTTTGAGTTACAAGGTCAAGGATTTTTTTCTGTGCATTATATCGTGAGTTTTCTCTAAGCAAAAAGAAATCGCTTTCTGCGGAATTGTCAAACTCCGGCATCTCACCCTTAACAACTCGGTGAGCATTTGTAACAATTTTGCTTTTCATAGCCTGACGGAAAACCTTGTCAAGCGTTACCACGGGCAAAACTCCGCTGTCTATCATATCTCGGAGAACATTGCCGGCACCGACAGGCGGAAGCTGATCTTGGTCGCCCACCATAATCAATCGGCAATGAAGCGGCAAAGCATCGAGAAGTGCCGCAAAAAGAGTAACATCCACCATGGAAAGTTCATCGATAATCACCGCATCATAATCAAGCGGATTTTTCAAATCATGAACAAAGCTTTGGGTGTTTTCTCCCTCTTTGTATTCCACTTCAAGAAGCCTATGGATTGTTTTTGCTTCGCTTCCCGTAAGTTCTTCCATTCGCTGAGCGGCTCTGCCGGTAGGAGCGGCAAGTGCAACCTTGAGATTGCGGTTTTTCATAAGCTGAATTATGCCTTTAACCGTAGTGGTTTTACCCGTACCGGGACCGCCCGTAAGTATAAGAAGTCCCTTTGATACGGCATATTCGATAGCCGTCCTCTGCTTTTCGTCAAATTTTATCTTACTGCTTTCTTCAAAAGCATAAATCTCGCTCGGATGAATTTCATTTTCGCTCGGCGGATATTCAACCATAATTTTTATACGGTCGGCAATGCCTCGTTCCGCATGATAAATTTCGGGCAAAAACAAAAAATCTCTGTCATATACTTTACGCTGAATAACGGCTTTAGATTCAATGGCATTATCAATCGAAATTTCAACAGCGTCATCATCACAGCAAAGCAATTCCTTTGCCGGTTCAATAATCTTATCACGGGGTATGCAGGTGTGACCGTTGCCGAGATTGTGGTGAAGAACATAACAAACGGCGGCTTGAGCACGGTAGGTAAACGGCGGTTTATCCTGCAAATTATCTGCAATTTGCTCTGCCTTATCAAAGGTTATTCCCGTCTCGGCACCTATGAGTGCATACGGATTTGCCGTGATGAAGTCCATTGCCTCGCCTTTAAGCAAATTATAGGTTTTGATGGCTTCGTTTTGAGAAAGTCCGAGGTTTGTAAGCCCCATAAGTGTTTCTCTTGCGGCAAATTGAGATTTAAAGTTTTTGCAAATTTCTCTTGCTTTTGCACTTGAAATTCCTTTGATTGTTGCAAGTCGTGCAGGGTCATTTTCAAGCACATCAAAAGTTTGTGTGCCGAATTTTTCAACAATTTTGGTTGCCGTTGCGGGTCCGATTCCTCTGATAATTCCCGACGAAAGATACTTTAATATTCCGCCTGCATCCGCAGGGAGAGTTTGAACAGCCGTTTCAGCCTTAAACTGTCTGCCGAAAGACGGGTGAAAAGACCACACGCCTCTGCATTCAATCTCAGCGCCTATGGCGAGTTCTCCGACTGTGCCGACAACCGTAACGCCTTCTTCACCGGTGTTTACCTCGGCAACGCAAAAGCCTGTGGTATCATTGTAAAACGAGATGTCCTCAACCGTTCCTATTAAAATGTCCTGAACTTCGTTTTCCATATCCGTACCTCAAAATCTGCTTCTATTATAGCAACAAAAAGCGGTATAGGCAAGCCTATACCAAACAAATTTGAAAATATAAAACAAGAAAAAAGAGCAAAGCCGAAGCTTTGCTCTAATAGATTTAGTAAATCAGGTGATTACTCGTTGATCTTTGTAACAACGCCTGAACCTACTGTTCTACCGCCTTCACGGATAGCGAAACGAAGACCTTCTTCGATAGCGATAGGAGTGATGAGTTCAACGTTCATATCAACGTTATCGCCAGGCATACACATTTCAACACCTTCAGGAAGTGTGATAACACCTGTTACGTCAGTTGTTCTGAAATAGAACTGTGGACGATAGTTGTTGAAGAATGGAGTATGACGGCCACCTTCGTCCTTTGAAAGAACATAAACTTGACCTGTGAACTTTGTGTGTGGGTGAATAGAACCAGGAGCTGCAAGTACTTGACCTCTCTTGATATCTGTTCTCTGAACACCACGAAGAAGACAACCGATGTTGTCACCAGCCTCAGCATAGTCGAGGATCTTACGGAACATTTCGATACCTGTGCAAACTGTTGACTTGATTTCGTCCTCAAGACCAACCATTTCTACTGTATCGTTTGTCTTAAGCTGACCTCTTTCAACTCTACCTGTTGCAACTGTACCACGACCTGTGATTGTGAATACGTCTTCTACAGGCATAAGGAAAGGAAGGTCTGCCTTACGGTCAGGAGTTGGGATATAGTCATCAACTGCATCCATGAGTTCCTGAATGCAAGCGCAAGCAGGGTCATCGTTTGATGAAGCTTCAAGAGCCTTAAGAGCTGAACCCTTAATGATTGGGCAGTTCTCATCAAAGTCATACTCAGCAAGTGTTTCTCTGATTTCCATTTCAACGAGTTCAAGGAGTTCAGGGTCGTCAACTTGGTCAGTCTTGTTCATGAATACAACGATTGCAGGAACGCCTACCTGACGAGCAAGAAGCAAGTGCTCCTTAGTCTGAGCCATAGGACCGTCTGTTGAAGCGATTACAAGGATAGCACCGTCCATCTGTGCAGCACCTGTGATCATGTTCTTGATATAGTCAGCGTGTCCCGGGCAGTCAACGTGAGCGTAGTGACGCTTTTCTGTTTCATACTCAACGTGAGCTGTGTTGATTGTGATACCACGTTCTCTTTCTTCAGGAGCCTTATCGATATCAGCATAGTCTTCAAACTTAGCGAAGCCCTTGTTTGCAAGATACTTTGTGATAGCAGCTGTAAGAGTTGTCTTACCGTGGTCAACGTGACCGATTGTACCAATGTTTACATGTGGCTTGGTACGATTAAAATGTTCTTTTGCCATTGGAATTTCCTCCCTAAAAATTTCTTAAAAAATTTGTTACTAATATTCTACCAAAAAGGTTGGTAAATATCAAGTGTTTTTTTATATTAGTCTTTCTTTGCGCGTTCGCTGATGATTGATTCGGAGATTGACTTTGGAACTTGGTCGTAACCGTCAGGTTCCATTGTGTACTGTCCACGACCCTGTGTCTTTGAACGAAGGTCGTTTACATAACCGAACATCTCTGAAAGCGGAACTCTCGCATTGATTTGCTTAGCACCTGTTCTGTCTTCCATACCCTGGATTTGACCACGGCGTGAGTTAAGGTCGCCGATTACATCGCCCATGTATTCTTCAGGAACGATAACAGTAACCTTCATCATAGGTTCGAGAATTACAGGATGAGCCTTCTTTGCAGCATCCTTGAATGCCATAGAACCGGCAATCTTAAATGCCATTTCAGAAGAGTCGACTTCATGGTAAGAACCATCATAAAGTTCTACACGAACATCAACTACAGGATAACCTGCCAAAATACCGCTCTTCATAGCAGCCTGGATACCTGCGTCAACTGCAGGGATATATTCCTTAGGAATAGAACCGCCGACAATCTGATTGTCGAATTCATAGCCCTTACCTACGCCGTTTTCGTCAAGGTTAGGGAACATACGAATCTTACAGTGACCGTACTGACCGCTACCACCGGATTGCTTCTTATACTTTGTATCGGACATAGAGTCCTGAGTAATTGTTTCTTTGTATGCAACCTGAGGTGCACCTACATTTGCCTCTACCTTAAATTCACGGAGCAAACGGTCAACGATGATTTCAAGGTGAAGTTCACCCATACCAGCGATGATGGTTTGTCCTGTTTCTTCATCGGTATAAGCCTTAAATGTTGGGTCTTCTTCTGCAAGCTTTGCAAGAGCAATACCCATCTTTTCCTGACCTGCCTTAGTCTTTGGCTCGATAGCTACACGAATTACAGGGTCAGGGAAATTCATTGATTCAAGAACGATTGGGTGATTTTCATCACAAAGTGTATCACCTGTTGTAGTATTCTTAAGACCTACAGCCGCAGCAATATCACCTGCATAACATACAGGAATATCTTCTCTGTGGTTTGCGTGCATCTGAAGAATTCTACCCATTCTTTCTTTGTTGCCCTTTACAGAGTTGTAGCAAGGTGTACCTGCTTCAATAGTACCCGAATATACTCTGAAGTAGCAAATCTTACCTACAAACGGGTCTGTTGCAATCTTAAATGCAAGAGCAGCAAATGGCTCGTCATCAGATGAATGACGATATTCTTCTTCTTCGGTTTCAGGGTTAACACCCTTGATTGATTCGATATCGGTTGGAGCCGGCATATAATCAACGATAGCGTCGAGGAGCGGCTGAACACCCATATCTCTGTAAGCTGTACCGCAGCATACAGGAACCATGTCACCGGAGATTGTGCACTTACGGATGTACTTCTTCATGGTGTCAACATCAATAGCGTCTTCGCCTTCTTCAAAGTACTTTTCCATAAGTTCTTCGTCCTGCTCGGCAATGAACTCGATGAGTTCTGTTCTGTACTTAGCAGCCTTTTCCTGAAGTTCAGGACGAATTTCTCTTTCTTCAAAAACTGTACCCAAGTTCTTACCCGGGTCGATATATACGATTTCCTTGTTGTTTACAAGGTCAACGATACCTTCAAATGTATCCTCGCTGCCGATAGGAAGCTGGATAGGAAGTGCATTACACTTAAAACGCTCCAATACCATATTGAGAACATTGTAGAAGTCTGCACCCATGATATCCATCTTGTTAACGAAAATCATACGAGGTACATTGTATTCGTCAGCCTGACGCCATACGGTTTCAGACTGTGGCTCAACACCGCCCTTTGCACAAAGAACGGTAACCGAACCGTCAAGTACACGGAGTGAACGCTGTACTTCTACTGTAAAGTCAACGTGACCCGGTGTATCGATGATATTAATTCTGTGGCCTTTCCAGAAGCATGTTGTAGCAGCAGAAGTAATTGTGATACCTCTTTCCTGCTCTTGCTCCATCCAGTCCATTGTAGCGCCACCCTCATGGGTTTCACCAATCTTGTGGTTGATACCGGTGTAGTAAAGAATACGCTCTGTTGTAGTAGTCTTACCGGCATCGATATGCGCCATAATACCAATATTTCTTGTTTCTTCAAGAGCAACTTTTCTTGGCATAATATCCTCCTGTCCGGCTGATTAGTATCTGAAATGAGCAAAAGCCTTGTTTGCTTCTGCCATCTTGTGTGTATCTTCACACTTCTTAACTGCACCGCCTGTTTGGTTTGCAGCGTCCATAAGTTCTGCTGCAAGACGCTCCTTCATAGTTCTTTCACTTCTCTGACGAGCATAAAGTGTAATCCATCTAAGACCCAATGTTTGTCTTCTTTCAGGACGAACCTCCAAAGGAACTTGATATGTTGCACCGCCGACACGGCGAGCCTTTACTTCGAGAACCGGCATAACATTTTCCATTGCAGCTTCAAAAGTTTCCAACGGATCGTTGCCTGTCTTTTCTTGGATGATGTCGAACGCACCGTAAACGATTTTTTGTGCGACACCCTTCTTTCCATCAAGCATGATGTTATTGATAAGTCTTGTTACAACCTTTGAGTTGTACATAGGATCTGGAAGTACATCACGCTTAGCGATCTGGCCTCTTCTTGGCATCTTCGCTTCCCTCCTTCATTAAATTATAATATGAGTTCATAGGTACTCGGTTTTTCCGTGGAGCCAACAATAAGCCCTTTATATGAATAAATAAACTATTGTCGGGTTTCCTCGTTAAATTTTAGCTAAAAAATCCGATTACTTCTTAGCCTTTGGCTTCTTTGCACCGTACTTTGAACGGCTCTGCATTCTGCCTGTTACACCCTGTGTATCGAGTGTGCCGCGGATGATGTGGTAACGAACACCAGGTAAATCCTTAACACGGCCGCCACGAACCATAACAACAGAGTGCTCTTGCAAGTTATGACCTACACCAGGGATGTAAGCAGAAACTTCCATTCCGTTTGTAAGACGAACTCTGGCAATCTTACGGAGAGCTGAGTTAGGCTTCTTAGGTGTTGCTGTCTTAACTGCTGTGCAAACGCCACGCTTTTGTGGAGAAGCGTTGTTTGTCATAACATTCTTCTTTGTGTTAAGACCCTTGATAAGAGCAGGAGTCTTTGACTTCTTTTCAAGTGACTTACGACCGGTCTTAACTAATTGGTTAAAGGTAGGCAATAGTTTATTCTCCTTTCTGATTATTTGTGCATAAATTTGCAATATACACATTTCATACCTTATATACCTTATATATAAGGCATCGGATGTACATATTACATTATCTACCGAGGCATAATTACTTATGCCCCGATAGACGAATTTAACAAATTAAAGCGATAAATCTTGTTGAGATTGCACAAGTTTATCAGCACACAGATAAGTATTATAACTTAGTTGTTGCTATTTGTCAATAGTTGTTGTAACTGTTCCAAATCTTTTATTTCCATTCCGCTTTCGGATGAAAAATAGCTCGGAACAATATCTACATCTCTGAACACGCTCATACCTGTACCGGCAGGAACCAACTTACCGATAAGAACATTTTCTTTAAGACCGATAAGCGGGTCTGACTTGCCGCGGATAGCAGCATCGGTAAGAACTCTTGTTGTTTCCTGGAATGAAGCGGCTGACAAGAACGAATCTGTTGCAAGAGAAGCCTTTGTGATACCCAAAAGAAGAGGAATATATGTTGCCTTCTTGAGGTTTTCTTCGCCTGCGGCAATTCTTGCATCAATCTTATCGTTTGCTTCGGCAACTGCGGATACATCAACATTTGTGCCCGAAATAAGATCTGTGTCACCTGCATCATCAACAATGCACTTCTTGAGCATCTGACGAACGATAACCTCGATGTGCTTATCGTTGATGTCAACACCCTGTGTACGGTAAGCGTACTGAACTTCCTTGATAAGGTAGTTATATACAGCTTCTTCACCGAGGATAGCAAGTACATCGTGCGGATTCTTTGAACCGAGAGTAAGCTCTGTACCCTTTTCGATATATGCACCTTCAACGATGTTTTCGCAAAGTCTGTAACCGTAAGGAATGAGATACTTCTTTTCTTCGCCTGTTTCCTTGTTAAATACAACAACATGGCGAGTCTTTTTGATTTCTTCAAATCTTACAGTACCGCTGATTTCCGAAAGAATTGCAAGCTGTTTCGGCTTACGAGCCTCAAACAATTCTTCAACTCTCGGAAGACCCTGTGTGATGTCTTCACCGCCTGCAACACCGCCGGTGTGGAAGGTTCTCATTGTAAGCTGTGTACCCGGCTCACCGATTGACTGAGCTGCGATGATACCAACTGCTTCACCGACCTGAACAGGTTCGTTGAATGCAAGGTTTGAACCGTAACACTTGCGGCAAACACCGTGGCGTGACTTACATGTGATAAGTGAACGAATCTTAACTTTTGTAATACCTGCTGCAGTAATTCTTGCGGCATCTTCTTCGTTCATAATTCTGTCGGTATCCATAAGAACCTCACCTGTTTCAGGATGAACGATAGGTTCTGCGGCAAATCTGCCGACAAGTCTTTCTTCAAGTGATTCAAGAACACGGTTGCCATCCATAATAGCATAAACTTCAATACCGTCATGGCATCCGCAATCATCATCACGAATGATAACATCCTGCGAAACGTCAACAAGACGCCTTGTAAGGTAACCTGAGTCGGCTGTACGAAGTGCAGTATCGGTAAGACCTTTACGAGCACCACGGGAAGAAATGAAGTATTCCAAAATGTTAAGGCCTTCACGGTAGTTAGCCTTGATAGGAATTTCGATTGTAGCACCCGATGTGTTGGCGATAAGACCTCTCATACCGGCAAGCTGACGAAGCTGTGATGTACTACCACGAGCACCCGAGTCTACCATCATGTGAATTGGATTATGCGTACCGTCAAAGTTATTTGTAAGTTCATCGGATACCTTGTTTGTGCAAGTTTCCCAAGTCTTTACAACCTGTGAGTAACGCTCTTCATTTGTAATCAAACCGTAGTTGTAGTTTGTTGTAATTTCGTCAACCTTTGCTTCTGCTTCGGCAAGGAATTCCTTTTTCTTTGCAGGAATAAGTGCGTCGATAACGGCAACGGTTGTACCTGAAACTGTTGAATATTTGTAACCCTGGTTTTTAATATCATCAAGCACTCTTGAAGCGATTGCAACACCGTGGGTTCTGATACAAGCGTCGGCAATTTTACCGAGACCGCCTTTCTTAACAACAAAGCTTACTTCAGGAACAAATTCGTTACCCGGAATGCTTCTGTCAACAAAGCCGAGATCCTGAGGAACAGGTCTGTTGAAGATTACACGACCGATTGTTGTTGTAACAACGCCCGATTTCATCTCGCCGTTAATTTCGCCTGTAAATCTAATTTTACATTCCGAATGGAGGCCGAGTGAGCCTTCCTGATAAGCCATCATAGCTTCATCAACATCACGGAAAATTCTGTATCTTGTTATTTCTTCACCGTCAATAACTTCCTTGTAAGGACAACCCGGTTCGCCCTCTTTAATCATTGTGAGGTAGTAAGAACCGATAACCATATCCTGTGAAGGAACCGCAACAGGCTTACCGTCTGACGGCTTCAAGAGGTTGTTTGATGCAAGCATCAACATTCTTGCTTCTGCCTGAGCTTCAGCCGAAAGCGGTACATGGACAGCCATTTGGTCACCGTCGAAGTCGGCGTTGAATGCTGTACATGCAAGCGGATGAAGTTTGATTGCTCTGCCTTCAACAAGTACAGGCTCAAATGCCTGAATACCGAGTCTGTGAAGTGTAGGAGCACGGTTAAGCATAACAGGGTGATCCTTGATTACAACTTCAAGAGCATCCCAAACCTCAGAGCGGTTTGCTTTTTCTACCATCTTACGGGCTTGTTTGATGTTTGAAGCAACATTTGTTTGAACCAAACGCTTCATAACAAAAGGCTTGAAAAGTTCAATAGCCATTTCCTTTGGAAGACCGCACTGGTACATCTTAAGTTCAGGACCTACTACGATAACCGAACGACCCGAATAGTCAACACGCTTACCGAGGAGGTTTTGACGGAAACGACCCTGCTTACCCTTAAGCATATCCGAAAGTGACTTGAGAGGTCTGTTGTTAGGGCCTGTTACAGGTCTGCCTCTTCTGCCGTTATCAATAAGGGCGTCAACGGACTCTTGGAGCATTCTCTTTTCGTTTCTGATAATAATATCAGGTGCGTGAAGCTCCATAAGTCTTTTAAGACGGTTGTTTCTGTTGATTACTCGTCTGTACAAATCGTTGAGGTCGGAAGTTGCAAATCTGCCGCCGTCAAGCTGTACCATAGGACGAATATCCGGAGGAATAACAGGGATAACATCAAGAATCATCCATTCAAGTTTGTTACCGCTGTTTACGAAAGCGTCAACAACATCAAGTCTTTTAAGGAGTTTTGCTCTCTTTTGACCTGTTGCACCTTCAAGTTCTGCAGTGAGTTCGTCACGAAGTTCTTTGGCATCAATTTCTGCAAGAAGCTCTTTAATAGCTTCTGCACCCATACCTGCCTTAAAGTCATCTTCGTATCTCTCACGCATATCCTGATACTCTTTTTCTGTAAGAGTTTGCTTCTTTTGAAGCGGAGTATCACCCGGATCAGTTACGATATAAAGTCCGAAGTAAAGGACTTTTTCAAGATTTCTTTGGTTAATGTCGAGAACCTGACCGATACGGCTCGGAATACCCTTAAAGTACCAAATGTGCGATACAGGGGCAGCAAGCTCGATGTGGCCCATACGCTCTCTACGAACCTTTGCGCGTGTGATTTCTACGCCGCAACGCTCACAAACCTTTCCCTTATAGCGAACTCTTTTGTATTTACCGCAATGACATTCCCAGTCCTTCATAGGGCCAAAAATTCTTTCGCAGAACAAGCCGCCGGTTTCAGGCTTTAAGGTTCTGTAATTTATAGTTTCAGGCTTGGTTACCTCACCGTAAGACCATTCACGAATGGACTCCGGAGAAGCAAGCCCGATTTTAATTGAACTGAATTCATTTGTTGAATTAGCTGTATTATCCATATGGAAGCACTCCTTTTCTATAATATATTGGAAAGTTAATCAAAAATCGAAAATTAATTATTATAATGATTATTCTTCATCATAATCATCGCTGTCGCCCAAACTGTCGAATGCAGCGAACAAATCAACTTCTTCATCCTGATTTGCTTCCTCGATTTCCTCACCGTTTTCATCAAGCATACCGTAGCCTTCCTGACCGTCAAAGTCATTAACCTCTGTAAATGCCTGATCGTCCGAAACGGTTGGAATTCCGTCATCGTCAAGGTCTTGCTTAAGGATAACCTCATTGCCGTCCTTGTCGTAAAGTCTTGTATCAAGAGCAAGAGCCTGAAGTTCCTTATAAAGAACCTTAAATGCTTCAGGTGTGCCTGCCGGCGGAATGTTTTCGCCCTTAACAATTGCCTCGTAAGTCTTTACACGGCCTACAACATCGTCCGACTTAACGGTGATGATTTCCTGAAGTGTATATGCGGCACCGTAAGCTTCAAGTGCCCAAACTTCCATTTCACCGAATCTCTGACCGCCGAATTGAGCTTTACCGCCCAAAGGCTGTTGAGTAACAAGGCTGTAAGGACCTGTTGAACGAGCGTGAATCTTATCGTCTACAAGGTGGTGGAGCTTGAGGTAGTACATATAACCTACGGTTACACGGTTATCAAACTTCTCACCGGTTCTGCCGTCTGTAAGTTGAACCTTACCGTCATAAACTTTATTGCCGTTTTCATCAACATAATAACCGATATCGGCAAGTTCAAGACAATCTCTGATGTCATCTTCATGGGCACCGTCAAATACAGGTGTCATCATCTTCCATCCGAGAGCCATAGCGGCATAGCCAAGGTGAACTTCAAGTACCTGACCGATGTTCATACGAGAAGGTACGCCCAAAGGGTTAAGCACAATGTCAAGCGGACGACCGTCCGGAAGGAACGGCATATCTTCCTGCGGAAGTACACGGGAAACTACACCCTTGTTACCGTGACGACCTGCCATCTTGTCACCGGCTTGAATCTTTCTCTTTTGTGCGATATAAACACGAACAACCTTGTTTACACCCGGATTGAGCTCATCGTGGTTTGCTCTTGTAAATACCTTAACATCAACTACGATACCGTATTCGCCGTGAGGCACTTTCATAGAAGTATCACGAACTTCTCTTGCCTTTTCGCCGAAGATAGCACGCAAAAGTCTTTCTTCGCTTGTAAGTTCTGTTTCACCCTTAGGTGTTACCTTACCTACAAGAATATCGCCCGAGTGAACCTCTGCACCTACACGAATGATACCGTCCTCGTCCAAATCTTTAAGAGCGTCGTCACCGACATTAGGAATATCTCTTGTAATATCCTCCGGACCGAGTTTTGTATCACGGGCTTCAACCTCGTGTTCTACAATATGAATAGATGTATATACATCGTCACGAACAATTTTTTCATTGATAAGAACGGCGTCCTCGTAGTTATAACCTTCCCAAGTCATAAAGCCGATAAGAGCATTTTTACCGATTGAGATTTCACCGTTGCAGGTTGCAGGACCGTCGGCGATTACCTGACCGTCCTCAACTTCCTGATGAAGCGAAACAATAGGTCTTTGGTTAATGCAGGTACCTTGGTTTGAGCCTGCGAACTTTGTAAGCTCGTACTTATCGATGCTGCCGTCTTTTGTCTTAATTTCAATAGTGCGTGCGTCGAGAGATACAACCGTACCGCCACGCTTTGCAATAACAACTACGCCCGAGTCGTAAGCTGCCTTGTATTCCATACCGGTACCTACAACAGGAGCTTCTGTTTTAAGGAGCGGAACTGCCTGACGCTGCATGTTGGCACCCATAAGAGCACGGTTTGCGTCATCGTTTTCAAGGAACGGAATCATTGCTGTAGCAACAGATACAACCATCTTAGGCGATACATCCATGTAGTCAACCTTTTCAGGAGGAACTGTAATAAACTCATCTCTGCAACGGCATGTAACTCTTGTATTTGTAAATCTGCCGTTTTCATCAAGCGGTTCGTTTGCCTGAGCAACAACATAATTATCTTCGACATCGGCTGTCATATATTCAACTTCATCGGTTACAACGCCGGTTTCTTTGTTTACCTTACGGTACGGAGCTTCAATAAATCCGTATTCGTTAAGGCGGCTGTAACAAGCAAGATACGAAATCAAACCGATGTTTGGACCTTCAGGAGTTTCGATAGGGCACATACGGCCGTAGTGTGTATAGTGTACGTCACGAACCTCAAAGCCTGCACGGTCTCTTGACAAACCGCCCGGACCGAGAGCCGAAAGTCTTCTCTTGTGAGTAAGTTCTGCAAGAGGGTTATTTTGATCCATAAATTGTGACAACGGTGATGAACCGAAGAACTCACGGATTGCCGCATTTACAGGACGGGTATTGATAATAGCCTGTGGAGTGATAGCGTCACTGTCATCCTGCGACTGAACATTCATACGCTCTCTGATAACTCTTTCCATACGGGTAAAGCCGATACGGAATTGGTTTTGGAGCAACTCGCCTACGGCACGAATTCTACGGTTGCCGAGGTGGTCGATATCGTCTGTCTTACCTACGCCGTTTGCAAGGTTGAGAAGGTAAGAAACTGTTGCAAAAATATCATCAATGATGATGTGGTTAGGGATAAGGTCATCGTGGCGAAGTTTAATTTCGGCTTCAAGTGCCTCTTGGTCATCGCCGACCTTTTCCATAATTTCGGAAAGTACACGATAAGATACTTTTTCGTTGATGGCAAGTTCTTTCTTGTCAACGGTTACATACTTGTCAATATCAACCATACCGTTTGAAAGAACCTTGATTACCTTACCCGACTCAAGTTCGAGAGAAACAGACATAACACCTGCATTCTCAATTTCAACTGCCTTGTCCTTGGTAATCTTTTCGCCTGCGTCTGCAAGGAATTCACCGGCAGGAGAAATAACCGGCTCAGCCAAAACTTGGTCTGTAATTCTTTCAACCAAACCGAGCTTCTTATTGTACTTGTATCTGCCGACTCTTGAAAGGTCATATCTTCTTGCGTCAAAGAACAATCCGTCGAGGTGTGCTCTTGCGGTATCAACCGTAGGAGGTTCGCCCGGACGAAGCTTCTTGTAAACTTCAAGAAGAGCCTCTTCCTCGTTCTTTGTAATGTCCTTTTCGATGGTAGCTTCAAGCATTTCGTCTTCGCCGAAATAGTCACGAAGCTGCTCGTCCGAACCAAGACCCAACGAGCGAAGGAAAGTTGTGATATAAATCTTTCTGTTTTTGTCTATACGAACATAAAACAAATCGTTTGCGTCGGTTTCATATTCAAGCCAAGCACCACGGTTAGGAATTACCGTATTAGTGAAAAGTTCCTTACCTGTCTTGTCGTGGTCCATATTGTAATATACACCCGGTGAACGAACCAACTGAGATACAATACATCTCTCCGCACCGTTGATAACAAAAGTACCGGAATCCGTCATAAGAGGAAGGTCACCGCAATAGATGGTGCTGTCCTTAACTTCGCCTGTTTCTGTGTTTCTGAGGCGAGCCTGCACCTTGAGAGCCTTTGAATATGTGGTATCTCTCGCCTTACATTCGGCAATGCTGTACTTAGGTTCGTCATCCATGCTGTAATCGATAAAGTCGAGAACAAGCTTTTCGGAATTGTCGGTGATTGAACCGATGTCCCTAAATACCTCCTTAAGACCTTCGTCAAGGAACCATTGGTAAGACTTTTTTTGCACTTCAATCAAGTTAGGCATTTGCATAACTTCGTTGATTTTAGCAAAGCTCTTTCGTGTAGTTGTACCGAGTCGTACATCCTTCACATTTACCATAAAGGTATTCACTCCATTCGTTTCTTATTTGCAATACATAAACCGGCATTGCTTGACAAAAAATCGCCGCCTGTCTTTAATATATAGCTTATTTAATAGCAAGATAAAAAGACGCATACTGCCAGTATATAATCGTGGTGACATTCTACACTATTATTCTTTTAAAGTCAAGTGATTTTTTAAAATATTATAATTTTTTTGCAGATTCAGCAATAAAGCGGTTCTTGAGAATTTTTGTATATTTTTTATCAACTGCGCCGTGTGTTTTGTAGCAATAGCCAAAATAGCTCTACAAAAATCGTGAGTTTTGCCCAAATAAAAAATTTGCTTTTTACCGCTCGATTTTGTATTGAATATAGGTAATTAATCTGCTATAATATATATACTCTTTTTAAGGATATATAAATAATGAAAAAGATTTTATCTATAGTTATATCGGCAATACTGATTGCCGCACTGTTTTCGGGTTGCGGGGGCAAAGAGGCTTCGATAAATTTCATCTACCCCTTCAGTGCAAATGTTAACAGCTATGACCCGCAGGTTGCCTCCACATCCGACGAATTTTTGATTATCGAAAACACATTTGAAGGCTTGATAAGAATAAACGACGACGGTACGGTTGTGCCCGGTATGTCGGACAAGTGGGAAATCAGCGATGACGGGCTCACATACAAATTTCACATCCGTGAGGGTATGAAGTGGGATATAAACACGGAAAAATACACTTCGGGCGAAAACAAAGGCAAATTTAAAGACAGCCGTCTGCAAATGCTCGGATACGAATTCAATCCTGACATCACGGCAAACGACTTTGTTTTCGCACTCAGAAGAGCAGCTTATTATGTTACGGACTGTCCGCAATTTTCTCTCATTTCGTGCATAAAAAACGCAAACAGAATTCACACGGGTGCTGTGCTTCCCACAGAGCTTGGAGTGGTCGCAAACGATGATTACAATCTTACCATCACGCTTGAACACAGGGATGACACCTTTATGCAAACACTTGCATCTGCTGTTGCAATGCCGTGCAACGAGCAATTTTTTGTTGCAACAAAAGGCAGATACGGTTTAGAGGGCAAGTACACACTGTTTAACGGGCAGTTTTATGTAAGCCAAATTCTCGACGCTTCGTATTTGTTAAAGAACAACGATAAATACACAGGACCGTCACCGTCAAAAGCAAAGGAACTCACTCTGAAAATCCTTGACAAAAGCTCGAACACTGACGATGACCTTGTTTCAAAACTTGAAAGCGGATATTACGATGCGGCGTTCATCACCGCCGAAAACAGCGACAAGATAAACAAAGACAGCGGTGTTACTTACACTCCGTACCAAGATACCACCTGGGGTTTTGTATTTAACACAAACGACGAAGTTTTTCAATCCAAAACCATGCGTAAGGCTTTTTGCGAAGGATTCAGCAGGCCGACGAAATACGACAAAGATTATCTTTCCCCTGCCACAAACTTCACACCGTCATCCTGCGTCATCAACGGCAACAATGCCGTAAAAGCTATGGGCTCTACCGCAGGAGCACAAAATCAAAATAAAAGCGTTGCCGATTGGAAAAAAGCACTTGACATACTCGACACAACAGACATAAGCATAACCGTGCTTACACCGTCATATATGGAAAACTGCGTAAAACAGCTTTTACAAGGTGTTCAGGCAGGATTGGGCTCATATCTTACAAACTCGGACAGCGATGCAATCACACTCACGCTGAAAGTTCAGGCAATGGACGAGAGCGAAATAAGAACGGAAATTGCAAAAAACACATATGATGTGGCGTTTTTACCGTTTACCGCAACGGGCAACAGTGCAATATCATTTATGAATCAAATCGCAAGCGACAACATAACGGATATAAATTCAAACAAAGTTGCCGCACTTGTTAAAAAGGCTCAAAACCAAAGCAATTTGAATTCTGCCGCCGCATACCTGAAGCAAGCGGAGCAAACAATCATCAACACCTACACCGTTTGTCCGATGATATACGAAAGCAGTTACTATGCCGCCGCAAACGGAATGAAAAACATTCAGTTCCACCCGGGAACGGGAAGGGTGAGCTTTGTAAATGCAACAAGAGAATAAATACAACATGGTATTTGCTGTTATATTTTGGATATTAACGGCACTGTGTATGGGAGTGATATTTTATTTTTCATCACGACCGGCAACTCAATCGGCGGGTCAAAGTTCAGCAGTAACTTTGTTTTTGCAAAAGCTGTTTGGCACCGATGCAATTACCGATCATATGGTACGCAAAGCCGCACACTTTACGGAATTTGCGGCACTCGGATTTTTTGCATGCTCGGCTGTCTGTTTTACAAAATGCAAACGCAATTTGCCGCTTGGCATTACAATCGGCTCGGCGTATGCCGCAACGGATGAAATTCATCAAATTTTTGTTGACGGCAGAAGCTGTCAATTCACCGATTGGGTGCTTGACACCTTGGGTGTTACCACAGGTGCACTGATATTTTTAATACTGTATTTAATTGTCCGCAGGATAATTGAACATAAAAACGATAAAAGATTTAAGGAGATATAAAAATGAATGTACTTACATTTGACACAGAAGAACAAATAGGAATCGCCGCAGGCTATTATATGTGCGGCCAGGTTTTGCAAAAGCCCGACAGCGTTTTGGGTCTTGCAACAGGCTCAACGCCGCTCAAACCGTATGCTCATATGATTAAGCTTTACAAAGACGGTGCGGTTGATTTTTCAAAGGTTACAACATTTAACCTCGACGAATATTGCAAGCTTGATGTAAAGGACAAGAACAGCTACCACAGCTTTATGTACGAAAACCTTTTTGACCACATCAACATTCCGGACGAAAACATCAACTTCCTCAACGGCAACGCAGACGATATGGATGCGGAATGTAAGGCTTACGAAGAAAAAATCAAAAAATGCGGCGGAATTGACATTCAGCTTCTCGGCATCGGCTCAAACGGCCATATTGCATTCAACGAGCCTGCAGATTCATTCCAAAGATGGAGCCATGTTGTTGCTCTTAAAGAAAGCACAATCAAGGATAACTCAAGATTTTTCAATTCAATTGAGGAAGTTCCGACACACGCCGTAACAATGGGTATCGGCTCAATTATGCAGGCAAAGCGTATACTCATAATCGCTATCGGCGAAAACAAGGCAAAGGCAATCAAGCAGCTTATCGACGGCAATGTTACTCCACAATGTCCGGCATCCGTACTTCAATTCCACAAAGATGTAACCCTTATGCTCGACAAGGGCGCCGCATCTTTAATTTGACATAAAGTACTTTGAGCGTGCCTTGAAAATCGGCATTTACATAACACAATTTTAATTTTATTCAAGGTGATAATTATGAAAAAGAAAACAACAGCAATAGTTTCCCTTGCACTTGCGGCAACAATAGCCGTAAGCGTTGCGGGATGCTCAACAAAAGATAAAAAAGCAGACGGCGAATATGTTTCGTCCTCATCAACCGCGCAGGAAAGTACCGTTACAAACGCAAACGGCGAGATTGTTACCGGCAATTCGGCAAGCACAACGGCAAAAGGTACATCTGCAAGCGTTGCTACAACAGCAAAAGGCAAAAAAGCAAAAAACAAGAATAAAAAAGAAACCACTACAAAGCCTTATTATGTTACAAACATCAACGGCAAAAAAGTAACCACAACCTTGCCATATGTTGCCGTAACAAATAAAAAAGGACAAACCGTTACCAAGAAAAACGGCGAAGTTGTTACAACTCAACTCACAACAACCACAACCAAACCTGCCGAAGGTGAAACAACGGAAGTTTTTATTGAGGGCACAACAACCTACACAACCACAAAAAAGAACAATATGCTTCCGGAACAATCTTTTGATGATTATATGTTCACAGAATCATCGGCACTTTACTTCATCCAAATGCATTATCCTGAAAAATGGGTAAACTACTTCCCTGATTATGACCCTAACAACAACGGCGAATATTCATATTACGCAGTATTCACTTCACCTGACAGACACACCATAACTTCTGTTATTACGGTTAACCTTGTAAACGGTGACGCTGTTGAAAAGGACTTGAAAACAGGCAAAGAAACAACACTCAAACTTATGGACTGATTAGGAGATAAATCATGGCAAACAAAGGCAAATTTTACATTACAACAGCCATAGCATACACCTCCCGCAAGCCGCACATCGGCAACAGCTACGAAATTGTGCTGACCGATGCCATTGCAAGATACAAGCGTTTGCAGGGATACGATGTGTTTATGCTTACAGGCACAGACGAACACGGTCAAAAAATCGAAGAATACGCAAAAACCGCCGGCATCACACCAAAAGAATATGTTGACAAGGTATCGGGCGAAATTCGCTCTATTTGCGATATTTTGAACACAAGCTATGACCGTTTTATCCGCACAACTGACGAACAGCACGAAAAAGTTGTGCAAAAGATTTTTAAAAAATTATACGAGCAGGGCGACATTTACAAGGGTCACTACGAGGGCATGTACTGCACACCATGCGAAAGCTTTTGGACAGAAAGCCAGCTTGTTGACGGCAAGTGCCCCGATTGCGGCAGAGAAGTAAAGCCGGCTAAAGAAGAGGCATACTTCCTCAAACTTTCAAAATATCAAAAGCGACTTGAAGAATTCATTGAGCAAAACGAAAACTTCATTTATCCAGAAGCACGAAAAAAAGAAATGCTCAACAACTTCATCAAGCCGGGCTTGCAGGACCTTTGCGTTTCAAGAACAAGCTTCAAATGGGGCATCCCTGTTGACTTTGACCCTGACCATGTTGTTTATGTTTGGATTGACGCACTTTCAAACTATATTACTGCTATCGGCTACGACCCTGACGGTTCATCCGACGAATACAAAAAATACTGGCCTGCCGATGTTCACATCATAGGCAAGGACATTGTTCGCTTCCACACAATTTACTGGCCTATTATGCTTATGGCTCTCGGCGAACCGCTTCCAAAGCAGGTATTCGGTCATCCTTGGCTTCTCTTTGGTGAGGACAAAATGAGCAAATCACGAGGCAATGTTATTTACGCAGACGACCTTGTTGAACTTCTCGGAGTAGACGCCGTAAGATACTATCTTGTGTCCGAAATGCCTTACGCATCAGACGGTTCCATCACATACGAAACTATCATTGAGCGTTACAATTCCGACCTTGCCAACACCTTTGGCAACCTTGTTAACAGAACAATCGCAATGCAAAACAAGTATTTTGACGGCGTTATTCAACCGGGCAATGTTAACGAACCTGTTGACGACGAGCTTAAAAACTTTGCACTCGACACCGTTAAAAAAGTTGAAAAGTGCTTTGAAACTTACCGTGTTGCGGACGCCGTTGAAGCTGTATTGAACCTTGCAAAGCGTTCTAACAAATACATTGACGAAACCACTCCGTGGGCACTTGCAAAGGACGAAGCATCACTTCCTCGCCTCGGCACCGTGCTTTACAATCTTCTTGAAGCTATCAGATACATTGCTATACTTCTCAGCCCGTTTATGCCTAAAACAAGTGAAAAAATCTTTGCACAGATGAACTGTGACATCAAGGATTACGATTCTCTTGAATCTTTCGGTGCTCTCAAGGCAGGCGAAAAGGTAGGCAAGGCAGAAGCACTTTTTGCAAGAATTGACGCTGAAAAAATGCTTACCGAAATTGCAGAAAAGCAAGAGGCAGCAGCCAAAGCGGAAGAAGCCGCAAAGCCGAAAGAAATTGAAGGACTTGCACAAATCGAATTTGATGATTTTGCAAAGGTTGAACTTCGTGTGGCAACCGTTACGGAATGTGAGCCGATTAAAAAAGCTAAAAAGCTCCTCAAACTTACCGTAAACGACGGCACGGCAGAACCTCGCCAAATCGTATCCGGCATTTCTCCGTGGTACAAACCGGAGGACCTCATCGGCAAAAATGTTATCATTGTTGCAAACCTTAAGCCGGCAAAACTCTGCGGCGAAATGAGCAACGGTATGCTCCTTGCAGGCGATGTAAACGAAAACGATGTAAAAGTTGTTTTTGTTGACCTACCTGCCGGAACACAACTCAGATAATGAACAAAATCGGAATAAAAGCAACGGCACTCGGGGCAATATTCAACACGGTATTGTTTTTTGCAAAATTCTATGTCGGAATAAGCACAAACAGTCTGTCGATATACTGCGATGCAATCAACAATCTCGGTGACACATTTGCCTGCTTAATAGCTGTTTTGGGATTTTTCCTTGCACGAAAAGTGACTGAACTGAAATCTCAAAAAATACAAAGTCTGTGCACATTTGTTATCTCATTGATAATAGCCGCAACAGGTGCATACTTTGTATATAACGGCTTGCAAAGGCTGATGTATCCGCTGAGAATTGCATACAGCGAGGAATATGCTTACATTATCATTGCAACGGTATTTGCAAAAATACTTATGGGGCTGATGTATATGGCTTTCAACAAAAAAGCCTCCTCCCCTGTTCTCAAAGCAATGATTCTTGACAGTTTTCTTGACTGTGCGGTGACGATATTTGCACTTATGGGTCTGTTTTTAATCACAAAGGTTAATTTTGCGGCAGACGGAATATTTGCAATTATCATAGGCACGGCTGTTACCGTTTCTGCCGTTAAAAACACTATCGAACAAAGCAAATTTTTAATTAATAATTGATTTAGTCACAAATTAAAGGGGTTTATATTATGGCTAAAAGAGAAACGACGAAAACAAAAAAGCCGAAAAAAACGGCTAAACAAAAATGGGCGATATTCGGCAAGGTTATACTCGGAATTTTGATTGTTATCGCAATCATTGCCGCTGTTATAGCAACAATGAATATCATCTCGGTTAAATCAATCAACAACTTTATTTCAACCGTTTCGACCGTTGAATACGAAAATCAGCTGAAGCCGACAACAGATGAAAAAGACGGATATTACACCTTTACAACCGACAATGATTTTAAGGTTGTACAGCTTTCGGATGTGCATATCGGCGCAGGATTTTTAAGTTCAAAAAAGGATATGATGGCTGTCAATGCGGTTGAGGCTATGGTTAAGGCAGAAAAGCCCGACCTTGTAGTTGTTACCGGTGACATAGGCTACCCTGTACCTTATCAATCGGGTACGCTCAACAACAAAAACGCCGCAAAGATTTTTGCAAATCTTATGGAGCAAATGGGCGTTTACTGGTGCCTTACATACGGCAACCATGATACGGAAGCTTACAGCTACTTTGACAGAGCCGATATTTCGGCTGTTTACGGCAACAAGGAAAAATATCCGCACTGCCTGTTCCAATCCGGTCCGGAAGATGTTGACGGTTACGGCAACTATGCCGTGAAAGTAAAAAACACAGCGGGCAAAATCACACAGGCAATATTTATGATTGACTCACATTCATATACCGACGGCGACTATTTCGGTGCGTTGTGGAAATATGACTGCATACACAAGAGCCAGATTGATTGGTACGAAAAAAATGTAAAGGCTTTCACCGAGGAAAACAACGGCGAAGTGCCAAAATCACTAATGTTCTTCCACATTCCTCTCCAAGAGGTTCAAAAGGCATACTACGAATACCGTGACAACGACTTTAAAGACACCGACAGAGTTAAATATATGTACGGTAAAGCCGGCGAAACGGGCAAGGTTGTTTACGCAAGCGACAAAAACGAGGGTATGTTTGACAAAATAAAAGAACTCGGCTCAACAAAGGGCGTGTTCTTCGGTCACGACCATACAAACAGCTTTTCGCTTATGTATGACGGCATTCAACTCGGCTACACTTACACCGTTGACTACCTTGCATACTTCGGCATTGCTCAGTACGGACTTCAGCGTGGTTGCTCCGTTATGGAAATTCACCCTGACGGAACCTATAACCGCACACTTGAAAACTACTACCAAGATAAATACCAATCCATAAATAAAAAAGAAAAGGTTAAAATGGAAGATTACCATTCCGACCTTGTTTCACGAGAAGAATAAATAATATAGACAAAAATGCTGTAAGTATCGAACTTACAGCATTTTTTATATTCGGTTGATTATATTTATTAAAATTCATCATCTTCCCAGTTGTCGCCACCTGACATACCGTTGTCATAACCGTCACCGCCACCTGATGTAGTAATGATGTCACTGTTCACAAACCTAATAATTTCAACTTTCGGAGATTCAAACTTTTTCATATTTAACCTCCTTTAGTTAAATGCCTGAGTGACAGACTGTGAATATATTGTTTTGATATTATTATTGCTGTCTCTATATGTTACATAAGCAACAGCGGTAAATGCCTTTACACTTGAAGTCTTTGAAACATTCATATAAATTGAATATTCGTTGTGCTTAGACACTTTTTCGCCCTTAACAGCCCTTGTTTTTCCGTTGGCTGAAATTTGTGCACCCCACTCTACAAGTTTGCAATCATCAGGAAGATAGAACTTACAGTTGAATACTGCACGGTTTTTGGTGTATTCGGTTTCTGAAGCAATCTCGCCTGCGTCATTAACCTTTGTAGCATAGCTGCCGGTGATAGCAACCTTTGCAACTCTTGCGTCTTTTTCAACCGGCACAACATAGATTTCTTTTGTTTTAGGTGCATAAAATTCATTGCGATTAAGATATGTAAGAATACTGTCGCCACCGTTTGCTGTTGTTGCAAGTGCAAAATACTCATCATCCTTTGCACCTACAAGAGATACAAGACTATCATAGCTGTATGTCTTTTTACCGTCGGCAAAGCCATCATAATAAACTGTACAGTAATCATTTTCAACTTGCTTTGCGGTATACTTTGCTTTAACGGCAATTTCCTCGCCGTTACCTGTTACAGAAGCGTTATCCCAAGAATCAAAATTATAGAACGGCACATCAGGTGCTTTTGTATATTTGTCGGAAGTAAGCGTGTCACCCTTTTTAAGATACTTAACATCAATTACCCTGCCGTTGAAACCGTAGAACACAACTTTTGAATAATCCGCACTGACAACATTATCCTCAAGCGGAACAACATAAGCGTCAACAATTGCATCCATCGTTACATACAAGGTAAAAATCGAATCAATTGTACCGACTGTTGTATGTGTTTTATTATCATCTGTATGAATAACCCAGCGCTTGACACATTCTTTTGTTTCATCAATATCGGAATGAATAAAAAATCTTGCTCCGTATTCAGCCTCATAATGTTTTGATGTAACCGGTGTTGAGCTGTCATTTTTATAAATATTGACTGTGATTGTAAAATTCTTCTTGCGAAGCATAGTTTGTGCAGTAATAAGCTGTGCGGTCAAATCGTCAAGTGCTTCTTGGGTTTCAACAGTTTCAGCCTTTGCAATCACATCATTATATATTTTCTCAAATTCCGCATACGAATTACTCTCATATTCGTCATTTTTACTCTGATTACTAATGATAGTATCGCATTTTTCTTTTGCCGCATTATAGGCTGTGAAATCAATCTTCGATTTTAATTTGAGATTTTTTGCAGAATTATAATTTTCTACAACAGTTTTGACTTTTGTTGCAATATCTGCAATTTCTGTACGAAACAACTTAGAGCTCAAAGTCATGTTAGAAAGCAAAGTTTTAATATCAAAATCAAGAATATCACGAACAGCCTTGTAGTAATTATTAACCGATTCTTCTGTGTACAAAGATGATTTTCCTTTGATTTCGGTATATTCTTTCTTAAGATTTTCCAAAATAACTCTATATGGCTTTAAATTCAACACATATGCAGTATGTTCTAAATTTACAGAACCTGTTACTTTAGTAGTTGAATACTGAAATCCGATATCCAAGCTTGTTGGTAATGCTTCATAATAGTTTTCTTCGTCACCGCTGCCGGCATACTTTATGTAATTTCGCCAAAACTTATTTTGATTCATAGCAAATGAATTGTTAGTTAAGTGATCGCCGTCATATTTACTCGAAAAGCATTGAGGGTCTTTATCATAAGTTAAATTTGATATACTTGTGCATCTTTCCCAATCTTTAACGAATTCAAAATTTTTTACATCTTGCGGTATACTGACATATCTAATATAGCAAGAAGTAGAATCATATTTATTCAAAAAGTATTTAGCAAAAACAACAGGAAAACGAATATCATCATTTTGACCTGTATAAACTGCAACAGCATATTGCAATTCGCCAGTACCAAATCTTTCATTAGTGCTGTCGTTTAATTTAAGTTCTGTAAGAACAGGAAATTTGCTAAAACCGGCGGTTGTGTAAATACCACTCATATACTCTTTATCAGCCGTAGCAACAAGTTGCTGTTCAGGAAGAGTTAGTGACGCAGTATCAATTTTGCTGTCAATATAGCTTTCCAGCTCTTGGTTAGTCATTTCGGCAGTTGTGCCGTCCTCGTTTACAGATGCCGATTGCTCGGCAAGTGCCATATACGGAAATGAAGAAATCATCATAATTACCGCAATAAAAAAGGCAAGAGTCTTTTTAAATATTTTTGTCATAAATGTGTTCCTCCATAATAAATATTTACTTTTTTTGACAAAGGTATAAAAAAGCCAAAATTAAAAGACGGCTTATTTTATCATAAACCGCCTTTAGCTTCAATGAATATTTTATTTTTTTATTGTAGAATTATGCACTTAATTTGGGAAAATTACTGTTAATTTTGACGATAAAAGACTCATTTGTCAGATTTATCCATACTTTCAGGCATTTTGCACAACAGTTTTACTTGCAACAAGGGGAGCCTCCCCTTAAATGTAAGGGGAGGTGGATTTTTGCGTAGCAAAAAGACGGAGGGGTTTTACTTGCTAAATTTAACCCATCAATTTCTTTTAACCCTCAGTCGCACATAAAGTGCGACAGCTCCCCTTGATTACATGACAAGGGGAGCCTGATTCATTAAAAAGCCGTTAGAATTTTTGTATAATTTCGTCTGCAAGTTCTTCGAGTTCAGAAACATACGCATCGGTAAGTCTTGTTTTTATCGTAACCGTTTTGTCAACAAGAGTGATGTTTGCCATTTTTTCAAAATGTGCTTTCATCGCCTTAATTGCACTCGGTGCCCACGAAGCGTTTTCAACAAGTGCAACGGTTCTGTTTTGAAAAGCCTTATGTTCAAGACGATTGAGATAATCCTCCATAGGAGTAAACACGCCTGCGTCATATGACGAAGCCATACAAACAAGCACGCTGTGGCGGAAGCCGTCCTCAACCGCTTCCGCAAGGTCATCGCGGGTAAGGTCGGCAATTGCAACTCTCGGACAGCCTTTTTCCTCAAGAATTTCTTTAAGCTTTTGAGCCGCAAGCCAAGTATTGCCGTGGATTGAAGCACAGGCAATGAACACGCCCTCGTTTTCAGGCTCGTAAGCAGACCACTTTTTGTAAAGCTCAATCACTTCGGGAATTGTATCTGTAAGAACAGGACCGTGAAGCGGACAAATTGTTGCTATATCAAGCTTTGCTGCTTTGCCGAGAAGAGTTTGAACAGGTTTGCCGTATTTGCCTACAATATTAAAATAATATCTTCTTGCTTCGCAATTCCAAGCTTCATCAGCATCAACCGTGCCGAATTTGCCAAACGCATCGGCAGAGAACAAAATCTTTTCACTGCTTTCATAAGATACCATAACCTCAGGCCAATGAACCATAGGTGCAGTTACAAATGTAAGTGTATGCGAACCGAGTTCAAGAGTGTCACCCTCTTTAACGGCGATAACTCTCGCCGGGTCAACATCGCAAAACTGCGGCAACATACGAAGTGCCGCCCCGGTCATAACAAGCTGCATATCCGGATATTTATCCGCAATTTCCTGAATACCGTAGCTATGGTCAGGTTCAAGATGCTGAACAACGAGATAATCGGGCTTTTTATCACCCAAAACATCATTCAAATGAGCTTGCCATCTGTCAACGGCGATTTTATCAACCGTATCCATAACAGCAATTTTGTCATCAAGAATAACATAGGAATTGTAAGCCATTCCCTTTTCGAGCATATACTGACCTTCAAAAAGGTCAATATTATAATCGTTTACACCTATGTATTTTACACTATCACTTATTTTAATCATAGTTTTTCCTTTCAAATAAATAATCAATCTGCCGTAGGGGCGAACTTTGTTCGCCTAATTAATACTTCAATGCTATATACATATTATATATATCCTCTTCGGTAAGTTCAATAGGATTTCGTTTCATAAGCATTGACATACTCTTTTGGGTAAGTTCTTTAATCTGCTCATCGGTTGTACATCCGATTTCTTCAAGTGTTGAGCGCATACCCATACGCTTTTTCATAGCGGAAATTTCGTCCGCCATAGCCTGCGGAGTATCAAAGCCGCAATCCTTTGCAAATGCGGTAATTCTGCCGTCGGAATCGGCATGTTCGGCATTGAACTTCACAAAATAATCAAGTGTGAACGCACAAGCCTCGCCGTGAGGCACGCCGTAAATATTGGTGAGCGGAAACGAGCAAGCGTGAGAGCCGGTTGTTCTCGGATGGCTGAACGCAACACCCGCAACAATAGAAGCCTCCGCCATTTTTTCTCTTGCCTCCAATTCATCAGGATGATTATATGCACGCTCCAAATACTTAAAAACAAGCCTTGCCGCATAAATTGAACACGCAGAACAAATCGGCTGATTGAGAGTTGCCCAATAGCTTTCGATTGCGTGTGACAGCACATCAAGACCGGTTGAAGCAGTAATCTGCGGCGGCACGGTGAGTGTCAACACAGGATCGATAACCGCAATTTTAGGATACATCGCCGGGTCATTCATCGGTTGCTTGAGATTTTGCGTCAAATCCGTAAGAACGGAAATATTTGTAACCTCGCTTGCAGTTCCCGATGTGGTTGTTACGGCAATCATAGGGATAGCCTCGGCAGAAGTTACAGCCTTGCCTCCGCTGTGATAAGATTCGATTTTGTCGTTCCCCTTTACAATGGCACAAGCCGCCTTACAGCAATCCATAGGCGAACCGCCGCCGAGAGCCACGGCAAAATCTGCGTTGACCTCTCGCATAACCGCAACGCAAGCGTTTACATTGTCGGTTGTAGGGTTTGGTCTTATGTCGGAAAACACAGCTTTGATTCTGCCGTTTGAAAGCGAAACAAATTCATCGGCAAGTCCGTTTTTTGCAAACGAATGCGAACATACAAGCACACCGACTTTACCGCCTATTTCATCAATAAATGCAGGAAGTTCTTTGTGCCTGCCGACGCCGAAAACCAACTTAACAGGCAAATTAAAATCCCAATTCACACTTATCACCTCAAAATTAATTATTTCATCTGTCATTTTACCACAAATCATCCGCAAATAAAATATTTTTTATAAAAAAAGAAATTTTGTAAAATAATCCTTGACAACGGCATTTTTTTATAGTATACTCTTAAAGCATTAAGTAATTAAGGCGTAACACTCCTGCGGGAGTTTTACATATAACAAACAATGAGCAATGCTCATTAACATATTTCGAGGTGTAACTCAGTTTGGCTAGAGTGCCTGCTTTGGGTGACGAAAGCGACCGCTGCCGGCGGCAGATGAAGGGAGCTTGAGGAAGCGCAGCAAAACAGAGCAATGGACACGGCAGTGTGCAGTGCGACGATTTAGCAAGAGGGCGACCAAAGCACAAAAGAGCAAGACCTCAAAAATTTAATAATCATATCGAGGTGTAACTCAGTTTGGCTAGAGTGCCTGCTTTGGGAGCAGGATGCCGCAGGTTCGAGTCCTGTCACCTCGACCAATTCAGCAGGTTTTTTAACCTGCTTTATTTTATGTCAAAAAAGCCCCAAAACGCCCTATTTATAAAGGTTTCAAGACTTTTAAGGTATCATTGGATGAATGTAAAATACTGTTGCGTTGCACACCTTTTGCACACATTTTTATTTTGTAACAATTAATTCAAACACAAAAGCATTTATTACTTAAAATAAAATCACAGCATGTAGACTTCTTTTGACGCTTATGATATAATTAAAAAACACTAATTTAATATTTCAAGGTATTACTATGAGCAGATATGAAAAAATCGAATTAACCAATATGTGTATGATTTATGACAACAACGGTAATGTTGTGGTTCAAGATAAAATCAACCAATCTTGGGGTGGCATCACTTTCCCCGGCGGTCATATTGAAAAACAAGAATCTTTTGTTGATTCTGTTATCAGGGAAGTTAAAGAAGAAACCGGGCTTATCATTAAAAATCCTAAATTATGCGGCATTAAGTGGTGGGAAGTAAAAAGAAACAAACGCTATGTGGTTTTGCTTTTTAAAACCAACGAATATTCCGGAACCTTAAAATCATCCAACGAAGGAAAGGTATTTTGGACAAAACTTGAAACACTAAAAACTTTGAATCTTGCCGAAAGTTTTGATAAAATAATTGATGTTTTTTGTGAAGATAATGTTCAGGAATACATACAACGGAAAGACCACGATAAATGGATTGATATATTTAAATAAAGTTAAGGCACAACCTACAGAATTTTTCTCCGTAAGTTGTGCCTTTTTCTCATCTATAAAACATTTGTTGGTTAACATTTTGTTGTTAATCTTATAACATAATATGATATATACAATATCGAAGCACCAAAATGTAATAGGACCGAGATTTCTCGGCCCGAGGTTCATTGTGAGTTTTTATTGATTTTTGAATTAGGGACTTCTTCAATATATATTATTACATTTGACTTCTTTTCATATTTAATAATATATTTTGTTTTTTTGTTGAAATCCTTATTGAGGAAAATTTTTCTTGTTGTAATAGGATCCATAGTTAAATCATAGGTGTTATCTTTTTCATCAAAGAAATGATATTCCCGTCCAAAAATAACGCCGTTGCTACTCTGATAGTTATAGTTTACACTGATTGTTTCAATTTCAGGGTTAATTGCATAATTTACGTTTTTACAACCTAAAACCAACAAAAAAATACAAGCTACTATTACCACCATAAATTCATATGGCTTCCATTTCATCTTTTTTAAAGCATAAATACCACATATAAGAGCAATTACAGACATCACTATTAATGAAATTGCTTTTATCCAAATTCCATCAAAATACATTATTATTCTCCTTAATATTTACAAAGAAGCCGAACACCCCCAACAAAAACCATCGGTTTTAGAAATTCAGCACTGCATCAATATCATATGAGCTTTTCTCATCTGTCCATTTGTGTTTTTCTAAAACTTCAATTTTATCATCTTGAAATTTTGTTTCTTTCAACCATTTAATAACTGCATCGTCATCATAAAGTACTTTTTTTACCGCATAGCATTGCTGCTTTTTTAACCATCGCTCAAATTCGTTATACAATCCTTTTCTGAGTTCCTTTTCGGCAATATCCGGAGTCTTGATAATTGTATAAAACATATCGAATTCTAATTTTATTATCATATTATACCTTTTTTTATTCTTATATGCTGTTCCATTCGTCATATATACTCAGACTGTCATTAACAAAATCTTCGATTGAATAAGAATCTTTCAATAAATTCTCATCATTGAAAATCGCTATGTATCTAAAATCATTTTTAATAACAGTAAGAGCGTAACTTACAGAATCACCGTCAAGGTCATAATAAAGAGTATATTTTTCTTTTTCAACCTTATTTTTAAATGAATACTCGCTTTCGTCAATTATTTCAAAATCATCATTAAAAAAGCTATATTTGCCCTGTTGATATGAGCACAAAAACCTTATATCTTGATTATTATCTCTATAATATTTTTCTAAATATCCGGCTTTTGCAATAGGATTGTCAACACAAATATAATATGAATCCAAATCAGAAATAACACCCGAATATTCATCATCAAACGATAAATTGACATCGGAAAAATTTTTTACCTTTTGTGTGGCTGCCGGAATGGCACCAACAAATTGAAAACAAAAAATAAATACAAGAGGAATAATAATTATTCTTTTGACAGAAGAATTATCTGTATTTTTATTTTTTAAATTTATAATTTCAGAAACTATACAAATGATTGTTATGATATTAAAAACTATCAGTAATAAAAAGAACAAATAACCCGCAAACGAAAGATACAAATCATTCAGAAATCCGTCATACATCTCAACGGGGATTTTTGTTTTTATAACATACCTGTATACCAATATCATGCAAATGATATTCAACAGTAATTGTATTGTTAAGCAAATTATTGTTGAGCTCTTTTTAAGCATCATATTTTTCACGCTCCCGTTTAATGTATCCGCTCCGTGCCTATGGCAAAATATAGTTTTAGTTTACCATTATTCGGCACGCAAGTCAACATTCCCGAGCACGCGAAACGCTTGTCAAAGCTCAATATCCTACCGTTGTTACTGTATCATATTTATGTATAAAACAGTATGTATTTCACATCATTTGATTGCTACGCATAGAAAGCTTGATTCTGTCGGCAATCATAGCGATGAACTCGCTGTTTGTCGGCTTGCCTCTGTCCGATTGGATGGTATAGCCGAAATATGACGACAACACATCAACATCGCCTCTGTTCCATGCAACTTCAATTGCATGTCGGATTGCTCTTTCAACCCTTGACGAGGTTGTTGAATACATTTTTGCGATAGTTGGATAGAGAAGTTTTGTCACACCCTCAAGCATTTCGGCATCATTTATGCTCAAGTCAATAGCCGTACGCAAATACTGATAACCCTTGATGTGTGCCGGCACTCCGATTTGCCTCATAATATCCGAAATAACAACTTCGGTATCACGCTCAACAAATCCCACTTTCTTGCTGTTTTCCTTTTTCCAACCTGCAAGGCTTTGCACTCTTTTTGCAACCGATGACGGTTCAACAGGCTTGATAAAATAGAAATCTGCTCCGGCGTTCATTATCCGCTGTTCAAACCCCTCATTATCAACAGAAGACAGCATCATCACAAGCGGCGGATTGCTTACATTTTCACGGATATAATCCAAAACCTCTATTCCGTCCAGACCGCTCATAAACACATCCATAATCACGGCATCAAAGTGTCCGCTTTGCAAAAGCTCTATCACTTTTCTGCCTTCCTTTTTGGTCAAGATTGATTCAAAGCCAAATTTTTTCAGTTCTTTTTTGCACTCTTTACCGAACAACTCCGAGTCATCGGCAATGAGGATTTTCATTGTTTCGTTCATTACTTTTTACCCACCCATTTTTGTAAATATGTATTTCGTAGTTCGTGAAAAATTCTCACTTGCTATGCTACACATATTAGCACAACACAAATGATTGTGCAATAGAATTTCATCATTTTTCGTGAAAAATCATCACTTTCTGTTTTTTCAACAATTTTCCATTGCTTTTTTCGTGCATTTTAACGAAAAACGAAAAATTTTACAAAAAGAGATTAATTTATTCGACTTAATTCAACCACATCCGCACAATTTTAGGCGTATAATACTTTGCTTTAAAAATAAATAATATATAACATCATTGTTAAACTTTACATTTTGTCGTTGTGCACATTCTAAATTTATACATTATTGATAAAAAGTCAAATTTATCATTTGACAATTTTGTTGACATTGCTACAAACTTTATGTAGAATTATTTATATAATATTATGAGAGAGGGACCAAAATGGAAAAAACAAAAAATAAAAAATCAGGCAAAAAAATTGCGAAAATCATTATCTTGTCGATTATTTTGCTATTAATAATTGCACTTGCATGCGTTATGACCGTATCGGGAAAGCATCGTTCAAATCCCGAGCAAATACAAAGCTATGTAACCGACAACAAATACATACTTGACAATACGGACATATCCGGTCACAGAAGCGGAGGCGGAATTGAGCCTGAGGAAACAATGCTTGCCTTCAAAAACTGTGCGGACAATCCGGACTTTAATATAGATGTTTTTGAGTTCGATTTGCACATTACAAAGGACAAACAGCTTGTACTTTTGCACGATGACACGCTTGACAGAACATCGAACAGCGAGGAAGTTTTCGGCGAAAAGAAAGTAAGACCCGAGGACAAAACATACGACGAATTACGCACTTTGAATATGGGTGCAAAATTTGAAACGGAGGACGGCGAAACACCGTATGCCGACCTCAACGACAATGTTCCTGATGATTTGAAAATACTCAAATTAAACGACATCCTCGACTACCTCATCAAGCAGGGCGGCGGAAAATACAAGTATATCATCGAAATCAAAAACGGTGAAGATTTGGGCAAAGAAGGCGTTGACATTTTGTACAACACCTTAAAGGAAAAAGGCATTGTTGACAAGGTGGTTTTCGGCACATTCCACAAGGAAGTGAGTGCCTATGTTGACGAAAAATATCCCGACCTTGCACGAAGCACATCAATTCCGGAGGTTCTCGACTTTTGGAAAGCCGCACTCAAAAACGATAAAGACTATGTTCCGCCTTGCAATGTTTTGCAAATTCCGTTTTGTGCCCCGTACAAAAACTTGGGTATAAATCTCGGTACCGCACAAATGATAAACTATGCACACGAGCACAATATGGCGGTGCAATACTGGACAGTAAACGACGAGGACGATATGAAGTACCTGATTGATATGGGCGCCGACTGTATAATGACCGACTATCCCGACAAGTTGTACAATGTAAAAAACAATAAAAACTCATAATTAATAAACATCGGCGTAACTGTAACAATGTTGCGGCGATGTTTTTATATATTCGACGATTACATTATAAACAAGCGTATTTTCGTCCTTACGGTTAAATTTCATATTGTAACCAAAGACAATTTGTGCTATATTTTTACTATAAATATAGGTGCGGGAATGAATATGAAATTGAAAGAAATTAACAAAGAAATAAGGCTTGAAGGGGCTTTTTACAAAGCAATCAGTCCTTTGGGAATTGAAAAAGTACAAAGAGCGGTAGGTCCATTGTCAACAAAAATGATGTCGGTTTTATCGCTTAGCCATTTAAACTGTGAAAAGGTAAAAATCCCTCGAGGTAATGGAACGCTTATGCGTACCTGCATAATGAAAGGCGAAAAGACGAGTGGCAAAACGGTCGGAATTTTGTGGCTCCACGGCGGAGGATATTCGTTAGGAGCACCTGAAATGGCAATTATGACCCTGCCGAGATATTTAGTGAAAAACTGCAACTGTGTTGTGGTTTCACCCGACTACACGCTGTCGACAATAAAGCCCTACCCTGCTGCACTGAATGACGCATATACTGCCTTAAAATGGGTAAACGAGCACAAAAGCGAACTCGGAATAACAGCCGACAAAATAGTTGTGGGCGGCGAAAGTGCAGGCGGCGGACTCGCAACGGCACTGTGTCTTTACGCAAGGGATAAGGGTGACACTTCAATCGGTTTCCACATTCCTCTTTACCCAATGCTTGATGACAGAGTTACAATCACATCGGCACACAACACGGCACCCGTTTGGGGAACGAATGAAAATAAATCGGCATGGCACATCTACCTTGGCGACCGTGTAATGAACAACTCGGTTGAACCTTATGCCGCACCGGCAAGAGCAGATAATCTGAAGAATATGCCACCTGCATTTTCGATAGTAGGAACGGCAGATCCGTTTTATGCCGAAACGAAGAAATATTTTGAAAGGATGAAAAAAAGCGGTGTCCCGTGCGAATTAACGGAATACAACGGTTGCTTTCACGCATTTGATATGATGGTTCCTTATGCAAAAATCAGCAAAAAAGCATCGCTTCATCTGATTGACAAATACAAAGAATACTGTAAAAAGTACATATAAAATTATCCGCCGTTAATTTTCCACGGTGATTGGTTCTTTTTCTCGGCATATTTCAGGAGTTTTATCAATACTCATAATATTGATTTATTATAAGTTATATGTTATAATTTATAGGTTAAAATAAACAAAGAGGTTTGGCATGCAAAATTATCGGCTTGAAATAGATAACATTTTTGTTGAAAAAGGAAAACTGAATATTGAAGCTACAGCCGAATTTGAAATAAATCCGCTTGCAACCGTGCCCAAAATCAGGCTGCTGTTTTGCGGTCAGGGACAAACAAGACGCTTCCCTTTGCCTGTGCAGGAATGCACAAAAGAAAACGGAGTTTGCACTGCCAAGGCACAATACAGTTACAATCTCTACTATCTGTTTTATGAGCAGACATTAACAGAGCCTGCTGCACTCACCTTTGATTTGGCATATGGGGCAGACGAATACGAGGCAGTTGATTTTACCGTTAAAAACTGTGACAACGAGCATTTAAAACTCGACGGCAACCGTGTAATAATTGACAACAAAATCAAATATCACAAGCAACATTTCGGTTTGCAGGATTTGACAAAGCGTTCAACATACACAATCACACTCAAAAAGCCGATTGTAAAACTTCTCAATATTTACTACAAAAAATATTGGAAAATGCCCGTTAAAATGAATCGGGTTACCTTTATATCCGGCAGACGCTCGGAACTTACGGGCAACGAAAAATTCGTGTACGACAAGCTGAAGGACATCAAGGGAATTGATTTTCGGTTTTTGATGTTCAGCAGTGCCAAAGGGCATTATAATATTGAAAACATCAAAAGATTTTTTGAACTGTACACCACTTCACGAGTTGTGATTGTTGACGACTATTTCAGAATGCTCAACATTGTACCGAAAAAGGACGATGTAAAACTGTTTCAGCTATGGCACGCCTGCGGTGCATTCAAAACCTTTGGCTTTACCCGCATAGGCAAAGACGGCGGACCCCGCCAATGGGCAAAAAACCACCGTATGTATGATTATGCAATAGTAAGTTCAAAGAACATTGCAAAACACTACGCAGAGGGTTTTGGAATTCCCGACAGTTGCGTACTGCCGAGCGGAGTACCGAGAACGGACATTTTTTGCGACGGTGAATACAAATCCAAAGTGCAGACTGCTTTTTACGAAAAGCATCCACAGTTAAAAGGCAAAAAAATTATCCTCTTTGCTCCGACATTCAGGGGCAAAGGTCAAATGAGCGCATACTACCCTGCCGACAAATTCAACCCTAACGAGATTTGTTCGGCACTCGGTGACGAATACGCAATCATCATCAAACTTCATCCGTTTTGCAAGGAAAAATACGAAGTTGACGAAAAATACAAGGACCGCATAATCGACCTGTCAAATGCAGACGAACTGAACGACCTGCTGTTTGTAACCGATTTGCTCATAACCGATTATTCCAGCGTTGTATTTGAAGCATCGTTGCTTGACATACCTATGCTGTTTTACGCATTTGACCTTGACGAATACATTGAAAATCGTGATTTTTACTATGATTTTAAGGAATTTATTCCGGGCAAAACCGTTTTTTCACAAGACGAGCTTATAAAAGCCGTGCAAAGCAATGACTTTGAAAGTGAAAAAGTTGAAAAATTTAAACATGCCTTCTTTGACGATATTGACGGACAATCAAGTCAAAAAGTGGCTGATAAAATAATATCTTTACTTGACTTGGAGAATTGATATATGGCATATAAATCAAAAACAGACCCTGCGTTGCAGGCACTTCAAACAGAAAACACTTCGGCAGTTTATTCCATTAAGCGAAACATTTTGACTCATTTTCAGGACTTTACAAAAGATTTTCAGTCAAATATGCACCACAAGGGTTATCGCCGCTTTATGAACAAGCTGATGGACAAAGAAATTCCAAAGGCATACAGAGAGGCGGCACAGGCTCCCGTTGACGAAAAGAAAGTTGTTTTTGTTGAGGTTAGACATCCGCAGGTTACAAACAGTATGCAGGTTATGTTTGACGAACTTGCAAACAACTACGACTACAACATCCACACTCACTTTTTGCTTACAAACGGCACAATCAGAGCCGATTTCAGAAAGCGTTGCCTTGATGCGGTAAAAGATATTGCAACGGCAAAATATGTGTTTATGAACGAAGCTTCAAACACAATGTCGGCAATGCCGCTCCGCCCCGAAACAAAGATTATTCAGCTTTGGCACGGTTGCGGTGCATTTAAAAAATTCGGGTTTTCAACAGCCGATTTGTTGTTTGGTGCTTCAAGAGAAGAACAGCTTAAACACCCGTTTAACAAAAACTATTCGCTTGTAACGGTCAGCTCACCCGAGGTCATTTGGGCATACAACGAAGCTATGAACATCGACGAGAGCACAGGCATTGTTCAGGCAACAGGTTCAAGCCGTACCGATATTTTCTACAACGATGAATTTCTCAAAGAAGCAAGAGAACATGTTTACGAGCTTGTTCCGCAGGCAAAGGACAAAAAAATCATTCTTTATGCTCCTACTTTCCGTGGCAGAGTTGCCAAGGCAGAAACTCCGGATATGCTCAATATAAAAATGTTTTACGAGGCACTCGGTGACGAATATGTGCTTCTCATCAAACACCATCCGGTTGTAAAAAATCCACCTGCCGTACCGGAAGCATACAAGGATTTTGCAATGGATGTAGGCAACATTTTGAGCATTGAGGAACTCCTCTCAACCGCAGACATCTGCATTTCGGACTACTCATCTCTTGTATTTGAATACAGCTTGTTTGAAAAGCCGCTTATTTTCTTTGCCTATGATTTGGACGAATATTTTGACTGGAGAGGCTTTTACTATGATTACTTTGAACTTGCTCCGGGTCTTATCGCAAAGACAAACTTTGAGATGATTGACTACATCAAGCATATTGACGAACGCTTTGACAAAAAAGCAATTCAGGATTTCAGATACAAATTTATGCGTTCGTGCGACGGTCACGCAACCCAAAGAATCATCGACACGGTGTTTGAAAATCCCGAAGCACACAAAAAAGAATGTAAGCATTTTGAGCATTTTTATACCGTGCCAAAGGTTGAAAGCAGCAAAACTCCGTACTTCAAGCGAGTTGAAAAGGTTAAAAAGCAAAAGAAAAACGCAACAAAACTTTATGACAACCTCAAAAACAGCGAACTTCAAAAAGGCAGTGTTATTGCACTTGACATCAAGTCAAAAGAAGTGAGAACGCTTGCAAAAGCACAAGGCGTTAAGCTTGTTAAATCCGGCAATCTTGAAGAAGCGATGCCTGTTATCGCACAAAGTGAATATATCATCATCGACAAGCCGAGCACTTTGCTTGACAGCCTTGAAATGAGAGATGAAACAAAGGTTATCTACCTTCCGCCAAATGCTTTTCCTCTTACCACATTCGGCTGTGACACAAAGAAATACAGAAGCGGACTCCGCAAAGAAATATACGAAGTTGCACCGCTTTTCAACAGCGTTTCGGCAGTTACCGCACCAAGCGAAGCAACAGGAGAACTGTTCAAAAAAGAATTCGGCAAGGATGTAAAGGTGCTTAACATCGGCGATGTAAAGACCGACATTTTCTTTGACGAAGAAAACAAGAAGAAAATTCTTGACAAACTTTACGAAACTCATCCTAAACTTAAAGGCAGAAAGATTATCGTATACATTTCGACAAACGGCGAAGCCATTGACGACTCGGCTATGTACGAATATCTTTACAAAGATTATGTACTTCTTAAATGCTATACAAACCTCAACAATGTTACCGAAACTCTTGTTTACTACGCAGACAGCATTGTTGATGTAAGCGATATATTTAAGCCTTATGAGATTTTATCGATTGCCGACATTGCAATAGGCAACATCAACGCTCCTGTACTTTCGTTTGCCGCAACGGGCAAGCCGCTGTTCCTTTACACCAAGAACACAAACAAGGCTCTTTTTGAAGCCGAAACCCTTGTTGATGTCAAAGAGGACATCAAACTTCCTATATACAACAGCATTGATGATGTAATAAAAGAAATTTTGGATATTGAAAACTACGATTATTCGGGTTATAATCAAATCAAGGACAAGTACCTTGCAAACTGCAACGGAAAAAGCCTTGAAAATTTGTTGAATAAGTTAAAGTAATTTAAGGAGATATTATTATGACATACGGTGTTATTCTTGCCGGCGGTATCGGCTCAAGAATGGGCGGTGACAAGCCAAAGCAGTACCTTACCGTTAAAGACAAGCCTATCATCATCTACACTATCGAGAAGTTTTTGGTAGTGCCTGAATTTGAAAAAGTTATCGTTCTTTGCCCAAAGCAGTGGGTTGAGCACACAAAGAACCTCATTGAAAAGCACATTGCACCTGCAAAGGACAGAGTTGCTGTTATTGAGGGCGGCTCAACAAGAAACGAAACTATTATGAACGCCATCAAGCTTATTGAAAGCGAGGGCAAACTCAATGACGATACCGTCATTGTTACTCACGATTCTGTTCGTCCGTTTGTTACCCACAGAATCATTGAAGAAAACATCAAAGCTGCCGAGGAATTCGGTGCCTGCGACACGGTTGTTCCTGCAACAGACACAATTGTTGAAGCTATGGACAACGCAACAATTTCAAACATTCCTGACAGAAGCAAGATGTATCAGGGTCAAACCCCTCAATCATTCAAGGCTCTCAAGCTCAAGAATATGTACGAAAGTCTTACAGACGAAGAAAAGGACATCCTCACAGACGCAGCAAAAATCTTTGTTATCAAAGGTGAAAAAGTTGCTCTTGTTCAGGGTGAAACCTACAATATGAAAATAACCTACCCTTATGATTTGAGAGTGGCAAAGTCTTTGTTGGAGGACGAAACCGATGATTAATACAATCTATCGCTTGGTAGCTCCGAGACGATTTGAAATTGCATTTGAGGACATCAATATGTTTGGCGAAAATGCGATTGTAAGACCTACCAATCTTTCTATCTGCAATGCCGATATGAGATATTACCTCGGCACCCGTGACGCAAAGGTTCTTGCCGAAAAACTGCCTATGGCACTCATCCACGAGGGTATCGGCGAAGTTCTTCACGACCCGTCGGGCAAGTTCCAAACAGGTGACCTTGTTGTTATGGTGCCTAATTGCCCTACGGAAAAGGACGAATACATTGCAGAAAACTACTTGCGTTCTTCAAAATTCTGCGGTTCTTCTATGGACGGCTTTTTGCAGGAATTTGTTGAAATTTCTCCAAACAGACTTGTAAAACTTCCGCAGGATATTGACAGAAATGTTGCGGCTTTTACCGAAATTATTTCTGTATCCGTGCACGCAATCACCCGATTTGACAAAATTGCTCACGCACGCAGAGATGTCATCGGCGTTTGGGGTGACGGCAACCTCGGCTACATCACTTCATTGTTCTTGAAGTATATGTTCCCTAAATCAAAAATTGCTGTTTTCGGCACAAACAGAGAAAAGCTAAACGACTTTACCTTTGCAGATGAAACACATCTTGTAAACGAAGTGCCCGACGGTTTTACTATGGACCACGCATTTGAATGTGTAGGCGGAAACGGCAGTCCTATCGCTATTGAGCAGATTATCGGACTTATTAAGCCTGAATCCACACTTTCAATTTTGGGTGTAAGCGAATATCCTGTGCCTATCAACACAAGAATGATTCTTGAAAAAGGCATCCGTATGTTCGGCACATCAAGAAGCGGTGTTGCCGACTTCCAAAAAACAGTTGATATGTATGTTAAACATCCCGAGATTATCGACTACCTCGGCAATCTTGTAAGCAGTGTAAATGTTGTGAGAACAACAACCGACATCAAAAACGCTTTTGAAAAAGATACCCAAAAATCATTTGGTAAGACCATAATGAAGTGGGAAGAATAATTAAGACTGTCGATAAAGCCACTGAAACACGCCAAAATTATATTAACACACCTTAAGTAGGGGATAGGCTTGCCTATCCCGAAATATTATCGTTTTAACAACACCATCTAAAGAAAAGCACCGCAAATATAAAGATTGCGGTGCTTTTGGCGTTTTTCGTTTTTTGCTCAGTCGAAAGAAGAAGGATTCCAAAAAATCATTTGATTTTTTGGAAAGAGGAAAAACATATGTAGTATAATTACAAAACTTTGTTTTGTTCTATACGGAATATGTTTTGACGAGGTACATCTTCCTTCGCAAGAAAACTAAATTCAGAACCTTTCTCAACAGCCTACAGCGTGTCGAAAACACCTTTTTTGCTCCTACCGTTACTGTTACATAGCAAAAATAAAAGGGAGGTTGGTTCCTCCCTTTTATTTTTGCTATTTTTTGTAGTTTCCGTTGTTATAATAGTAGCCCAGCCAGCTTTCTATAGGCACTTCCTGAAATGTTACATCCTTTGGTTTATTCTTATAAAACACAGTGCCGAGCCTATCCTCATAATACGAGTGATGATAGTAATCCGTATAGGTGAGTTTAGACACGCAAACATTGGTTGCACCCTGCTCTATTTGATATTCTATATATTCCCTTTGTATTTTATCCATATGATAAATATTGATCTGAAGCGGAATGAGGAAAGCAAATACCGCAACCGTGCCGGCAAGCAAAAATGATGCCACTGCTTTTTTCGGCACAAATCGGAGCTTTGCATTTTTTATCAAAATCGCAAGAAGCACCGTAAACATAACATATGTGTAATATGTTGCACGGGAATTAACGGGATAAAGCACAAGATAATATCCCACATTAAAAACAGCAAACACAAACGAAAAGATATACGCCGCTCTCTGCTTTTCGTCGATATACAAAAATAGCATCAAAACGCAGAAAAGATACAAAAATGTCATCACCGTTACAACAACGATATACAAAAGTTTTGTTTGAGCCATAAAATCAGCTTTTTGCGAAACCGAGCAAAAAATCAAGAATAACGGATAAATTGCAAGCACCGTACCGATAAAATTTGAAAATCGGGTACGGCTTTTTTCGCTTTGATAAACAATCAAAATGCCCACAACGCTTATAAGTGCAAAAATCAAAAGAAATTTAGGGAACCACAAAACATATTTTTGATAAACTTCCCACGCATTTGCAAAAATTGATTTTATACTGTCAAGTTTTGACGAATAGTCAACGGTTGAGTAAATACCTCTTTTATCGTGCACATTTTTGCGAGCATAAAGCATAACCAAAACGCCTACACATTCCGAAACAAAATACACAAGTGCAAGCACAAACTTGTTTTTTTGCTTAAATATGCAATAAAGCACAACGCTAAGCGACAGAAAAGCACAGTTAAGTGCCGCACTTTCGTTAAACAGCGGAACTGCCGCAGCACACAAAGAAATCATAATTACGGCAAGGGGTTTATTTGATTTTTCAAAATGCTTAATAAAATTCAGTGCAATCAAAGTAAGTAATACGGGCGGCAAATAATTTGCAAATCCGCTTATCCACGAATAAACTTCTCCGAATATCAATCCGCCTATACCAACAAGCGACAGACCCGTGCACAGGGTGACAAAAACATTTTTTTCGTCAATAAGTTTGGTAATATAATACACAATCGCCGTAACAACAGAAGAACGGAACACAGCGGCAAACAGCCGACTTTTGCACATTACAAGAGCAAGGAAGTTGCCCAAAACTCTGCCGTTGCCGTAACCTGCCGAAAAATGAAGTGCGTCCTTAAACCCGCTTATGTTGAGATAATCATAATAAGTATCGTCAACACTGTGCGGACAAAAATACATAGCGACGCAAAAAAACACAAAAAACAATATGTAAAAAACAACATTATATCTCTTTTTAGTCATAAATTGCCCTCCGTTTGCAAATATTATACAATTACCGTCTTGGATTGTCAAATACCCGCATTGACAAAGCAAAGGCGATATAATATAATTTTTATATCATATTAAAAACAGAGGATAAAACGATGATATTTTTTGTACTCATTCTTTTGCTGTTGATTTTCAACAAAATGGAAATAAGCAAACCGGGCGAATTCAACAAAGAATACATTTCGCCTGACGGCACGCTTGCCGTAAAAGGCATATTTGTTGCACTCATTTTGTTGAGCCACGGCAAATCGTATCTTGAACTCGGCGGAATTTACGATGACGCATATATTGCCCTGCAAAACCACCTTAATCAGATGGTTGTTGCAATGTTTCTGTTTTACTCCGGCTACGGCATGATGGAAAGCATGAAGAAAAAGCAATTTGCCTATGTCAAATCCATTGCAACAAAGCGTTTTCCCAACCTATTGCTCAACTACGATTTGGCAGTGCTGCTGTTCTTTGCACTCGGTTACATCATCGGCAAGCCGCAAACCGTTAAAAATCTGCTGATTGCGTTGACCGCTTGGAACGGAATAGGCAACTCAAGTTGGTATATTTTTGCAATACTTGCAATGTATGTTGCAACGCTCATAGCATTTTTGCCAAAGAAATTCAGCGAAAGCAAAGCTGTTGAAATTGTGTCGCTTATTATATTAACCGTTCTCGGAATTGCACTTGTGTTTGCACTCAAAAAAGCCGGAAAACCCGGATTTTTCTACAACACAATCATCCTGTTCCCACTTGGATTTTGGTACAGCTACTTCAAGAACACGATTGAAAAGCTGTTGATGAAAAATGACATCATCTATTCGTGCGCATTGGCAGTTGTTGTGGTTGCATACATCCTTGCATTTATACACAGATGGGACAGATTGCTGATTTTTGAAATTTGGGCAATACTGTTCTGTGCGCTTATGGTTATGCTTACTATGAAAATATCGCTTCAAAACGAGGTGCTCAAGTTCCTCGGCAAGCACATTTTCAGCATCTATATTTTGCAAAGAATACCGATGATACTGCTTGACCACTACGGAGTGTCGGAAAGACATAAATACATCTTCCTCATTGCATCTTTTGCAATCACTGTTGCAATGGCACTTATATTTGATTTTGTTACAGGCAAAATTTCATCGGCAATATGGAAGCCAAAAAAGAAATTGAATTAATCAATATAAAGGAAAAGAGACGACTTTCATCGTCTCTTTTTTTATTATTTATGTTGCCTTGGCAAAACAACCTTGACCTTGAACAAGTCGCCGTCGATGTGGATTTCCATTCTGCCGTGCATTGCCTGACAGAGATTGTCTGCAATCGAGAGTCCCAAACCATTACCCTCCTCGTTGCGTGACTTATCCCCACGGACAAAGCGTTCTTTCAGTTCATCCGCCGAAATATCAAGCGGCTGAGCCGAAACATTTTTGATTTCAAACACTGCGGTGTTGTTCTGCTCGTAAACATCCGCATAAACTCTTGAGCCTTTTGCCGAATACTTGCGTGCGTTTGACAACAGGTTTTCAATAACTCTGTATGTCTTTTGACCGTCTGCTATTGCCGAAAGGCTCTTTTTGTCGCCCTTGAAGATGAGTTCAAGTCCGTTGTCGGCAAATTCCTGCTGATGTTCAACTACTGCCTGGGTGGCAAGTTCTCCCAAATCAAGCTGTACCAAATTGAGCTTTACCACTCCGCTGGTAATCTTTGACGCTTCCACAAGGTCGTCAATAAGTCGCTTCAGCCTGCCACCCTTTTCGTCAAGAACACCGATGTATTCCTGTGCTTTTTCGTCTTGAATATCACAATGCTTCAAGAGGTCAACATAAGTGATGATTGATGTAAGCGGTGTTTTCAAATCGTGCGAAACATTTGTGATAAGTTCGCTTCTCATTCGCTCATCTTTAACAGCCTTGTCAACAGCACGGTTAAGTTCCTCGGCTGTGTATTTTTGTGCATCCACAAGCATCTTTAGGCTTTGCGGAAGTTTTTGGTAGTTAACTCTCGGCGGTCGTCTTTCGTTAAACGCCTTGATGATTTCGTCAAGGTCCATAACATATTTTACAACAAACACAAGACTTGCCACATTCAACCCAAACCAAGCAAGGCAAAGGAGCAACCTCACTCCGCCGTAATCACAAACCGACACAAAGAACAACAACAGCAAATTGACAACACCGTAGCCGATGAGATATGCCATTAACTGCTTTTTAAACACATCAGGGCGGTATTTTAAGAACGCAATGCCTTTCTTTGCAGGTTTTGCAACAACCGTCTTAAAGAGCCATACAAGGCACTTTATCAGCATATAAACAAGTGTATTTTTGAAAAATCCGCTGTGAGCCTTTACCTGTCTTGCCACCGATGTGAGCCATTCGCTCATAACAAGGAAGATTGCAAAAGCAAGGGCACAAACAAGAGGCATGAACATATTTGAGTTTACAACGCCGGCAACCATATCCGCTAAAGTGCTGTAAATACCCGCTTCGGAAAACAGGCTTTTAGCATAATAATAAAGTGAATTAACCAACAGGAAAAATCCGCCTGCAACAAGTCCGCCGCTTACAAGAAAATGCAAATCGTTTGGCACTTTGTCGATTTTGGAAGTTTTGTATTCACTGCCTTTTCTGCCTGCAAGCACGCAGTTCCAAACAAGGAGCAACAGCAAAAGTATGATGCAGGCAACGCTCACGGCAAAGTTTTTCATCGGATTATGATTGACTTTGTCAAAATTTTCCTGAATTTCGGAATAGTAATCATTCTTTGCCTTGCTCATATCAATTTGAAAATAAGCCTGCTTTGTGTTATTGGTGTAAAAATCATCATAAACATTGCAAAGCGAATAAAACCTGTTTCTGCTCAAATTATTCTCGCCGAGCCAAAAGCCTTTATCTGCCGTAGCATTCTTTTTGAATGTGTTTACATCATCAACATTTGTGTAAACGATACCGTCTTTTGATTCAATGTAAAATTGCAAAGCATCCGAAACTTCGGTTTGATTGAGATAAGGACCTATTTGTTCGGTTACTTCTTTATCAAACTTTTTTTCAAGGTGTTTTAGTGCCTGTTCGCTTGAATATGATAACGGAACAGAACAGGTAAACCACAAATATCTTCCTGCTGAAAGTTCTTCCGAGTAATCCTTTTGAAAGTAAAAAACATCATTTCCAAACTCATCATATTCATGTTGAATGTTATACAGCGATGATGCATTGTCATAATCAACATCACCGTCATCATCTTCGTCATAATATTCATTATACTCATCATTATACGACTTTAGCAACGCTTGACTGTTTGCATCATAAAAGCTTTTTGATTCAAGATATTTTGCAAGCATTCCGTCAACGAATTCTGTTTTCTTTTTTTCAACCTGCTTTTGCATATAGTTTCGATTTGACCAAGCAAGCACAGAATTAACATCTGTTCTAAAATCATTTTCAAATCCGTTTGTGTCATAAACAGTAAGGTCATTGTTCAGGCAATCGCCAAAGCCAAACAGATACGCCGATTTGACAACCTCGATTCCGTTGAGCATACCCACAACAACAAAAACCAACGCAAGCAAAAACGAGATTACTCTTGATGCCTTTTGAGTTTTAATATTTTTCAATTTTGTATCCAAGTCCATACACCACCTTTAGATATTTAGGGTCTTTGGGGTTAATTTCGATTTTTTCTCGGATATTTCGTATATGTACGGTTACGGTTTTTTCAATGCCTAACGATACCTCGTTCCACACAGCCTCATAAATCTGCGAAGAAGAAAGAACAACATTCATATTCTGCATAAGATATTCAAGAATTCTGTATTCACGGGCTGTAAGGTGAACCTCCTCGCCGTCAACGGTCACACGCTTTGACTTTGTGTCGAGCACAAGACCGCCCGTGATGAGCTGACTGTCGGTTTTCACCATCGAGCCGAGAGTTGAGTAGCGTCTGATTTGGCTTTTCACCCTCGCCACAAGCTCAAGTGGATTGAACGGCTTTGTAACATAATCATCGGCACCAAATGAAAGTCCCGTGATTTTGTCCGTATCCTCGCTCTTTGCAGAAAGAAGAATAATCGGAAAATTCTTGTTTTCTCTGATTTTGAGCATGGCGTTCAAGCCGTCAATCTTGGGCATCATAATATCAAGGATGAGGCAGTGCACTTCGTTATTTTCCGCAACCCTGATACATTCCTCGCCGTCAGAAGCGGTGAGAACATTGTAGCCCTCGTTTTCAAGATAAATCTTAATTGAATTTTGAATTGCGATGTCGTCATCGCATACTAAAACCGTATACATATATTTCCCCTCCGGTGATTATATTAAACCATACCGAATTTAATAATTGAACAAGAAAAAGTAAAGAACTGTCAAAGAATAGAATTTACTTTTTCGATTTAATGTAATGATACTTTTTGTTTTGAGTGAAAATGAACACTGCCGACATAATAAGTGTACAAACTTCTGCAACCGTGATTGAAAGCCAAATCGCCTGCTTGCCGAACAACAGCGGCAAAGCAAAAATGCAAACGATTTGGAACAGAAGCGTTCTCAAAAACGATATAGCCGCACTGACAAGTCCGTTGTTGAGTGCCGTGAAAAATGCCGAAGCGTAAATGTTATATCCGACAATCAAATACGAAGTTGCAAACAGTCTGAAAGCCATAACCGTAAGGTCATATAAGTCCTTGTCGTAGCCGACATAAATGCTTGCAATAGGTCCTGCAAGGAATACGGATGAAAGCGTAATAATTGCCGAAGCACCGAACAAAACAGCAAGACTTTTTCTGAATATATTTTGAAGTTCTTTATAGTTCTTTGAGCCGTAATTGTAACCGACAATAGGTGCGGAACCGATGGAATAGCCGATAAAGAGCGATGTAAACATAAAGTTTAAATACATAATTGTGCCGTAAGCCGCAACGCCGTTTTCGCCGTAATATTTCATAAGTTGGTAGTTGTACATTATGCTTACGATATTTGTGGAAAGATTTGTCATAAGTTCGGACGAACCGTTTGTGCAGGTTTTGAGCAAGATTTTGCCGTCAAACTTTGTTTTGCAAAGGCGGAGCGAGCTTGAATTTTTGCTTATAAAATAGACAAGCGGAACTATACCGCCGATACTTTCACCCGTTACCGTAGCGGCTGCCGCACCGACAATACCCCATTTGAACACGCCTACAAACAAAAAATCCAAAATAATATTTGTAACACCTGCAATGATTGTTACGGCAAGTCCGATATGCGGTTTGCCTGCCGTAGGCATAAAACTTTGAAAAAACACCTGGAGCATAAACGGAGTTACGCTGATTGATATAATTCTGCCGTAAAGGACGCAATATTCAAGCATATTTTTATCTGCACCGAGAAGCTTTGCGATTTGCGGCATAGCAATTTCAGCCGCAACAAAAATCACAATTCCGACAATTATTGTGATATATACAAGCATTGAAAAAACTTCGTTTGCCTTTTTATTTTTACCCTCGCCGAGCAATTTGGACACAATGGCGTTACCGCCCGTGCCGAACATAAAGCCTATTACGCTCATCATCATTAAAAACGGCATAACAAGATTAACGGCGGCAAACTGTGTTTTGCCCGTGTAATTTGACACAAAGTAGCCGTCAACAACATTGTAAATGCTTGAAAACATCATCATAACGATTGACGGAATTGTAAATTGCATCAAATTTTTAAAATTAAAATGGTCCGAAATTTGTATTTTCATTTTCCCTCTCCGATATTGTATACTTCAAAAACTATAACATATATAAATATTTTTGGCAACCTTAAGCAAAAAAATGCCCACGGCATTTCTGCTGTGGGCGAAATCGTTATATTATTTTACACTTTCAACAATGCCTTCGGCAAGGCCTGCAATAGACTGAATTTCCGACGGGATAATAATCTTTGTTGCCTGACCGTCTGCCGCTTTTGCAAACGCTTCAAGTGCTTTAAGTTTAAGCACAGCCTCGTTGGCATTTGCTTCGTTAAGAAGCTTGATTGCCTCTGCGCTTGCCTGCTGAACGGTTGCAATAGCCTGTGCCTCACCCTCTGCTTCTCTGATTTTTGCTTCCTTAACAGCTTCTGCGGCAAGAATTGCGGATTGCTTTTCTGCCTCTGCTTCAAGGATTTTTGACTCTTTATGACCTTCTGCCACAAGAATTCTCGATTGCTTTTCACCCTCGGCACGGAGGATTGCCTCACGGCGCTCACGCTCTGCCTTCATCTGCTTTTCCATAGCGTCCTGAATTTCACGAGGAGGGATAATATTCTTAAGTTCAACTCTGTTAACCTTGATGCCCCAAGGGTCGGTTGCTTCATCAAGGATTACACGGATTTTTGCATTGATTGTGTCACGGGATGTAAGGGTTGAGTCGAGTTCAAGCTCACCGATGATGTTACGGAGTGTTGTTGCCGAAAGGTTTTCAATAGCGGAAATCGGGCTTTCAACACCGTAGCAGTAAAGTTTTGGGTCGGTGATTTGATAGAACACAACCGTGTCAATCTGCATAGTAACATTATCTTTTGTAATTACAGGCTGTGGCTTGAAGTCAACAACCTGCTCTTTGAGGGATACAATCTTTGCGATTCTGTCGATAAACGGAACTTTTACATGAAGTCCTGTTTCCCAAGTTGTGAAGTAGGTGCCGAGTCTTTCAATAACATAAGCCTTTGATTGCGGAACAACTCTGATGTTTGCAAAAACAAGAGCCAAAAGTGCAACAACGAGCACAATGATTACTATAAATAATTTCATAAATTTTCTCCTTTAAATAATTCTATTATATGCTAATTTTGTTTTACTATTAATTTTACGCCTTCGATTTTTTCAATCGTCACCAAACTGTTTGGCGGAAGAATTTTGTCATCACAACTTCGGGCTGTCCAAACTTTACCGTCAATTTTCACGGTTCCGGTCTGTGCAATGTTATTGATTTCCTCAACAACCACAGCAGTCTGCCCGATTACTCGGTCGGCATTAGTCGGCTGAACCTTTGTTTGCAGTTTTTTGCGAACAAGCGGTCTTGTAACCAAAAGTGCAAGCACGCTGACCGCAATACAGATAATAACCTGAAGGTAAATCGGGGCACCGAGAAGTGCCGACACAAGACCTGCGACCGAGCCGATAACAAACCATATCGACACGAGCTGAACAGTTATCGCTTCAAGCACACCGAACCCGATAATAGCCGCCGCCCAAATAATGTACATCATTGAATCAGACATACTTTTTTCACCTCCATAAGAAATTACATATGTCATCATTTCCATATGTTGTGCACATTATACCATATTTCGCCGATATTTTCAATATGTTGTAAATAATATGAACGAGATTTACAATCTGTTCACACTCCGATACTACAGGAATAACACGAATAAATTTGACATACAACCTATTGTGGTTAAAATTTAATGCACCGCATATAAAAAAGAAGCTACCCTTTTGAGGTAGCTTCCTAAATTATGGATTAAGTTTAAACTAAAATTACTTGAGTTCAACTGTTGCGCCTGCTGCTGTGAGAGCTTCCTTAAGAGCTTCAGCGTCAGCTGTTGGCATTGCTTCCTTAACTGTTGAAGGAGCGCCGTCAACGATTTCCTTAGCTTCCTTAAGGCCAAGACCTGTTGCTTCACGAACTGCCTTGATAACCTGAATCTTGTTTGCGCCTACTTCTGTAAGAACAACATCGAATTCTGACTTAGCGTCAGCTGCTGCTGCGCCGCCTTCTGCAGGAGCTGCTGCTACTGCTACTGCTGCTGCAGTTACGCCGAATGTTTCCTCGATTGTTTCTTTGAGTTCTTTAAGTTCAAGAACTGTAAGTTCTGCGATTGAATCTACAATTGCTGTAATCTTTTCTGATGCCATGATTTTTTCCTCCGTTATAATTAGAATTAAATTTAGTAATTATTCTGCCGGTTCTTCAGCCGGTGCTTCTGCCGGAGCTTCCTCTGCTGGAGCTTCCTCAGGAGCTGCTTCAACTGCCGATGCGCCGCCCTTTTCTTCAAGAGCATTAACTGCACGAGCGATACAAGCGATAGGTTCTACTACTACACTTGCGATAGTTGCAAGGAGAGTTTCTCTTGAAGGAAGCTTAGCAAGTGCTACAACTTCTTCGTTAGCGATGATTGCGCCGTCGAGATAACCTGTCTTGATATTGAAGCTTTCATTTTCTTCTGCGTACTTGTTGAGAATACGAGCTGCTACTACATAATCGTCAACTGATGTTGCAACTGCTGTTGTACCTTCTACAACAGAATCCGCAATCTCAAGTCCAACTTCTTCAGCTGCACGCTTAAGGATAGAATTCTTAACTACTGTGTAAGTAACGCCTGCTTCACGAAGCTCTTTTCTGAGCTTTGTGTCATCTTCAACATTAATACCCTTGTAGTCAACAACTACACCTGCGCATGAACCCTTGATGCGTTCTGCAAGATCGGCAACTTGTTGCTTTTTCTTTTCAAGAACTACTGTACTTGGCATTTTTAGTTTACCTCCATAATTATTTTGCCGCATAAAACGGACTTTTGGAGCTATCCAACAAATATAAAAGTGCATCCCCAAATCGAGGATGCACGACATTACATAATTTTGCACAAAGTGCTACATAATGCTCATTCCTCGGTAGGCGACAAAGCTTATGTCACAGGGACACCTACTGTCTTTGGTTGAACAGCTTGTATATTGTATCACAAGAGAATACTCTTGTCAACAACTTTTTATTATTCTGCTACAGAAACAGTACCAACCTTTGATGGGTTGATTCTTACGCCCGGGCCCATTGTTGAAGCTACTGCGCAAGACTTAATGTACTGACCCTTTGCTGCTTCAGGCTTTGCCTTGATGATAGCGTCAAGGAGAGCATTGAAGTTTTCAAGGAGCTTGTCTGTACCGAATGATACCTTGCCGATTGGGCAGTGGATGATGTTTGACTTGTCAAGACGGTATTCAATCTTACCTGCCTTAGCTTCCTGTACAGCCTTTGCTACATCCATAGTAACTGTACCTGCTTTTGGTGAAGGCATCAAGCCACGAGGACCGAGAACCTTACCCAAACGACCAACGACGCCCATCATATCAGGAGATGCGATACATACATCGAATTCCATCCAGCCGCCTTGAATCTTTTGCATCAAGTCCATATCACCTACGATGTCGGCACCTGCATCCTGAGCTGCCTTTGCAAGGTCGCCCTTAGCGAATACTGCTACCTTAACATCCTTACCTGTACCGTTTGGCAAAACAACTGCGCCACGAACCTGCTGGTCAGCATGACGAGAGTCAACGCCCAAACGAACATGTACTTCTACTGTTTCATCAAACTTAGCCTTAGCTGTCTTTTCAACGAGGTCCAAAGCTTCTGTTGATGTGTATAAATTAGCGCGGTCAATCAATTTTGCGCCGTCTGTATATTTCTTTCCGTGTTTCATTAAAAATTACCTCCAGTGGTTAATCGGATTTTTCCTCCCACATTGGGAATCAGTCTTCTACTACAATACCCATGCTGCGAGCTGTACCTGCGATCATTGACATAGCAGCTTCAAGTGATGCTGCGTTAAGGTCAGGCATCTTTTGTTCTGCAATCTTTTGAACATCAGCCTTAGAGATTGTTGCAACCTTTGTCTTGTTAGGTACGCCTGATGCCTTGTCAATACCGCATGCCTTCTTAATAAGAACTGCTGCAGGCGGAGTCTTTGTGATAAATGTGAATGTACGGTCTTCATATACAGTAATTACTACAGGAATGATAAGACCTGCGTCATTCTTTGTTCTTTCGTTAAAGTCTTTTGTAAAAGCAACAATGTTTACACCGTGCTGACCGAGAGCCGGACCTACAGGTGGTGCCGGAGTTGCTTTACCGGCAGGAATTTGAAGTTTAATTAAACCTACTACCTTTTGAGCCATAATTATTTTCCTCCTAAAAAATGTGGTTATTGGCGGAGAAGTTATATCTCCTCCCACTCATAAGACGCTATAAATAACGCCCTACGGTAAATGCAGCACAAAGCTGCCGATTACTAAAATCAGTCTTTGACCTTTTCGAGCTGGTCAAGTTCAAAATCAACTGAAGTTTCACGACCGAACATTGATACAACAGCCTGAACGCTGTTATTTGCCGTGTCTATGGATTCAACCGTACCTGTAAAGCCCTCAAGCGGACCGTCAATAACGGTAACCATATCGCCGACTTCATATTGAACCTCTACGCTTACCTTTTCTACGCCGAGATTTTTAACTTCTTCCTCGGTGAGTGCTACAGGCTTGCCCTCAGGTCCTACAAATCCGGCACAACCTCTTGTGTTGCGGACAATGTACCAAGTATCGTCTGTCATTATCATTTTTACCATAATGTATGAAGGAAAAATCTTTCTTTCGATTTCCTTCTTTGTGCCGTCGTCCTTTACTTCAACAACGGTTTCGGTAGGAATGACAATATCCTGAATCATATCAGTAAGATTAAGGTTTTCGACCTTATTTTTAAGGTCGGTTGCCACCTTATTTTCATAACCCGAAAATGTATGGGCAACATACCATTTTGCTTCTTCCATCATGTGCCTCCTTGATTATTCGGCAGTGGTGGCTTCTGTTGTAAGTTCTGTGAGAGCCTCAGCTGTTGTTTCGGCTGTTGTTTCTTCTGATTGGCTAGTTGTTTGTGCCAACTGCTTAATGCCCTTCATACCGCTTGTAAGACCAAGGTCGATAACATAAATAACAGCACTTACGATAGCGATTACTACGATAACGACAAGAGTGTTTTTTAAAACTTCCTGTGCGTTAGGCCAGTTAACCTTTTTACCCTCACTGTTTACACTCTTAAAGAAACTTGCGATTGACTTGAACGGATTTTTCTTAGACTTTGACTTGTCATTTTTTGACTTTTTAGCGTCTGTCTTTTTAGCCTTTTTATCTTCAGCCATCGTTATTCCTCCGTTACTTTGTTTCTCTGTGAAGTGTGTGCTTCTTACAGAAACGACAATACTTGTTCATTTCAAGTCTGTCAGGTGTGTTTTTCTTGTTTTTCATTGTGTTGTAATTGCGTTGTTTGCATTCAGTGCAAGCTAATGTAATCTTAACTCTCATTTCGGCACCTCCTATTAAATTTCGATAACAATCTCCCTCGTGCCGTTAAACCCGCAACGCTTACGGATTTAAAAAATCAGGGCACAAAAATAAAAGCCCTTTTCTACGAGGTACAAAGACTATACCACAGATGTCAACAAATGTCAACCCTTTTCTGCCGATAATCGGTACAAATCATATATTCCGCACAAAAGGGTGCGGCAGAGGGAAAATATTAGTTGAAAAAAATTTATAATGTATTATAATATATATACATTAATTACAGTTATATATGAGGGGATAACTATGAAGGCGGTTATAATCGGCGGCGGTGCTTCGGGCATTGCGGCGGCAATCAAAATAAAACAAAACAATCCTAATTTTGATGTAACCGTATTGGAACATCTTGATGACATACTCAAAAAAATTCACGCAACGGGCAACGGCAGGTGCAACATTGCAAACAAAAACGCCGAGCACTACGGTGAAGTGTATGATTTTCTTTCAACACTCGGTCTTATATTGCGTGAAGATGAGTACGGCAGAATGTATCCTTATTCATTGCAGGCGGCAACGGTTGTCGATGTGCTCAAAGAACAATGTGAACGCCTTGGCATAAATATCGTAACCGACTGCGAAATAAAACGGGTTGAGCACTTTGGCGACAACTTTTTTGTTTACACAAGCAAAGGTGTGTTTGAAAGTGCAACGCTTATCCTTGCCACCGGCGGCAAAGCTCAAAAGGCACTCGGCTCGGACGGCAGCGGGTATGAAATTGCAAAATCGCTCGGCCACACAATCACCGAACTTTCCCCTGCCCTTGTTCAACTTAAATCATCAAACAAAAATTGCCGTTCGCTCAAAGGCACAAGAACAAAATGCCTTGTAAAAATAGAAACAAACGGCGAGATAATCAGTGAGGAATACGGCGAACTTTTATTTACGGACTACGGCCTTTCGGGCATCGTTGTGATGAATCTTTCAACTCTCATCAACGACAAAAGACTTCAATCGGGGCAGGATAAAACCGTTGCAATCATCGACTTTGTTCCCGAAATGAGCGAGGACGACTTGAAACAACATCTTGAAAAATTCGGCTCGTTTGCCGGAATACTTCCGCAAAAACTGTGCTCGATACTTGAAAAACAAACAAACGGCGAAGCGGACAGAATGGCAAGATGCGTAAAAAATCAACGCATAATAATTACCGGCACAAAGGGATATGACTTTGCTCAAATCACAAAGGGCGGCGTACCTGCCGATGAACTGACCGACTGCAACGAATCAAAGATTATACCGTACTTGTACATAACCGGTGAACTCACCGATAATCAGTTTGAATGCGGCGGTTTTAACCTTACATATGCAATATACAGCGGTATCAACGCCGCAACAAACATAACAACCAAGCTGAAGCGAAAAGAAATATGATTAGAATTAACGAAATTAAGCTGTCGCTTGACGATGACGAGGCTCTCCTCAAATCAAAGGCGGCAAAGGTTTTAAAAATAAACGAAAAATATATAACAAGCCTCACGATTTTTAAGAAAAGTGTTGACGCAAGACGCAAGGACGATGTGCATTTCACATACAGCGTTGATGTGACAATATCGCTTGACGAGGAACAAATAGTTGCAAAGTGCAAATCAAACAAGGTTACGACAGTTAAGCCGTACAAATATGATTTGCCCGAAAACAACAGAAGTTCACAGTTTCGTCCGATTGTTGTAGGCTTCGGTCCGGCAGGAATGTTGGCAGGGCTTATACTTGCACAGGCAGGTGCACAGCCGATTATACTCGAGCGAGGCAAGGACATTGATGCAAGACAGCGTGATGTAAACGAATTTTGGACAAAACGCAAACTCGATGAAGAAAGCAATGTTCAGTTCGGCGAGGGCGGAGCCGGCACATTTTCGGACGGCAAGCTGACAACGGGAATCAAAAGTCCGTTCATCCGCAAAGTACTTGAAGAACTTTACGAAGCAGGTGCACCCGAGGAAATTCTGTATTCATCAAAACCGCACATCGGCACGGACAGGCTTGCGATAGTTGTAAAAAGCATCCGCAAGAGGATTGAACAACTCGGCGGTGAAGTTAAACTCGAATGCAGACTTGACAAACTCCACACGGCAAACGGAGCGGTTCAGGGTGTGTCATACATCTGCCACGGTGAACGCTTTGATATTGAAACCGACAGCGTAATTATGGCAATCGGTCACAGTGCGAGAGATACGGTTGAAATGCTGTACAACCTCGGAGTTGAGATTATACAAAAGCCGTTTTCGGTGGGTGCAAGAATCGAACATCCGCAAAGCCTCATCAACAAGGCACAATACGGCAAATTTGCAGGGCATCCGAAATTGGGTGCTGCCGATTACAAACTTGCCTGCCACGGACTCCACGAGCGTGGTGCATACACATTTTGTATGTGCCCGGGCGGCACGGTTGTTGCCGCCGCAAGCGAAAAAGAGGGCGTTATCGTGAACGGTATGAGTTCGCTTGCCCGTGACGGAGAAAACGCAAACTCCGCACTTTTGGTTGGAATTGAGCCAAAAGATTTTCCGTCCGACCATCCGCTTGCAGGAATATATTATCAAAGAGAAATTGAGCACAAGGCATTTGAACTTGCGGGCGGAGATTACAGAGCACCGGCACAGCTTGTCGGCGACTTCCTTGCAGGCAAAGAAAGCAAACAGCTCGGCGATGTTCAGCCTACTTGCCCTACGGGAGTTACGCTCACAAATATTGAAGAATGTTTGCCGCAAAAGGTTTCGGCAACAATGAAAGACGCAATTGTGCAAATGGACAACAAGCTACACGGCTTCAATCTTTATGATGCAGTGCTCACGGCACCCGAAACGAGAAGTTCCAGCAGTGTACGCATTTTGCGTGACGAATTTTTGGAATGCAACATTCAAGGCGTTTATCCTTGCGGAGAGGGTGCAGGATATGCAGGAGGCATTGTTTCCGCCGCTGTTGACGGAATCAAATGTGCCGAGGCGGTGCTCAAAGACGAGCATTACAAAATAAGTTGACTAAAAACAATATAAATAGTATAATATAAGACATCAAAAATTGGAGGACATTTCAATGTTAAATTCTGAAAAAACACTTGACCAAATCGTTGCTCTTTGCAAAGGCAGAGGCTTTGTATATCCGGGCAGTGAAATCTACGGCGGACTTGCAAACACTTGGGATTACGGTCCGTTGGGTGTTGAGCTCAAAACAAACATCAAGGACGCTTGGAGAAAGAAGTTTATCCAAGAAAACAAATACAATGTAGGTCTTGATTCCGCAATTTTGATGAACCCGCAAACATGGGTTGCTTCAGGACACTTGGGCGGTTTCTCCGACCCGCTTATGGACTGCTGTGAATGTAAAACACGCCACAGAGCAGACCAAATCATTGAGGACTTTGACGGCACAAATGTTGCAGGCTGGTCAAACGAAGAACTCAGCAACTACATCAAGGAAAAGAACATTCCTTGCCCAAACTGCGGTGCTCACAATTTCACCGACATTCGTCAGTTTAACCTTATGTTCAAGACTTTCCAGGGTGTAACAGAGGACAGCAAGGACGAAATTTATCTCCGTCCCGAAACCGCACAGGGTATCTTTGTTAACTTTGCAAACATCCAAAGAACAACAAGAAGAAAAGTTCCTTTCGGTGTTGCTCAAATCGGTAAGTCATTCAGAAACGAAATTACTCCGGGCAAGTTCATCTTCCGTGTTCGTGAATTTGAGCAAATGGAACTTGAATTCTTCTGCAAGCCGGGCACAGACCTTGAGTGGTTTGAATACTGGAGAGGCTTCTGCAGAGATTGGCTCTACTCACTCAACATCAAGCCTGAAAACCTCAGACTTCGTGACCACGACCCTGAAGAACTTTGCTTCTACTCAAAGGCAACAACCGACTTTGAATACAACTTCCCGTTCGGCTGGGGCGAGCTTTGGGGCGTAGCAGACAGAACAGACTACGACCTCACACAGCACATCAAGACTTCGGGCAAGAATCTTGAATACTTTGACGGCACAACAAACGAGAGATACATTCCGTATGTTATCGAACCGTCACTCGGTGTTGAAAGACTCTTCCTTGCAGTTCTTTGCGAAGCATATGACGAAGAAATACTTGATGAGGAAAAGAACGACAAGAGAATCGTTATGCACTTCCATCCGGCTCTTGCACCATACAAGTGCGCAGTTCTTCCTCTTTCAAAGAAGCTCAACGAGCAGGCTGAAGAAGTGTTCCAAAACCTTTCAAAGAAATTTATGGTTGACTATGATGACGCAGGCTCAATCGGTAAGAGATACCGCAGACAGGACGAAATCGGTACTCCGTTCTGCATCACATACGACTTTGATTCTGTTGAGGACGGTTGCGTAACAGTTCGTGACAGAGATACAATGGAGCAGGTTAGGCTTCCTATTTCAGAACTCGAAGCATTCATCGAAGAAAAGATCGCATTCTGACAAACATAACAAAAAGGCTACTTTGGTATTTACACCAAAATAGCCTTTTTTATGTTTAATTAGTTTGTCAGCTTCATTCCATTAGGAAATCTTATTGTTACTTCAGGAGTCGATTCAACCGCTTCGGCAGTTGAATCAAAGCCGTCGGTGTTATTATAAAGATAAGCACATTTCATTCTGCATTCTGTGCCGTATTCATCAGTAAGTTTTATATAAACGGCTGAAATTTTTACAGCGCTGTCAAAACTTTCGGCATCAACCGAATAAACAGAATCGGACAATAGGATTTTGCATTTTTTGGAATAAACGATTTTTCCGTTTTCGTCCTCGGCTTCAAGATAAGCCTTTGTAATTTTTGGACATTCGATATTTTCTTCCCACTGAACAGTGTTCTCATCAAAAATTATTCTTTCGCTTGTACCGGTCGAATCAATATCGTAATTTTGAACCTGATTTGTAAAGGCATAATACTCGCCCACCCAATCAATATCCATTTGCTCAGAGGTGACATTTGTGCCGTCATCAACCGAAACATTCACCGTGTTTGAGCCCGACATTTTAATCGGAATTACAGCATAAAACGAATTGCCGCTCAACTCCGCTTCAAATGTTGTTTGCGGGTCGGTAGATTTCAACGCATCGGTCACAACAAACTTTACGCTTGTACCTTTGACATAAGTTTTAGGTGCATAAGTAAATGTCATTTCAACTTTATCGGGATTGTCCCTGTCCACTTTTGAAACATAGCAATCAACATCAGAAAGAATACTGCCGTCGTCATCACTGTCATTTTGATAAATCACCTGCCCCGACGGCAAGCTGTTTACCCTGCTTTGCAGATTTGCGATTGAATTTGACAAATTGACTGTTGCAATAATTAACGCAACAACAAGTGCTGTTGATACCGCACCGAATATGATTGTCGTCTTTTTATTTTTAGTTTTATATTCATCAAATGTCTGTTTCAAATTTTCAAGTTCGGAATTGTCGGACACCGAGGTTTTGTAATCGGGTGCAGATGTTCCGAGCAGTTCATCCATACTGACATCAAAAAGGCTTGCCAAATCGGTCAACTTTTTCAAATCGGGCATAGCCGTGCCGTTCTCCCATTTGGAAACAGTCTGACGGGACACATTCATCTTCTCCGCAAGATATTCCTGTGAAAACTCCTTTTGTTTTCTAAACGCTCTCAAGTTTTCATCAAACTTCATATCAATTACCTCCTTTGCTAACCTAATGATAGCAAAAATCATCCGTTTTAGCAATCAAAAAAGGCTTCCATAATGTAAACTTACGGTTGCGAAAAAGAAAAGACTGCCGATAAAGCCCCTGAACCACGCCAAATATAATCCAACCGAATTATTCCTCCTCTTTTAGCAAAAGGGGAGGTGGCAACACGAAGCGTTGACGGTGGAGTTTTAAAAATGCTGTAAGTTTGATACTTACAGCATTTTTGGCGTTTTCCGTTTTTGCTCGGGGGCGGTACCATCGTACAGCTCCCACTCGCAAGAAAACGAAATTCAGAGACTTTCTTAGCAGTCTCCGATTTATTAAATTATTTTACAACTTCAACATCGGTTGCAAGAACGAACTTGTCGCTGTCCTTGGCGTAGGTAACTTTAACCTTGTCGCCCTTGTTGATGAGAAGAACATCCATACAATCGGTTACGGTGATGTAATAATACTTGCCCTTAACCTGCAAGTAGTAAACCGTGTTGCCGTCATTTACAGAAGTTTTGATGTCCTTAACTTCACCTGTAACAGTGAGTTTTTGTTCCTCCTGCGGTTGTTCGGTTGTTGAATCCGCCGAAGCATTATCACCGTCAACCACAGTGTTTGACGAGGAGTCATCAACCTTGTAATCATCGGCATTTGCGTCTTGGTCAACCTTATTCTTATCTTTGAGAGCCGAAATATAGTTTTCAACCGCCGCATTAAGTGCGTTTGAATGTGACTTTTCGTTATCAAGAAGTCCTGTACCTACGATAGTTTTGTCATCAAGGTTTACAAGCGCATAACCCTTAACCGTGTAGCCGTCACCGTAAAGCGACATAAAGTAGGTAGGTTGGTCCTCAATATCAAGAAGAATCGGGAAGGTTGCCTGATAGCGATATTGCTGAACCATATCGACTGCCGAAGCCTGAGCCGAACTTTCCTGAGCACCGCCGTTTTTGTAATATCTGAGTTCTTTTGTACGCTGATTGCAAAGGATGAAGCCGAAGTTTGATGTGTCTGCCTCAGCAGATGTAACACCTGTGTAAACCCACACATCATCGTCCATAGCAATAACTCCGCTGCCGTCCGATGTAACATTTACATCATTTTGGAAAATGATTGAGTTCCAAAAACCGTGTGAAAGCTTACCGTGATAGTTATATTGCTGAACAACAAGATTTTCGTTGTAAACAACATCAATCCAATTGAGAGAATCATCCGTACGGATTTGACCCATACTGTAATACTGACTTTCGCCCGTGAGAGCATCGGTAATGATTGCACCCTTTACATCGGTACCGCCGAAAAGACCGATTGTCTTGTCAAGCACCGGAGTAATCCAATAAGGGTGTGCGTCATCATCAATCTCAAAATTAGGGGTGTCAAGAAGTGCGGTTGGATACTGAAATCTCAAATGACGGATAAGTTTTTCGTTAAAAAGTTCCGTAGGAGAATATTTGATACCGCTGCCGAATTTTTCAACACAGTTAACAACAGTTACATTTTGGCTGACAAGGTCGGTGAGCATATATGCCGGCAAACCGTCCTTTGTGTTGTTAAACCACTTGAAAACATTGGCATATTCAAGATATGCAACTCTGACAGGATGATTTTTGTAATTGATTTGGGTTGACACATTGGAAACAACATATTGGCTCTTGTATTCCGAAAGTGAGCCGAGTTGCTGGTCGGCAAGAACCTTTGATGTTACCGCATCAAGACGGGGAACATCGGTGTAATTGATATCCTTGAAGTCCTCGGAAAAACTGCTTTCCTTAACATCGACAAGTTCGCTGTAGCTCTTTGCACGGAAAAGTGTGCAGCCCACAAGCCAGCCGACTGCCATAACAACAAGCATCAAAACAACCAACACAATCGGAAAAATCGAGCGTCTTTTGCAATATTCACGGCGTTCTACTTTTTTGTTTGCACCGCAAAGAAGATAAAACGAAGCACAGAAAATTGCAATGATTATAAACCAGAATGTGTAAAAATCTGTTGATTTGAAATTCATTGCAGGAATCATCATATAGTAAACGCCTGCACCCGCAACCAAGGTAATAAGAAGCGAAATCAAAATTTTAAGTCCTACTTTAGGCGGCTTAACCACCACTTCGACCTCGTTGCTTGAAGGCCACTTGAATTTTGACTTGAAGTCGTCAATTACTTCATCTGCGTCAAAATCCATATTTGGGATTTTTTCACTCATAAAAATACTCCTTTAAAAATAGTATTAATATTATACTATATATGAGTTATTTAATCAAGAAAACAATTTTTGAACGAAATACCGCACACGGAATATCGGGACGACATTACATACAAAAAAAGCAATCACTCATACGAATGACTGCTTTGATTTATTTAATTATCTTCTGTCGCCGCGGCGGTGATTATCGCGTCTTGGCTTGCGAGGAGCTTCTTCAATATCATTTTCAGGTTTCATACCCTCAAGTTCAATCAAAGCATCTCTTCTTGAAAGATTAATTCTGCCCTGGTCGTCAATCTCAATGCACTTAACAATGATTGAATCGCCTACATTAACAACATTCTCAACCTTTTCTGTTCTCTTAACATCAAGACGGGAAATGTGAACAAGACCTTCCTTGCCCGGAGCAATTTCAACAAATGCGCCGAAGTTCATAATTCTTGTTACAACACCGTTGTAGAAAGCACCGACTTCAGGATCGGTTGCGATAAGCTTAACAACGCCTACTGCACCCTCGCACTTTTCTGCGTCAACGCCTGAAATGAATACTCTGCCGTCTTCTTCAATGTTAATCTTAACTTCGTATTCAGCCTGGATTTCCTGAATAACCTTGCCGCCCTTGCCGATTACATCGCCAATCTTGTCAGGGTCGATTTGAAGTGTGTACATCTTTGGAGCGTACTTTGAAAGTTCCTTACGAGGCTCGCTGATAACAGGGAGCATAATTTCGTCAAGAATGTAATTTCTTGCCTTGTGTGTCTTTGCAAAAGCTTCCTTGATGATTTCAGGAGTAAGACCGTGTACTTTAAGGTCCATCTGAATTGCTGTGATACCCTTCTTTGTACCTGCAACCTTAAAGTCCATATCGCCGTAGAAGTCCTCAAGACCCTGAATGTCAACCATTGTCATAAAGTCGCCGTAAACGCCCTCATCACCTGTAATAAGACCGCAAGAAATACCTGCAACCGGAGCTTTAATCGGAACACCTGCTGCCATAAGAGCAAGAGTTGAACCGCAGATTGAACCCTGTGATGTTGAACCGTTTGAAGAAAGAACTTCGGATACAACACGAATAGCATACGGGAATTCATCAACAGACGGAAGAACAGGAACAAGTGCCTTTTCTGCAAGAGCACCGTGACCGATTTCTCTTCTGCCCGGGCCTCTTGACGGCTTTGTTTCACCGACTGAATATGATGGGAAGTTGTAGTGGTGGATATATCTCTTTTCGGTTTGCTCATCAAGACCGTCAAGAATTTGTGCATCATTCATAGGACCGAGTGTTGCAACTGAAAGTACCTGTGTTTGACCTCTTGTGAACATACCCGAACCGTGAACTCTTGAAAGAAGGTCAACTTCAGCATTAAGAGGACGAATTTCGTCAATGCCTCTGCCGTCAACTCTCTTGTGCTCATCCTTGAGCCAAGCACGAACAACATGCTTTTGAACAAGATACATAATCTCGTCAATCTTGCCCTCGTTGCCTTCAAAGAGTTCGTCAAACTTCTCGTGAACTGCATCATAAATAGGAAGAAGAGCCTCATCACGAACATTCTTGTCGTCTGTGTCAAGTGCTTTCTTAACATCCTCAATGCAGAAGTCCTCGATTTGAGCAAGGATTTCAGGATCAGGATCCGATGATTCGTAAGCGAACTTTGGCTTGCCGATTTCATCAACAATTTCCTGAATAAACTTAACAATCTTCTTATTTTCTTCGTGACCTGCCATAATAGCATCAAACATTTGGTCATCGCTGATTTCGTTACCGCCTGCTTCGATCATAGCGATAAGGTCTGCTGTTGAAGCAACTGTAAGAACAAGGTCGCTCTTTGCTCTGTCCTCAAGACCCGGGTTGATAACGATTTGACCGTCAACAAGACCTACATTTACGCCTGAAATAGGGCCGTCCCATGGAATATCCGAAATTGCGATTGCGGCAGATACACCGATCATAGCTGTGATTTCAGGTGAGCAATCAGGGTCAACAGACATAACTGTTGCAACAACGGAACAGTCGTTTCTCAAATCCTTTGGGAACAAAGGACGGATAGGACGGTCGATGCAACGAGATGTGAGGATAGCTTTTTCGGAAGCTCTGCCCTCTCTTCTCTGGAATGAGCCCGGAATACGGCCAACCGAATACATCTTCTCTTCGTAGTCTACGCTGAGTGGGAAGAAATCAACGCCCTCTCTCGGCTTTGCCGAAGCTGTTACATTACACAAAACCTCTGTTTCGCCATAGCGAGCAAGGATTGATGCGTTTGCAAGGCCTGCCATCTTACCTGTTTCAAGGGTAAGTTTTCTGCCGGCAAGCTCTGTTTCCCATACTTTAAAATTCTTGAAAAACATACTTTTACCTCTCTAAATTAATATTTTTATTATATATCAAAAGGAGGGCAATAGTAATAAACTCAAGGCATAAATCTGTGCAATTACGCCCTCAATTTACTACTATTGTTTGCTCCTCCTTTGGAATCAAAAACAAACAGGCAAGCGATGCCAAACAGGTATCACTTGCCAACGGATTATCAGTCCTCGTTTTCAGCCATGTTACGCTCAAGAGTGTTACGGATGCCGAGCTTTGCGATAAGTGCACGGTATTCGTTAACATCCTTCTTGTAGATGTAAGCAAGAAGGTTTCTTCTGTGACCTACCATCTTGAGAAGGCCTCTGCGTGAGTGATGGTCCTTCTTGTGAACCTTGAGGTGCTCTGTGAGTTCGTTGATTCTCTTTGTGAGAACAGCAACCTGAACCTGTGCAGAACCTGTGTCACCCTCGTGAGTAGCGTATTCAGCCATAATAGCTTGCTTTTCTGCCTGTGTCATAATTAAAATCACCTTTCATAATAATATTTGCATTGCGAAAAACACAGTAGTGGGCTCGGTGTATGTCGTATCCGACTTGCCCCCAGAACCGAGTCATCCGCATTAAGCAAAAAGATTATATCACACAAAATCGAATTTGTAAAGAATTATTTTGTTTAATATAAACCAAACAGCACTTCAAACTCCGTCTTAACACATTTTATCAAACAAAGAAGATTTAATCTTGATGTTCATCATAGTAATTTTCCGCATCATAATAATCATAGAAATCATCATAATGGTCATAATAAAAATCTTCTTCATTTCTGTAACTTTTAGCATCATACGGGTCAGAATCGGTTGTTTTATGATTTTTCGTAGTATAGTAGTACCTTTCAGCAGACCTTGTTGTTGTTACAATCGACCTTGTTGTGGTTTCTTGTGTCTTCTCATATTTTTCATATGCCTTTTCTATTTCACCGATTCTTTTATCAACAAACGCTTTCTGTTCCTGAGTAAGATATTCAAAATTCACATATTTCACATAATCATACGCATCGGCGTATTCACCTTTAACTAAACACTCATGCCCTTTAATCACCTCTTCCCATTCAAATGTATCGTTGAACGAATACGAACATTTATAAAAATATTCCAAGGCTGTATCATAATCTTCACCCATAACACACGAAACTGCATAATTATAATTGTTTAATTCTTCTTTGTAAGCATTATACTTATTAACCGCTATAATTATTGCCACAATAACCAAAATAACCGCTGCTGCCCAAATACAGTTTTTCTTTGTAAATATCTTTTTACTCATTTGTTACTCCTTTCGTCTTCGCCTTTATAGTAGCAACCGAAATTGTTTATGTCAACAAAAAGATACGAATAAGCCGCATTTCGAATTAATAAGTCCAAAATATTGTACTTTTGTGTAGTTCAACATTGCATTCGATTTGCTCTGATGTTTTTATACACAGTATTGCTCCTGCTATACATTCATAAATTTTACATTTAAACACCCTTTCCTTTTATAAAATTATAAGTTTATTAACTTTGTGAATCATCATTAAATTTAAGCGGAATTCCCTTGTTTATGTAGACATTTGGGAAATAAAATGTAATTAAAATTTGATTATCTTTTGATAAATCAATATCTATTTCAATAGATGATTGCAGTATTTTAATTAAATCACTCAGTTCGTTTTTATTCATTGCAAGAGCCGGAATCTCAATTTCACATCTTGCAGTCTTATCGAATTCAAAGAAAAAGTCTTTGCCCTCAAGTTGCGTTTTATAATCAATTAAAACTTCACCCGAATTGTTTTTTGCAATTTCTCTTAATTTTTCGCAAATCAAGACATATTTTTTGAACTCCTGTTTATTAATTTCCCATTTGCAAAGTTTTTCATATTCCATTTGAAATTTAAGTCGCTTTACAAATCCTTCCAGTAATTCCTTTTCAAACGGAATTTCATTTTCGTTTTTTGTTTTCAAAACAACACATCCTTTTTGTATTTATATTATCAAGCTTTTCAGCCTACATATATATATCACAATAAAAACGCAAAAATGTGGTTGTGCAAATTTCACAAACTTTTTATTGCGAATATGTGTGTTTTACACAAAATTCAAGCTATGTTTCATATTAAATAAAAAATAACCGCCCTGTATTGTGAAAATACAAGAACGGTTAACCTTATTAAATTACTTTTTATTCGGTTATAATTCCAAACAGTTCTTTAATTCTGTCGTCCTGCTCGGTAAGGTACAAATATCCGAAAAGTGCCTCTACACCTGTTGCGATGTGGTACTCTCCCTGGCTTGCGGATTTTGGATTATGCCCCACCTTGGCATTTCTGCCACGCTT